>CAZCFB010000038.1:0-39910 GCA_964497805.1 uncultured Kofleriaceae bacterium
CGTGCGCGGGCCTGGGGACCGCTCGCGCGCCCTGCTCTCCCGACGTCTGCTAGGTATCGAACGCTACTCAGCACGTCCTGAAAGATATGGGCAAGACCAGTTCTTGACAAAACGGGATAGCATTCACCTGTCAGACGGAGAAGAGCATGCTGAATCTGTTCAAGCTGATCGCGCTCGGGGGCCTGCTGGCATCCAGCAACCCCGCGCTCGCCCAAACCGCCGAGACCTTCAGCTTCTCGGGTAGCGCCTGGGACGGCCAGGGCGCCCTGCAGCTGACGGACCCCCACATCGGCGACATCGGCGCCTTCTACGCCGGCCTGGGCCTGGTCTACGCCAACGACCCGCTGGTGCTGCGCTACGACGACGGTACGCAAGAAGATATCGTCTCCGGGCAGTTTTCCACGCGGCTGGCCGGTGGCTACCACCTGGCCGACGTGCTGCGCGCCGACCTCGAGATCCCCATCTACCCCTCGGTGGTGGTGGACGGTCAGGGTGGCGCCGCCATGGGCGACATCGAGCTGGGCGTCCTCTTTCCGGTGCTCGATCTGAAGGACGGCGCCATGGGCCTGGGCCTGGAGCCGCGCCTGCGCCTGCCCACCGGCTCGGGCAGCGCCTATGTAGGTGGCGGCATGGCCGCCGAGGTGGTGGCCGCCCTGGGCGGACGCGCAGGAAAGCTGGGCTGGCGGGCCAACCTGGGCCTGAGTCTGGCCAAGAGCACGCCCATCGAGGACTTGCAGCAGGGCAGCGCCCTGCTGGCAGGCGCCGGACTCGATTACCGCATCAGCGAGGTCTGGGGCGCCGGCGCCGAGCTGACCACGGCCATGACCATGACCGACGGCGTGCAGTGGAACAAGAACCCGATGGAGGGACACCTCTACGGCAGCTGGCGCCACGACTCCGGCCTGCTGGCGGTCGCCGGCCTGGGTACGGGCCTGGTGGCCGGCATAGGCGCGCCCGACGTGCGCCTGCTGGCGGGCCTGACCTACCGAGCGCCCAGCGGGCCCCCGGACCGCGACCTGGACGGCATCGCAGACGACACCGACCGCTGCCCCGACGAGCCCGAGGACAAGGACGGCTTCGAGGACGCCGACGGCTGCCCCGACGCCGACAACGACGGCGACGGCATCGCCGACAGCGACGACCAGTGCCCCGACGAAGCCGAAGACATCGACAAGTTCCAGGACAAGAACGGCTGCCCCGATCCCGACAACGACGAGGACGGCATCCTGGACACCGACGATTCCTGCCCCAAGAAACCCGGCCCCGTCGAGACCGCTGGTTGCCCGGACGACGACAGCGACGGCCTGGCCAACCGCCTGGACAAGTGCCCTCAGGAAGCTGGTCCCAAGAGCGCAGGGGGCTGCCCCGACCGTGACGGCGACCGCGTGCCCGACATGCGCGACAAGTGCCCTGACGAGCCCTGCGATCCACGCGCGGATCCCGATCGCTCCGACGGCTGCCCGGCGCGAGTGGTGGTGACCAAGGAGAAGATCGAGATCAACGACGTGATCTACTTCGCCACGGCCAAGGCCACGATCAAGAGGGTCTCCTTCTCGCTGGTGAAGGAGATCGCCGACGTGCTGCAGGCCAACGGCGACATCAAGCGCATCGAGGTGGCCGGCCACACCGACTCCGACGGCAACGACGCCTACAACCTGAGGCTCTCGCAGGCACGAGCTGAGGCCGTGTCGAAGCGACTTGTCCACGAGGGCGTGGATGAAAAGCGCCTGACCGCCAGGGGCTACGGCGAGAGCAAGCCGGTGGTATCCAACGACTCCTCGGCCAACAAGGCCAAGAACCGACGCGTCGAGTTCGTCATCCTCGAGCAGTAGGCGCCTCATGGCGCACGGTGCTCCGGATTCAAAGCAGCGCCCCAGATTCAAAGCAGTGTCCCAGATTCAAAGCAGACAAGAGCGACCCATGCCCCATCTCAGCAAGTTCCTCCGCAGCTCCCTCGCCCTCGGCGCGCTGGCCATCGGCACGCTTGTCATCGGCGGTGCAGCCCAGGGCGCCCAACTCGTCAGCGGCGACAGCCTGCGCATCCACTACGACGACAACGGCACCTGGGCCAGCAGCACCTACGGCGCCGGCCTGCAGACCGACTTCGAAGGCAAGGGCGGCTGGCAGGAGTGGACCTACGCCGCCACCCCCTGGCAGCTGGTGTCGCTGGAGTTCGACGATCCATCCACGACCTACACCTACTTCGCCTCGGCCTACTACGGCGAAGACCTCACCGTCACCCGCGAGGCAGACGTCACCACGGCCGCCAAGGCCGCCTCCGCCTACGTCTGGGAGGCCGGCCCCCTGGAGATCGCCAAGCGCGAGACCTGGTCCATAGCGCGCAGCACCATCTACGTGGAGTTCGAGCTCACCAACACGGGCAGCGACGACGTGACCGATTTCCGCATCAAGCACTCCGTCAACCCCGATCCGGACTACTCCGACTACAAGGACCTCGAGACCACCAACGACAGCGAGGATCTGGACGGCGACGGCTACAACGACATCGCCCTCTCCACGGCCCCCACCTCGGGGGTCACCATGGCCTACGGCATCTGCGATCCCGACAGCGAGGAGATCGGCCATGCCACCCTGAACGCGTCCATCGACGTCACGCTGGAGGATCTCGAGGGCGACGTGGACGACGACACCCTGGAATGGCGCTGGAGCACGGACACCATCGAGGCCGGCGAGACCGTCATCTTCGGTTTCCTGGTGATCCTGGACGAGGACGAGATCGGGGCCACCTCCACCTACCAGGCCAACTACGACAGCTGCCACTGGTGCGACGAGGACGAAGACGGCGAGCTGCGGAGCGAGTGCGGCGGACACGACTGCGACGACGGCGACGCCAGCATGGGTGGCCCCCAGGCCTGGTACGAGGATCTCGACGGCGACGGCTACGGCAACGCCGCCATGCCCTCCTCCGAGAGCTGCAGCCCGCCCTCGGGCTACGTCGAGGACGACACCGACTGTGACGACCGCGAGTATTTCGCCAACCCGGGCCACGAGGAGCTCTGCGACGACATCGACAACGACTGCGACGGAGTGACGGATGAAGACGACGCCTCCGACGCCCCGACCTGGTTCGCGGACACCGATGCCGACGGCTTCGGCACCATCTACGTCTCCACGACCTCCTGCGACCAGCCCAGCGGCTTCGTGAGCGACAACGCCGACTGCGACGACGGCGACGCCAGCATCAACCCGGACGCCACCGAGTTCTGCGATGGCGCGGACAACGACTGCGACGGCACCACCGATGGCGCCAGCTCGGTCGACGCCAACACCTACTACCTGGACTACGACGGCGACGGCTTCGGCGACGCCAACAGCACCACCCTGGACTGCTCGCTGCCCAGCGGCTTCGTGGCCAACGACGCCGACTGCGACGACACCGACGCCACCGCCTATCCGGGCGCCTCCGAGTACTGCGACGGCGTGGACAACGACTGCGACGAGACCGTCGACGAGGACGAGGCCGTCGACGCCGCCACCTGGTGGGCCGACGCCGACGGTGACGGATACGGTGACGCCACCAACACCACGCAGGCCTGCACCCAGCCCAGCGGCTACGTCACCCCTTCGGGAGGCTCGGAGAGCGACTGCGACGACGACGACAGCGCCGTCAACCCGGGCGCCCTCGACACCTGCGGCGACGGCGTGGACAGCGACTGCGACGGCGTGGGCGACTCGGATGACGACGACGAGGACGGAGACGGCCTGACGCTGGCCGAGGAATCCAAGCTGGGCACCGACGACTGCGACACCGACAGCGACGACGACATGCTGCCCGACGCCGACGAGGCCAAGTACGGCGCGGATCCGACCGACCAAGACAGCGACGACGATGGCCTGTCCGACGGCGACGAGGTCAACACCCACGGCACCGACCCCCTCGACCCGGACAGCGACGACGACGGCCTGGACGACGGCGACGAGGTGGACAAGCACCACACCGATCCCATGGACGATGACAGCGACGACGACGGCCTGCTGGACGGCGAAGAGCTCCTGAAGCACGGCACCGAGCCCACCGACGAGGACACGGACGACGACGGCCTGCTGGACGGCGAGGAGGTCCTGAAGCACGGCACCAGTCCCACCGACGAGGACACGGACGACGGCGGCGTGAACGACGGCGTGGAGGTGTTGACCGACGGCACCGACCCGCTCGACGGCAGCGACGACATCGTCACCACCGACAGCGACAAGGACGGCCTGACCGACTCGGAAGAAGACCTGTGGGGCACCGATCCCAACGACCCGGACAGCGACGGCGACGGCCTGCTGGATGGCGAAGAGGTCAACAGCTACGGCACCGAGCCCATGGACGAGGACACGGACGACGACGGCCTGCTCGACGGCGAAGAGGGTGACTGGGGCACCGATCCCCTGAACGACGACAGCGACGGCGACGGCCTGAGTGACGGGGACGAGGCGCACCAGCACGGCACCGACCCGCTGGTCGAAGACACGGACGAGGGCGGCGTGGGCGACGGCGACGAGATCGACGCCGGCACGGATCCGCTCGACGGCACCGACGACTTCCCCGCGTCCGATCCCGAAGACAGCGGCGAGCCCAGCGTCAAGACCGGCGTGGTCTCCGGCGGCGGCGGCCTGGCCTGCTCGGCCACCCGCGGCGCAGCCGGCGGCCTCTGGCTGGCGCTGCTGGGCCTGCTGCTTCCCCTGGCGCGCCGCCGGGCCTGACAGAAAAGCCTGTCAAGAAGGGGTGTCAGGCACTAGGTAATAATATATTACTGGCGCATGGCACGCCCCCTACGAATCGACACTCCTGGCAGCTGGCACCACGTCTTCCTGCGCGGCGCACGCCGTGCCCCCATCTTCGGGGACGACGAAGACTGCTTCTGCTTCCTCGACCTGTTGGAGACCGCATCGAGGCGCTACGGGATCGAGCCCCACGCCTACTCCTTGATGCCCAACCACTACCACCTGCTCTTGCGCTCGTCGCGGGGCCTGCTGTCCCGGGGAATGGCCTTTCTGAACGGCCAGTACACCAAGAAGCTCAACGCTCGTCATCCCGACTGGGACGGCCCCGTCTTTCGCGGGCGCTTTCAGAGCAAGCTGGTGGAAGACGAGCGCTACCTGGTCGAGCTGCTGGCCTATATTCACCTCAACCCCGTGGCGGCGCGGCTGGTCAAACGCCCCGACGACGAGTGCTGGACCAGCCATCGTGCCTATATTGGCCTCGACATGCCACCTTCTTGGCTGCATACGGCCGACCTGCTCCGCGCCGTCGGTGGCCCTGATGTGCTCACTGCCATGCTCCTCAGGATCGTGCGCAGCGAGGACCGCTGGCCCGCGCAGCGACAGCTGGACCTGGCCTCGTTCTGGGCGTCGGCCGAGGTTCCGCGGGTCGGGCAAGCCAGCGGCACGGACGTGACGAGCAAGCCCGTCAAGCCGTTCCGCTCCCCAACGGCAGAAGACATCCTGGCCTGCGTCTGCGAGCTGACTGGCACCGCTCGCGAGGCCATCGAAGCGGGCATTCCCGGTCGACGCGGCAACCCGGCGCGGCGCTTCGCCATCTGGGCCCTGGCCGCGGAGAGCACCCTCACCCAAGCGCAAATCGGAGCGCTGTTCGGCATGTCCGGCTCCCACGTGGGCCAGGTGCTGGGGACCCTGCGGCGCGGAAAGGTCGACGAGCTCGTCGCAGCATGGATGGAGCGCTGGGACGAGGCGTGGGAAAATATCAATTCCTAGTGTCTGACACCCAGAAGCCACTAGTGTCTGACACCCAGAAGGACCAAAAGGACACCCAGGACGTCCCTGCCTGGATGCGCTTCCTGCCCATCCTGGCCATCCTGGCCTTGACGGCGTTGACCTGCAGCCAGCTGCTCGGACGCAGCAGCACGGCGCTGTTCTCCAACCAGGCCACACCGGACGAAGACCTGGTGCTGCACCTGTGGCAGTACGCCTGGGTCGAGGCTGGCCTGCGCAATCCCGAGCAGCCCGCCTTCACCACCGACATGCTCAGCTTCCCCGCCCAGCTGGACCTCACCACCATCATGGGCGGGCACCTGGACCTGCTGCTGGGCACGCCCCTGGTCGCCCTGGCAGGGCCAGTCCTGGCCTCCAACGCCATCATCACCCTGCTGCTGGCCTGCTGCGGGCTCTGCGTCTGCTGGCTGGCCCTGGCCGTGACGGGCGACAGGCTGGCCGCCACGCTGGCGGGCATGCTCTACATGACCTGCCCGCTGGTGCTACGCGAGGCGCTGGAGGGACGGCCCGAGGAGCTCTGCTTCTGCTTCGTGGCCCTGGTCCTGCTCTTTCTCGGCAGGTGGTACGTCCAGGGGCGCCGCCGCGATCTGGCCCTGGCGGCGCTGGCCGGCGTACTCTCGGTCTTCAGCTATATGGCTACGGCCCTGCTCAGCGCCTTTCTGCTGCCGGCGCTGGGGCTGGGCTTCTTGTTGGCGGCGCCGTCAAGGGCCGCTGGCGACGCGCCGGATCGACGGGCCCTGCTGGCCAGGACGGCCCTGCTGGCCGGCCTGGCGGCCCTGATCACCGTTCCCCTGCTGGTCTATGGGGCGGGCGCCCTCGGCTCGGACCAGCTGCTGCCCCAGCTGCTGCGTCCCGACACCCCCCAGAGCCGGCTGGAGCTGCAGGAGTGGATAGGGCGCTCCTCGGGCTTCCCGGCGCGCATTCCCCACAACAAGCTCTTCGCCCTGCGACCCCTGGGCCAGCCCCCGGCCAGCGCCTTGCTGCTGCCCCTGCTGGCGCTGCCCGCAATACTCGGTCGAGCCAGCTTCCGACGGGCGCTGCCCTGGCTGCTGGGCGCCGTGCTGATGCACCTGCTGGCCCTGGGGCCCTACCTGCTGCAGACACCCGCGGGCAGCGAGATCCCCTCCCCCTACCAGCTGCTGGCCTGGATCGTGCCCTCGTTCTTGCGTTTTCACTGGCCCTACCGCTTCCTTTTCCTGGGGAACCTCTGCCTGGCCGTCCTGGGTGCCATCAGCTTGAGTCGGGTCTTTGCGCAGCTGCGGGCCTGCCGGCAGCGACGAGCGGCAGGCCTGGCCTTGGGCGCCACCGCGTTGATCCTGGCTATTCTTCAGGTCCATCGCATGTTTCCGCTGCCCGTCGCCGACCTGCCCCCTGCCCCGCAGGTTTACCGACAGCTGGAAGAGGAGCCCGCCGGCGCCCTGTTCGCCCTGCTGCCCGCCCAGGGCCAGGCCGCCTATCCAGCGCTGCTGGCCCAGATGGCCCACGCACGGCCCCTGTGCTGCTTGCAGACGCCCACCACCCTGGCGCCTGCCGGCATGCGAGAGATCCAGCAGGCCAATCCGACCTACGACTTCTTCAGCCGCATCTCTCGCGGCGCCTGGCCGGTCTCCGGGGACGAGCATCCGCAGCCAGGCGATCTGGCTGCCCTGCGCGAGCTGGGCTTCAGCCACGTGGTGGCTCAGGAAGAAGCCCGACCTCGTCAGAAGCACAGGCCCAGCGAGGGCATCCGCAGCAAGACGCCCGCAAGGACCTGCCAGGCCAGGGGGACGCGCAAGGCCTTCCTGACGCGCCTGCTGGGGAAGCCCATCGCCAGCCAGTGCGTGGGCGAGGGGGAGATCAGCGTGTTCCGCATTCCGGGCGAAGACGACGCGAGCAAGCTCGGGATGGAGTAGAATTCCCGAGCCCCCTTCGCTCCAACGCCTTGAACAGGACAGGCGCCATGCCGGCAAAGCTCGCTCTCCCCTCCCTCCTGGCGGCCTTGGCCATGGCCTGCTCCGACGCCAGCATCAGCTCCATCGACCGTGCGCCCGAGGTGGAGATCCTGGCGCCCCTGGACGGCGCCAGCTTCATCCCGGGCGAGCCCGTGGAGCTCTGCGCCCAGGTGAACGACGAGGACGAGCTGGAGGATCTGCGCATCGACGTGCAGAGCAGCGTGGACGGCCTGATCTGGACCTCGGGCATGACCCTGGACGGCTGCGAGCTGGGCAACGTGGGCCTGTTGCTGGACCTGTCCGACGCGGACCACCTGCTGTCCATCAGCGCCACCGACAGCCTGGACCAGGTGACCAGCGCCCAGGTGAGCATCGTGGCCAGCGACAACAGCGCGCCCTGGTGCGAGTTCGTCTCGCCCGTGGCCGGCGATTCCATCGAGATCGGCCAGTCCTTCACGGTCCAGGCCCTGGTGGGCGACGCCGAGTCCGTGGCCAGCGAGCTGCAAGTCTGGATCGAGAGCGACCTGGAGGGCTCGCTCTACGAGGAGCAACCCGAGACCTCGGGAGAGATCGTCTTCGACTGGCAGCCCGCAGAGAGCGGCGATCACCTGCTGCAGCTGGTGGTCAGCGATCCCCGCGGCCTGAACGACGGCTGCACCGCCTCGCTCTACGTGGATCCCTGCGCCGACCAGGACGAAGACGGCTGGACCACCTGCGAAGGCGACTGCGACGACGAACGAGACGACATCCACCCCGAGGCCGAAGAGGTGGCCGACGGCGACGACAACGACTGCGACGGCCTGGCCGACGAGGGCACCAACCTGTACGACGACGACGAGGACGGCTACAGCGAGGCCGACGGCGACTGCGACGACGGCGATCCCGACACCTGGCCGGGCGCCGACGAGGACCCCTACGATGGCGTGGACGACGCCTGCGACGGCACCGTGGACGAGGGCGGGGACAGCTTCGACGACGACGGCGACGGCTGGACCGAAGAAGCAGGTGACTGCGATGACGACGACGTGGGCGCCTACCCCGGCGCCGACGAGGATCCCGCCAACGGCGTGGACGACGACTGCGACGGGCGCGTGGACGAAGACGACGCGGGCGATCTAGACGGTGACGGGTTCACCGAGGACGACGGCGACTGCGACGACTCCAGCGGCTGGATCCACCCCGAAGCCTACGAGTTCTGCGACCGCCTGGACAACGACTGCGATGGCGCCATCGACGAGGACTGCGAAGAATTCGACACGGGAGCGGGCACCGAAGAGTCCGACAAGAACGAGGAATGCCAGGGCTGTCGCAACGCCACGCCCCTCAGCAGCCTGGCCTGGGCGCTGGCGGGCATGCTGGCCCTCCTCCATCGGAGGCGTCGCGCCTGAACCCCCGGACAGACCCCACCAGCACCTCCAGGACTACCCGCCACCCCAACGGAGAGGATCCATGCGGCTCATCGCATTCGCGCTGCTCACCACCCTGCTGAACGCTGGCTGCTGCCCCGACTGTCCCGAGTGCGAACAAGCCGACATCGACGCCGATGGCGACGGCTACACCCCCAACCAGGGTGACTGCGACGACTCGGATGAGACGGTCTTTCCACGCGCCGAGGAGATCTGCGGCGACGAGGTGGACCAGGACTGCAGCGACGATCCCGACGACGGCACCCTCGACGCCGACGGCGACGGCCACATGGACCTGCTGTGCACCGACGGCACCGACTGCGACGACGCCGATCCCGACGTCAACCCCGACGCCTTCGACGGCTGCGATGGTCTGGACAATGACTGCGACGCAGCCGTGGACGAGGACACCATCGTGGTGGACTGGTCCGGCGGCGGCGACACCGAGACCATCCAGGAAGCCGTGGACGCGGCCGCCAGCGGTGACGTCGTCTGCGTGCTCTCGGGCAGCTACACCGAGAACCTCGTGCTCGACGCCGGAGAGCTCAGCCTCGTGGGCCTGGCGGGGGCAGAGGAGACCATCATCGACGGTGGTGGCTCCGGCTCCGCGCTGGTGTTCCAGTACGGAGACAGCTCCACGGTGCAGGGCTTCACCCTCACCGGCGGGGCCGGCACCCTGTTCGATCCCGACAACGACGGCGCCCTGGACGCCTGCGGGGGCGGCGTCTTCGTCGACGCCTCCACCGCCAGCCTGGTGGACGTGATCATCACCGGCAACGCTGCGGACGACGGCGGCGGCCTGTACGTCAACAACGCCAGCCTGCTGCTGTCTGATTCCCAGGTCTCCGACAACCAGGCCGGCCGCTACGGTGGGGGCGTCCGGCTCCGCCACGCCGAGGATGTGCAGCTGGAGTCGGTGCAGGTGAGCACCAACACCAGCGTCACCGGGGGTGGCTTCTCGCTGTATGACTCAGAGCTGGTCCTCATCGACGGCACCATCAGCGCCAACCTGGCCGAGAGCAACGGCGGAGGCCTCTACGTGGGCACCGACTCCACGGTGGAGCTGTCCGCCGGCTCCATCACCGGCAACAGCGCAGGAGCCCTGGGGGGTGGCATCCGCGCCTACGGCTCGCAGCTCATCGCGGCGGCCACCGACATCAGCAGCAACACCGCCGTGGACGCCGGCGGCGGTGTGGCCTGCCGCAAGGCCGACATGTCTGTCACCGCCGATGTGCACGACAACGATCCCGACGATGTCTACTGCGACGAGTGCACCGGATGCACCGACGCCCCCTGAACCCCATCCCACCGCCTGTCGCGAGCGATGGTAGCCTGTAGCGCGGAGGCCCCATGAAGCATCGCCCCACCCTGTTGCTGGCCCTGGCCGCCCTCCTGCCTGGCTCCGCCCTGGCCGATGGCGCGCGCTACCTCATCATCACCCCCGACAGCTACGAGGACGAGCTGCAGCCGCTGGCCGACTGGAAGACCCAGAAGGGCATGCTGGCCCGGATCGTCACCACGCGCGACACCGGCTACTCCACCTACGAGATCATCAGCTACATCCAGGAGGCCGCCGAGACCTGGGATCCGGCTCCCGAGTACGTGCTGATCGTCTCCGATCTCAACACCATCCCCATGGCCAGCGAAGGCGGGTACAACACCGACACCTCCTACGGAAACCTGGACGACGATCTCTTCGTGGAGATCATCCCCGGGCGCTTCCCCGCCGCCGACCGCAGCCAGGCGGAGACCATGGTGGCCAAGACGCTGCAGTACGAGCGCACCCCGGCGCTCGAGGACGAGTACTTCTATCGCTCGAGCGCCCTGCTGATCTACGAAGATCACGACGACGACGACATCTGTTCCTACTTCGGCGACGCCTACTGGGAAGCCGGGCTCATGCAGTGCAAGGGCTGGGACGACGTGCGCATCATGTCCTACTCCACCACGCCCAATGTCTACTACGAGTTCCAGAACCTGCTCAACGCGGGCCTCGGCTGGGCAGTGCACCACGGCGTGGTGGGCGGAAACTGCGACTGGCCGGGCTACGGGGTGGATCCCGCCGGCCTGGACAACGGCCCCATGCTGCCCATCGTGGTGGGCTTCACCTGCCAGACCCTGGGCTACGCAGGCTACGACTGCTACGGCGAGCGCTGGCTGCAGGCGGGCTCCCCCAGCCACCCCGTGGGCGCCACCGCCTATGTGGGCCAGGCGGCGTCCTGCTCCTACTGCGCCCACTGGCGCTCGGCCATGCGACGGGGCTTCTTCGGCTATGTCTTCGAAGACAACGATGACACCGACATCATCACCTTCGGAGAGGCGGTCGAGGCGGCGCGGCTGCGCTACTACGACGAGTTCCACTCCACCTCCCAGTACCTGGCGGGCACCGCCTACGGCGATCCCGAGCTGAACCTCTGGACCGACCTGCCACAGGCGGTGGAGCTGAGCGCGCCACCGGTGGTGCCGCGCGGCTCCACCAGCTTCTCCGTGCTGATCACCCAGCAGGGCGAGCCCCGACAGGGGGCCCTGGTCTGCATCATGTCCGAAGAGGGCAGCTACGCCTGGGAGTACACGGACAGCGACGGCGTGGCCAGCTTCGACATCGACACCAGCGCTGATCTCGAGCTGAGCCTCACCGTCACAGGTCGCGACCTGCAGCCGGTGGAGTCCGAGATCGCGGTCTACGAAGGTGGATCGCCGGTGGACACCGGCGATCCGCCGGTGGTGGACACCGGTGACCGCGGGCCTGAGCAGGAACAGCCCCCTGACGCCATCCCCCTGGGTGGTGTCTGCGGCTGCGGCGGGGGCGCCCTGTCCGCCTCTCCCCTCGCCTTCCTGCTGCTGCCCCTCACCATCCTGCGCCGCAGGCGCGAGACCCGGGACCAAGGGGTGAGCTGATGCGACGCCAGCTGCTGATGCTGCCCCTGTTGCTGCTGGGCTGCCCGCCGGCGGGCACCGACACCAGCGACAGCGACGACACGCCCTCCGATCCAACGGACGCCGACGGCGACGGCTACTCCGTGGGTGAAGGGGACTGTGACGACGACGACCCCGACGTGTTCCCGGGCGCCACCGAGGTGCCCTACGACGGCGCGGACCAGGACTGCGACGGCTCAGACGATATCGACGGCGACGACGACGGCTACGACGCCCAGTGGTTCGGCGGCGACGACTGCGACGACAACGACGCGTCCATCAACCCTGGCGCCACCGAGACCTGCGGCGATGGCGTGGACCACGACTGCTCGGGAGACCCCGACGACGGCAGCACCGACGCCGACGGAGACAGCTACGTGGATGTGGCCTGCACCGGCGGCCGGGACTGCGACGACGGCGACCCCGACATGACCCCCGACCGCACCGTCTACGTGCCCAGCGACTACGACAGCCCGGCAGCCGCGGTGGCCGCGGTCTGCACCGGTAGCACCATCAACGTGGCCGCAGGCAGCTACTCGGGCAACATCGACGCCACCGGCAAGGCCCTCTCCCTGGTGGGTGAGGCGGGCTCCGCTGGCACTGAATTGCAGGGTGACGGGAGCGGCACCGTGCTCACGCTGGGCACCCTGGGCGAAGATTCCACCATCTCGGGGTTCAGCATCACGGGGGGTCAAGGCCAAGCAGGAGGCGGCCTGAGCTGCACCGGCGGCTGCACCCTCGACGACCTGGTCCTCTCGGGCAACGCCGCCGAGTTCGGCGGAGGGGCCTTCCTCTTCGAGGCCGACCTCGCGATCAGCGACTGCAGCTTCTCCGACAACACCGCCGACTACGGCGGAGGTCTGTACCTGGAGGCCTCCAGCGGAGCCGTCAGCGGCGTGAGCCTCACCAACCTCCTGGCCACGCGCGGTGGCGGCGGGGCGTCCGTGTGGTTCTCCGAGGTGGACTTCACGGAGCTAGTGTCTTCGAACAACTCCGCACCCCAGGGCGCCGGGCTCCAGCTGTACATCAACGATGGTGTCGTCAGCAGCTCCACCTTCACCGATGGTGCCTCCGAGTCCGGTGGCGGCATCTGGGCTCGCGAGTCCACCGTGGAGCTGAGCGCCAACAGCTTCGTCACCAACTACGCCGAGTGGGGCGGGGGCGGCTTCTACTGCTGGGACTCGGTGGTGGATGAGTTCGACACCAACACCTTCACCAGCAACAGCGTCTACGACTGCGACGACTACACGCCCTACCCCTGCGACGACTGGGCCTGCCGCGACTGCTACGGCTGCGAGTAGTCCCCACCGTCTCCCTCAGTTGAGGGCCGAGTTCCGGCATTCCGTGAACTCTGCTACATTTTCATTCACCCGCCGGCCGGCGGGCGCGGCCCGGAATCGCCATTCGCTGGTATTCTCGGTCGGAAGGATCTTCCCGGTCGCTGTTGACGCGGGCTGGGTCCAGCACCGGGAGTGAGTTGCAGCGACTGGACCAGAACAGCCAGGTGGTGGTGGTGGGTGGGGGCCCAGCCGGCTCGCTCTTCGCGCTGCACCTGCTGGAGCAGGCCCGCCGCGCCGGGCTGCAGCTGGGCGTCACCATCCACGAGCCGCGCTCCTTCACCGCGGCGGGCGCCAAGGGCTGCAACATGTGCGCCGGGATCCTCTCGGCGGCCTTCGTGCACAACCTGGCGCGGCTGAACCTGGCGCCACCCCCGGGTGTGATCATGGGCCGCATCGGCTCGTACCAGCTGCACACCGAGCACGGCAGCCTGGAGGTCAAGCAGCCCCACCCCCTGGAGCCCATCCTGGCGGTGTATCGGGGTGGTGGCCCGGACCGGAACGCCGTGGCTGCCCAGGCCAGCCTGGACGCCTTCCTGCTGGAGCGCGCCATCGAGCGCGGGGCACAGCTCGAGCCGGGCGCTGTGGACCAGGTGCACCTGGACGGCGAGCGGCCGGTGTTGGTCAAGGGGGGGCAGCAGAGCAGCTGCGACCTGCTGGTGCTGGCCACCGGCGTGAACGCCAGGCTCACGCGCCAGCTGCCCCCCCCCTATACGCCACCTCCCACGCGCAAGATGATGCAGGTGGAGCTCACGGGCGATCCCGAGCAGATCTCTGAGGCGCTGGGCTCGCAGGTGCACGTGGTCCTGGTGCCCGGCTCACGGCTGGACTTCGGCACCTTGATCCCCAAGGGCGAGCACGTCACCGTCTGCCTGCTGGGCCGGGGCCGCAGGCCCATGGGCATGGACGAATTTCTGGATCTGGACATCACCCGGCGGATCCTCCCTCCGGGCCTGGTTCGGGCCTGTCGCTGCCAGCCGCGCATCGCTGCGGGGCCCGCCCGGCGTCCCTTCGGGCAGCGCTGGGTCGTGGTGGGCGACGCCGCGGTGGCGCGCCACTACAAGGACGGCATCGGCTCGGCCTTCGAGACCGCCCGCGTCGCCGCCCACACCGCGGTGTGGCATGGAGTGTCCAGGCGGGCCTTCACCCGGCACTACAGGCCCCTGTGCCGCCGCATGGCCGCGGACAACCGCTATGGCCGCCTGCTCTTCGCGATGCACCGCGCCGTCAAGGACTCCCCGCGCTTCCTGTCTGCCCAGGTGCGCATACTCCACTCCGAGCAGAACGCCCCCTACCCTGCCCGCCGCCTGCATCCCGTCACCTGGGGCATGTACACCGGGGCCCACTCCTACCGCGGCATCTTCCTGCGGGCGCTGTCCCCCCGGCTGTGGCTCATGATGGCGCGCTACGGCCTGATGCCGAAGCTGCGTCCGGTGGGAGGTCCCGGAGGCGAGCTGGTCTGCACCGAGGGACCCCGGGCGCGGATCCTGGTGCTGGGCGGAGGATTCGCTGGAGTGCACACGGCGCTGCGACTTGAGAAGGCCCTCAGGAGAGAACCCGGGGTGTCCATCACCGTCGTGAGCGATCAGAACTACACCCTGTTCGCGCCCATGCTGCACGAGGTGGCCAGCGGCCGCATCGAAACGCGCCACATCGCCATCCCCATCCGCCGCCTGCGGGGTGACCGCTACTTCAAGTTCATCCAGGCGCGGATCAGCTCGGTGGACCTGGAGCGCAAGGTGGTGCACTGCAGCCGCGGGGAGCTGTCCTACGACCGGCTCGTGCTCGCCCTGGGCAGCGTGCCCGATCGCAGCCAGCTGACGGACGAGGCCTCCCATGTTCTCGAGCTCAAGACCCTGCGCGACGCCATCGTGCTGCGCAACCACCTCATCCGCTGCTTCGAGACCGCGGCCAACATGGCGGAGGATCCGGCTCCTTGGCTCACCTTCGTGGTGGTGGGCGCTGGCGCCCCGGGGGTGCAGGCCGCGGCCGAGCTCTGTGACTTCGTCGGCCGTTCCCTGCCTGGCGAGTACGTGACCATCCACGCCCGCAGCATCCGCGTGCTGCTGGTGCAGCGGGACTCCGCCCTGCTGCCCGAGCTGCACCCCAGCCTGGTGCGCGCAGCCATCCGCACCCTGGAGAGCATGCGCGTGGAGCTGCTCACCGGTACCGCGGTCACAGCCGTGGGCCCGGGCTGGGTGGAGCTGAACAGCCGGGAGCGCGTCCACACCCGCACGGTGGTGTGGACCCCCGGGGTGCGCGCCAACCCGGTGGTGGCCGCGTTGCCGGTGGACAAGGACGACAAGGGTCGCGTCAGGGTGGACTCCGGGCTGGAGCTGCCCGGACATCCGGGGGTCTTCGCCATGGGGGACAACGCCGACCTGCGCCGCGCCGACGGCGGTGAGCTGCCCCCCACGGCCCAGCTCACCACCGAGCAGCCGCGGGTGGTGGCCGCCAACCTGGTGGCCTCCCTGCTGGGCGGACCCCGCGAGAGCTACCGGCACCGGCAGCTGGCGCAGATGGTCTCGCTGGGGGCGCGCTCGGCCCTGGTGGAGCTGCTGGGCATGCGCTTCCACGGCTACCTGGCGCGGCTGATGTGGTTGATCGTCCACGCCAGGCTCATCGAGGGCTACTACAACCGGCTGCGCGTGGTGTCCGACTGGCTGCTCACGTCCATCTTTGGCTTGGACAGCACCCTGCTGCGCGTGGACTGGAAGCGATCAGGATCGGCGCCGCCGCTCGAGCCCCAACAGCACGAGCAGGGTCCAGACTCCGGCTGATCCCAGCGGTCTACCCGCGCAGCTGCAGGCTCCGGGGATGACCGCCGGTGCGTCACCGAACCCGGCCGGTCAGCGTGACATCCGGTGATACACGAATCGTAGCGCGGAGGGTGGGGCGGACACCGGGGTCGGCCCCAGGGTTCGCCATGCAAGTCGTTGATATCACGCCATACCATAGGCTTGGCACGGGCTGTGCTTCGTGAGGGTGTGCCCGCTGATGGGTCTTCGAAAGTACAACAGGAGGAAATCATGCACCGCTCATGGATGCTGCTTCTCATCCCCGCCGCCCTCGCCTGCGACAACAGCGACGCTCGCACCGGCCCGGATCCCACCACCCTGGCCATCATGGAGACCGAGCCGGCGCCCGCGAGCGCCCTGCCCTCCCTGGACTCCGGCTGGGAGCCGGTGGACATCGTGGCCGCTCCCGCCTCCGCCCCGGAAGGCAGCGTGGAGGAGGACGGCCTGGTGGCCGCCGGGGTCGAGATCCCCGCTCCCGAGCTGGCCATCCCACGCAGCCTGGGGGTGCAGGTGCGCGCCGGCGAGAGCCTGGTGTTGCTGGCCGACTGGGCGGACAGCTCCGTGGAGATCCTGGCCGAGCTGAACGGCCTCGACGTGAGCGAGCCGCTCTTCCCCGGGCAGAGCCTGCTGCTGCCCTCGTCGGACGAGCTGAGCGACCTGGACCTGCAGGCCCGGCGCGATGGCTTCACCCGCGCCAGGCTCGACCGCTACCTGGCCAGCCGCGGCGGTCTCGTGGAGGTGGCGGAGCACCGGGTGCGCACCGGTGAGACCGCCTGGGGCATCGCCCGCGACCAGATGGGCATCCCCACCTGGGTGCTGGAGGCCTACAACGAGCAGAGCGAGCTGGACCGGCTCTCCATCGGCCAGGTGCTGCAGGTGCCTGTGCTGGCCGACACTGTGGCTGAGCTGGAGGTGATCGAGCCCGAAGAGGAGCTGGAGGAGTCGGCGCCCGAGGTGGAAGAGGAGCCCCTGCCGCCCATCTCCGAGACCGTGATCCTGGGTGACATGGAGGAGCTGCGCGCCATCGAAGAGAGCATCGATCTCGAGGAGCCTCCCCTGCCCTGACGCTGACGCTGACGCTGAAAAGGGGTGGCCGCAGGGGCCACCCCGCTTCGTCTGGATCGCTGGCAGGGCCTGCGGCAGCTCTGCTGGCGCCCGGCTATGGGAGGGCCATGTTCGGACTGTCTACGAGCTTGCTGCTGCTGGGCTGCGCTCCCGATGTGCAGGTCACCGGCGATACCTACCTGGAGACCATGAATCTCGCCGAAGCGCTGGGGGCACAGGGCACGGGCAACTGGCCCGGCGAGGCCCTGTTCTTCGACTGGACCCAGGCCGTGTGGGCTTTCGGCGTCCATCGCCTGTACGCCACCACCGGCGACCCCTCCTGGCAGGACTACTACCGGGCCTGGATGGACTCGGCTCTGCCCGACTACACGGGCGCCGAGCCCGACGTCTTCTACTCCTCCGACTCCATGTCGCCTGCCATTCTGGCGGCCAGCCTGCAGCTCGAGGGCGTCGACGCCGACTACGGCGCCATCACCGCGGCCGCCGACCTCTACCTGGACCAGGCACCACGGCTCGCCAACGGCGCCATCGCCCACTGGGGCTACGACAACCCCTGGGGCTACGAGACCGACCAGGTGTGGATCGACAGCCAGTTCATGTTCGGCGCCTACCTGGCGCGCATGGCAGCCGCCACCGGCGAGCCGTCCTACCGGGACCTGTACCTGGAGCAATACCAGGCCTTTTCAGAGCTCTGTCGCGACGAGACCGCGCAGCTGTATCGCCACGCCTGGGACGACTCAGACCAGCGCAACATCCCCGTAGGCGATGTCTACTGGGCTCGCGGGAACTCCTGGGTGCTGGTGTCCGCCGCCGAGCTGCTCGCGAGCGTGCCCTCGGGCTCCTCGGCCTGGGACACCCTGCAGCCTCTCTTCCAGCAGCACGCCGAGGCCCTGCTGGCCACCCAGGACGAGGACGACGGGCTGTGGCACACGGTGCTCAACGAGCCCCAGGGCGATGATCCCGACAACTACACCGAGACCTCGGCCTCGGCGCTGGTGGCCTACGGCTTCCTGCGCGGCCTGCAGAGCGGCGCGCTGGAGGGTGAACGCTGGCAGAGCTCCGCCTTCGAGGCCACCGTGGGGGTCATGGACCGCATCGACGAGCGCAGCGATGGCAAGCTCTCCCTCGAGGGCACCTCTTTCGGCACCAACCCGGGCGACTACGAGCACTACGTGGGCATCGAGCAGGTGGACGACTTGATGCTGGGCTACGGCGCGGCCATCATGTTGCTGGCCGAGGCCGACGGGCTGAACATCCCGAGCCACTGACCACCGGAGTCACCGTGCGACGCCGCCTGCTGCTGATGCGCCACGCCAAGAGCTCCTGGAAGAGCCAGGCCGCCACCGACCACGAGCGCCCGCTGAACGGCCGCGGCCGGCGAGCGGCTCCGCGCATGGCGGCCATGCTGGCAGAGCGCGACTGGGCGCCGCGGGCGGTGCTCTCCTCCGACGCCTGCCGCACCGTGCAGACCTGGGGGCGCATGGAGCCCCTGTTGCCCGCGCTGCAGTGCCTGGTCTGGTCTCCCATGCTCTACTTCGGTGATCTCGACGGGATCATCACCGCAGCCGACGCCGTACCCCCGGATCTCGACAGCCTGCTCATGCTGGGGCACAACCCCACCTGGGAGCAGCTGGCCTGCTGGCTGTGCGGCGAGCAGCTGATCATGAAGACCGCCAACATCGCGGTGCTCGAGGGCCAGGGCGGCAGCTGGTCCAGGGCGCTGGGTAGCCACGGCAGCTGGCGCCTGGTGGACCTGCTCCGCCCGCGGTGAGACGCATCACAAAGCCCAGCTCATGACAGCTCGGGTGCGCTCCCGTTCTCGATAGTGGATAGATGAAGGGCGGCCCTGTGGGCCATCCGCTCCTCGAGGTTCGCATGCCCGACGCTCCCCCCAACCAGCTGGTAGCGGTCATCGACATCGGCTCCAGCGCCATCCGGCTCGTGGTGGCCGAGATCGAGGCTGATGGCACGGTGCACGAGCTCGAGCAGCTGGAGCAGCCGCTGGATCTGGGCCGCGACGTGTTCCGCCGCGGTCGGGTGCGCCGCAAGACCCTGGCGCGACTCCTGGCGGTGCTCAGGGACTACCGGCGCGTGATCGACGGCTACGGGGTGGAGCGGGTGCGGGCCATCGCCACCTCGGCCCTGCGCGAGGCCAGCAACCGGGATCTGCTGCTGGACCAGCTCCACCTGCGCCACGGGCTGGACGTCGAGGTCATCGGCCCGGCCTTCGAGAAGCGGCTGCTGTTCCTCGGCGTGCGGGACGAGCTGGCTGCCCACTTCGATCTGCAGGGGAGCAACGCGCTCATCGTGGAGGTCGGGGGTGGCAGCACCGAGATCACCCTGCTGGAACGCGGCGAGATCGTCGCCTCGCAGACCCTGCCCCTGGGATCGGTGCGGCTGCAGGAGATCGTGCCCGATCACCAGGGCCCCCACGACGCGGTGCTGCGCCTCCGCCGCCGGCATGTGCGCCAGGCGGTGCGCCGGGTGGCGGCCGGTCTGCCCCTGGATCGGGTGGATCTCTTCGTGGCGGTGGGCGGCGAGGTGCGCTTCGTGCTCCACCGCCAGCAGCCCGATCATCCGCAAGGGCACGGCGTGCTGGCGGCTGCGGACTTCGCCGCCTTCGTCAAGCGCATCCGCAGCTCGCCCCCCGAGGAGCTCTCTCGGGAGCTGGGCATGCCCTGGCCCAAGGCCGAGGCCTTCGTGCCCGCCCTGCTGGTCTACGACTACCTGCTGCGGCGCACCGAGGCCGAGCAGCTGGTGGTCCCCATGTCCAGCATCCGCACCGGCATCCTGCGCGAGCTGGCAGCCGAGCTGGGTGGGCATCGCACCGGTGAGCTGGGCCAGCTGGTGCGGACGTCGGCCTTGAACCTGGGGCGGCGGTTCCACTTCGACGAGCAGCACGCCAGCCAGGTGGCGCGGCTGGCGCTGCAGCTGTTCGACCAGCTCAGGGATCTGCACGGTCTGGAGCGCCGTGAGCGCCTGCTGCTTGAAACCGCTGCGCTGCTGCACGACATCGGCACCTTCATCCACCACCTGGACCACGACCGCCACGGCGAGTACCTGGTGAGCGCGTCGGAGGTCTTCGGGCTGGGGCACCGCGAGCACGCCCTGGTGGCGAGCATCGTCCGACACCACCGGATGGGCGTGCCCGATCACTCCGATCCCGGCTTCGCCGCCCTGAGCCGCGTCGAGCGCCTGCTGGTGCTCAAGCTCACCGCCATCCTTCGCCTGGCCGACGTGCTCGACCGGCGCGCCCAGTCCGAGCTCGACAGCGTGCTGGTGCTTCCGGGCGCCAAGCGCGTGCGTCTCAGGGTGCGACCCCAGGTGGACCTGTACTACGAGCGCGCGGCCTTGCCGGACAAGGCAGCGCTGTTCGAAGACATCTTCGGTGTACCGGTGGAACTGGCCTGATCCCAGGAGATCGACATGGGCATCAAGCTCAAGAAGCACCTCTTCGACCGGGAGCTGTCCTGGCTGGACTTCAACCGCCGGGTGCTCGACGAGTGCCACGATCCCGACAACCCGCTGCTGGAGCAGGTCCGCTTCCTGGCCATCACCGGCTCGAACCTGGACGAGTTCTGCATGGTGCGCCTGGATCGCGCCCAGCGCGACTGCTTGCCTGTCGACGACAGGCCCCCACCCGAGAAGCCACTGCGCCGTCTGCGCGCCATCCAGCGGAGCATGCAGCAGCTGGTGGCCGACCAAGAGGCCTGCTGGGCTCGCAGCCTGGTCCCGGCCCTGCAGGAGCACGGCGTCGTCCTGGTGCCCCCGACCGCCTGGACCGAAGAGGACCGCCACCAGCTGGAGGAGCGCGTCCTGGGCGAGGTCCTGCCCCTGCTCACCCCCGTGGCAGTGCCCTCCCAGGAGCGCCACTGTGGCCCCGGCGAGATGTTCACCCGGCTGGCACGACCCAAGGTGTCCAACCTGGCGGTGAACCTGCTGGTGCAGCTGGCCCCCGACCCCGAGCAGGGAGAGCCCGAGCTGCGCTACTGCCTGGTGCAGGTCCCCCGCTCCCTGCCGCGCTTCGTCCCGCTGCCCTCCCCCGAGGGCTGCTGGCGGGCGGCGCTGCTGGAGGAGGTGGTGCGCGCCTGGCTGCCCTCGCTCATGGAGGGCGTCCGTGTCGAAGGCAGCCTGGTGTTTCGGCTCTCCCGCGGGGCGGACCTGGCGGTTGACGAAGAGCTGGACGTGGGCTTTCTGCAGGCCATGCAGGAGCTGCTGCGCGATCGCGGCGAGGGCCGGGTGGTGCGCCTGGAGCTGGAGCAGGCTGCGCCCACAGCGCTGGTGGAGTTCCTGTGCTCCTGGCTGGAGCCTCCGTCCGGGGCCCTGTTCCGGTCATCCTGCCCCCTGGCCCTCCGGTCCCTGTTCGCGCTGGCCGACCTGCCGGGCTTCGACTCGCTGCGCTTCCGTCCCCAGCCGCCCCAGCCCGTACCGGAGCTGCCCGAGGCCGAGTCCATCTTCGCCGTGATCCGGCAGGGCGACGTGCTCCTGCAGCACCCCTACCAGGAGTTCGACCCGGTGGTGCGCTTCCTGTCCGAAGCCGCCGATGATCCTCGCGTGTTGGCCATCAAGCAGACCGTGTACCGCGCTGCGTCCGACTCGCGCGTGGCCGGCGCGCTGGAGCGCGCCGCGCTGAATGGAAAGCAGGTCACAGCCATGGTCGAGGTCAAGGCTCGCTTCGACGAGGGCAACAACATCCACTGGGCCCGCAGGCTGGAGCGTGCGGGCGCGCAGGTGGTGCACGGCGTGGCCGACCTCAAGACCCACTGCAAGGCCGCCCTGGTGGTGCGGCGCGACCCCGATCGCATCCGGCGCTACCTGCACCTGGGCACCGGCAACTACAACGAAAAAACGGCCAGGATCTACTCCGATCTGGGCCTGCTCAGCTGCGACGATGCCCTGGGTTCCGATCTCAGCGCCGTCTTCAATGCGCTCACGGGTTGGTCGCAACCCGCTGGCTGGCGCAAGCTGCTGGTGGGCCCCACCGACATCAAGCCGCGCCTGCTCTCCCTGATCCGGCGCGAGCGGGAAAAGTCCTCCCCCGAGAGCCCCGGGTTGATCCGCGCCAAGATGAACGCGCTCATCGACCGCGACGTGATCCGAGCGCTGTACGAGGCTTCTCGGGCGGGCGTGCAGGTGCAGCTCAACGTGCGCGGCATCTGCTGTCTGCGGCCCGGCGTTCCCGAGGTCAGCGAGAACATTCGCGTGGTGAGCATCGTGGGCCGGTACCTGGAGCACGCACGCGTCTTCTGGTTCCAGAACGGCGGGCGGCCCCAGGTCTACCTTGGCAGCGCCGACTGGATGCCCCGCAACCTGGAGCGCCGGGTGGAGATCATCTTCCCGGTGGGGTCGGCTCCGCTGCGCCGCGAGCTCGGCGCCATGCTCGATGCCTGCTTCCGCGACAACCGCAAGGCGCGACAGCTGCAGTCCGACGGCAGCTGGCTGCACCTGCAGCCGGGAGACGACGAGCCCTTCTCCCTGCAGGACTGGGCCTACCGCCGCGCCCGCGATCGGGCCCGGCAGGCCGAGGAGCGGCGCCTACGGGAATTCCGTCCGCGCCGGGCGGAGCGCGACGACCAGTAGCGCCGCGACGCTGCCACCGGCCGGCTCGCGGGGGTCGCCCAGCGCTGCTGTGAGCTCTGGCAACTCCCGAAGGAAGCGCTGGCGCAGGATCTCCTGCTCGGCGTGGCGGCGCCGCACGTGGCGGGCCAGGTCCTGGCGGATGGCGTGCTCCACCGGGAGATCCAGCGTGGCTTCGTGTTCCAGGAGCACCTCGATGCCCACCACCGCGTCCTGGTGGGCACCCAGCAGGTCCTGCAGGGCGGTGACCCTGCCGATGGCGGGCGCGGCCGCGGAGCCCAGCAGCGGGCGGGAGAATTCGAGCCCGTAGCGCAGGCCCTTGGCCTGGATGCGCAGGCGGTGCAGCCGCTCGTCGGAGGTCTGTTCGGTGGCCGCCAGACAGCGCCGCCGGAGCTTGGCCTGTCGCCGCTGCAGGCGGGGGACCAGCAGGGCACGGGCCGAGCGGCGACCCTTGTCGCCCGCGGGCCCGTCGGCACGAGCCGCGCGGCCCAGCAGCTCGTGCAGCGCCCAATAGCGCTCGGTGCCCAGGCCATGACACATGGGCAGGCGGGCCTGCGCGCGGCGCTGCTGCAGCCAGGACTCCAGGCTGGCGAGGGCGGGGCCGGGAGGCTGCGCCTGCACCTGGGCCAGGTGCTCCAGCTGCACGTCGAGATCGCGCACCTCTCCCAGCAGGCGTCCCAGCCAGCCCAGCTCGGTGGCCAGGTTCCGTGCGAGCGTGGAGGGCAACACGCCCTTGAACAGCTTGAGGGCCGCGCGCAGGCGGCGGCTCGAGGTGCGCGCCTTGTGCAGGTCTTCGGGATCGAGCCCGCTGATGGTGCCCTGCTCGTGGGCGAGGATGCGCCGTCGGTAGCGGACAAAGACCTGGCCCAGCAGGGCGCGCGCGGTGGGATCGGTGGGCGCTAGCATGCAGGAATGCTTATCATCCGGGAGGGGATCAGGCCGCGCGGGTCTTCCGGGGTCTGCAGAGCTTGGCCTTCTTTCGTGCTCCTACGCCGCAGCGCTTGCACTCGAAGCACCCGGGGCGGGGCTTCTTGCCCTTCTTCTTGGAGCAGGCCACGTGCACCTCCAGCGGCGTGTCTGCAGCAAGTCTGCACCGCGACCGAGCCCTGGGCAAACTCGCAGGCAGCTCCGCTGGGCGCGTGGTGGTGGGGCATACAGGAGCGCGGCTCAGCGCCTCAGCCGCTTCTCCAGCGCGGCGATGACGATCTCCAGCACCTTGACCCGTGCGTAGAGCTTGCAGTTGCTCTCCACCACGTGCCACGGGGCGTAGTGGGTGCTGGTGCGCAGCAGCAGCTCGTCCACCGCGACGCGGTAGTCATCCCACTTGTCGCGGTTGCGCCAGTCCTCCTCGGTGATCTTCCATCGCTTGTGGGGCTGCAGCTTGCGCTCCTCGAAGCGGCGCATCTGCTCGTCCTGGTCGATATGGATCCAGAACTTGAGCACCACGGTGCCGAAGTGGGCCAGGTTGCGCTCCATCTCGTTGATCTCGCGGTAGGCGCGGCGCCACTCGGTCTGGCTGCAGAAGCCCTCGATGCGCTCCACCATGACGCGCCCGTACCAGGAGCGATCGAAGATGGCGATGTGTCCCGCCTTGGGGAACTGGATCCAGAAACGCCACAGGTAGTGGTGGGCTTTTTCGATGTCGTTGGGGGCGGCGATGGGCGAGACCTCGTAGCCGCGGGGATCCAGGTTCTGGGTGAGGCGCCGGATGTTGCCGCCCTTGCCGGCGGCGTCCCAGCCTTCGTACACCAGCACCACCGGGATGCGGCGCACGTAGATCTGGTGGTGCAGCTCGCGCAGGCGGTCCTGGGCTGCCTTGAGCCGCTTGCGGTAATCCCCGCGGCCCAGGCTGAGGGACAGGTCCGCCTTGTCGAGCATGGAGGTGGAGATGGTGCTGGGCAGCGCGGCGACGGGGATCTCCAGCCTGGCGCGCTCGGCCTCCTGCTCCTTGGCGGCGATCTGGCGCTCCAGGGCGTTGACCACCGTGGTGAGCAGCTTGAGGCTGGCGAAGCGGCGGTCGTGAGACTCCACCACCACCCAGGGGGCGAAGTCGGCGTCGGTGCGCGCCAGCATCTCGTCCACGGCGTCCACGTAGTCGTCGTGCTGGGCGTGGGTGTGCAGGTCGGCGGGGGTGACGCGCCAGGTGGTCGCGGGCGAGGACTGCAGGTCCTTGAAGCGCTTGGACTGTTCCTTCTTGGAGATATGCAGGAAGAACTTGAGGATCATGGTGCCGCTGGTGGCCAGCAGGCGCTCAAAGCTCAGGATGTCGTCGTAGGCCTGCTCCACCTCGTGGGGGCTCACCTGGCCTTCCACCCGGTCGTCGAGCACCCGGCGGTACCAGCTGCGATCGAAGATGGCCACGCGCCCCTTGGGGGGGGTGCGGGTCCAGTAGCGCCACAGGAAGGGCCGCAGCTGCTCCTCTTCGGTGGGCTTGCGCATGGCGTGCACGGTGAAGCCGCGCGGATCCATAGGCAGGATCAGTCGGTTGATCAGCGTGCCCTTGCCGGCGGCGTTCCAGCCCTCGAAGACGATCAGGATGGGGATGCCCAGCACGCGGGCGCGCCGCTCCAGCGCCGTGAGCCGCAGCTCGATCTCGTCCTTGGCGGTCTTGTACTCTTCGCGGCTCAGCTTGCGGCTTAGGTCGATGTCCTTGAGCATGGGATTCCCTGCTGCGCTAGCGGTGGCCTGCGAAGGCTATCATGCCCTCGCAGGGCCGTGGTGCGCGGCGTCGCAGCCCGGCTCAGCTGGGGTCGCAGGCCTCGTCGCAGAAGTTCTCCACGATGCCCTCTTCCAGGAATCTGGCGGCCTGTTCCTGGCCGTCGAGCTCGCGCCGGGCGTCCTCGTGGGTGTCGGTCTCCTCGTCGGGCGGCTCAGCGGTGATCGGCTCCGATACACCGTAGTCGAACTCTACGTAGGCGGAACCTTCGAAGGGGGGCTCCAGCTCTTCGAGCCCCCACACCTCACGGGTGCCCGGAGCCACCAGCGAGGCGCCCCAGGCGCGGGCCTGCACCTGGCCCCCCAGGGTGGGCACCTGGGCGTCACCGATGGCCACCTGGATCAGCGCCTGCTTGGCGGGCGATGTGTCGTCGATGGGCTGCTCGTTGAACTGCTTGGCCCAGCCCGCGCCCTCACCCGGATCCCAGAGCATCTGCATCAGGCCGATCATCAGCGAGATGTCCATGTCGTCGCTGTACTGGCCGCGCAGCAGCATGAAGTACAGCTCGAAGTCGTAGGAGCGGGTGAGCAGCAGGGAGTAGGGCATGCCGCCCACGCCGAAGACCCCGCGCTGGATGAGGGGCGACAGGGCCACGTAGGCCCCGCCCAGGATGGAGCCCTGGGAGTTGCCGTAGAACACCAGGGAGTCGGGGTCGTACAGGGCGGTGCCTTCTTCGGCCATCAGGGGATCGCTGGCCCCCGCACCGGTCATGGCGGCGGCGGCCATCAGGTGCTCCAGGATGCCCTGGTGCAGGCGCTCTGGCACGGTGGCGAAGTTGGACATGCCCGAGCCGATCTCGTCCATGATGATCATGACGTCGTCGTCCTTCATGCCGGTCCAGTCGGTGGCGAACAGCACCCAGCCGTAGCGATCCGCCACCTCGGACAGCCAGCCGGTGTTCACCTCGGACTGGCTGCCCAGCAGGCCGTGGCCGTACTGCACCAGCAGGCCGGCCCGCGGCTCGTTGATGAGCGAGCAGGGGATGCGCACGGTGAAGCTCACGTCCACGTCGCCGTTGTAGAAGGGCATGTTGTCGTCGTCGCGGGTGAGGTTGGAGCCCGGATCCCAGCTGGTGAGATACAGCGGGACGGTCATGGTGCCGCGCAGGCTGCGCCCGATGTGGGGCGGATCCTCCACCGTGCAGTCTTCTTCGCCGATCAGCTCGTAGCTGGTGGTGGGGCCTTGGGCGCCCACCCGCTCCAGGCCGTCGTCGCGCACGAAGATCAGGCGCCCCAGGCTGTTGTCTTCGGAGACCGTGACGAAGTCCCAGGCCAGCTGCAGCTCGGAGCGTGAGAAGCCCGCCTGCTCGAGCACGGGAAAGATGTCGCTGTCGTAGTGGGCGCGCTGGCGCTCCACGTCGGAGTCTCTGCTCTCACTGCCGTCGCGCAGGTCGACGAAGCCGGACAGGGCGTCGAGCGTGGCTCCCGAGTCGTCCACCAGCCCGCGCAGGCCCACCACGTAGCGGGTGGCGTGCTCCATGGGCACCATGGGCCGCATGATCAGCACGGAGCGATCCTCGTCCAGCACCCGGATCTCCTTCTCCACGAAGTGGGGCACCCGCTCGCCGGTCTCGGCGTCCAGGATCACGGTGCGCACGTCGTCGTCCAGGTAGGCGCCCAGCTGTTGGTGACCGATGAGCCCGGTGACCGACACGTCCGGGAAGTGGGCGTACATGGCGCCCAGAGTCGGGAAGCCGTCTTTTTCGTTGTGGTAGCTGGGGTCCATCTGCAGGTCGTGGTCGTTCTGCGGCAGCGAGGTGGGGCCGAAGCTCACCCGGTAGCCGGTGGTGGTGCTGGCGTCTTCGTCGAGAAAATAGCTGGACGGGAAGGGCAGCAGGCAGTGCTCGCCACCGCCCACCGGGTTGCAGTCGCCGCGGGCGCCCCGCTCGGCGCTGTCACCCTGACCACCAGGGCAGCCGAGCAGGAACAGGGGGGCCGCGAGGGCGAGGCGAAGGCGTGCGCGCATGGGACCTCCAGATGGGCGCAGGATCTCCCTGGAGCGCAGGGTATCACGGCGTCGCCGGGATCCAGACGCGGAGCGGCCGTCCCTCCCGCCCAGGGCGAACGCGATCTCCCACTCACCGAAGTGCAGGCAGATCATGATGTCCTCTCTGCTCGTTGAGGAGCTCCTGGGCGCGCCAGCAACCTGGGCACGCCCTTCATCAGGCTCAGCACCCCCAGCGGCGCCCAGATGACCACCGCCAGCACGCCCACTCCCAGCACCAGCCCTCCCTCGGGCAGGCCGCGGTCCAGGGGCACCGCGGCGAAGGCGGCCTGGATGGTGGCCTTGGGCACGTAGGCAGCGGCCGCCGCCAGGCGTTCGCGTCCGGTGAGCGACTCACCAGCGCTGCTCACCAGGCTGCCCAGAGCCCGAGCCCCCTGACCCGCCAGCAGCACCACCAGGGCGAGCAGCCCCACCCGGGTCAGCGGGCCCAGGTCTACCGCCCAGCCGATCAAGCCGAACAGCAGCACCTGGGAGGGCTGCCAGGCGCGGGCGAGGCCCGCCGACAAGGGGGCCGCTGCGAGGGGGCTGCGGGCGCGCACCGTGCAGCCCAGGGCCACCAGCCCGGGCACGATGGGCAGCCCCGCCACCCGCAGCAGGAACAGCAGCAGCAGCGCGGTGATCCACGCCAGGGCCACGGCGCCAGGGCTCGCCGCCAGGCGCGGGCTGGCACGCTCCAGCTCCCTACCGAGCCAGAATCCCGCGGCGATCCCGCCAGCGATGGAGGCCGCCAGCCACAGGGGCAGCCAGCCCAGAATCGCGCCCCAGCCCCCACGCTCTCCCAGGGCGATCTCGAGGCAGCCCCCCAGCAGGGCCAGCGCCAGCACGTTGTCCAGCGGAGCCCCAGCCAGGAGCGCGGCCAGCACGCGCCGCGCACGCCCCTGGTAGCGGGGCAGCAGCTCCACCAACCCGGGGATGACGATGGCGGGCGAGATGGCGGTGATCAAGAAACCCAGCACCAGGGCCGGTGGCCAGCTGAGTCCGAGCACCCAGTGCCCAGCGGCGGCCACCGCGGTGGCCTCGGCCAGCATGGGCAGGCTGCCCAGCTTCACCGCCAGAAGACCCGCTGCGCGCAGGTCAGCGGGCCCAAGAGCGAGCCCGGCGCGCAGCATCACCAGGGCCAGCACCGCCAGCCGCAGCGGCGCCGCCACCGAGTCCAGACCTTCGCCGGGCAGCTGCAGCTGCTGCCAGGGCAGCGCCGCGGCGACCGCTCCACCGGCGATCATGCCCAGCAGCGGGGGCAGGCGCAGCCGGGCGGCCAGCCAGGCCAGCCCCAGCGCCGCCACCAGCAGCAGCGACAGCTGGCAGGCCAACAACATGGGCCGGTGCTAACGAGCCGTCAGGAGCTGGGCTCGCGCAGCTCGAACAGGTTCTTGCCCACCCGGATGCGATCGCCGGGGGAGAGCACCGCCCGCTTGACCTTCTCGTCGTTGACCTCTACGCGGCCGAAGATGCCGGTCTTGTGCAGGGTGTAGCGCTGGCCGTCCCACTCCAGCATGGCGATAGGGGAGCGCGTGAGGGCCACGTCGGCTGGGATGTCACCGCCGGGCCCGATGCTCAGGTTGCGCCCATCGGGGCGCCAGCGCAGCGATCGATCGTCCAGGGAGATCAGGACCACGGACTCCCTGGCTCGCTCGGCCTGGAGGATCTTCTCGCGCACGCGGGCTGGAATGATGAAGGTGGCGGAGCTGTCGTCCATGGGCGAGCGCCCGTGCACCTGCAGGGCTTCGAGGGCCTTGGCCTCCATGGCGTCCAGACGGGTCTCTTCCATGAACTCGAGCCGGTAGCGGGCGATGCGCACGATGTCGCCGTGGGCCAGCTGCTGCCGCTTGATGGGCTGGTCGTTGACCAGGGTGCTGTTCGGGCTGTCGAGGTCCTCGATGAGCCAGCCACCTTCGCGCTGCACCAGGCGCGCATGGCGCCGGCTCACGGCGGAGTTGGGCAGCACCAGCGCGCAGCTGGCGTCGCGCCCCACGAAGAGCATGCGGCCTTCGAGGCGGAACATTCGCAGCGGCTGCCCCCCTTCCCGGATCCGAAACACCGCCATGGCAGCCTCCCGCTTGCTGGTTCAGGCTAACCCGGCCGCTGGCTTGACACCCGGCTTGCCAAGCTCTACAAGCCCGTGGATGCCGCCCGCAGGAGGACCCATGCACCGCGCGTTCGCTCTCATCATGCTTTCCACCTTGGCCCTGGGTTGTCCTACGCCCACCGAAGAGACGGGTGGCGACGACACAGGCCCCGACACCACCGATCCATTTCATCGGTACATCGACCTCACCGATGAAGCCGTGGGTGACTTCTCCTGCTACACCCCGGGCGATCCCTGGCGCACCCAGACCGTCGACGCCGAGAAGGTCGTCACCCGCACCATGGTGGGCCTGGTTGAAGACTTCGAGGACGACATCGGCGTCGCCGAGGCCACCCTCGATGTGTGGTTCGACGACAGCTTCGACGGCGCCCCCGACGCCACCACCGAGAGCGACTCGGCGGGCAACGTCACCATCGAGCTGCCCACCTGCACCGCCCTGGCCTACGAGACCTCCACGCCTCCTGAGCTGGAGATCGCCAAGGAGACCTACGAGGCCCACCAGATCTACGAGTACGTCGACGAGGGCATGCAGCTGGACGATTCCTTCAACTCGGTGGCCGAGTCCACCTACGTGCTCATCCCCAGCCTGCTGGGTGTGAGCATGGACGACGACAAGAGCGTGGTCGCCGGCACCGCCTACGACTGCAGCGGCGGCAAGATCCAGAACGCCCAGGTGATCGTCACCGACGGCAGCGACATCCCCGAGACCCTGGTGGTCAACTACTTCGTCGATGACTGGCCCATCCGTGACCAGCCCCACACCAGCGAGGACGGCCTGTGGGTGGCCATGAACGTGCCCGAGGGCGAGTGGGAGATTCAGCTCTGGGCCCTGATCGATGGTGAAGAGGTGCAGCTGGGCTCCACCGTGCTCAACACCTTCGCCGACAGCATCAACATCTCCAACATCTACAGCGGCTTCGGTGACGGGGTGAAGTACCCCGACGCCTGCCTGGCCGAGTGATCCTCGCTGCCCCGGAGGTCCCCATGAAGCCGCGCTCCTACCTGGCGTTGGCCGTCTTGTCCTTCTGCGCCCTGCCGGGTGCCCTGTGGGCGCAGAGCGACGCCCCTGCCGAACCAGCAGCCGAAGAGCCCGCCGTCGAGCCGGTGCCGGAGGCAGAACCGGTCCCCACGGACGAAGCTCCCGCCCAGGAGCCGGAAGCCGCGGAGGCGGAGCCCGCCCCCGACGAGTCCGCGGAGCCCCTGCCCAGCGAGGGCCACCCGGAGGGCGCCGTCGACAGCGAGCCGCCCCCCTGCGAGCACCACGCCGACGGGGCGGAGGGCGAGCCCTGCGATCACCCGGCCGGAGGCGAGCACGGCGACCGCTGCAAGCAGCACGAGGGCGCGCCCTGCGAGCACCACGGCGAGGAGCCCGCGGATCACCCGCCCTGCGACGGCCAAGGCGGCGACTGCGAGCACGACGAGGCCGAGGAGCAGGCCGAAGACCGCCGCGGCACGGAGACGCCGCTGCGGTTCGAACTGGAGGGCTACTATCGCGTGCGCGGCTACGGCTTCCCCGACCTGTTCGCCGAGCACGACGGCTGGGCCAGCACCATGCAGCACCGGCTGCGCCTGCACCCGGTGGTCTCCTACGAGGACGACACGAAGGTCCAGCTGGAGATCGACGCGCTCGACGACGTGGTCTGGGGCGACAACGCCAGCTTGGCCGCCACCTCGCTCTTCGCAGGCAGCCCCTCCGAGACCGACATCGACGGCCAGCAGAGCAGCTCGCTGCGCCTGAACCGGGTGTGGATGGAGTTCCCGGTGCCCATCGGCCTGGTCAAGATGGGCCGCCAGCCCTCCCACTGGGGCCTGGGCCTGTTGGCCAACGACGGCGACGGCTTCGACGACAGCTTCGGCGAGAACCACTACGGCGCCACCTACGATCGCGTCCTGTTCGCCACCCGCCCGCTGGCGGTGGCCCAGGGCATCATGGGCAAGCCCGACAGCGGCCTGCCCCTGTTCGTGGCGGTGGGCATCGACCGGCTGGTGGAGGATCCGCTGCACCAGTACTACGGCTACGCCTGCGACCCCGGCCTGTCCCAGGGTGACGCCGACTTCGACAGCCGCTGCGACAGCGACGGCGACGGCGTCACGGATCTCGACCACTCCTACTCCAACGACGAGCGCACGTCGGACCAGCGCGGCGACGACTGGTGGGCGGACCAGGTGGACGATGTCCACGAGATGATCTACGTGCTGGTGTTCAAGGGCGACGAGCTGGAGATCGCGGGCGCGCCGGGTCAGCTGGTCACCGGCGCCTACGTGGTGCATCGCAAGCAGCAGGAGACCGACTCCAACGTGCTCATCCTGGACTACTACCTGAACGCAGAGGTCCGCGGTGTGCTGGCCCAGTTCGAGGGGCTCACCATCCAGGGCACCACCTCGGCCATCACCCTGCCCGGCTCCTACGATCCCTACGGCGAGCTGGTCAACCCGCTCTACAAAGAAGCCGATATCTGGGGCTACGTGGGGCGGCTGGGCTACGAGAACGACCTGCACACCATCATGTTCGAGACCGGCTTCGCGTCGGGCGACGACTACGTGGCCGACGAGGCCTTCACCGGGCGGCCGCTGCACGCTGACTTCAACGCCGGGCTGCTGATCTACGAGGAGATCCTGGCGCGGGTCACCGCCGCCACCTGGACCGAGGGCGCTGAGGGCCTGTGGAGCAAGGGCGGGGTCTACAATTCCCGCTACATCTTCCCCCAGATGACCTTCAGGCCCATGAAGAACACCGAGATCATCGGCGGCTGGCTGATGGCCTGGCCCCACAAGCCCGACGGCTCGCGCATCCTCTGTGCGCCGGGCGACGACGTGGACTGCGCCGAGACCAAGGCCACCGCCAAGGCCCTGGGTTGGGAAGCCGACCTGGCCATCAAGCACAGCTGGCGCGAGCACATGCTGTTCTCGCTGGAGGCCGGCTACGCCCAGACCACCGACCGCATCCCGGTGGAGAAGGCCGACCTGAACCCCGACGGCCGCTTCTTCACCCTGCAGTCGCGCGTGGCCTACGAATTCTGATCCGTGGCTCCCCGACCCCTCCCCTGCCCCACCCCCAGCGAGCGCTACGATCAGCGCGACACGGTGTTCTCGCGTACCCGCCTGCGCCCAGGCAGCCCGGAATACGAGGCCTACTACGCCCGACATCCAGAACGGCGCAGCGGCGACGATCGCACCCGCTCCCTCAGAAGCCTGGCCACCCCGGGCGGGCAGCGCTTTCGCGGGCTGGAGGCGGCGCTGGTGGAGGCGCTGTTCTCCGCCTCGGAGCTGCTTAGCGACGGGGGGGAGGCGGCCGATTCCAGCGCGGGCCCTGGCTACTCCTCTTCGCTTGGCCCGGTGCCCGAGCTGCCCGACGAGGGCTGGCCGCGGCTGGACATCGCGGCCGATCCAGCGGCGGTGGCGGAGAGCATCCGGGCCCTGGCGCGCTTCATGGGGGCGGACGATGTTGGCATCGCGACCCTGGACCCCGGCTTCGTCTACAGCCACCGGGGCCGGCACGGCCCCGCCTACGGTCAGCCCATCCACCTGGACCACCGCTCCGCCATCGTGCTGGTGTTCGCCATGCGCGAGCCCTGGCTGGGCACCAGCCCCGAGCTGTCCGCCACCGCCGAGACGGCCCGGGTGTACCAGCAGTCCGGCGCGGCCTGCTACGCCCTGGCGCGCCTGCTGGGCCGCCTGGGCATCGACGCGCGCGCCCACGTGGACGCCAACTACCTGGTGATCTGCCCGCCCCTGGCGGTGCGCGCGGGGCTGGGGGAGCTGGGTCGCAACGGCGTCCTGGTGCATCCCAGGCTGGGCCCTGGCGTGCGCCTGGGTGTGGTGACCACAGCCGCGGAGCTGCCGGCGGGTGAGCCCGGCTGCTGGGGTGTGGCCGAGTTCTGCCGCAGCTGCCGCAAGTGCGCCGAGCACTGCCCCGCCAGCGCCATCCCCACCGGCGAACCCGAGGCCGTGCGGGGGGCCCTGCGCTGGCCCCTCGATCCCGGTCGCTGCTACCACTACTGGCGCTCCCAGGGCAGCGACTGCGGTGTCTGCGTGCGCAGCTGTCCCTTCGCCAAGCCCGACAGCGGGCTGCACCGCCTGGCCCGATCCGTCATCCAGCGCACCAAGGCCCTCAACGGGCTGCTGCGGCGGCTCGATGACCTGGTCTACGGCCACGCCGCCTCTCTCCGGGAGTTCCCGACGCCGCCCTACCGGGGACCGGACGGCGCTTGAGCGCCGCAGCTGCCATGGGACGGCTCCGGGCCCTGCTCGCCGTGGCCCTGCTGCTGCTGAGCTGCTTCGGGCTGTGCCAGCTGCAGGGTGTCGAAGGACGCCCGCTCTTCCCCTGGCTGGATCCCAGCAGGCTGCAGTCCATGGACTGGCCCCTGCTGCTGCCGCTGGGTGGCCTGTCGCTGCTGTTCGCCCTGCCGGGGCTGGCGGCGGCGCCTGGCCCGTCGCGGCTGCCACGGCCTCTGGCAGCGCTGGGCTTGCTGCTGATCCTGGGGGCCACCCTGGTGCCCCAGCCGGTCCGCTTCCACAACATCCTGCCCGCCCGCCCGGGGCTCCCCAGCGTGCCCGCCATGCTGGATGGCAAGCTCGTACAACAGGAGTGGATGCCCAAGGTGCGGGCCCGCGCGCCGGTGGCCGTGCTGCATCCGCTGCTGGGCAGTGAGCGCAGCCTGGCCTCCCTGGCCCACGGCATCTCGGCGCAGGCCGAGCGCGAGCGGGTGATGGCGCGGGAGATCCCCGCCGAGCAGGGGCAGCGTCACCAGCGCTTCAGGGCGCTGGCCTGGCAGGTGCAGGGGTTCCTGGTGGTGGCCCTGGTGGGAGCCCCGCTGGCGCTGCTGGCGCTGGTGCTGCCCCTGTGCTGGACCCTCGCGCGCCCTCGAACGCCCGCGCGCCGCCTGGGCCGCCTCGCCCTGGTGGTGGTGTTGCTGGTCTTCGCGCTGCCCCAGCTCTGCGATGTGCTGCTGGCGGGGGCCTGCCTGCTGGCGGGCCTGCCCGAGGCTGCGGTGGCCGCACCGCGGGTTGCCGCGGTGGCCGCAGTCCGCCTGGCCTGCTTCCTGGCGGCCTGGGGGGCCGGTGGGCTGCTGGTCCGCTCCACACCGAGCGCCCCGCTCACGGCGGCGCTGCTGGCGCTGGTGGCCTGCGGCGCTGACGTGCCGCCCGCAGGCGATGGGCAGACCGGGCCGGCCCAGGTCGGCGAGCAGGCCCATGGTCCGGACATCCTGGTGATCCTGGCTCCCGGTCTCCGAGAGGACATGCGGGACGGCCCGAGACCTGTGCAGCGACTGTTGGGCGACTCCGAGGGGGTCGCGGGGCTGCGCTTCCGCAGCGCCTACGCCCAGAGCCCCAGCCCCTTCACAAGCCTGGGTTCTCTGCTGACCGGCCGCTATCCGTCGGCGATTCCCCTCTGTGGCCTGGCGGATCTCGACGGCAGCAGCGGTGAGATCTCCTGGTGCGCCGGCCTGCCCGACGAGCGCCGCACCCTGCCCGAGGTGCTGGGGCTGTACGGCTACCGCACCGCGCTGGTGGGCGGGAGCTTCCCCGGTGTGGATCGCCTGGTGGGCGGCTTCCAGCAGCTGCGGTGGGTGAGCCCGTCAGCGGAGCAGGGCGGCACCGATCCGGACATGCTGCTCACCAGGGCCGCACGCTGGTGGAACGCCGACAGCGCCCAGCCCCGCCTGCTGGTGGTGCTCCTGCCCGATCTGCTGCTGGAGAACCGCCCCGATCTCACCCCCGTGCCTTCGTGGGCCATCGATCCCCCCGCCAGCCTGCGCCCACTGGTGGCCAAGGATCCCCACCTGTTCCGGCGCATCAGCGGTGCCAGCCCGGAGCTGCTGGCACCGGTCTACGAACAGGAGGCGGCGCGGCTGGGCCAGGTGATCCGAGAGCTCAGGGCCCGGCTCGAGCCCCCCAGCGATCGCGCCCTGGCCACCGTGCTGGCTTCGCCCTGCGGCATGGACCTGGCTGAGCCCGGTGGCACCGCCAGCGTGAGCCCCACCTTCGGACCGGATCGCCTGCTGCTGGATCGCACGGTGCACGTCCCCTTGCTGATCCTGCCCGACTCCGCAGTGTCCGGGCCAGTGGCCTCGGTGGCCAGCCCGGTGGAGCTGGTGGACATCTTTCCCACCCTGGCGGCCCTGGCGGGGGCCACGCCTCCGGCTGGCCTGCCCGGCCAGGACCTGCTGCTCACCAGCCTGGGCCAGCCGGACCTGGCCTGGGCCTACGCAGAGCACGGCGACATGCTCGCCCTCAGGCAGGGCGCTCTGCTGTTCAGCTTCCGCGCGCTGCAGCACCACGGCAGCTCCCTGGATCCAGCGCTCACCTCAGCGCTGCTGGCCTCGCGCCGAGACCGCCACCGCAGCTCCCTGCACGACGTGGTGTCGGACCCGCTGCAGCTGCAGGACCTGGTGCCCGAGCAGCCCGGACGCGCCGAGTCCATGCGCAAACGGCTGGGATCCCTGCGCCGGGGCCCCGCGGCGCCGCCGGACGGAGCCTTGACCGCCGAGCAGATCTGGGAGCTGCGCATGACCCCGGCGCAGGGCTACTGGTAGGCGCGCGGGCGCTGCGGCGAGTCGTTACACTTCGCTCCCGGAGGATCTGCATGCCACGTCTGTCCCCTTTGTTCGCCCCCTTCTTTCTGTCCCTGGCGGCCTGCACGCAACCCGCTGACTCGGGCGAGCCCGCTCCCGGCGCGCTGCAGGCTGGCATGGCCCGCGCTCGAATTCCCGCCCCCGTGGGCATCGGCACCGCCGGCTACGGCCCGGCGGACTCCGACTCCGAGTCGCCCTACTCCGAGATCTACCCCGCCACCGACCGCATCCACGGCCACCCGGAGATCAAGGCCACCGTGCTCTCCCGCGGCGACGGCCATGAGCTGATCTTCGTGCACATGGACACCGTGGGCGTCTTCCAGCAGATCCGGCAGGCGCTGGTGATGGATCTCGAGGCTCGCCTGGGCCGTGACCTGGACGACCAGCTGATCTTCGGCGCCAGCCACACCCACGCTGGCCCCGGTCGGGTGGTGGACGCCGGCGGCCCCTTCGATCTCATCGCCGACAAGTTCTTCCCCGAGTTCTACGAGCGCCTGTTGGACGAGATCGGCTCCTCGGTAGAGGCCGCCTACGCCGACCTGCAGCCCGCCACGGTGGGCTACGGCTTCGCCCAGGCCCCCGAAGGCCACGGCGACCGCCGCTGTGAAGACGGCGGGGTGGACTACACCAACCCCACCATCCCGATCATCTCCGTGGAGCGGGGCGGCCAGGTGGAGGCGCTGGTCATGGCCTACGCCGTGCACGGCACCGCGCTGGACGCCGAAGATCTCACCCTGAGCGGCGACACCTCGGGCGCCATCGAGGAGGCGGTAGAGGACGGCTTCGACCACCCGGTCATGGTCACCATGTTCAACTCCTGGGGCGCCGACATGTCCCCGGGCGATCCGGACATCGAGCCCCAGGAAGGAGCCGAGCTGCCGGATGGCTACGACAAGATGGAGCGCATCGGCCTGTACGTGGCCGACCAGGTGCACCAGGCCCTGGGCGCCATCGAGCAGCTGGAGGAGCCGGTGCTGGCCTCCGAGACCCACCGCGTGCGCATCGACCGCGAGCACATCGGCTACGACGACGACACCTTCGACTACGAGTACGGCGGCGTGTACTGCGGGCTGGGCAGCGAAGCGGACTGCGATGCCGCCACCATCGAGGAGAACTTCGACGCCACCTGCGTGCCCTTCAACGAGGACTTCCCGGCCCCCGATCAGACCCTGTACACGGTGGGTCGGCTCGACGAGCTCTACTTCGTCACCTTCACCGGCGAACCGGGCACCGAGCTGGCCGAATTCGTCATGGCGGGCATGCAGCAGCACGAGGGCGTCGAGGACAGCATGTTCTTCGGCTACACCCAGGACTACCTGGGCTACTCCATCCTGGAAGATGACTGGTGGCAGGGGGGCTACGAGGCCAGCGGTGCGCTGTGGGGGCCGCGCCAGGGCGAGTACCTGGCCAACCTGGCGGTGCTGGCCTTCGACAGCTTCATGGGCACCGGACACCTGCCCTGGGAGCCCCAGCCGGTCACCCCCTTCGACGATCCCGACTACGATCCCGTGGTGGTGGCCACCGCCGTCGATGCGGGCGGCGTGCTCTCCGATGTGGACGACAGCTACGGCCCCACGGAGGTGGTGAGCTTCACGGTGGCCGGCGAGGATCCCTGGCTGGGAGCTCCCATGGCATACCTCGAGACCGCCGCGGGCGAGCCCGTGCTGCGACCCGGGGGCCACCCCGTGGACTCCGACTCCTACCTGTTCTGGGTAGACCTGGTGGTGGACCCCGGCTGGGACGAGGCCGCCAGCAGCCGCAGCTTCGCCTGGACCTTCCAGCTAGCCGTGGACCACCACTACCCCATGTCGGCTCTCGAGCTGAACGGCGGCTACCGCCTGCGGGTGCAGATCCCCCGCGCCGATGGCAGCACCAGCGAGGTCAGCTCGAGCAGCTTCGTGGTGGATCGCTAGGGATTCTGCCGCTCCAGCCAGCGGCGGGCGAAGGCCGCGCGCTTGCGGGCTCCTTCGAGGATGGCCGGCTCGGCCTTCTTCTCCAGCACGCGCCCCACCACGGGGACGCGGATCTCCAGCTCCCAGGTCATGCGGTAGCGGGTGCCGCCCTCGGGGGTGGCCATCAGCTGGTGCGTGCCGGAGACGTGGATGCCCTTCTCGCCCTCGGATCTACGCTGCCAGCGGCAGGACGGCGCGCCCAGATCCCACTCGTAGGTCACCGCGGAGCGCACCTCCTTGTGGCGCTTGCCGGGGATCCTGGCGGGTCCTGCCTGGTCGATGCGCAGCTCCAGCCAGCCCTCGCTGCGCTGCAGCTCGGTGCAGGTGGCCCTGCTCTGCCCGTGGATCAGGGCTTCCTTCTCGAGGAACGCGGCCTGGGTGAACAGGGCCAACAGCTCTGCCACGGGCTGGTCGAAGAGCAGGTCGGTGCTGAAGGTGCGCGCCATGGGTGGCCTCCTGACCGGGCCGACGCCTCCTATTGTCTCTCTCACCGGGCTTCCAACCCTGGCCACCCCCGAGCGCGGGAACACAGGGGCGCTGCGATGGTCCCTGTTGCCGTGGTGGACAGGAGAAAGCCCCTGCTGAGACCGCTCCACGGCGTTAGCCTGCGTCCACTCGTCTCCGCGCCGGCCGTCCGAGCCTGCCTCGCCTCTTCGGGTGCCATGACCACAGCCGCCCTCGCCCTCGACAGCCAGCTGCTGGCCCTCGACCTGCTGGCGCTGCTGCGCGAGCTCGACCCCTCCCGCTGGAAGGAAGAGCTGGTGGGAGCCTTCCACGCCCGGGTGGCAGAGCTCTCCTTGCGCATCGACGAATTGCTCGAGCTGCAGTCCGCCACCGATCTGCTGCACCGCGCCCAGGCCGACGCCGACGCCCGCCTGCAGGCGCTGCGCGCCTCCTGGGCACGCGTGGCCGAGATCCTCGAGCAGCATGCCCCCACCTCCGATCTCACGCCGGCGGATCTCGAGGCCGAGTGGATGGAGCTGCGCTCGCGCCTCCAGGGCGCCTACGAGAGCCTGGCCGCCGATCTGCGCGACTTCGCCATCCACCTGCCGCACCTGCGCCCCACCAACTACAAGCGCAACATGTTGCACGTGGGCGGAGCCATGATCGCCCTGGCCTTCGTGCTGGTGCTGTTCCCCACCCGCCCCGGCGTGGTGTTGGGGGTGGCAGGCTTCATGGCGGGCCTGGCCTGGACCTTCGAGACCACCCGCCGCTTCAGCGCGGGCATGGACCGCTTCACCTGGTGGGTGTTCGGCGCCTGCGCCCACCCCCACGAGCGCTACCGCATCAACTCCGGAACCTGGTTCACCACCTCGCTGCTGATCCTGGCCATGGTGGGCTCCCCTGTGCTGGCCACCGTGGCCCTGGCGGTGCTGGGCTTCGGCGATCCCTGCGCCGCCATCGTGGGTCGCCGCTGGGGTCGCACCAAGCTGCTCCACGGCCGCACCGCAGAAGGCAGCCTGGCCTTCGTCACCGTGGGCCTGCTGGCCTCGGTCAGCCTGCTCAGCGTCTCCTTCCCCGGCTTGTCCTTCCCCACCCTGCTGGCAGTGGCCGGCGGCGGCACCGTGCTGGGCGCCGTGGCCGAGGTGGTGAGCAAACGGGTGGACGACAACCTGCTGGTGCCCATGGCCGCCGCTTCGGGTGCCGCGGGCGTGGCCTGGATGCTGGGCTTGCCGCTCTAGTTTTCGGGCCCCAGGAACCGGCCCCAGGGGCCCCAGGAACCGGCCCCAGGGGCCCCAGGAACCGGCCCCAGGGGCCCCAGGAACCGGCCCCAGGGGCCCCAGGAACCGGCCCCAGGGGCCCCAGGA
>CAZCFB010000039.1:0-39872 GCA_964497805.1 uncultured Kofleriaceae bacterium
CAAGAAGCCAGGAGTCAGCCTCTGGATGACATTAGCCATTTTGGAAAGATAGCATGGCGCGTCTCCATCAATTTTTGCCTGGAGCCCTCCCCTACATGCACTTCATCACGCTCACGCACACCGCGCTCTTGGCCACCCCCGAGGCGCTGTTCACCACCGCCACCGCCAGGTGCCCGTCCCCCCACGCCGCGCTCACCCCGCCCTGCGCCACGGCCAGGCAGTTGGGCAGCTTGATCTCCTTGCCCTCGGGCTTGCCCACCCCGGACATCAACCGGATCCGATACTGTCCCTGGGCCGGCCCGGGGTAGACCCCCACCATCTGCTCGCCGGTCCAGGTCAGCGCGGTGCGCCCCGGCGCGAGCTTGGAGGCCGGCGCCTTGGCCACCGCCGTGTGTCCCTGCCGCTTGCCCGCCCCGTTGTACCGCTCCGTCTCCACCGCACCCGAGTCGGTGAGATACAGAGAGGTGAATCCGGCCGGGCGCACTGCCATGCTCAGCGACCGCACCAGGGCGCCGTGGCCAATGGAGCTCATGCTCAGCTGCTTCAGGTCCTGATCAAAGCGGTAGAGGGTGCCGTTGGAGTTGGTGGTGTGCAGAACGCCCGCGAATCCACCCGCCCTCGGGGCGAGCCAAACCGAGGCCATGACCTGAGCAGTGATCAGCGACGGCCCGGGCGTGACCTTGCCCGCGCGGTCCATCACCATCAGGGCGGGCACGCCACCTTGCCCCGCCAGCAGCAAGGCGTGGCCCCCGGGGTGGTGGGCGATGGCTGCGTGATAGAAGTTATCGTTGACCGTCGCCGAGTGCTTGGTCTTCCCCGCGGTGTCCATGAGCCGCCGCTCGACGACCTGTGACTTGCTCACCGGGCGATGCGCCAGGGCCAGCTCTCCGGATTTGGCCACCAGCGCGTGGGGCAGCAGCCCGTTGCTGGCCCCCAGATCGGCGCCGTCCTTGCTGTCCGCCTTGCCGGCCAGGTCAACCCGCGCCCGGCGCAGGTCCCCGTTCATGGAGGAGATGATGGAGAGCTGCGAGTGCCACACCGTGGTGAACTGCTCGCCGTCCCAAACCACCCGTGGGTACATCTTCATGTTGTCGTTGAATTCCAGGGTGGCCTGCCCCGCCAGCGCCAGGCTGGTGCAGCGCGCGGGTGGCGCCTTGCTGTCCGGGGTGGGCGTCACGCCGCCGTCGCCGGCCGCGCCGAGCATGCCGCTGCGGCCGCCACAGGCCGCGCTCGCAGTGAGGAGAGAAATGGAGAGGAACAGGGCTACCCGCTTCATGGTCTTGGCTCCGCAGCTGAGTTGGTTTCAACATACTCCAACCGCGGAGCTGGAATCGATATTCCTGGCTAGAAAGCCGACGCCTCCACCCACCCCTCGTTCCCCTGCTCGTCGCGCACCTGCACGTAGTCGTCCTTCTGCTGCAGCACGCGCACCCGGGAGCGCTTACCAAGCTGCTGGGTGGTGACCTGGCTGGCCGGCACCGCGGCCGCCCCGGCAGAAGGGGCCGCGCGCAGGGTCACCTTCCGCTTTGGCTTCTTGCTGTACAGGCGGTTGATTCGCTTGTTGTCGCTGCGCTTGGCCGCCACCACGTTGGCGCTGAGCTGCTCAAAGGCCGCCCCCGCCCTGGCCATGGCCCCCGACTGCCCCGGCTGGCTGTAGAAATGCCCGGTGACATGGATCACCGTGCCGTCGTGGTGGCGGAACCGCGCCCCCAGCGCGCCCGAGTGCTTGTACTTCTTCGCCACCCTGGCCGAGCTCATGAGCACCTGAACCTTCTCCTGGTCCAGCACCTTGAACAGGTACCCGCCCCCGGCCAGCTGCCACCGCTTGGAGCTGATCTTGCTCAGCAAGCCGCGCTTGCCCTTGACCTTCATGGGGAACACCTGCTGCGTGGTTGTCTTGCGGTCCCAGGCGATGGTGTTGGGGAAGATCTTCTCGATGAGCTCGTTCACCGCGTGGTCCGTGGTGTACAGGAAGCCGCCGGCGCGGACGAACCGCTCCACTCTGGCCCGGGCCGCCTTGCTCATCACCCCGCGGCAGTTGACCATCAGCACCTGCTGGCTGTGCAGGGGAAGCTGCGCCAGCTCCGCCGGCCGCACCACCACGAACTTCATCTTCGCCTTGCGCAGCACCTGATCCATGTGGTCCGCCGAGCCGGCCACCACCACCACCGCGGCTTGCCGCACCTGCTCCAGGCGGGCCTCGTCTGCCGCGGGAGGCTGATGATTGGGCGCCACTGGCTTCACCGGCGCGCGCCGGCTGCGGGCCTCGGCCGCCCAGGAGGCGGTGGCCAGCACGACCAGGGTGATGACGAACAGGAGGTTGATCCGGGCTCTGGTGGTCTTCTTGTTTTGATTGCGCATGTAAGGTGACAACGCACCCGGCGCGGAGAAGTTCTAGCTGCCTGTAATTTCTTTGCGCATCACGTCCAGGAAGTAGCGAGCCTGGAAGCGCAGCACCCGGCGGTAGCGGGGCACGAAGGGGGAGATGGCCGCGTTCCAGGCCAGCATGTGCAGGTGCACCCCGGCCAGCAGGGCCAGGCCAACGGCGCGGCGCGCGGGCCCGGGCGGGGGGGCGCCCTCCTCCCGCTGCAGCCCCGCCACCGAGCCGAGGAACGACTGCTCACAGGTCTTGCGCTTGCCAGAGCTGGCCCCGGGGTCGCATGACTTGGTCTGTTCGCTCATACCTTCCCCCCCGGGACGCTCAACGTGCGCCGCAGGTAGTCCCGCGCCCAATCCAGCTTCGTCTCGATGTACTCCACCACGGCCTCTTCCTTGTGCGCCGGCTCGGTGCCCCTGAGGATCAGCGGCATGTAGTACAGCTCGCCGGGCTTGCACTTGGGCTGGACGCCGAGGAACCGGTCGCGGATACGGAACCCCTGCCGGAACCCCATGCGCTTGAGCGCGGCGATGGAGTCCTCGCGCTTGTGGGTATAGACCGGGTTCCGGTAGGCGAAGCCGTACTCACAGTAGAAGCCCCGCACCTTGGCCACCGAGATGGGCATCTGCTCCACCATCTCGCTGGTGGCGAAGGAGTTGCCGTCCGCCACGCGGTACACGTCGTTGTGCACGTTGTAGATGATGGCGCGTGTGTGCATGGCCAGCTTGCACCCCATACACCAGATGAAGCCCGAGCCGTAGCGCTTGTAGTCCGCCTCCAGGGTGGAGAGCACCATCTGTTCGAACAGCTCCTGGATGTTGATCAGCGAGTGGGACACCTTGCCGGGGAAGCGCTGCCTCACCTCCTCGGCGCGCAGGGCCGTGCGCTCCATCCTGTAGTGCCCGTACCCGTTCTTGAACGAGACCAGGTGCACATGCTCCTGGGTCTCGGCGAGCTTGCAGGCGGCCATGGTGGAGTCCACCCCGCCCGAAAAGAGCAGGGTGACGGGATCGCTCGATCCCGGGCTTTCGATGGTGGCTACCGACATCACGATTTCGAGAGGTTAGTCTGACACACCCAGCGCAGCGCGCACGCCAGGCCGCCCAACTCTACGGCCTGGACTGCACCATCACCGAGAAGCGATCGCTGGCGTCCTCGACGCGGTTGGTGATGGCGGCCGCGCGGTCCAGCATCAGCTTGATGTGCAGCTTGCGAGCCAGGTCCAGGTCCGACTTGAACAGCTTTCGCACCGTCTCCTCGAACAGGATGTCCACGGCCCGCTCCTCCTCCTCCACCTTGTGGGCCAGCTCCATGACCACCCGCCCCTTGTCGAACTTGTCGAACATGGTGGGCACGTTGCTGTAGCAGCGCACCGTGGCGCTCATGATCTCGCGCAGGCTGTCCCGGGTGTTGTCGTCCAGCTCGGGCCTGGTGAGCACCAGGAACTCCGCCACCGCTTCACACTGGTTGGCCACCTTGTCCACAGCCTCGACTAGCCGCGCGTAGTCCCCCCGCTGCAGCGGCATGAACGCCCCCTCGTACAGGGTCATCTCGATGTTCCGGCGCACCTGGTCCGCCGTGCTCTCCCCCTCGGTCACCTCGTCCGCCAGCTTCTTGAACTTCTTCTTCTCGTTGCAGTACGCGTCGATCATCGCCTGGGTGGATTCCACCACCTCGCCCACCGCCTCGATGTGCTCCTGAATCAGCTTCTCGGTCTGGCGCTCCTTCTTGCCGAATAGCATGGTCAGCTCCTGGTCCCGTTTGATGGCGCGTTGCGTGTCCCCCGATCATGGCCAAACAGTCCCCGGCGTCAACTCCGCTGGACATTTCCTGGCCATTTAGAGGCAAAAACCGGCCAATAAACGCAATTAACTTGACAGGATCACTCAGATAACGGCCAAAATTAGCCCTTGTTGAGAGTATTTTAGCTGAAATGACCACCACGATGATCATCCTCGTTGTCCTCGGCGGGCTCTACGTCGGGGCCAACATCGGCGCCAACGATGCAGCCAATTGCATCGGTGCGTCGGTTGGGGCGGGCCTCATGCGCTACCGTACGGCCATCCTCCTCGTGGCCGTGTGTGTCATCGCCGGGGCATTGCTCCAGGGCGGGGACGTGGTCAAGACCGTGGGCAAGGGCATCGTCACCGATCCGATCAGCCCCCTGGGCGTCGTCGCCGCCCTGCTGTGTGGCGGGCTCTTTGTCACCCTGGCCACATTCTTCAGGATACCTGTGTCCACCTCCCAGTCGGTGGTGGGCTCCGTGGCCGGGGTGGGCGTGGCCGGCGACCTCACCGTGAAGTGGGCCAAGCTCATCCGCATCGGGCAGTGTTGGGTCTTCTGTCCCCTGCTCACCATGGTGCTCACATACGTGATCTACCGCGCCCTGCGCTTCGGGCTGCGCAGCCTTGAGTCCTCCCGCACCGTGGAGAAGATCCTCACCGTTACCGTGGTGGTTACCGCCGGGTACGCGGCCTACTCCCTGGGGGCCAACAACCTGGGCAACGCCATCGGGCCCATCGTGGCCCTGGAGACCGAGGTGATGGACCCGCGCATCCTCACCGTGGCCGGGGCCCTCTCCATCGCCATGGGCGCGCTGCTCTTTGGCCGGGGCGTGGCCGAGACCGTGGGCCGGGACATCATCCCCCTGGACATGCGCAGTGCCACGGCCGTGCAGATCTCCTCCGCCTTCGGCCTACACCTCTTCTCCATGATGGGGATCCCCGTCTCCACCTCCCAGTCCATCATCGGCGCCCTGTTGGGCATCGGTATGGTGCACGGCATCAAGACCGTGTCCATGCGCAAGATCGTGGAGGTGATGGTGGGCTGGGTGGCGGTGCCCTCCATGTCGGGCGTGGTCTCGTACCTGTTCTACTCGCTGCTGACCCGCGTCCTGTAACGCATCCACCTCACCGTCTCCTCCCACAGCCTCAGCCCCGTCCGCCGGCGGAAGTAGCCGAAGTGCCCCAGCGCGTCCACGCCCAGCTCGGCCGGGTCCACGTGGCGGCGGGTGATGGGGGCCGAGGTGAACCGACGGTGCAGGGCCTCCACCGCGGCCTCGCAACCCAGGCGCCTGTCGTCGGTGAAGCTGTAGGCCAGCACCCGCCCGCGGTACTCGGCCATACGGGGCCGCATGCCGAAGGGGCCGAAGAAGTAGTCCGGGTGGCGGCCCCACCGCGCCCAGTCCCGCACCAGGGGCGAGGCCACATCCGGCCCCAGGTTGAATTTCTCCGCGGGGAAGACGCTCATGCCCCTGCCCAGCAGCGGCGCCACGCCCCCGTACCAGGCGAGGATGGCCAGGCGCCAGGGGAAGGGCCAGTGCCCCCACCAGGCCGCCGTGGCCGCCACGGTGACGATGCCCTGAAGCTCATGCACCGCCCTGGAGAGCGCCACCACCTGGCCCCCCATGCTGTGCCCCACCGCGAAGAGCCGGTGCTCCGGGTTGTCCGCCCGGGCGCTGGCGATGATGGCCGGCAGATCGCGCTCGCCCCAGTCCTTGAGCCGCAGCCGCCAGGCCCGCTCCTCCGCGGCCAGGGATGACTCCATGCCCCGGTTGGCCATGCAGAGCACGCGGAAGCCGTTGTCGGCCAGGTAGCCGGCGAAGCTGGCGTAGAAGCGCTGCCGCACGAACAGGGCCGGACAGATGATCACCGTGCTCGCCGGGGCTGAAATCTCCTTGGGCTCCCAGCAGCGGCCGTGCAGCACATAGCCGTCCTCACAGGTGACCGCTATCGGGTATGGAGGCGGGGTGGACATGGACACCAAGACATCTAGCAGACCTTTTGAAAAAAACGAAATTGGGGCATTGACGAACGTGTCACAATGTATCACAAACAAGTATCACATTGTGTTACACGCTGTGTCACATTGTACTCCAGCAAGGAGATTCCCCAATGTTTCAAATGGCTACCAAATACAGAGGTCGTTACTGGAAGCGCCACGAAGCAACCCCACGTGAGGAAACCCGGAAGTTGATCCTGAACCTCGCAAGCTCATTGGATCGCACAGCGCGGGACCACTGCAAGACTGCCCTGAGCCAGGCCAAAGCACTGATCAAGCAGCTCGAATCCGCCCTATAATCGGGGCATGCTCCCTGCCAAGCCCTTCCCTGCCGAGATGGCGGACGCCATCATCAACAGCCTGGCCTGGCGCCACCCTCACGTGGATCTGCACGGGGTCCTGGACCTGACAGAGCCCCTGGACCCGGGACGGCTGACCCAGGCCCTGACGCGCCTGATGGAGGACTTCCCGGTGCTCGGCTGTTGTTACGCGCCGGGCTGGTGGCGGGATCGATGGATCCCCTGGGATGGCCGCCCCGCCGACCTGATCCATGCCGAGGATGCGTCGCCCGACCTGCAGAGCGCCACCCTCTGTCAGGTGACGCGCACCTTCGACACCCGCTCTGCTCCCCCCATCCGGCTGGCCCAACTCTCCCACCCGGGCGGTTGCCGGCTCCTGGTTAGCGCCCCCCACATGGTGGCCGACGGCGGCGGCATGAAGGCCCTGCTCGCCACCCTCACCGCTCACCTGACCGGCCAAACTCCGGCGACTCCCCCGGGCAACGACCGTGGCCTGCTCCAGGCCCTGCGTGGGATCCGCGCCAGGGATCTTCCCCGGCTATTTGTCGAGCTGGGGCGGGAGGCGATCCGCCCCCTCTCCATGCTGGCGGTTCAGCGCTTCAAGCGGACCTTCGCCCCCGGCGCAGGTGAGCCGGCCCCACACTGGCGCACCCTCCGCCTGGAACCGGAAACCGCCCAACAGTTCCACGCGTTTTGCCGTCAGCATGGCGCCACCATCAACGACGGGCTGGTTGCCGCGACGGCTCGCATGGCCGCCCGGCGCGCGGATCAGGGGCCGGTGGGCGTGGGCTACACCATCGATTTGCGCCGCTACCTGGACCCGCCCCTGGCCCTGGTGACCAACATGCACGCCGTGTCTCAGGCCGTGCTTGCGCGCGCCTCCATGGCCGCTCCGGACCTGGCTGTGCGGGCCGCCTCCGACTACATCGGCGAACAGAAGCGCAAGCTCATCGGCCTGTCCTACGCCCTGCTCCCCAGCCTGGGTATGGGCTGGCTGCCACACGGCCTGCTGCGCTGGACCGGGCGCAAGTTCATCTCCAGCCTGCTCGGCACCATGACCCGCGTGCTGGCCATGACCAACGTGGGCTCAATGGACGAGGCCGTGACCCCCCTGGGCGACCAGGTCCAGGGCGCCAGCATCCTCGGCCCCTTCGTACACGGTCTGGGCATCCCTACCATCACGGCCACCGGCTACCAGGGCAGCCTGACCCTCAACGTGTGCGCCAGCACCACGCTGGCCCCCGAGGCGGTGGATTCCTTCGCGGACGAGCTGGATGCCGAGCTGAAGAACTTCCAGTAGAGCGGTTAGCTCACCTCGGAGTCCGCCAGCGCCTCGCCCGCCTCGATACCCGGCCACCCGCGGCCGGGGCCTGCTCATGCGAGAGAGAAAGTTTGTGTCGCATTTCAGAACCCGAAGAACTTGCCCACCACACCGGCGATGGACTGGAAGCCGCGCTCGATGGGCGTCCTGGCGGAGCGCGCGCCGCTCACGGCCTCACGCAGCACCAGGCCGGCGCCGGTGAAGCTGTCGTCCACCAGGGAGGCGCGGCCGAGCAGGTAGGGGAAGAAGGTCTCGGTGCGCATGGCCCGGTAGGTGAGGCGCACGTCGAAGCCGGCCACAACGCGGTCGTCCAGCCGGAGGCGGATATCCGCGGCGTCCACCGCGGTGAGGCCCCCGTGTCCGGCCAGGTACAGGGCGCCGGTGCCCGAGAAGCGGTAGTAGCGGATCTGCCAGGTGGCCAGGGCGTGCAGGCAGCGCCAGGCCCACACCGCCTCCAGCTTCACGTCTCCCTGGATGCCCACCACATGGCGCGGCTTGACGATGAACCCCGGGTGGCCCTCCTTGAGCTCCAGCCGGGAGAGTGAGAGGTCCGGATCAGCGGGCGGGGCCAACACCGCCAGGGCCGCCGGCGCGCCGTCGGGCGCACCCTCGCCGCGCACCTCGGTGAGCAGGAAGAGCCGCGCGGCGTACGAGAGCGCTGGCGCGGTCCAACTCCAGAACCAGCGGGTGCTGCGCTTGGCCTTGCCCTGCTCGTCGCCCACGGCCACCAGCCAGTCGGCCCGAACCGCCAGGCGCTCCCCTTGTGGGATGGAGACATCCAGGCTGTGACGCGAGGGGCCCAGGCTCGCCGTGCCCTCTCCACCGGCCCCCCGCAGCCGGAGCGGGGGCCTGCGGCTGATCAGGGGCATGAAGATCCAATACCAGGCAAAGGGCCAGGACAGCGCCACGAACCCGAAGACCAGGATGATAGTCAGGTGGCGCGCGAACACGCGCTTGAACTCGGTCTTGAGCCAGCTCCAGTAGTTGACGATGCGTGAACGGGGGCTGGACTCCAGGGCTGCGCGGGCGTCGGCCAGCTCGGACTCGCTTCGGGCATGGGCCTCCCTGGACTCGCCCAGGTCCTTCTGCGCCCCGGAGAGGCGGGCCCCGGCCTCCTTGAGCTTGCCGGCGTCCTCGGGCGAGAGGTTCTCCGGCTGCACGGCCAGCCCCTGGATTGCCCGGGCCACCGCGCCCCTGGCCTGGCGGAGGCGCCCCTCGCTGGACCGCCAGTTGGCGTGCAGGGCCCTGGCCTGGGCCCTGGCGTCCTCGCAGAGCTGGGCCGCCCGCTTGCACTTCTCGTCGCCGATGTTGCGGTCCCACCACCTGTGGACCCAGGAGGGGCAGAGCCTCCTGGGATCGCACAGCTGGTCGCGGTTCATCTTGGCCGTGGCGTACTTCACCACCCGCTGGCTGTACTCCTCCGCCCGCAGGGTCAGCGCCTTCCGGTCCTCCCGCAGCTCCTTGAGGCCCCCCTCGATGTGCCTGACATGGATGGCGGTGAACCGGGACATGGCGTCCTCCGCCTCCACCCTCTTGCGGGGAATCTCGGACAGGATCTGATCACGCCGCTCCTCCAGGCGCTTGACCTTGTTGGTGAGCAGGCTCCGGTCCTTCTCCCAGTGGGGCAGCAGCACGTTCACCACCAGGTGCGCCCCGAAGAGCACACACAGCAGCACCGCCACCGAGACGAGGTGCCCGGCCACCCAGCGGATGGTGTCGATTATCAGCTTCACGAGATGGCGACTATCCTAACATTTGGGGGGGGGAGTCAGCCTGGACCTGTTTACTTACGGCGCCACCCCTGGTTTCCCGTGGCACCGGCGCGCACGTTTGGCGAGTCAGTGCCGCCCAGCTGCATGTGGGCCAGCAGTGCCATGAGCAGGCTGGCCTCCTGCTTGCGGGTGTTGATCCCGGGGTCACCCTCCGGCTTCACTGCTGACACGCGGGCGCTGCGGGCCAGCAGGGACTGATCGGTGGTGTCGTGGTAGGTCCGAAACAGGAGCCGCACCCGAGACATGACGTACCCCTCTCCCTCGGTGGGCAGCAGCAGGGTGCCATGGATATCCCCGTAGCCCCGGGGATCGGGGCGGTGGTAGCTGTTGTCGAACACCGCCTCTCCTCCGCTGGCGCGGGCGCGCTCAACCAGCGCCTTGACCGCGGGCTGGACCTGCTCGGGGTGGTCGATCGTCACGGTGCTCTGCACCGCCCCGTCGGATCGCGCGGAGTCGGCGGGGAGAACTCCCGCCAGGTCGAAGGCATCATGGCCCGCGCTTGAGTAGGCCACAGACTCAGGATCCGCGGACATGGGCACCTGCGTGGGCTCCTCGGCGGGGAGCATGGTCGTCTCCCTTGCCCCTGCGCCAGGTGCGGCGGCGCCCTGGTCCGCGAGGCCCTCCGCCACCGCCTCGGTGGAGAGCATGGTCGTCTTGGCTGAGTCCTCGGCTCCTTCGCCCTGGTCAGCGGCGTCCCCGATGGCCTCTTCGATGGACATCACCGTGGTCCCATCGACTGGCGCCGCGCCCGCCTGCTCAGCGGAGCTGGCCTCCTCGTTGGGGAGGAGGACACCCAGGAGTGGTCCGGAGCCTGCCTGCCCTGCCCCCCCGGAGGCTTGCTCAAGGATCTCATCGGCCGGGATCACCACGGTACCAGCGTCGGAAGCGGAGTCCGCCGCCGAGGCTGCCCGGGCCATGGCGTCGGCGGGGAGCTGCTGGCCCCCCGGCGCGTTGACCACCTCCGCGGGCGGCAGCGCTGGCGGGCTGTCACCGGCCGGCCCCGAGAGGGTGGCCTGGCTCCCCGTCTCGAGGCACACCTCCGACAGCATCCGCTGCACCCTGGGCGCGGCATGGCGCGCGTCCATGTCCAGCTCCTCCTGGGATTCGGCGCTGTTGCGCCAGCCCAGCGACGCGGACGGGTGGCGGAGCGCCTCCGCCGCCTCGTGGGACTGCTCGGACGCGGCGGCCATGTTGCCCCTGGCCTCTGTCAACTCGGCCTGCTCCTCTTCCACGTGAGCCACCAGCGCCTCTGGTTTCGAGTCACTGGAGCTGGACTCCGCCGGCGCGGCGACCACGCTCTGCAGCTGCTTGCCCCACCCGCGCACCTCCTTGCCCGCCGAGCGCACCTCGCTGCCAGCCCCTCTGATGGCGTCCGTCACCTTCTTGGCCGCCTCCAGCCGCCTGGAGCCCTCGCTGCCCGTCCGGGACAGGGCCTTGCCCACCTTCTCCACCCCCTCGCCGATCCTGGTCAGGTGGGTTGCGGCCCCGGGCCGTAGCAGCCCGAACTGTTCACCCCAGCTGGCCGCCCGCTTGAAGAAACCGCCCAGCTTGCCAGCGCCAGCGCCGAGGCTGGAGACGCTCTTGAAGATCTTGTCGGCCGCGTCGCGCACCCCCTCCACCGTCTTGGCGCCCTTCTCCGCCGCGTCGGCCATCTTGTCCAACCCGGAGGCCACGTCGTCCGCGGCCGCGGCCACGTCCTTCACCGCCTCCTTGCCCTCGCTGAGCGCCTTGTTGAAGTGGTCCGCGACGGTGTCCAGCCGCCCGCTCCTCACGTCGTCGGCCATGGCCCCCAGGTGCCCCGCCAGTTGCCCCAGGTGCTTGACCGCGGCCGTACCGTCCTCCACCGCGCTGGAGGCGTGGCCCGAGGCGGCCATCACGTCGTCATAGGCTCCCCGGGCAGAGGTCACGCTCCCCTGGGCGCTGGTCACCGCCTCGCGGCCCAGCTCCAGGGCCTTGGTCACATCCGTTACGCCCACCTCATTCTGGAGCTCGCCAACACGGCGGGTGATCTCCTTGCGCGCCGCATCCAGGGCCTGGCGCACGAGGTCAGGCTGCTTGGGCAGGTGAACGTCCTCGCCGGTTTGCTCGGAGAGCTCGGCGTCCTTGACCGCGCCCCCCACAGGGGCCGCCAGCGCGGGCAGCGACGGGGCCTCACCGATGAGCACTGTGGGGCTGCCGGCGACCACCGCCGTTGGGGTGCTCGGGTCACCCAGCCGCGCCGCTGGCCGGCCCGTGGCGGCGGCGTTGATCTTGACCAGGGGGCCTTCCATTGAAACCGGCGCCGTCCCCTTGATCTGCACGTTGCCCAGGCTGTCGAGGGAGACCGACGCTCCCCCGCACCGCAGCTCGATGCTGTCCTGGGCTTGCAAGATTATCTTCCTGGCGGACAGGGTGCGGGTGCCGTCGATCTGCTCCGACTTGTCGCCCCGGGTGACCACCTTCACGTCCCCCTTTGTGACCAGGGTGGCCGCCCCTGCCACCTCCAGGCTGCGATCGCCCTGGATCGCCACGGTCTCGTTCCCCGTCACCTGGCGCGTGCGGTTGCGCCCCACCTCGAGCGCCTGGTCCTGGCCCACGGTGGTGCTCTGATCGTTGCCCACCTCCTCCAGGCGATCCCGCTGGGCGCGGGTGTAGAGCTGCTCCTTGCCCTTGTTGTCCTCGAAGCGGATCTCGTTGAAGCCGTCCCCTCCAACAGAGGAGCGTGAGCGGATGGTGCTGATGGTCTTCTGCTCAGGCAGGAGGTAGGGCGCCGCGTTGAGGGCGTTGTAGACGGAGCCGGTGATCATCGGCTGGTCGGGATCGCCCTCCAGGAAGGAAACGATCACCTCCTGGCCAACCCGCGGCAAGAACAGCCCACCCCAGCCGTTGCCGGCCCACAGCTGCCCCACGCGGATCCAGCAGGAGGCCCGGTCATCGGCGCTACCCGAGCGGTCCCAGTGGAAGCGGACCATCACCCGCCCGTGGGCGTCGGTGTGGACCTCTTCACCGGACGGCCCCACCACCGTGGCGGTCTGGGCGCCGTGGATGCGCGGGCGGGCCGTCAACCGCGGCGGCCGAAATGGGACCTCGCGCCGGATGCAGCTGAAGCTGTTGGAGTAGCTCACCTCGGGGCTGATGGCGCCGGCCTCCAGATCGGCCTCGCTCTCACCTCTGTGTTGCACGGCGCACAGCACGTAGTCGGTGTTGAAGTCCTCGCGCGGGTGCAGCGCCAGGGTGAAGGCGCTGCCCGCCGCGAAGCGGGTGCAGTCGCCGTGGCCCTCCATCACCTGCCGCTCGACCCGGTGCTGCTGCAGGCGCACCTCGGCCAACGCCCGGCCTCGCTCACGCTGGGAGTATCCCCCCGGGAAGTCATACTCCTCCAGGTTGGCGTCCGGACCGTCCGCCTCGTGGGAGCAGGCCAGGTCCAGGGACGGCTTGAGGAAGTTGTAGTCGTCCAGGGTTACCCGGCCCGTCTGGACCTGCTCGGAGACGCTGACCCCGAAGACATGCTCCTCGCCAGGCATGGCGTCGCCCGGCGCGTAGACCACCTCGTTGTTTGCGGCCACAGAGCGATTCAGCTGGGGATCGTTGCTGATGGTCAAGACCTGGCGCGTGGGCTGGTGCGAAAAGAAGTAGTAGTAGCCTTCCTCCTCCAGCAGGCGGCTGATGAAGCTCCAGTCGGCCTCGCGGTACTGCACGCAATACTCCCGGGCTGGAGGGCGCCGCCCCCCTTTGGGCCTGATGTCGCAAGACAGGTGGGCATCGCCGAGCAGCCCCTGGACGATGGACAGGGCGTCGGCGTCCTGGAAGATGCGACACCCTCGGCGGTGGGTCAGGCGCCAGGCCTCGGGCACCAGGGTGAGCTCGTAGAGCGCGAAGCGGTTGGTGCCGTCGTCCTGACGAAACGCGCCCACCACGCCGCTGACCAGCCGGCCCTGGCTCCCCCGCGACAGGGTCAATAGCGCCCTGGCCCCCAGCACCTTGCCGAAGTCGAGGGTCTGGGACGACGACGCCAGCTCCAGCTGGAAACGGTAGAGCTGAGAGATGCCCTCCTCGCCTGAAAACCGGATGACATGCAGCTCATCGTCGAGGCCGTCCACCGTAAGGGTGGCCGTCACATCCTGGGTGTGCGCTTGCGACATGGGTCCTCCGTGCAGATCCCGATCATGCGTGCCGGTCAGGGCTTTCGCAAACGCTGGATTCCTGGGTTTGCGCCCCCACAATGAGGAGGAAGTTCGTATAATGCTCCCCATGCCAAACGAGCGGCCACCACAGGGCAGTCAGCAGCTACCCGGGGACCTGTTTTCCTTGAACGAAGGCGCCACCTTCGCCGGCCGGTATCGCATCGAGGGGCTGCTCGGAAAGGGCGCAATGGGCGCCGTGTACCGGGCCCACGATGTCGACCTCGACGAGGTCATCGCGCTCAAGGTCATGACCTTCGCCCACGAGGACGCTGTGACCCGCTTCCGCCGTGAGGTCCGCCTGGCGCGGCGAGTCACCCACGGCAACGTGGCCCGAACCCACGACCTCGGGCGCCACGACGACGCCCACTACCTGACCATGGAGTGGATCGAGGGCCATTCCCTGGAGCAGCGGATGCAGGCCGACGGGTGCCTGCCCGCGGCCGAGTGCGCCAGGATCGCCGCGGAGGTCTGTGAGGGCCTGGCCGCGGCTCACCACGTTGACGTGATCCACCGTGACCTCAAGCCGGGCAACATCATGCTCGGCCCCACCGGCCGGGTGGTGATCACCGACTTCGGCATCGCCCGTTCGGTGACCGGCGGCGACCTGGACGGCGGGCAGACGGTGGGCGCCATCGGCACCCCCGACTACATGTCGCCGGAGCAGGTGGAGGGGGCGCCCATAGATGGGCGCAGCGATCTCTACGCCCTGGGCGTGATGCTCTTTGAGATGCTCACCGGCACCCTGCCCTTCGCGGAGCAGACGCCCATCGCCACCGCCGTGGCGCGGCTCAAGCGTCCCCCTCCAGATCCCAGGACGCGGACCTCGGTGCCCGACCCGCTGGCCGAGCAGGTGCTCAAGTGCCTGGCCCGGCAACCCAACCTCCGCCCCGCCTCGGCGGCGGAGCTGGCAGCAACCATGAGGGCGCTGGCTGGAGGCGATACCTCGACGGCCAGCGACGGGCCAGCCGACGACAAGCCCGCTCGAATGACGGCCGTGGTGGGCGAAGCCGTGGGAGACGAAACCGCCGGCGAAGCACCGTCGCGGAAGACGGCCGTGTCTGGCGAGGTCCTGGGAGACGAGGCCGACAGCGGGACGGCGGCCGGTGACGCGGCGGACGGGGGCGGCGCTGAAACGGTTGCCGACGCGTCGATGCCTTCATTCAACTCGACCTCGCCCAGCCTGGCGGCCTTGACCGAGGCCCGCGCCCTGGCCGTGCTGCCCTTTGTCTACCGCGGCCCGCCCGACGATGCCTGGATCGCCGACGTCTTGACCGACGAGGTCGTGGACATGATCTCCATGACCCGCGGCTTGCGGGTCTTCGCCAGCGGCGCCACCAGCAAGTACCGCGAAGAGCGCGACCCGCGGGTGGTGGGGGCTGACCTGGGGGCGGCGTTGATCGTGGACGGCACAGTGGTCCGCGCCGGCCAGACCCTGCGCACCTCCACGCGGCTCATCGAGGTGGTCTCGGGGGTGCAGATCTGGAGCGGGCGCCTGGAGGGCAGCTCCGCCGACGTGATGAGCCTGCCTGACATCCTGAGCAAGCGCATCGCCGAGACCCTGCGCCTGGAGATGGCCAGCCGGCCGCCGGGGGCCGAGGTGTCCGACGAGGCGGTGGAGCTCTACATGCTGGGGCGCCACCGTCTGCACAAGGTCGCGCTCACCGGCCCCGACGGCGCCATCGCACTGTTGGACCGGGCCCTGGAGCTGGCGCCCGGGCTGGCGCCGGCCATGGCCGCCCACGCCATCGCCAGCATCCTCGCCTGGTTCATCACCGACGACGACGGCGACTGGCTGAGGCGCTGCACCGACAGCGTCGGCAGGGCCCTGGAGCGGGCCGCCGACCTGGCCGAGACCCACCAGGCCGCGGCCATGCTGGCGGTGCAAAACGGGGACTACCGCGAGGCGGTGACCCAGCTGCGCGCAGCCCTTGAGATCGCCCCCACCTCGGCAGGGGTCCAGCAGTACTACGGCTACCTGCTCTGCGAGGCGGGGATCATTGGCGAGGGGACGCGCCGCCTGAAGCTGGCGTCAGAGCTGGACCCGGGCAACTCCATCAGCCTTTCTGAGCTGAACCGGCGCCAGGTGCTTGAGGGGGACGAGGAGGGCGCGCGCCGCAGCATGGCGCTCCTGGAGGAGCGCGGCTTTACCCACCAGCGCGGGATCAAGGCGCTGAAGGGGCGGTGCGGCCTCTGGCGGGGCGATCCCGAACCCGCGCGCCACTACCTGGCGACCATCACCGACGAGACCTTGCCCGTGGTGCGGGCCTTCCGCTGCTTCGCCCTGACCGCCTGCGGCGACCTGCCACCACAGGAGGCCATGTCGCGGACAGGCACGCTCCTGGCACGCACCACCAACAACCGCTTCGCCTCCCTGGTGCACCAGCTCATGACCGAGGCCATGGCCATGACCGGCCACACCGAGTACGCCATGGCCTACCTCAGAGAGGCCGCCTCCACCGCCCTGCTGGACATCCACTGGCTGGATCGCTGCCCCCCGCTGGAGCCTCTGCGCAAGGAGCCCGCCTTCGAAGGCCTCCGCCGGTTGGTGCGGGCCAGGGCGGAGGTCATCCGCAGCGGGTAAGGCTCCGACCTTGAGCGACGGTCGCCGGAGGTGCAAGATGACGGTTGGCGACACAACGAGAGCATCGCACTGAGTTGGTGGAAGGAGGGCGAGTTTCGCATGCCAGGTTCGTTCGAAGTTGCACCTATCGATCTGGCCATTCTGGTCGGCTTCATCGTCATGATACGCGTGCTCGCACTCTGGCTGGTGAGGGGTAAGAGCGAGGATGCCAGCGGGTTCTTCCTGGGTGGACGCGACTTCAGCTGGCCGCTGATCGGCTTCTCCCTGTTTGCCACCAACATGTCGGGCGCCTCCTTCGTCGGGATGGCCGGGGCTGGCTACAAATCCGGCATCTCCGTGTACAGCTACGAGTGGATGGCGGCGCTCATCCTCGTCGTCTTCGTGATCTTCCTGTTGCCCTTCTACCTGCGCTCGGGCGTGTTCACCATGCCCGAGTTCCTTGAGCGTCGCTTCGACCGCCGATCGCGCTTCGCGTTCGCGGGCCTGCTGGTGGTCCTCAGCGTGTTCCTCGACTGCGCGGGGGCGCTCTACGCGGGTGGGTTGGTGGTACAGACGCTCTGGCCCGGGTTCCCGCTCTGGGGAGCGGTTACGATCCTGGCGTTGCTGTCAGGCGTGCTCTCCATCACCGGCGGGCTCGGCGCGGTGGTGATCAGCGACACCATCCAGGGGACGGTCCTGATCATCGGCGGTGTCATCGTATTCATCGCCGGGATGATGGCGATCCCCTCGTGGGAGGCGGTGGTGGCGGCCGCTCCAGCAGACGCCATGAGCATCATCCGCCCCCTCGACGATCCCTTCCTGCCCTGGCCGGGCCTCTTCGGTGTGCTGATCATCGGCATGTACTTCTGGTCGACCAACCAGCTCATCGTGCAGCGCGCGCTCGGCGCCAAGACCCTCGACCACGGCCGGTGGGGCGCGCTCTTCGCGGGTCTGCTCAAGTTGCCGCCGCTCTTCATCATGGTGCTCCCCGGCGTGCTGGCCCTCCAGCTCTATCCGAACCTGGACACGCCCGACCTCGCCTTCCCCACCCTGGTCTTCGACCTGCTGCCGGTCGGCGTTCGCGGCATCATCCTGGCGGCCCTCGTCGCCGCCATCACATCCACCGTGGACTCCATCCTTAACTCGGCGTCTACCCTCGTGACCATGGACTTCGTGAGGCCTCTGCGCCCGAAGACCACCGACCAGCAGCTCGTGACGATCGGGCGTATCGTGACGGCGATCGTGATGCTCATCGGCATCGTGTGGGCGCCGCAGATCAAGAACTTCCCCTCGCTGTGGGATTATTTCCAGTCGATCCTGGCCTACGCCACGCCCCCGGTGGTCGCCATCTTCCTGCTGGGCATCCTGTGGCGACGCACCACACCGGCCGCGGCCTTCTGGACCTTCGTCATCGGCCTGGGCGTCGGCCTCGTCGGCTTCGTCAGCGTGGAGATCCTGCAGGTGTTCGAAATCCACTACCTCTACTCGTCATGCGCATTGTTCGGCCTCGGCCTGGTGTTGCTGGTGGTCCTCAGCAACATGACCGAGCAGAAGGAAGGCGAGGAGGTCGATCAGCTGATCTGGCGGGTGAAGCTCTGGCAGGACGAAACCCAGGAGCTCGCCGGGAAGCCCGCCTGGCAGAACTACCGCTACCAGTCCGTGGCGCTGCTGGCCGTGACAGCCGTCATCGTCGTCTGGTGGTGGTAACAGCGCCTTCGGGTCCCCCTTGGAACTCTAATCAAATCACTGACCCTGCAGGCCAACCGACTTTCTGCGCCGGCTGGCCTGCCTGATACCACGGTTGGGGAATTTCGGTTCCAGAGGACCTGGCATCTCCTTGCCGGCACCCCAGCGGCCTCTGTCCTGCCGACGGATACTTGCCCTCGAAACTAAAACCGCGGCGACAGTTCCTGTGCCTCCTTGTGTTTCACCGAGAAGCCGAAGATCGCGATGCCCAGGATCACGTCGTTGGCGTGAGCCCGCTTGGCGATCTGCCCGAGCTTGTCGTAGAAGGACTGGGGTGAGCTCTTGGCCATGGACCATGGGGTGTTCGGCTCGTCCGAGGCACAGTCCTGGGCCTGTCCCAGGTCCCCGGGTGCCTTGAGGTCCACCGTCGGGGCAGCGTCGGGCAGGGCTCCCTGGATGATGTCCCGTTGTCGATGCGTACCCACCACTTTTCAAGTCGATGGAGCCGTTCGCCAGTCCAGGTGAGGTGGGGCGATGCTAGAGTGGCCATGATCCACAGGAGAGGGCACCGGATGAGTGATCGGGACAGCCAGATCGAGGCGCTGGAGTCCGAGGTTGCGCGGTTGACGCGGACACTGGAGCGGGGCAGCGACCTGCCGCAGCAGCTGCTCGACGGCATCCCCACCATGATCTGCCGGATCACCCGCGAGGGAGAGGTGGTCTTCGTCAATGAGGCCATGGCCCGCGCGGCGGGGCAGGAACGCCGCGCCCTCATCGGCCAGGCACGTGGCAAGGTCGTGCAGTGCTCCAACGCGGACAGGGGGAAGGGCTGCGGCAACGAACAGGAGTGCGAAACCTGCTCGCTACGCATCACGCTGCAAGAAACCTTCGAGACCGGCGCGGTGGTGACCCGCCGGCCCGGCTCCCTTACCCTGCGCAGGGGGGATGAAGAGGTGGTGCGTCACTATCTGATCTCCACCGCCTTGCGGAACATCGACAGCCGCGACGAGATCCTGCTTTACCTGGAGGACGTCACCGAGAGCCAAGAGGCCGGGCAGGCGCTCCGGCGCAGCGAGGAACAGTTCCGCCTCATGGTGGAGGGCGTGCCCGCCGTAACCTGGTCCACCGACAGCGAGGGGCGGACCTCTTACCTCAGCCCCAACGTGGAGCGCGTCTACGGTTACACGCCAGCGGAGATCTACGAAGGGGGCGCCGAGTTGTGGCTGGGCCGCGTCCACCCCGATGATCTGGCCGCCCTGCAGCGCGCCTTTGCGGACCTGTTCGAGCGTGGGATCCCGTTCGATATCGAGTACCGCATCCAGCGAAAGGACGGCGCCTGGATCTGGCTGCACGACCGGGCAGAGAGAGTCCGGAGCGAGGACGGGGTGCAACACGCTTACGGCGTGTTCACCGACGTCACTGAGCGCAGGTTGGCCGAGCTGAGGCTGGGTGAAAACGAGTTGAAGTACAGGACCCTGTTTGAGGCCGCCGGGGACGCCATCTTCATCTTGCGGCTGGCCGATGGTGACGCGTTCTTTGCTGACAGCAATCTCCGAACGATGGACATTTTTGGCAGTTCACGGGAAGAGATGATAGGCCGAACTCCAGGCGACTTTTCACCTCCCAGACAACCAGACGGCAGGTCCTCCCGTGAGCGAATACGCGAGATCGCCAGCTTGGCGCTGGAGGGCAAGACCCAGGCGTTTTCGTGGTCCCACTGCAAGGCTGATGGAACCCCGTTTGATGCCGAGGTGACCGTGAATCGCGTGGAGATCGCGGGCGAGGGTCATCTGCTGGCCATCGTGCGCGATGTTACTGAACGCCGCCGGGTCCAACAGCAACTGGTGGCGAGCGAGGAGCGCCACCGCAAGCTGATCGAGATGTCGCCAGACGCCATCGTGGTGTCGGATCTCGAGGGGAAGATGATCCTGTGCAACCAGCAGTTCGTGCGCATGCACGGCCTGGCCAGCGTGGAGGACGCCCTCGGCAGGGGGGCCATGGAGATGACCGCGCCCGAGGACCGGCAGCGGGCCATGGAAAACATCATGAGCGTGGTCGCCGGCGAGGATGTGCCCAACGTGGAGTACACCCTGCTCAGGGCCGACGGCACCCCCTTCCCGGTCTCGGTGACCGCGTCGCTCATCAGGGACGGCGACGGAAAGCCGCAGGCGATCATGGCCATCGCCCGGGACATCACCGAGCGCAGGCGGGCGGAGCGGGAGTTGCATGAGGCGTTCGCCGAGATAAACCGGCTCAAGGAGCAGCTGGAGGCGGAGAACATCTACCTGCGCAGGGAGGTGCAGCAGGCCCACCTGCACGGCGGCATGGTGGGCCAGAGCGAGGCCATGCAGGGCGTGCTGGCCATGGCCGAGCAGGTGGCCGGCACCGACTCATCGGTGCTCATCCTCGGTGAGACCGGCACCGGCAAGGAGCTGCTGGCCCGGGCCATCCACAACATGAGCCCGCGCCGGGACCGCCCCCTGGTCATCGTCAACTGCGCGGCCATGCCCGAGACCCTGGTGGAGGGGGAGCTGTTCGGCAGGGAGAGGGGCGCATACACCGGCGCCATGACCCGGCAGCTGGGCCGCTTCGAGGTGGCTGACGGCTCCACCATCTTTCTGGACGAGATCGGGGAGCTGACCGCCGAGATCCAGGTCAAGCTGCTGCGGGTGCTGCAGGAGGGGGAGCTGCAGCGGCTGGGCAGCTCGCAGACCATCAAGGTGGATGTTCGGGTGGTGGCGGCCACCAACCGCGACCTGGCCCGGGAGGTGGCCGAGGGGGGCTTCCGCCAGGACCTGTACTACCGGCTCAATGTATTCCCCATCGAGCTGCCCCCCCTGAGCCGGCGGCGCGAGGACATCCAGCCGCTGGTCTGGAAGTTCATCGGCGAGTTCAACGAGCGCATGGGCAAGCGGGTGGAACATATCCCGCAAAAGGCCATGGACGCGCTGCTGCACCACCCATGGCCGGGCAACGTTCGTGAGCTGAAGAACATCATCGAGCGCGCCATGATCCTGAGCAGCGGCAACAAGCTGCTCATCGAGCTCCCCCGTGGTCCCTCCGCCCCGGGACAGGCGGTGTCCTCCCTGGCGGAAATGGAGCGGCAGCACATCACCGAGGTGCTGGAGCGTGCCGGCTGGCGCGTGCGCGGTGACCACGGCGCTGCCGAGCTGCTTGGTCTCAAACCCACTACCCTGGAATCCCGCATGAAGAAGCTTGGGATTCGCCGGCCCTGATCGCTCGGGGCCCACGAAATATCGTGCCACCCACGATTTAATGGGGGGGCGGCAGGTAGCCGCCGAGGCCGCCCCCCGCGGCCCCTGAAACAATAAACACAAAGTAAACAGCCGCTTGCATGGACCTTGGCCCGCCTTGCCTTCCCTGGCATGAGGATCGCAGTTCATCTGCCACAACTGCGGATGCCTTTTGCCAGAGAGCCAAAGGATCTTCGGCCAAGCGGAGGAGATATGGATCCCAGGACCTACCAGGTGGTGCTCAGGGTTGAGACGCTCGAGGCAAAGTGGGGAGTTCTGTTCGAGCTGTTCAAATGGGCCAGGAGCGCCGCCCGGCCGCTGCCCGGGTTTGTCGGCGCCAGGCTGCTGGCGGAGCAGGAGGACCAAAACATGCTGCACCTGGAGTGCGAGTGGGCCTCAAGGTGCAGCCTCGAGGCGTACCTGCGCTCACGGCAATTTACCGACCTGTTGGCCGGCACCGAGGGGGTGAGCACAAGCCTGAGCATCAGGACCGCAATGATCGAGCAGCGTGGGCTGCAGTACATCGAGGGGCTGCGAATGCGGACAGACAGGCCGGGCGTGACAGGCATGCCAGGGGCCAGCTCATGAAAGGTCACTCCTTGAACGAAGACCTGGCACGCGACGCAGGGCAAACGGGGAAGCTCCCCGCCGGGACCTATCCCGGAGTCCTGGAGTTGCTGCCCTGCGCGGTGTTCTCGGTGGATTCGGAGCGGAGGATAACCTCCTGGAACCGCGGGGCAGTCCAGCTGACCGGCTACGCTGCCGAGGAGGTGTTGGGCCAGCCGTGCACCAGCTTTGCGCTGACCCCGTGCAGTGAGAGCTGCGCGTTGATGCAGCCCGACCTTCGCGGGCCGGTGATGGACCGGACCTGCCAGATCCGCCACCGGGACGGCCGCATCCTGACCATCAGCAAGAACAGCCAGGTGCTGCGGGACGGCGATGGGACCGTGGAGGGCGGCGTGGAAAGCTTCTTCGATATCACCGGGCGCAATCGGGCCGAGGGCCTGATCAAGGCCCAGCGGGATGTGGTTGTTGCCCTGGCCGGGGCCAGCGACCTGGAGGAAGTGCTGGTGCGCTGCCTGGACACGGCGCTGGAGGTCTCGGGCATGGACTGTGGCGGTGTTTACCTGGTTGAAGAGGACGCGGGCGGGCTGGAGCTGTTGGCCCACCGGGGGCTCTCGGCTGGCTTTGTCGAGGTGGTGAGGCGGTTTTCGTCAGACGCTCCCAATGCCCGGATGGTTCACCAGGGGGAGGCCATCTTCTCGTCCTACGACGACATCAAGCGCAGACGTGTGGATGCGGAGCTGGCGGAAGGGCTGCGCGGCATCGCGATCATCCCCATCCGTCACGAGGGGCGCGTCATCGCTTGCCTCAACGTGGCCTCTCACGATCTCGACGAGGTGCCCGAGTACTCCAGGGAGGTCTTGCAGACCATCGGGGCGCAGATGGGCAACGCCATCGCCCGGGCCAAGGCCGAACAGGCGCTGCATGGCTACCGGGAGCAGCTCGAGCAGAGGGTCACGGAGCGGACCCAGGAGCTGCGCATGACCCGTTTCGTGGTGGAGAACGCCACGGATTCAATCTTTGTCGCGAGCAAGGAATCACGCTTCATCTACGCCAACGAGTCGGCATGCCGGTTCCTGGGATTCTCACTGGAGGAGATACTCGCCCTCCGCATCGAGGACATCGACCCCTTCATGGGCGGCCCCGGTGGGCATGAGCGGATGTCCGGGGTCCTCTCCAGGGGGCATGGGACCTTCGAGACGGAGATGAAGAGGAAGGATGGGCGCATTGTCCTGGTGGAGATGACGGTCAATGTCGTGGAGTACGAGGGCGATATCTGCCTGGTCGCGTTCGGACGGGACATCACCGAAAAGAGGCGGGTGGAAGACGCCCTGTGGGCCAGTGACGCCCGGCTCCGGGCCGTGGCCGAGGCCCTGCCTGACCTGGTCTTCGTCATCGACGAGGACGGCCGCTACCTGGAGATCCTCACGGCCGAGGAGCAGCTGCTGGCGCAGGAGGCCAGCTCGCTCAAGGGCCGCCTGATGAGCGAGGTCCTGCCGCGACAACAGGCAAACAAATTCTTGGATGTGGTGCACAGGACCCTGGCCACCGGGGAGAACCAGGTCTGCGAATACACCCTCGAGGTGCCGGCGGGTCGGCGGCATTTCGAGGGCCGGGCGGCGCCCATGGGCATAGGGCAAGACGGCAAGGAAACCATGGTCTTCATCGCGCGGGATATCACGGATCGGGTGGCGGGAGAGCAGCGAGTTCAGGAGCTCAATGCCTCGCTTGAGCTGCGCGTGCGCGAGCGGACCCGGCAGCTGGAAGCGGTCAACCAGGAGCTTGAGAGCTTCGCCTACTCCGTGTCTCACGATCTGCGCGCGCCCCTGCGCAGCATCGACGGCTTCTCCAGGGCGGTGCTCGAGGACCACGGCAAGCGGCTGGATGATCAGGGCCGGGATTACCTGGAACGAGCTTGCGCGGCCAGCAGGCACATGGCCGCGCTCATCGATGATCTGCTCAGCCTGTCACGGCTGACCCGGCAGCGCATCGAGTGCGCGCGGGTGGACCTGAGCAAGATCGCCATCGCCGTCGTGGATGAGCTCCAGGTCGCCGAGCCCCTGCGGGAGGTGGCGGTGACCATCGCCGAGGGGCTCCAGGCACAGGGTGACGGCGTCTTGCTGGAGGTGATCCTGCGCAACCTGCTGGGCAACGCCTGGAAGTTCACGGCTCACAGCGCAGATGCCCGCATCGAGTTGGGGACCCGGTTGGAGGGCGAGGAGCAGATCTTCTTCGTCCAGGATAACGGGGCCGGGTTCGACATGAAGTACGCGCACAAGCTGTTCTCTCCGTTCCAGCGGCTGCACGGGGTCAAGGAGTATCCGGGCAACGGCGTGGGCCTGGCCACGGTGAAGCGGGCCATCGCCCGTCACGGTGGGCGGCTGTGGGCCGAGGGGATTCCTGGCGAGGGGGCCACCTTCTACTTTTCCCTGCCCCCAAATGGGGGCGGGCATATGCAGCACAGCTCCACCACAGAGGAGAGAGGATGAACATCATGGCCGCCGAACCGAAGAGACCGCTGATAACGGGCAACGCGATCCTCCTGGTGGAGGACAATCCGGACGACGTGACGCTGACCCTGCGGGCCATAAACAAGGCAGGTATCTGCAACAAGATCGTCGTGGCGGAGGATGGCGCGGAGGCACTGGAGGTGCTCCACGGCCCCGGAGAGCAGAATCTCCCGGCGCTGGTATTGCTGGACCTCAAGCTGCCCAAGGTGGACGGGCTGGAGGTGCTGCAGGCCATCCGGGAGGACGAGCGTACGGCCCTGTTGCCCGTGGTGATCCTCACCACCTCCACCGAGGAGACCGACATCGAGCGGGGCTACCGCTTGCGCGCCAACAGCTATATCCGCAAGCCGGTGGACTTCAACCGGTTCGCAGACGCGGTGGCGCAGATCGGCATGTACTGGCTGCTGCTCAACGAACCTCCTCAGAACGCGGGGCAGAGCTAAGATGGAAACGAAACCCCTCCGGCTAATAATGGTGGAAGACTCTCCGGACGACGAGGAGCTGGTCCTACATGCGCTCCGGCGGAGTGAATACGTCCCGGATCATGTAAGGGTGGAGACTCCGGGAGAGCTGCGCGCGGCCCTGGCCGGGGAGCCATGGGACCTTATCCTGTCCGACTTCTCCTTGCCCTGCTTCGACGGCCTCGCGGCCCTGGCGATGTGCAACGAGCTTGCAGGAGAGACGCCGTTCGTCCTGGTTTCAGGGGCCATTGGCGAGGACCGGGCCGTGGAGGTGATGAGGAACGGGGCCCAGGACTACGTGCTCAAGAACAACCTCAGGCGGCTGGGCGTGGCGGTGGACAACGCGCTGGAGAACGCCCGGCTGCGCAGGGAGGCCCGCTACACCGCCGAGCGGCGGCGAGAGGCCGAGGACCTGTTCCGCGCGTTGTTCGACAGCTCGCTGAACCTGGTCTACATCCTCGACTTTGAGGGGCGTTTCATCGACGCCAACGACAGCGCCCTGGCTCTGTTTGGCCGCCATCGGGATGAGCTGGGTGCGCTCCAATACAGCGACCTGCTCCGGGACCCGGCGGACCTGGTGCGCGCCCTGGATTCGCTGCATCACATCCAACGCACCGGGCACGACTCCGAGGTCAACGAGTACGCGCTGTGCGGGAGGGAGGGGGGCACCATCTGGGTGGAGCTCACCGGCATCCAGGTGGACAGGGACGGGGTTCCACTGGGCGTGCTCTTCATCGGCCGCGATATCACCGATCGCAAGGAGCTACAGGCCCGCCTGACCCAGGCAGACCGCCTGTCCAGTATGGGCACGCTCGCCGCCGGGGTGGCCCACGAGATCAACAACCCCCTGGCCTATGTCCTGTGCAACCTGGAGAGCCTGAGCGAGGACATCCCGGAGGTGCTCTCGTCGGGCCGCCGCGGCTTCTCCAGGCTCTTGAAGCGCCTCCCGGCCCAGGCCGCCGGAGACATCCCGGCCGGCCTCTCCAGGCTCACGAACCCCTCGCTCATTGAAGATCTCCGAGATCGCATCATGGACGCGCTGGAGGGCACCTACAGGATCAAAGAGATCGCCCGGGGCCTCGGCACATTCTCCCGCGTGGAGGAGGACCAGCGCACCCCGGTGAGCCTGCCCCAGATCCTTGAGGCGGCCCTGAACATGGCCTTCAACGAGATCAAGTACCGCGCGCGGGTGGTCAAGGAGTACGGCAGGGTGCCTCCAGTGATGGCCAGCGCGGGGCGCCTGTCGCAGGTCTTTCTGAACTTACTGATCAATGCGGCCCACGCCATCGCCGAGGGCGGCGTGGAGGACAACGAGATCCGCCTGCGTGCCTGGGAGGAAGATGGGCAAGTATGCGTGGAGGTCAGGGATACCGGATGCGGCATCGCCCCCGAGCAGATGGAGCGGATGTTCGAGCCTTTCTTCACCACCAAGGCGGCCGGGCTCGGCTCGGGGCTCGGCCTGCCCATTTCCCGGGGGATCGTGGAGGACCATGGCGGGGCCATCTCCGTGCAGAGCGAGGTGGGCGCCGGCACCTCCTTGACGGTGCGGCTCCCCGCACTGACCGAGGAGGTGACGCCGGCGCCGAGGCTTCAACCAGAGAACCAGGCGGAGATGGTTCGAGGCCGGATCCTCGTCGTGGATGACGAGGCCGCCATCCGCGCAGTGGTAAGCAGGATGCTCCGCGAGCACGAAACCGTACTCGCCGAAGACGGGGCCGCGGCGATGAGCATCCTGGAACAGGACCAGGCCTTTGACTTGATCCTTTGCGACATGATGATGCCGGAGGTCTCCGGCATGGACCTGTACGCCTGGCTCATCGATGAATACCCGGAGCTGGGGAGGAAGGTGGTGTTCGCTACGGGCGGGGCATTTACACCGCGGACGCGGGAGTTTCTCGCCCGAATTGACAACATCAGCATCGAGAAGCCGTTCGATGTGGTCAACTTCAAGAAGCTGATCAGTGAGCTGGTCAGGGGCTCAAAGTGAGAGGGATTTTGACCTCGGACGCGGAGCGCGATTCACGATCGTGCCCAAAACTCAGCATCATTATTTGGTTCTATGCCTCTCAGTGCCTCCTTGCATCCTCTTGCGACATTAGCAAGAACAAACAAATCCAATAATTGCATAATCTTGCACCACCCTTGGGCGCTTTATAAATTCCCCGTGTCGGCAGGTCGATTCTGTCCCTGGGCATCCCCCCAGCCGGGGACGGTTGGGGAGAGTCTTCTCGCCGCGGTGGTCCAACGCTTCTTCGCCAATGTTGGCCTGCCCACGAACTTGCGCAGGCCCCCGACATCGCCTCCGCCCGCGAGCCGCCGCAGCTCGACATCGACTTTGATCAGGACTGGCCAGGCTGAACCACCATTCCCCTCAAGGGAGCCAGGGTTAGGGAGTTTCAGTTCCAGGGGACCTGGCATCTCCTTGCCGGCACCCCAGCGGCCTCGTCTGACCTCATTGTGCCGTAAACGGCCGATTCAAGGCCGTTGAAATTACTCAGGCCCGGCCTTTTTTCCGGACTCGGAACGGTCTTTTACCGTGAGCAGGTAGGAGGCCACCCCGGCACCCAGGGGAAACAGCCAGCCCAGGATTCCAATCTTGATCAAAACGGAGAGGAACAGTCCCACCTCGGTGCCAGCGAGGGTCCACCAGAATGATCCCCGCTGGCCCATGCTGCGGCTGGTATAGAGCCGCAACACGCCGTATATCGCCAGGGCCATCACCGCGCCGAACAACAGGTAGATTCCTGTTGCACCTATGTGCCCGATGGTGATGGCCGGGACGACCGACAGTCCTTCTCCAGTGAACCCAAAATCCATGAGTCATGTCCCCCTATGGGATGGGGATGACCGCGTTGTGCATCCCACACCGGTACTTCAGCGGTCTGGCCGCATCCGCCAGCTCCTTGAGGGTGGTGGCGTCGACGCCTGCCTGCTGGTAGCGGCCAATCAGGCCCTCCAGGTCGCGTAGGAAGATGCAGCCGTTCACGCTGGTGTCCATCCATGCATGGTAAAGCACCCCGTGCTCCATGAGCCAGGTGGAGTTGGCCTTGGACAGGATGGTCTGATCCCGCTCCAGTGCATCCAGGGTGGCACGCCAGAAAGTGACAGAGAAGCGCTGGTCGGGGCCGGCAAGCCGTGCGGCTCGCTCCACCTTCCGCCGGGCCAAGGCCAGCTGCCGCTCTGGCCGGCTATCGTCAAGGGAGACCGTGATCACCCAGGAGGCGTTGTTCAGCTCGGCCCTGGTTTGGCAGGCTCTGTTGCAGTCGTATTCCCTTGAGAGCGTGTCGGCAGGGCTCCTCCCAGGCACGCTCACGGCGCCACCCACCCGGGAGGCCAGGGCCCTCGCCATGGTTTCGGCCAGCAGGAGGTAGCCCCTGGCGTTGGGGTGATGCCCGTCGGAGAAGAGGCTGTTGTCTGGCAAACCGTGGCGGCCGGCCTTGCCGAACTGGACCACTGCGTCCGCCAGCGGAATCTTCCAGGCACGCGCCAGCCGGCGGACCAACGCATTCTGCTTGCGGGTGGCGCGGCGAAACGCCAAGGGCTGGACATCGTAGGCACGCCAGTAGAGCTTACGGGCGCCGGCAATGTCACCCTGGCTCAGGCGCAGGTGGGCCAGCTGGAACATGGCGTACCCGGTCGTCCTGGAGTCCGCCATCAATCCCCGGTAAAGCGCCTCGGCGCGGCGCCTCTTCCCTGCTCTTTCCGCAGCTTCAGCGCGCGCAAACCGGTCCAGCAGATCCTTTTCCTTCGGCAGCATCAGGCCCGGCCCCATGCCGGTGACGTTGCCCACCACAGTGCTGAGCACCGGCAGCAGGCCGCCATCTCTGGCAGAATTCAGCGCAGCGCGCAGGTGCAGCTTGTAGTGAAAGGTGGAGCGGGTGTGCCGCTCGATCAGCCTCACCCTCTGCTGGATCCAGAGGGCACCACCCAGGGTGAATTGGCGCATGAGCCAGAGCCCGGCCCTCATCCAAGCCCGTGAGGCGATCGCCGGCTTCCCCGGGAGTTGGCCATCGTTGTGCCCCGAGTAGATCAGTACCGCCCCAGGGTTGCCGCGGTCCCTGGCCGCTGCGTGCAGGTGCAGCTTGTAGGCCTGGGGATAGATCGACTCCCCGAGTACGGCCAGGTTGATGACGCGGATTGGGCGGCCGTTCACCTTGCCGCCCAGCATGCGGGCCACCAACTCTGGCGGGTTGAAGCCTTTCACCTCGTCGAAGGGTGCCCCGATCATGGAGGAGCCGCCGATGGCGTAAAGCACAAATGCTCAGTCCCCCTCCAGTGAAGAGACGCTGGCGCGAAGATACCAACGATGGGCCACCTCGCCGCAGAACAGCAGCAGGGCCAGTCCCGCCGCCAGGCTGGCCCAGGGGTGACGGCGAATATGGCCCCCAGTAGTTTCCATTCAGGGGGGTGTTGCCTACAGCCGCTCCACGAACGGCTCGAAGGTCAGGGTGAAGGGGGTGGTTTCCAGGTCGTCGGCGGTGAGGGGATTGCGCTCCAGGGCGACCATCCAGAGCGGGGTCACCTTCTCCTTGAAGCCCTCGTCCTGGAGCCAGTGGATTTCGGGCCAGATTCTGTTGACGTCTTCCCGAAGAGTGTTGTCGCTCATCTCACTCCTCGGGCCTGGTATGGAACAGGCCGCAATGCACAAGGTGTCTCGCCGCGGTTTCCCTTCATCGGCCGAGTATCCGCCTGTGCTGGTTTCCTGGTCAAGGCTGCAGGTTTCCACGAACTCCCTACCAACAGGCAGAAAATGGCGGTTTCCGGCTCATTCAGGGTAGACGGGGGTGCTGAGCTCGGGCTCAGCAGACAGGTGATACTTCCTTCGAACACCCATCGCCCTGAGTCGCCTGTCGCTCACCGACGACGGCATGGTCAGATACAAGCTCAAGCGCCCCAGGCCACGTCCCGGCGGCATCACCTGCCTGACCCTGCAACCAACCGACTTTCTGCGCCGTTACAAGCAACATCTCCGGGTCCTGTTCCGTCAATACTTGGGATATCCCGGGGCCAGCCGCCACAGGTCCCAGGCACTTGCCTCAGCATCCTTGGCCGAGGGCGGCCCGAGGAAGTTCTCCATGACCTGCCCAGCGCGACCCAGGGCGCCGGGATCGACGGGATCATTCATCCAACCCAGACAGTGGATCATGTAGGTGGAGCGCTGATAGGCGCCGGTGTGGAGCACAAGCCAGCGCGCCACCCCACGCCGGGGGGTGTGGCTGCCGTGAAGCCCGGAGGGCCGGATCCCCCTGGAGGCGAGCATTGCGTCGGCCAGGAGGGGATCCCCCCGCAGGCGGCCGAGCAGCCCGGGTGGGTGGAAGGCTGGCAACTTCTGGCCTAGGCCAGCCACCAGCGGCTGGCCGTGTAGGAACTGGTAGTAGGTGACCTCATCAGTGCAGGGGAAGGGGAGATCCAGCACCGGCCCGGGCGCCCGCCGCACCGCCTCAATGTAGGACGGCACCCGGATAGTGCGCCCCTTCACCAGGGGCAGGCCCGGGCTGGATGGCCAGATGATCATGGCCACGAGCGCCGCCGCGGCGCAGGCTCGCTTGACAGGGTGACGGATCCACTCCTCGAGGCAGAGGGCCAGGGCGACGGCGAGCAAAAGGGCCAGCACGGCCCATATCCGGTACGGGTAGAGCAGTCGGCCGAGGCCGGGCAGCAGCAGCTCTGCCCCACTCCAGAACTGGTTCGGCACATGGTCCTGGCCCGAGACGAGCATGGGACCGGCAGCCACCAGGAGGGCCAAAGTCGCGGTGCTAACGAGGGCTGCGCGGTGACGGCTGACCAGGAGGACAATTGCCGACGCGACGAGAGAAGGAAGGGCCACATGGACCACGTCCTCGTGCTGGTCAAAGAGAGTCCATGCACGGACCGCGGCGGCCATGGCGGAGAACCAGACCTGGTCAGCGCTGCTGCCCACCCCGGGCACCTCTCCCTGGGCCGCTTTGTGCAGCATGAGAACAATTCCGGGGGCCACGAGGGCCAGGCAGATGCCCCCTGTCAGGGCCAAGCGAACCCACCAGCCTCGCCCCAGGTGGCGGCCCAGCAGCGCCAGGGCGGGCAACCCCACCAGCAGCAGGAAGTGCCCCGTGTACCAGTAGGTCCAAGCCTGCAGGGCCAGGAAGGTGCCCGCCAGCACAGGGCGGCGCCACCTGGGATCGGTGCGCATCAGGAGGATCTCCCTGAGGGCCAGGGGCCAGAACCAGAGCATGGCCTGGGTGAGGCGGCCGTTATTGACCTCAAAGATGATGTACGGGTGCAAGGCGAACACAAGGGCCCCGGCCACCGCGGCCACCCGTGACATGCCAAGAGCGCGAAGCAGCGCCCGCATGGCCAGGGCGTTGCCGAGGAAGATGAGGGCTATGAAGGGCATCAGGTAGTTGGGGAAGCCCAACAGGAGCTGCAGCGGCACCGAGAAGTAGGCGTCTACGAAGTTGTAGCCGGTGGTGGCCAACAGGTTCTGGCCGTGGGGGTGGTAGAACTGGGCCGTCCAGAAGGGGCTCACCCCCTGCACTAGCGAGTATTTAATCCAGTCGTAAAACCAGTAGGTGCCAGCCGCGTCCACCCCCACCCCGGGCGCCTGGCCCCAGACGCCGCTCACGGCCAGGAGGCAGGCGGCCAGCAGGATGAGCACCTCAATCGCAGTGCGATTCATCGCTGCTGTTGTCCGGCCTGAACCACCCTGATCTCCAGCACCCTCCGGGTCAGGGTAGCGGCCATTGGCCGCCATGTTCAATCACCAGGCTTCGCCAGGCCGTCGATGACGATACCCTGGTCCGCCTTTGTCGTCGGGAACTTGCTCTCCGAATCGGAGCAGACGGAGGCCAGGAAGAGAGCCAGGATCGTGGCGGCAACTATCCGTCCTTGCATCGTCAGCCTCCAGGCTAGAACGCTGTACTTTCCCAGAACTTTATCATCAAACCCGTGCTCAAGGCCGTCAACGTACTTCTCCTGAAGTACAGTTCTGGCGAGCTGGCTTGTCGCTCACCGACGACGGCCTGGTCAGATACAAGCTCAAGCGCCCCTGGCCACGTCCCGGCGGCATGTCCTCGCTACAGGGCAGCGAGGACCACGTGGTGGAACCTGAGGTGCAACACCAACTCCTGGTGCTTGACCACCTTGAAGCCATGGTTCAGGTAGTTCTGGACGAGTTGGTCCATCGGGTAGGGTTGCTCGTTCTTGTCGATGGTGGGCTCAAAGAGGTGAAGGCGTGCCCCGGGCCGCAGCACCCGGTGGATGGAGTCCATCATGCGCTTGACCCTCCCCCTCGAGAGCGGCGCGTCGCTGGCCAGCCTGGGCATGGCCAGGCGCAGGTTGACCATGAACATCACATCCACCGAGTCAGCCGGCAGCTGGACCTCTTCGGTGGAGGTTAGCTTGACCTCGAAGCGCGCCGCCACCGAGGGGGCTGCACGGGATATGAGGTGCTTGGCCAGCGCGGCCGTGGGCCGGTGCACCTCCACCAGGTACCAGCGGGCGAAGGGTACCCGCGCCTCCACCACCGCCACCTCGGCGGCGCCAGTGCCGCAGCCGATGTCCGCCACCACGTCGGTGGGCTTGAGTTCCAGCCAGGCGGGGTTGAATTTGGCAGCGTTGGTGTCGAACAGGGGGAGCAAGCTCTCCCCATTTTCGGCCTGGCGCCGGGCGGCCTCCCGCATCTGGTCGACCTCCGCGGTGGTGTAGGGCTCGGGGCGGTCGGACATGTTCAGCGAGGGAGGAATGGGCTTCTCTTGCTCATATCGCAGCCAGTACCAGGCGGCCGCGGCGCCCAAGCAGACGCAGACCACAGCGGTCAGGACGACGATGCGGCGAAGACTCCCCTCGGCTCCGTCAGATCGATTCAACAAGGCCGACGCTCCACTTGCGGACAGGGCCATGGCCCGTGAAATAGGGGGCCATTATTACACAGCAAAACCACGGGGCACAGGTGTCCTGCAGCGAACACAGACGTACTGACGTTTCGTGTGCGAGTTGCCGACACAGGAGAATTTGACCTGCGCTTGGCCAGCTTGCAGCACCGCATGATGGCCTCTGTCCTGCCGACGGCTACTTGCCCTCGTAATTAAAACCGCGGCGACAGTTCCTGTGCCTGGGGCTGATCGTCCATGGGGGCTCGGCTACATTCTTCACTGCCATCCCGAGAGCACCTTGGGGATGGAGATGCCCGAAGATATGTAGCCCGTTGACGAGGCGGCCAGCCCCACCCTAGGCTCCCAAGTACACAAACCAGACCGCCACGCCCCCGGCGGTCCAGGGGAGAACACACCATGAAGAGACTCTGGAGCTTGACCACCGCGCTGCTCCTGACCAGCGCCCTGGGCCTCTGGGCCTGCAGCGACGACGACACCTCCGCTGACAGCGGGATCACCAAGGATATCGGCGCGGCCGACATGGCGAACAAGGACGGCAGCAAGCCCGACGTTATCAAGCCGGACACTGTAGCCAAGGACGGCCCCAAGGCCGATTCATCAAAGCCCGACAGCGCCACCAAGGACGGCCCGGCCAAGGACACCGGCAAGCCCGACACCGCCCTGGCCATGGACACCGGCAAGCCCGACACCGCCCTGGCCATGGACACCGGCAAGCCCGACACGATAGCGGCCAAGGACACCGGCAAGCCCGACATGACAATAACCAAGGACACCAGCCTGCCCCCCGACGCCGCCGTGGGCGCGGAGATGGTGGCCTACACCATGGGCAGCGACACCTTCTACCAGGTTTCCCTCACCGGCGGCCCCAAGGCCGTGCCCGGGGTTACCACGGGGTTCAGCAAGGTGGTCTGCGACATCAACCACAACGGCAACCTCACCTCCTACCCCATGAACATGACGCTCAACAGGCCCCAGCGCCGCAACGGCGGCAACGAGTCCTGGATCGAGCTGCCCAACAAGCTGGGCCGCCTGGTGCGCTGGAAGACCAACAAGGAGTTCGGCTGGACGCTACAACGCCTCAACGGCTCCATCCCCATGGAGGTCAAGGGGCCGCGCTCCGGCCTCAACTACTCCCAGTGGGTTTCCCTGTCCGACGACGGAAAACTCCTGGCCCTGGTCATGGACACCAAGAAGGTGAAGCTGGTGCGGCTGGACAACACATACTGGCCCGGCACCACCAGCTTCATCCGGGACGTGACCCCGGCCGGGAGTCACATTTGGGCGGACGACGAGAGCCTGACCATGCTCAAGAATACGCTCTACTTCGTCACCCGGGACGCCTACACCCCGGTCACCGCCACGAGCCTCTGGTCGGTCCCCCTGACGGGCAACGCCAAGTCGGCCAAGGTGGCCCTGCCCAAGGTGGGGGGCGCCGCGGCCACCTCCATATACAACCGCGCGGTGATCAACAACACCCGCACCCACGCGGCATGGCTCATCAGCACCTCCACAACCAAGGAGGACGTGATGGTGGTCAAGGATGGCGGTACGCCGGTGAACGCCTCCAAGGTGGCCGCAGATATCATCGCCCCGAACACCACCTACTTCATGGACGGCCTCAACCCGAAGATCGCGCTCACCCCGGGCGGCGGCCATGTGGTCTTCACCACCACCACCGGTGGGTACACGCCCAAGATCGGCGTGATGGTGGCCAAGGCCGACGGCACGGGCACCGCCCTGCAGATCAACTCCGCCACCGACTTCCACTCGGTGGTGGACACCTACGGCGCCTTCTTCTTCCCGGATAACGACAACCTGCTCTTCGCCGCCGGTGTGGAGCCCAAGAAGACAGGGCTCTTCCGCTACAAGCTCTCCACCAAGGCCCTGAGCTGGGTCAGCAATACGGCGCCCCCAAAGAAGCCGTGGCTCGGCGACGGGTTCGAGTTCGACGCGGGCTGGGTTTCCCCCAACGGCAAGTACCTCTACCTGCTTGCCGACCATGGAGGAAAAACCTCCAACATCATGGCCCTGGACCTGAGTACCTTCGCCAAAAAGGACATCACCACCGGCCTGCTAATCAACTCCGAGACAGGGGCCGACTCAGGCTTCGTGACCCTGCCCGGCTCATCCAAGGTCTGGTTCCTGGCGCAGAAAGGTTACGTTGCGGATTTCTATGTCTTCGACCAGAACACGGCCTCCACCCCGCTGAAGCTCACGGCCACCATCGGGACAGCAACCGTCCTGGGCGGCCTCGACATCTCCCCCGACGGCAAGCAGCTCTCCTACACCCTGGGCCACGCCACCACCGAGCAGATCATGGTGATGCCCAGCGGCGGCGGCACGGCCAAGGCGGTCACCAGCCTCGGCGTCTACCTGGGAGACACCTACGCCTGGACCCTGGACAGCTCGAGCATTGTCTACGCCACCGCCCCGGCCGCTGCCTACAACAAGGAGGAGCTGTACCTGGTCAAGGCCACCGGCGGCACCCCGCTCAAGCTACACGCGGCCAAGGACGACATTCACATCTACTCGACGGGGAAGTAGGAAGGGCTTCAGCGCAAAAAAAGATCGCCGCCATGGAGGATGTCCTGGTTGATGACCCCGACGAGGCGGGCGCCCCGTCGGCCTCGGTGATGGACGCCGTCTCGCCCCCGGTCCTGCGCCGGCTGAGCCTGATGAGCCGCCTTCAGCAAACAGGTGACACCGCCTTCGAGCACCCCGCAGGGGTGAGAGCCCCCGTAGCGGAACGAAACGAAGAAGATGTCGCAAGGATCCGCTGGGCCCAGCTCATCAAGCGCGTCTTCAAAAAAACCTGGAATCCTGCCTTCATTGCGGAGGCTGCCGGGTCCTGATCGCCTTCATCACCAATGCGCCGGTAGTTCGCCGCATCCTCTCCCATGACCTGGTAAAGGGGGCTATTTGGGGCAGCAGATGGCGCCGGCGGTAGGGTTGTTCATGCAGCCGCCGAGGTAATTATTTAACGAGGTCTTGTTAAACCCGCACCCGGTCCAGTTGCAGGTGTTGCCGAGGGCGTCCTTCGTGGAGCCGCAGACGCGGGCCGGCTCGGTGGCCGAGCAGAAGACCCCGGTCGACTTGGTGGTCGTGGCCGCGCAGCCGGAGGTCGTGCCGTACAGGTAGAGCACATCGTTGGTCCAGTAGTTGAACGCGGGCTTGGTGCTGCCACTGCGCGCCACCCACTCCGCAGCCGTGCAGACGCGGAAGATCGCGGCGCACAGGGTGGCGCGCTTGGCGAAGCTCACCTTGCCCTTGCAGCCCCGCATGCCGTTTTTGAAGACCTGGTCGTCGGTGCCCGATGCGCACCCCGAGCCGGCCTTGGCGCAGGTGCCCTTGAGGCAAACCTGGCCCGAGGCGCACGCCTTGTTGCACCCGCCGCAATGCTTCGAGTTGTTGCTCAGGTTCACGCAGGAGGCGCCGCAGAAGGTCGTGGAGAGGGGGCAGCACTTGCCCTTGGAGCACAGGAAGGCGCTGGGGCATGGCTTGAAGCAACCGCCGCAGTGCTTGTTGTCTTTCAAGGGATCCACGCACGCTCCGCCACACTTCAACAGGCTGGGGGGGCACTTAGCACCGTCGGGCACCTTGAAGAGATCCGGCGGGCGGATATCCTGTGGCTTCTTTTTGTCCGCCACCGCTTTGAGGTCCACGGGCGGCTTGGCTCTGTCCTTGGCAGGCTTTGCGTCCTTCTTCTTGTTCAGGTCCTTCTTCTTTTTGAGGTCCGCAGAGGAGAGGTCCCGGGGGGAGTAGCTGCTGCCCGCAGGGTCCCATGGGTTGTTTCGCTCGGGCAGGCAGGCCGGGCAGAGGACGCCGGCGCAGAGACCGCAGAGCAGAGCAAGACCGCTGTATCGTGACGCCTTCATCAGAAGCTGCCCGCGATGTTGAAGCCGAGGCCTCCCGGGCCGGGGGATACGTTGAAGGTCGGGGGAGCGGTAGAGGCGGCGGCCTCCCCCTCATCGGGCCGGGTGATGAACATATAGATGGAGACCCCCAGCGCGGCGGCCGCCACCCCGGCCAGCACATGGCCGCCGAAGTAGAGCCTGCCCGAGGCCTCCACCTCCGCCCACCTGGCGTCGAAGCTCTCGGCCGAGTCTGCCGAGGTCAGCGCGTTGTACCTGTCGTAGGCCGCGCTGGTCCTGCTGGCGCCGAGACCATAAAACACCCCGGCGCCGGCCGCGCAGGCCAGGCCCACCCCCAGGGTGCTCCAGGCCCAGGTGGTCTTGCCTCCTCCAGCGTCCCGCTCTCCCACGCCTTCCTGGATGAGCTGCGGCGCTGGCTGGCTCGCCGAGGGTTCCGGCCGCTCAAGCGAGGCCTCCACCGACCGCCGCTGCCCCGGGCCAAGGTCCAGGGACCGCTCATATGATCCACGCTCGCCGTGCTCCACCTTGACGGCGCGCCGGCCGGGTTCGAGGAAGAGCACCTTTCCCAGCGGGATCTTGCCCACCACCCGGCCGTCTACCTTGACCAGGGCGCCCGCGGCCGGGCAGCTGATCTCGAGGATGGCGATCTTCTTTGCCAGCGCGTTGAGCTTGCCCCGGGCCCGGCTGATCTGCCGCTCGTGCACCTTGCCGCCCCGGGCCATCATGAACCGCCGGTAGGCGCGGGCCGACTCGGCGTGGCGCCCCATCTTCTCCAGCGTCAGGGCGATGTTGTAGTCGATCTTCAAGCTGGGCAGCAGCCGGTAGGCGGCGCGGTACTTCTCCAGCGCCTCGGCGTACTGCTTGGCAACCCGCAGCTTGTTCCCCTGGGCGAAGAGCGCGCTTGCCCGGGCCTTGTCACCAGCCATGGCCGGGCCATGGGGGAGCACGGTGAGCAGGAAACAGATGGCTACAAGGCGGATCATGGCGGACTCTATCACAGGGTCTCAAATGCTTCGTCAGGGTCGGCGGGCCTCGGCTCGGGGCGGGCTTTGTCCACCCGCCAAGGCGGAGGCCTCTCGGGGGCGGGGGGGCGCACCCGGGGCGGCTGCTTCTTCAGGCCAGGCCTGGGCTCGACCCTCTCCTCTTGTAGGATGATCTCCAGCGTCCGGTCCTGGTCTGCGAGCAGTACCTGCTCGTGGGCCTTGTAGCCCGGGGCCAGCACCCGGAGCGCCAGGGGCTGGTTGGTCCTGGCCAGACGGATCGGGCTGCCGGTCCGCGGCTCTCCGTCGAGGTAAACCTCGGCTGTGGAGGGCGTGATACGCAGGGTCAGGGAGATGGTCTCAGGGCGGGGTGCCGGCAGCGGCTCCTGGACCTTTGGCGCCAGCGCGGTCCTGGGCTCGCTGGCCGGTGCCTTCTTTGCGGCCGCCAACGGGGCAAGGGGTGAGCTGGCGGCCACCGCCTCATCAGCCGTCCCGGGACCCCTCAGGGCGAAGTAGGCGGCCCCCACCACCAGCACGAGCAGGGCCGCCCCGGCCATGACCCCGAGGAGCAGGGGGCGCCAGCTTCGGGTGATGCCAGCGTGGTCCGTCTCCTGCTCACCGGCGGCAGCCGACAGGGTGGTGTCGGCCCCCACCTCCGGGGGCGGCTCATCCTCCACGGAGGGTGCCGGGAGGCTCGGGCCCGTGGCGCCGCTCTCCTCCAGCAGCTCCTCAACGGGGACCACGCTGGTGGCGTTGACGTTTGGACCTGTGGCGGCGTGGCTCGTGAGGCTGACCTGGGGCTCGTCAGAGGCCGCCGGGAGCTCCTTGGCCACGGGCATCTCGGTGGTCACCGCGCCCGATTCTTCCTGGAGGGCGGCCCGGAGGTCGGCGGCGAACGTCCCGGCCTGCTGGTAGCGGTCGACCTTGTCCTTGGCCATGGCCCGCCGGAGCACATGGTCCACCCGCTCACTTAGCCCGGGGACCAGCGTGGTGACGGGCCTCGGCTCCATGCTCTGGATCTTGACCAGCACCCCCTGCAGGCTAGGAGCGGTAAAGGGCAGCTTGCCGCTCAGGGCGGCGTAGGTGATGGTGCCCAGGGCGAAGATGTCGGTCCTCCAGTCCACGTCGCCCACCTCACCCAGGGCCTGCTCTGGTGACATGTAGCTTGGCGTGCCCATGACCTGGTGGTTGGTGGTGAGGGTGTCGAAGTCCTCCCCGGGGATCTTGAACTTGGAGATGCCGAAGTCGAGCACCTTGACCTGCCGCTCCCCGCCGGGCTGGTCTGTCAGGTAGATGTTCCCCGGCTTCATATCCCGGTGCACGATCTCCCTGGCGTGCACGGCCTGCAACGCGCCAGCCACTTGCTCTACTAGCAGCGAAACCTCTGCCGGCTGGAGCCGCCCCTGCGCCTTTAGCTCCTTGCCCAGGTCCCGGCCCTCCAGGTACTCCATCACCATGCAGGGGCGGCCATCCTCCAGGAAATAGAAGTCCACCACCTGTACAATGGCCGGGTGTCCCAGGCTGGAGGCGATGAGGGCCTCGCGTTTGAACCGGGTGAAGACGTTCTCGTCCTCAGCGTAGCGGGTGTTGAGCACCTTCACCGCGAAGCGCTTGTTCAGGTGCACGTGCCTGGCCTCGTAAACCGCGCCCATCCCTCCCTTGCCCACGAGGCAGCGAACCTCATGGGTATCGTGCAGGACCTTCCCAATGAGCGAAGCAGTATTCATATGAGCATCGGCAGATTGAACCCCATGATGGTACCGACAAGAGCTCCGGGCGAGCAAGCCGCACCTGGGCGACATGGAACACCTGGCGCGCGACGACGCTGCACTTATCCTCACTCGCCATGCAGAACAATGGCTCCTCACTGTTCTTGACGATGCCAAGGCGCCGCCGTGGCTCACCCCCGAGGATCCCGAGTCATTGCGACGAGCCGTTACATGGGCTGTGACTACTTGCCTGCCGGCCGCTTCACCAAGGGCAACCCTGGAGGACCGGGCAACCCCATGGGGCGCCGGGTAGCCGAGCTGCGCCACGCCTTGATGGATGCGGTTTCCCAGGAGGACGTGCACGCCCTGAACATGCCCGGAATTGAAAAGCTGGACGCTACAGCCAACCACCAAAGGCCGCTCACCGTCCCCCGCCCCGAACCAGGACCGCCCCGTCAAGGCGTACCTTCAACGTGTGGAGAGTTGGCCGCCCGCCGCCAGAGCCGAGTGGGAGGAGCGGGCCGCGATCATGGAATTCGACGGGGGCTGCCTCGCGAGCAAGCCGAACTGATGGCCTACGCCTCGGTTGTAGCCATGTTCATAGGACTCGACCTGAACTGAAATTGACAGTCCACCCGCCCACCGGTGACGATATCCATCTCCCCACTGGAGGTGAGCTTTGCGAATTGTGAC
>CAZCFB010000040.1:0-15406 GCA_964497805.1 uncultured Kofleriaceae bacterium
CTTCTCGGCGAAGGGGAGCTTGATGTCCTTGCTCACGAACAGGATCTCGCCCGAGGAGCTGAAGGACATGAGCAAGAAGATGAGAATCACGATGAAGATGTCGATCAGCGGCACCAAGAGGAGTGAGGCGAAGGTGTTCTTGCGACCGCTGTGGCCGCCGTGTGCGCCGGTGCCGAGCCCCACGTGGGTCTTGAGGTGGGGGGCGGGGTGGTTGATTGGGTGCGGGTGGAAGGGGCGCGCGTCGTAGTCTGGCTGGACCTCCCGCCAGAGCCTGACGACCCGCAGGCTGTTGTAGTTGATCTCGTCCAGGATATGCTGTGTCAGGCCGTTGAGGACGGAGAAGCCGAGCAGCGCCAGGATGCCGGTGAACAGGCCGAAGGCGGTGCAGTTCATCGCCTCCGAGATACCCGCGGCCAGCATGGTCGCCTTGTCAGACGTCTCCTGGCCCGCCACACCGGCGAAGGACTTGATCAGGCCGGTGATGGTGCCGAGCAGGCCGGCCAGCGTGGCCACGTTGCCTAGCAGGGCCAGGTAACCCGTGCGCTTCTCGATATGCGGCAGCTCGCCGTACGCCGACTCGTCCATCTTGGCCAGCAGCCAGTACTCGCCGTTCTGGCTGGCGTCCAGGCCGGAACCGATGATGCGACTAAGGGGCTTGTTGGTGGACTGGCAGTAGCTCACCGCGCCGGCGATGTCGCCTGCCTTGATGAACTCGGCCAGCTTGCGCAGGTACTCCCGTGCGTCGAAGGATGCGCGGGTGAGCACCATCGTGCGCTCAATAATAAGGCCCACGGAGACGAAGAGGATGACCAGGATGGGATACATTCCCCATCCGCCCTCTTTGAAGGCCTCTGCAAGGCCGTGCATGATATTAGCCATGTCGAGACCTCCTATAACGCCGCGCCGGCGTCACTCACCTGGATTTGGGAGAAGTGCTGTGCCAGCGCAACGTCCATCGCACGGATAAGGAACTTGTACCGGACGCCGTCCTCGGCCGCGATGGTGATGTCCTCTTTTTTGGGCAGGCGCGTCTTGATCTCACGGAGCTGCTTGCCCAGCTTCTCGTTGTCGTAGACGTCGCCCGCCTTGGGGACCACCAGGCGCTCGCCGCCGGCGGTGATGGTGTAGCCGTCCTCGCCCACCAGCACCACCACCTTGACGCGCAGCTCGGGCGGCTGATCCTCCTTCTTCTCCGCTGCGGCTCCCTTGCCCTTCTGGCTCACCTTGATGCGCGCCATCTTGGTCCACACCGCGGTCATCAGCAAAAAGCAGATGTTCACGATGAGGAGATCGATGAACGGGATGAGGTTCAGCTCGGAGTCGAGGGACTTTTTGCCGCTCTTTCCGGTTTCAATGGAAACACCCATCGAGACTCTCCTTGTCCTGGCGTCGAGCTACCCGGTTTCAAACCGTGGTACAGCCCGACACGGTGGACGACTACGCCTGGGGCGGAGCTGCCTGGCGCGAGCCGCTGATCAGGTTCATCACCTGGGCGCTGACCTCGTCGATGTCGTCGAGCAGCGCCTGGGTCCGGCCGTTAAGGACCGAGAACCCGAGCAGGGAGATGATGCCCACAGCCAGGCCGAACGCCGTACAGTTCATGGCCTCGGAGATGCCCGCGGCCAGCAGGGTCGCCTTCTGGGAGGGGTCCACGCCCGCGACGCCGGCGAACGACTTGATCAGGCCGGTGATGGTCCCGAGCAGGCCGGCCAGGGTGGCCACGTTCCCGAGCATCGCCAGGTAACCGGTGCGCTTCTCGATGAGGGGCTTCTCCTTGAGGGCCGTCTCATCCATGGCGGCCTGGACCTCGGCGTCCGTGCGGTTGACCTTCATCAGGCCAGCCTGGACGATTCGCGTCATCGGCTTGGAGGTGCCGCTGCACACCTTGATGGCCTGGGCCACGTTGCCCTGGGCGATGAGCTTCTGCATCAGGCCGATGAACTGGCGCTTGTCGATGCCCGCCCTGAACAGGTAGACGGTCCGCTCGACGATGATGCCGAAGGAGAAGATGGAGAGAATGAGGATGGGCCACATTCCCCAGCCACCTTCCTTGAACGCGTGATTCATTTGCTGGATGAACCCCATGGTGGTGAACCTCCTGGCCTCATTGGGCCAACTAGTTGCCTACTGGCGTCCTCTGGTTATGCGTTGCTGATACCTTGTTCTTTTGTCTCTAACTAATGTTCATCGACTTCCGGTTGCCCACCGCGACGTTCATGAGGTGGACAGTGGTGTCACTAATATTGTCGAGCATGTTCTGGGTGCGACCGTTGAGCACCGAGAACCCGAGCAGGGAGACGATGCCCACAGACAGCCCGAAGGCGGTGCAGTTCATGGCCTCGGAGATCCCCTTGGCCAGGATGGTGGCCTTGTTCTGCTCGATGCAGCGTGCGATGGCCTTGCCGTTGCTCAGCTTGGCGCACACGGGCACCAGGTGCTGGTACTGCTTGGCCTTGGAGATGGTGGCAGGGTCGGTGGCGTTGCCCAGGGACACGCCGGCGAAGGATTTGATCAACCCGACGATGGTGCCGAGCAGACCAAGCAGGGTGGCGATGTTCCCGATCATGGCCAGGTAGCCGGTGCGGATCTCGATCTTGGGCAGCTCGTCCAGGGAGCGCTCGTCCACCGCCGCCTGCACCTCGTCGTCAGGGCGGTGCAGGTTGGCGAGCCCGGTGCCCACGATGTTGGCCAGGGGCTTGTTGGTGCTGCGGCAGTAATCAACCGCTCCCTGCACGTCGCCCGCGATGAGGTAGCGGTGCACCTGGGCCTGGAAGGTCTTGGCGTCCATGGGCGTCACGAAGAAGAGGTAGCGCACGCGATCGATGATGATCATGACGGCTACCATACCCACCGCCAGGATGGGCCACATGCCCCAGCCGCCCTCTCTGAACCCGTTATGGCTTTGGTAGAGGACCCAACAAAGGGCGGCCCAGGCCACGACAAAGATTGCGAACAGAACCAGCTTGAGCCCTGTGCTCATCCTTTTCTTATCTGCCGTCATGACGAATCAGCTCTCCTGATTGCTGGAAAAGTAGGTCTTTCTGTTTCGAAAGTATTTACATGCACTCCGATTCGGAGTGGCGCGCACTATATCAGCAGCCTCTCCTGGGATGCAAGCCCGGCTCTTGCTCTGCTTTCTCAGCCCATGTTGCTCCCGTTTTTGAGTACATGCATGGATCGGGCCGAACAGGATCCAGCGGCCGGATCCAGGTCCAGAGGGGCCTGCAAGGAGCCTTCAGCATTTTTTGAGTTTTTCAGGCCCGATGGAATGTGGGGCAAATTGCCACACCCCGTGGAGCCGTGCCCCAGCTTTAATCTGCACGAAAGAGCCAAAAAAAACATAAAAAGAGAGGTCCTAGACTTGCGGGTTTTGGGATTATCGAGCACAAATGGGACCTACTCGGCGTACCTGAGGCAGTTAAGACCGGGTAGCGTTGGGGGGTACGGAAGATGGAACATTTTTGGCCAGAAATCTGCAAGCCCATTTGGGCATGCCAGGCCTCCCCGGAGGCCCATACAAAACAGCAATTTAGCGATATCGATCTGCTTTACTGAGCTTGAGCAATATGATAGACACTTGATGGACACAGCGTATTTATTTACTCAAGTAGTCCCCCTGGAGAGCTTAAACAGCACTTTAGTCCCGAAACATGTACGTCAGCTGAATCGGTTAGCGGTCCTGCAATGCGGGGCCCACCAGAAGCCGGAGGCAAAAGAGAATGCAGAGTATTGCGCACTTCCTTGAGACTGGCGGTTGGGTCATGTACACCAACCTCGTCGTCCTCACAACGATCATAGCAATCGTGGTTGAGCGGTTCATTTACCTGCTCGGCAAGGGCCAGATCAACGCCAAGGGGTTGCTGGAACAGTTGCGGAAGCTGATCCAGGCCAACAACGTGGATCGCGCCATCCGCATCTGCGGGTCACGTAATGCGCCCCTGCTCCGCATCGCCAAGTCTGGCCTGGTGCAGGTGCATCGCGGCGAGGAGGCCCTGGCCACCTCCATCGAGGAGTCACTGGTTGAGACCAGCCCCGAGGTGAAGAAGCGCATCTCTGCCCTCTGGTCACTGGCCAACATCGCCGTGCTCATCGGTCTGTTCGGTACGGTGCTCGGCCTCATCACCGCGTTCGCCGCCGTCGCCGGCGCCGACCCGGCCAAGCGTCAGGAGATGCTGGCGGCCGGTATCTCCGAGGCGCTGCACAACACTGCGTTGGGCCTCGGAATCGCGGTTGTCGCCATTATCTTCCACCTGATCCTGTCAGGCATGGCCAAGAAGCTGGTGGGCGACCTTGAGACCTTCTCCATGAAGCTGGAGAACTTCCTCATCAACCAGCTGCGTACCAACCCGAACCTGGCCAACGCGGGCCCGCCCGCCGCGACCTCGGGTCCGGGCACCAGCGCCAGGAAGAAGAAGTAATGACTGAGCGGGTTGCCTTTGCCAAGGTCCGCGCCCGGATCCGTCGGCAGATCGAGAAGCAAGAGGAAGAGGAGCATGAGGGCGGTGAGCTGAACCTCGTGCCTTACCTCGACATCCTCGTCAATACGATCATCTTCTTGCTGGCGACGTCGGCGAGCGCCCTGGCCTTGGCCAACATCAACGTCAACGCCCCGCGGTACGAGGGCGGTCCTGCCAGCGCGCAGACGGACACGGACTCTTCGGAAGATAAGCCGAAGCTGAACCTGACCGTGGCCATCTCCGTCAAGGGGTACGTGGTCGCAGGTTCCGGTGGCGTCATCAGCGCCGCTGGCAACCCCGAGGACAACATCTCGGTCAAGTGCTCCGTACCATTGAAGCAGGGACGTTGCCCGGCATTCCTCGCATCCCGCATCAACGACGAGGGGAATCGGGAGATGTTCTGGGTCGACAAGTATGACTACAAGGGCCTGGCCAAGATGATGGCCGAGGTGAAAGAGAAGTACGGCCACGAACGTCAGGCGATCCTCACCGCTGACCGCCATGTTCCATACAAGGTGGTGATCGCGACGATGGATACCCTCCGGGGGATGGCCACGGAGAAGTGCACTGGCAAGGACGGGTGCCTCTTCGACCAGGTCATCCTCAGCGCTGGCGTGCAGTAGAGGAGTCGGAGCATGGCTTCAGAACCACAATTTATTTCGCCGCGGATGAAGGCAAAGAAGCTTTACCGTAAGCTTCAGCGTCGCGTCGGCGAGCCCGATGACATCGGGTACCTGAACATCACGCCGATGTTGGACATGATGACCATCATCCTGGTGTTCTTCCTCAAGAGCTTCTCCGTCAGCGTGGAGAACGTCTCCCTGTCCGACGAGCTGATGCCGCCCGCTTCTAACTCCGAGGTCAAACCTCACGAGGCGGTTGAGGTCACCATCACGCGCAACGCCATCCTGGTCGAGGACGACACCGTGGCCGCGGTCAAGCGCGGTGAGGTGGACTCCTCCATCAAGCGCGACGGGCAGAGCGGCTACCTGATTAACCCGCTCCACACGATCCTGTCCAAGCACACCAAGCGGTTGCAGAAGATCGAGGAGATGACCGGGGGGAAGATGCCCTTCAAGGGCGAGCTGGTCCTCATCGCCGACCAGACCATCCCTTACCGTCTGATCAGCGAGGTGCTCTACACCGCTGGCCAGGCAGAGTACGGCAAATACCGTCTCCTCGTCCTCAAGGCCGGAGATTGATCTCTTAGCTGCGTACGGGTACGGGGCTTCTATTTTGCCGTACCCTCCCTTCCACCTCCCCCCCCCACCGGCAAAATAGCAGCACCGAACCCCATCTGTTTGGGATCGGATAGACTATCCGGGTGTCGTCTTCTAAACAGCTCAGCCTGTTTGATGTGCTCTGTCTGGGCACCAACGCCATCGTCGGTTCGGGCATCTACCTCTTCCCGGGCACCCTCGCCGGGCAGCTGGGGCCCGCGTCCCCCCTGGCCTTCGGACTCTGTGGCGTGCTTTGCTGCGTCATCGGCCTCTGCTTCGTGGAAGCGGCCGGTATGTTCCGTCGCTCTGGCGGGCCTTACGTATACGCGGAGGCTGCCTTCGGACCGGTGATCGGGTACCTGGTGGGGTGGACCTGTTGGGGTGCCGCAGTGTTGAGCTGGGCAGCCGTGGCCAGCGCAATCCCGCCTTACCTGGGGCACCTGCTGCCATCGTCGCTGAGCGCCATGGCAGCGTTGGTTGTGGCGGTGGGGATCACCCTCACCCTTGGCGCCATCAACTACGTGGGGGTCAAGCCGGGAGCGTATACGCTGGACCTGCTCACCGTGGTCAAGCTGATCCCCCTGGTGGTGTTGCTTGTCCTGGGCTTGAGCAGCATGGACGCGGATCGGTTTGTGCCAATGGCGCCCCATGGGCTGAGCGCCCTGCCCCAGGCAGCCTACCTGGCCATGTTCGCCTTCCAGGGTTTCGAGGTGGTCCCCGTACCCGCGGGCGAGACACGCAACCCGCAGCGCAACGCTCCGGTGGCCCTGCTCGGATCGCTGCTGGCCGCCACCATGCTCTACATGGGGATCCAGCTGGCCGCGGTGGGCTCCACCCCGGGGCTCGCGGGGGCGGAGGAGCCCCTGGCCCTGATGGGAGCGACCTTGCTGGGCGAGGCCGGCGCCCGGCTGGTGGCCTCGGCAGCGGTGATCTCCATGGTCGGGTTCTGCGCGGGTGTGGCCCTGGCCGGTCCGCGATACCTGGAGGCCCTGGCCCTGGACGGGCACCTCCCCTCCGGGCTTGCCCGGCGTCACCCGCGCTTCGCCACGCCCTCACGCTGCGTCCTGACAACCACCCTGACCAGCGCGGCCCTGGCCGCGATGCTGGACTTCGGCCGGCTGGTGGATCTGGCCGTGCTCACCGTCGGGGCTCAGTACCTGGCCACCGCCCTGGCCGTGCCCGTTCTTAGGCGCAAGCTGCCGGACCAGGGGCGAGCCTTCCGTCTGCCTGGCGGGGCGTTGATCCCCGCATTAGCCACGGCCGTGACGCTATGGTTCGGCGCGCAGGCAAGCTTGCAGGAGCTTGTGTGGTTTGGCGGGTTGGTGGGTGTTGGGGTGGTGCTCTGGGGGGCGGGGCGGGTGGTGAGGTCTTGATGGATGGCTGCGGGTGTTTTGTTGCGAGGCAGTTTACGTCAGCACAAACACCCGGTGAAGACTGTGCGCCCGGCGGGCGTCAGGGGTTTTATTTCTTGTTCTGGATGGCGAACAGGGCCACGTAGTTTTCGGAGCCGAGGTCGGCGCCCAGGAACTTGGTCTTGCGCTTGGACTCCTTCTTGGCCAGCTTCTCCAGCAGGTCCGTGAGGGCCTTGTCGCTGGGCTTGCCGATGCGTTTGGCAGCCTGCAGCATGTAGAGGCGCAGCACAGGCTCCCGCTCGGGCAGGGCCTTGACCAGGGCGTCCAGGGCCTCGCGGCCGTTGGGCAGGAGGCCTATCATCAGGCCAGACTTCTCGCGCTGCGCCAGGGTCAACTTGGTGTCGCCCACCTTCTTGCCGTAGCACTTGGCGTCGTCCTTACACTCGCCAGCCACCTTCAGACGATCCAGGACCTCCTTGATCAGCGCCTTGTTGCCCAGGTTCTTCTCGTCATCGTGCATTTTCTGGAAGATGGGGAGGCTCTGCTCAACCTCGGCGCCTGCGATGCGGCCGTAGGCCATGGCCGCCGCGTCCTTGAGGTTGGTGTAGCCGCCCTCGATGAACCACTTCTGAGCGCCCTCCAGCAGGATCGGAAGGGCCTTCTTGTTGCCCAGCACGGTGAGGGCGTTGCACACCTGCATGCGGATCTTGTAATCGGCCTTCTTGTTCTGCAGAAGAGCCAAAAGGGGATCCACGGCGCGCTCGTCGAAGACCTTGCCCAGGGCCTCGATGACCCCGTCGATCCCCTTGGTGTAGCTCGCGGCGCTCACGTTGGCCTCGCTCATGATCTTGAGCAGGTCAGGCACGGCGTCCTTGGCCATCATGTCACCCAGCACGCGGGAGAGCTTGCCCAGCACCACGCCCTCCTTGAACTCGAGCTGCTTGGCCATGGCGTTGAGCTTCTCGTCCTTGCCGGTGAGCGCGTTGACCATGGGCTTGATCGCGGGCGTGCCCATGCGGACCAGGGCGACCCTGGCCTGGGGGTATGAGGTGCCCTGGATGGTGCTGGCCATGAACAGCCCCCGGATAAGGACGGAGATGGCCCGCGGGTCACCCAGCTTGCCCAGGGCCTCTGCCGACTTCTTGTTGAGCAGGAAGTCCTGTTCCTCCGGCTTGCGCTCCAGGGTCTGGATCAGGTAGGGCACGGCCTTGATATCACCCAGCTCGGCGAGGGCGCCGATGGCGGCCAGCTTGGCCAGGTTCGCCCGGGATTTGATGGACATTGGGCGCCCGAGCACCTTGCCCAGGGCGTCCACCGCCTGGACAGCCTTGAGCCTGGCCAGCGCCTTGGCCGCCAGGGTCGCGTTGTGGTACTGCTCCTCGGTGAAGTCCAGAGCGCTGATGAGGGTTTCAACCGCGCGCTCATCCTTCATGGCGATGATCGCTTTCAGGATCTCGGGGGTCGGGAAGTCGCGGAAGAGGTCGCACAGAGCCTTGACCGATTTATCGGCCACGACCTTACGGTCGGCGTCTGTCTTGGCTGTGTCGGCCATGTTCTTCAGCGTTTTCACCGCCTTTGGCGCATGCTCGGGGTTACGGAGTTTTTTGACCCATGTGGTCGGGTCCTTTGGATCGCCGCAGGCCGCGAAGGTGAATAGGAACCCCACAATGATTGCCACGTACCGGATCATCCTTGACCTCCAGTCTTTGTTGTCGCCACCGTCCATACACCAGCGCTTTGACGCGATGAATCAAACCATCATCAATTGCATTAAATCGTCGTGAACCTTAGACCTCCCAGTCTTGGCTTGTCAACGGAAGTGGTATTGAATTCAAGGAAATCCTTGCCGCGAGAACCTTGAGCAGTGTAAAAGGCGCTCGTATAATAACGGCAGCGTCTTCGGTTAAGCGAACGGCACTCTCACCCGGGTGACTGTACCCTGGTGGGGACTGCGGGGAGAACCGTGTGGGGCCAGCGGTATAGCGGTATAGAGGCCCATACTTTTAACCGGAGAAGACAGGGACGGATAACGGGAACATGCGCTCAAGACAGCCCTCGGGGAAAATACGAGCGCTCGACGGTGAGGAGCTGGAGGAGCTGATTGAATCTGACAGCCCCAAGAGCACCCACCCTGCCCAGGCAGGGCCCCATGCTCGCGCCCGTACTCCGGGTAGCAGCCCTGGAGCGATCCCTCAGGACCCGGCCCATCGCACCGGGCCTGGCCTGGGCGCGGAGCGGACCGAGCGGATCAAGCGCGCGGACCTTGAGGCTGCTGCAGGGTATAACCCCAACGATTCCGGTATGCGGTCCTCCTCGGTGGGTCGGGGCGAAGATGAGCAGCATCGCATTATGACGCCTCCAGCCAGACCAGGCGCCCGCCCCAAGCAAGGCGGATCCGTCACACCGCCCCCGCCGTCACAGGAGCTGCCTGCTCCTGATACCGACAACATCGACGACCTCCTGGGTGAGGTCCTCGGCTCCTACCGGCTGCTCTCTGTTGTGGGCGAGGGCGGCATGGGCCGGGTCTACCTGGCCGAGCACATCGAGCTGGGCCGCAAGGTCGCGCTCAAGCTGCTGCGGCCCGAGTACTCGGTACGCAAGGACGCGGTTCGGCGCTTCTTCCAGGAGGCGCGCGCGGTCAACCGCATCGGCCACGAAAACATCGTGGACATCACCGACCTGGTGAAGCTGAAAACCGGCCACACCTTCATCATCATGGAGCTGTTGCAGGGCGAAGATCTGGCCGAGATCCAGAAAGGGAGCGAGACGCCCATGCCCCTGCACCGGGCCATGCGTATCGCTATGCAGGTGTGCGACGCCCTGGAGGCGGCCCACGCTCACGACGTGATCCACCGCGACCTGAAGCCCGACAACATCTATGTCGTGAACGACGGCAAGCGGCAGGACTTCGCCAAGCTGCTCGACTTTGGCGTGGCCAAGTTGCTCCACGAGGAGGAAAACGACGGCTGGAAGACTGCCGTCGGCTCCGTGATCGGGACGCCTGCCTACATGTCGCCGGAGCAGGCCACCGGGATCCCCGTGGACCACCGGTCCGACATCTACTCCCTTGGCGCCATCATGTACGAGCTGTTCACCGGACACCCGGTGTTCAGGGCCAAGTCGTTCGGCGAGTTCGTGGTCAAGCACATGAATGACGATCCCGTGCCCCCGCGGGAGCTTTCAGACGCGCCCAAGATTCCGGCCTCGCTTGAAACAGTGATCTTGCGTTGCCTGGAGAAGGACCCGGCCCGCCGTTACCAGTCTGTCGCCGAGTTGCGCGACGACCTGGCCCGGGCCACGGCCACGGTGGAGACGGTCATCAAGCCCTCCCCGCTCAAGCAGGAGAAGCAGCGCACCGGCAAGCGGTGGCTCTACTTCGTGCCCGTCGCGCTTGGTGTGGCGATCCTGGCCCTGCTGGTGTTCTGGCTGGCCTCGGGGCTCTCACTGGACGACGTGGCCAAGGTGGACAAGGCAGGCGGTGGTGAGGTGCCGGCCGTGCCAGAAGGTCAGCCGGGCGGGGCCCCGTCGGGCGGAGTTGTCACCGAGCCAGCAGGGGATCAGGTGGAGATCAAGCTGACCCTTCTCAGCCAGCCGGCTGGGGCAGATGTTTCGCGTAAAGACCGGCCGGACGAGGTCCTGGGCAAGACCCCACTGACCCTCGACTTTGACCATGTGGGCGAGGAGGTTGAGTTCGTCTTCTCCCTGGCCGGCCACACCAGGGCCTCTCAGAAGATCACGGTGACAGAGACCACCGTGGTTTCGGTGGCGCTGCGGAGGAAGATCGGCCGCCCCACCCCGGCGCGGGTGGAGGCCAAGGGGCCTGACGTGAAGCCCCTCGCCAAGGATCCGGAGCCGAAGAAAGCCGAGCCCAAGAGGGTTGAACTGAAGAGGGCCGAGCCCAAGAAGGCCGAGCCGAAGAAAGCCGAGCCCAAGAAGCCTGAACCGAAGAGGGCGGAGCCCAAGAAGAAGCCCAAGAAGAAGCCGAAGAAAAAGCAGAAGAAGGTCGATCCGTTCGAGCAGATGGATCCTTTCGCGAATTGATTTTCATCAGGGGATGAACCCCTGCTGAAAATCAAGGAGTGCGCGCTTCGCCCGCACTCCCATGTTTTTTCGCCCACCGCCGCTACGCGGCGCCGTGCTGTGGCCGAGAGGCGCTACCGCGCTCTCGGTGGGTAGCCCCGTGATCAAAGCGTGCAGATATTGGCACCTCGCTGTGATGCAGGTAACATCGCAGTATGTTTGCCAATGCCTTATCTCGTACTTTTCTGCTCCTGATCTGCGCCGCGCTCGTGCTGGCGCCCACCCATGTTGCCGCGCAGTCCGACGCTGACAAGGCCAAGGCGAGGGGATACTACGTCGCCGGTAAGAAGGCCTTCGACAAGGGGGACTACGCCACCGCGCTTAACGAGTACAACCAAGCGTACACCCTGATGCCGCTGCCGGGGCTGCTGTTCAACATCGGGCAGTGCTACCGCAACCTGGAGCGCCCCCAGGAGGCGATTAACGCCTTCAACCTCTACCTGGAGAAGAGCCCCAACGCGGGGAACAGGTCGGGCGTGGAGAAGCTCATCGCGGAGCTCGTGGTGGTGCTGCGCGAGGCGAAGGAAGATCTCCCTCCAGATGACCCCAAACCAGCAGACCCTATCCCCGTGGATACCCCGTCAGATGACAAGGACCCGCTGGTGGAAGACGCCGATCCCCTCACCGGGACGACAGATCCAGACCTGAACCCCGACGACACCGACAAGGATCCAGTGGTGATCAACGCGGCCGCCACGCGCACCCCTGACAAGACAAAACCCTCGTCGGGAACGCCGGTGTACAAGAAGTGGTGGTTCTGGACCATCATCGGCGCGGTGGTCGTTGGAGGCGGCGCCGCCACCGGTGTCTACTTCGCGACGCGCCCCGGTGATCCGGCCATGCCCAACTCCAGCCTCGGCGTCCTGGACTACAGCCGATGAGGTCGTCAGCCATGAAGAGAACCGCCCTCGCCACGGTGTTGCTCATCGCCGCCACCAGCTGCGGGGACGATCCCACGGCCACCATGCTCTACGTGAAGGTCATGGCGCGGGACGGTGTCGCGCCCGCAGCGGCCCTGGCCGTCACCCTCACGCTGGACAACCAGAGCGAGGCGCCGCGCCTTGTGCGTGCCTCGGAATCAACGACGGTGGGCTTCCCCTCAACCTTCGTCATCCGGGCCGATGGACGCAGCGGCACAGCGAGGGTAACTCTGCAGGCGCTCTCGCAGCCGAACCTCTCCCCGGGCAACATCACCGCCCAGGGCCAGGCAACCGCGACCTTGACCCCGGACCGACGAGTGGACGTGACCGTGTGGCTCGATCCTCAGGACAGCCAGGTCAAGGACAAGATCACGCCGGCCGGGGTGTATGGCAACCGCCCCAGGGTGGCCGGCGACGGTCTGGGCAACCATGTGGTGGTCTGGGAGGACAGCTCCAGCGCGGCTGGTTCGACCCAGTACGACATCATGTTCAGGCTGTTCAACAAGCAGGGGAAGCGCCTCTACATGGACGCACTGAAGCAGGCCAGGGAGCATCAACCCGCGGTGGCCATGCAGCAGGCCGGCTCGGACAGGGGAAACTTCGTAATCACCTGGGTCCGCGGCACCGGCGGCAAGGGCGCCATCTTCGGCCAGAACATGAACAAGGCTGGCAAGAGCGCCGGCCTCGCCTCGCCGGTGTCCCTGTCTGCCCTCGCCTCTCACCCGCGCATCGCCGCGCGTCTGCCGGGCGGATATTTCGTGGTCTGGCAGGAGGAGGACGCCTCCGGCGGCACGCACCGGGTCATGGGCAGGGTCCTGAACAGCCAGGGGCAGCCCGCCACTGGCCCCACAGGTCAACCGCAGCCCTTCCTGATCAGCTCCTTCTCCCGGGGTAGCAGCAACCCCCTGCCGGCGGTGGCCACGGACTCCCTGGGCGGCGCCATGGTGGTCTGGAACGCAGGCGGCACCATCAAGGCCACGGTCTATGCCAAGGTCAGCGGCAGCCTGAAGCTGGTGCGCGGGAACTTCCAGGTGGCCAATATCGATGTAGGTCAGGCCTCATCCCCCGACGTGGCGGCCCTGCCCTACGGATACGCCGTGGCCTGGAGCGACCGGTCATCCATAGCGCCAGACAAGAGCGGCCGATGCATCAAGCTGCGCAGGTTCAGCTCCAGCGGCGCAGCGCTGTCCGCCGAGTACACCCTGAACACCACCACCAACCAGGACCAGACCCAGCCGGCGCTGGCGGCGCGAGGTAGAGACGGATCGTTGCTCGCCACCTGGACCTCCAAGGACACCGGCGGCAGCGACCCTGGCGGCAGCGTCCGTGGACGGGCCCTGCTGCACAACGGCCTGCCGGTGGGTAAAGACTTCCTGGTCAACACCTCCACCACGGGACCGCAGCAAGGGTCCGCCATCGCCACCCACGCCGGCGACGGCTTCACCGTTGTTTTCACCGACGGGGCTGGCACCTCTCCTGCCCTGCGAAGCCGCTTCGTCTTCCCGGACTACACGGGCACGGGCGGGCAGGTGGGCGCGCTGTGCGAGGGCAAAAACCAGTGCAGCCCCTCCCTCTACTGCGTATCCACTCAGGCGGGGAAGCGCTGCCTGTATCCGTGCAAGGGCGGCGCCACCGCGGCCTGCCTCAGCGGCGGAGTTTGCTTCACCAACACCAAGCTCAGCGCGAGCTACTGCTCCTACCCGACGTACTGACCCGCTACCTCACGAAGAGGGCGTAGTTCTCGTGGCGGGTGCCCACGTTGTAGCCGTATTTGGTGCAACCCGATGGGCCGGACTGAGCGTCGCGGTAGGTGGCGTTCCCCTCGGTGATGCCGAGCCCAACTTCCATGTAGCCCGCGTTCTTTTGTACCTCCGAGAACATGGCCCGCTCCTGGCTGCTGCACGGGGACAGCTGTGCGTCGTAGTGGCGGAAGTAGAGCGCCTTGCCGATGACCGAGTCGCGGCCGTCGTCCTTGAGCAGGATCGCGCTGGTGCTCACCGCGTGGCCGCACTTGCTCCAGATCGAGCTGATATATGAGGACCAGGTTCGGGCGGTGGGGCTGTAGGTGTGGGCGGCGTAGGCCGTACGGCTCAGGTCCCGGATGAGGATGGCGGTCCCCTTCACCTGGCTGTACGCCCTGCTCTTGGAGTCGGAGGCGGTCAGGTTGGTGTAGGAACCGAAGGATGAGCTGTCCTTCCACCGGTTATGCATCCAGGTCCAGCGGTCGCTCTTGTCCGTGGCGCACACCTTGGCCACCAGGGTCCAGCCGCCGCCGCCCAGGGACATCTCACAGTAGACCGAGTACTTGTTCGAAGCGCTCCCCTTGTCCGGATCAATGGTGTGGACTCCGGTGGTGGCGCTGGCGTGGTGCTGCTTGTACTCATTGCAGCTAATGGGAAGGCGGCATGTCTTGTTGTCACAGACCGCCTTGGTGCAGTCCGCTGAGGCGGCGCACCCCTTGCCCAGGGCGCAGGCAGAGCAGACGGATCCGCCGCAGTCCACGTCGGTCTCGCTGCCATTCTTGACCTTGTCCGTGCAGGTGGGGGCCGCGCACAGGCCGCTGACCGCGTCGCACACGCCGCTGGTGCAGTCGCCGGCCTTTCCGCACTTCTTGCCGTCAGCGCAGGTGGTGCAGGTGGGGCCGCCGCAATCAACGTCCGTCTCGGCGCCGTTCTTCACCTTGTCCGTGCAGGTGGCCGCCTGGCAAACGGAGCTTACGCACACGCCGCTGGTGCAGTCGGCAGCTTTGGCGCACTGCTTCTTGTCCGCGCACCGGACACAGATGGGCCCGCCACAGTCCACATCGGTTTCAGCGCCGTTCTTCACCTTGTCCGTGCAGGTGGGCGCCTGGCAAACGGAGTTCACGCACACGCCGCTCTTACAGTCCCCGTCCTTGGCGCACTGCTTTTTGTCCGCGCACTGGACGCAGGTGGGACCGCCGCAATCAACGTCCGTCTCGCTCCCGTTCTTGGCTTTGTCTGTACAGGTGGGTGCCTGGCAAACGGAGTTTACGCACACGCCGCTCTGACAGTCGGCGTCCTTGCCGCACTGTTTCTTGTCCGCGCACTTGACACAGGCCGGGCCGCCGCAGTCCGTGTCGGTTTCGGCGCCGTTCTTCACCTTGTCCGTGCAGGTGGGCGCCTTACAAACAGAGTTCACGCACACGCCGCTCTGACAGTCGGCGTCCTTGGCGCACTGCTTCTTGTCCGCGCATGTGGAGCAGGTGGGGCCGCCGCAGTCCACGTCGGTTTCAGCGCCGTTCTTCACCTTGTCGCTGCAAGTTGGCGCCTGGCATAGGCCGTTGGTACACACCCCGGAGGCGCAGTCGGCGTCCTTGGCGCACTGCTTCTTGTCCGCGCACGCCGGGCAGGTGGGGC
>CAZCFB010000040.1:15506-21801 GCA_964497805.1 uncultured Kofleriaceae bacterium
CAGTCGGCGTCCTTGGCGCACTGCTTCTTGTCCGCGCACGCCGGGCAGGTGGGGCCACCGCAATCCATGTCGGTTTCGCTGCCGTTCTTCACGCCATCCGCACAGCTGGGCGCCGCGCAAACGCCGCTCTTGCATACGCCGCTGGTGCAGTCTGCGTCCTTGGCGCACTGCTTCTTGTCCGCACACTTGGGGCAGGTGAACCCGCCACAGTCCACGTCGGTCTCGCCGCCATTCTTCACCTTGTCTGCGCAGGTCGCTTTCTGGCACTTGCCTCCTTTGCACACGCCGCTGACGCAGTCTTCCTTCTTTGAACACTGTTTGGTGTCCGCGCACTTGGGGCAGGTGGGCCCGCCGCAGTCCAGGTCCGTCTCGGCGCCGTTCTTCACCTTGTCCGTGCAGGTCGGCGCCTGGCACAGGCCGCCCTTGCACACGCCGCTGCTGCAGTCAGCGTCCTTGGCGCACTGCTTGTTGTCCGCGCACGCCGGGCAGGTGCTGCCGCCGCAGTCCACGTCTGTCTCGTCGCCGTTCATGACCAGGTCCGCGCAGCTTGCGGGCACACAGAGGCCGCTCTTACACACGCCGCTGGTGCAGTCCGATGATTTTCCGCACTGCTTCTTGTCCGCGCACTTCTGGCAGGAGGAACCGCCGCAGTCCACGTCGGTCTCGTCGCCGTTCTTCACCTTGTCGGTGCAGCTCACCTTCTGGCACACGCCGGCCTTGCACACCCCGCTGCTGCAGTCGCTGATCTTTGCGCACTGCTTTGTATCCGCGCACGCCGGGCAGGTGCCGCCGCCGCAATCCACGTCGGTTTCAGCGCCGTTCTTCACCTTGTCGGTGCAACTCGCCGCCGCGCAGATACCGCTCTTACACACGCCGCTCTTGCAGTCAGCATGCTTCAGGCACACCTTGCCGTCGGCGCACTTGGGGCAGACGCCTCCGCCGCAGTCCACGTCGGTCTCGTCGCCGTTCTTCGCCTGGTCCGTGCAGGTGGGCAGCGGCTGGTCAGGAGGCGTGAGATCCGGGACCGCAAGGTCAGCCGTGGCAGCGCCATCGCTGCCACCGCTATTAACGCCGACGACGTCCTCATCGCATGCGGCTTGGGCCAGGACGGCACACGTGAGGGGAATCAGGATCAGGAGGGAGCGACTAGACATTGGGGGTCCTCACGGTGCATCCATGCAAATTCTGAAACCAGCTACGGCTGGGCCTTCACATCCGTCAAGCAGATCCCCTCCCCCTTCATCTCCCCCAACTCCACGCTCTCAATGGCCCCCTTCTCCCATGCGGGTCCGCTGACCACCACCAGCTTCAGCTTCCCGGCCTTACCCACACAACCGGCAGCCACCGCCCGCTGGGTCTTGCCCACAACATCCTGGGAGGTGAGCAACCACTTGCCCTCGAGCAGGTCCAGCGGCTCCTGTCCCAGAGAGCTGCGACGTAACATCCCCTTGTCCGTGGACGCCTCGCTCAGCACCTTACTCGGAGCCATGGCCACATACACCGCCGATGAGGATGGCTCGCTCCGGATGGAGGTGCCCGGCGGGATCGGCTCACCACGCGCCACGGCCACGCGCATGGGCGCCATCTCCTGGCCCACCTGCCAGGTCTTGTGCACCTTGGCCGTGGGAGGGACCTCCTTGTCTTTGCTCGCCGTGATCTGAAGCATGGTGAGGCGCGCCGGCTGCAGGCCGCCCTCAACGGAGCGGGCGTTGTCGCCACTCACCACCCAGGCCGATCCCCCGTCGGCAGAGAAGCTCAGACCCGTGGTCAGGGAGAGCACCTCCCCGGGCAGGATCTTGAGCAGGCTGTGTTTGGACAGCTTGGTGGGCTCGGTCATGTTGATCAGCGCCACCTCGTTGAGGTCAGCGAGCAACAGCCCGAGGGTCCTGGCCTGCCCACCCATTCCAGCGGCGACGACGCCCTTCTTTTGCAGCGGCACCGGGATAGTGACCGGGGTATAGAGCGTCGGGTTCAGAGCGTTCTCAGTGGAGAAAAGGGTGATCGTCTCCTCGGTTACCACCGCGCCCATGGGTCGCTGGCTGGCCCCCACAACCGCCAGAGGTGTCCCCTTGCCCAGCTTCCGCTCCTGCACCAGCTTCGGGCTGCTGCCGGTGAAGTCGATGACCCAGAGCCGCCCCTCGCCCTCGCCGCCCACCGCGTATGCTGCAGAGCCATCGTGGCTCACGGAGAGGAAGCGCGCGCCGGGCAGCTCGATGGGCTTCAGGCCAGTGATCTTGCCGCTCGGGAGCATACGGAAGGGGTACAGCTTCCCTCCGCCCAGGGCGGCGCCGAGCCGGTCCACCTGAAGGGTCGTGGTGCCGCGGCCGCGATGGTGAACCACCTCAACCTCCACCTTGCCGTGGTCGATGCCCCAGGGCACCCTCACAACCACGCCGCCACCCTCGGTGTGGGCCAGCACCTTGGCCCCTCGCCCGCTGATGGAGATACGGGGCTGCTTGCCGAAGTTGTCGCCCAGGATGTAGAGCAGCTCCCCGATGACCACGCGGCCCTGTCCGCCCCGGGTGTCGACCTTTTCGCCCAGCTCCACCACCGCCGGACCGGTGCCCAGATCTACCATCTTCTCCACCACGGGAGGCCCACCAGCGTTGGCCACATCCCGGGTGTTGATCACCGCCGGAGTCGGGCTGGTGGCGCACCCAGAAAACAGGGCAAGGGAGACGATCCATGTGACGATCATGTGAAATTTCATATAGATCTCCGATTTTCCATTGACAGCTTTTTTCCGCCCATGATACCTATTCATATGTTCAGTGAGCCATTAATAATGTTGGGGCTCAACCGCCGCGTTGACGCAGGCAGAGTCTACACCGACTCGGCGGTCCGCTCAAAGGGACTCTAACTGAGGAATATCCATGCAAGAAACGCTGACCTCCAGACAGCAGCAGGTCCTCACTTTCATCGAAGACAGCATCTCGTCCCGCGGATTCCCCCCTACCCTAAGGGAGATCGGGGAGCATCTGAGCATCAAGAGCACCAATGGGGTTAACGACCATCTCAAGGCATTGACTCGAAAGGGTTATCTTCGCCGCAGCAACATGAAGTCCAGGGCGCTCTGCCCAACCTCCATGCCGCAAATGGTGGATGTCCCCCTGCTGGGCAGCGTGCCGGCGGGTGTCCCCCTCGAGGCGGTGGAGGACCAGGGGGACTCCTTGCGCGTGGATCCCTTCTTCATTGGGTCATCCCGGGAGGTGTTCGCCCTCAAGGTCAGCGGCGAATCCATGATCGATGACGGCATCCACGATGGCGATTATGTCTTTGTCGCCAAGGGGTTGCATGCATCCAAGGGTGACACGGTCGTGGCCATGATCGATGGCGAGGCCACCGTGAAGCGCTTCTTCCCGGAGGGCGACCGTGTCCGGTTCCAGCCCGCCAACGAAAACATGGACCCGATCTACGTGGCCAAGGCCGAGATGCGGCCCACCGAGCTGCTAGGTGTGGTGGTGGGCGTGTACCGCAAGGTGCGTTAAGCAGCAGTCCGCAGGAAACCAATCCAGCCACAAAGCGTTAAAAGCTGAAAGCTAGTAGCTGAAAGCTGTTAGCTTCCCGTGTCAGACTAAGATGAAACGCCCCCCGGGCGTATTATCTCGGATTCTTACGTGTCCGCTCGACAACGACATAGAAGCAGCAACCTGAGCTGGGCGCTGCTGCTCTCCCTGCTGATCAACCACAGCCTGATCATGCCTGGCGTGTACCTTTTGCTCGGCAGCGACAAGCCGGCGACCGAGCAGGAGATCACCGAGGTGGAGCTTGTGCCCGATCCGGAGGAGCCGGAGCCCCCCCGGGAGAAGCTCAAACCGCCCAGGACGCCCCGGATCAAGGAGCCCCTTCGGGTTGCCAGGAAGCCAGCCCCGAAGAAGAAGCGGCCCCCTCAAGAAAAGCCCGAGCAGAAACCCAGGGTCAAGCCGCCTGCTCCCATGCAAATGAAGATGGTGGAGGTGAGTAACCCGGAGACGGATACCCCGCCCGCAAACGCGCGCTACCTGTCTGACAAAAACCGGAGGGTGGAGAAGGAAACCCGGGCCCGCCAGACCAACCTGGTCAAGGACCAGCCCAAGCCGAAGCCACAGTCCCGGCCCAGCCCTCGCACTGAACCTGCCCCGGGCGCGCCCAAGAAGAAGGTGGCCGAGCTCCGGAACAAGCCGGCGCCCACCAAGAAGGTGCGACCAGATGCCCCCAGGAAGATCTCGCCCCTGCTCCGCATGCGCAGCCCGGCCCCGCGCCCCACGGAGGAGCCCCTGGCCCTTGTGGCGCCTGAGGGGAGCCTCCCTCTCCCTCGCAAGGCGCCCCCGCGCCCGCGCCTCAACCTGAACCACAAGAGCTTTGACCGCATCTACGGCAAGCGCGCCCACGAGGAGCGCGAGATGGCCCGCCTCTCACCATCGCGCCCGCAAGGCAGCAACCACCAGCACAAGTGGGAGCAGGTCCGCTCATCGTTGGAGAACTTCGTACCCGAGGTGCGTCCCGGTAACCAGACGGCCCTCGGCACCCGCGCCCATCCCTTCGCCCTGTACATCGCCAGAGCTCACCGCAAGATCCATCGCCTCTGGGGCTACGGCTTCCTGCCCGATCTGGACATGAAGGCGGACAGCCACCCCATGAACGACATGAGCCTCTGGACCATGCTGGAGCTGGTCGTTTCTCCCAAGGGCGCCCTCAAAAAGGTCACCATCGTCAAGACGAGCGGCGTGCTCAGCTTCGACGTGGCTGCCCTGACCACGGTATACACGTCCGCGCCCTTCCCGCCGTCGCCGAGGGCTATCCGTTCGGGCGACGGCAACGTCTATATGCACTGGCGCTTCCACCGAAACCAGCGGCAGTGCGGCACCTTCGGGGTCGACCCGTACGTCCTGGACAAGCCTCCCAAGGGCCCCATCGATAGCGAAATGGCAGAGGTCGGCAGGGCTGCCTCGGAGGGTCAGCCCGGACGCAGGCGCCTGCGCAAGATCAACAAGCCCTCGTCTGCGGCGTCGCCGCCGGCCGCCCACACTCACGCTCATTCTCACGCTCACACCAACGAGGAGGCGTCCCGGGCTGCGGCCAGCGCCCAGCCTGCGGGCAAGCAGAACGCCGCCGTGGCCAAGGTGGTAAGGCGCTTCCTCCAGGCCCTGGCCGACGGGAACGCGGAGGGTATGGCCGGGTCTTGCGCCCTCCCCTTCTCCTCCGGCGGGCGGCAGGTGGCGACCACCCGCGCCGAGCTGAAGCGCATGTTCAAGGACCTGATCAATGACAGGGGTCCTGGCGCCAGGGGCGGGGCCGCCAGGGTATCGCTGATGAACATGATGCAGGCCAGGGAGAAGTTGGGCGCACTCCCGCCAGGGGCCGAGTACGGCAAGGGGATGCTGGCGGGCCAGGTGACCCTCGGAGACACCACCTTCACCCTGCTGCTCCAGCGCCAACAAGGCACCCTTTGGCGAGTGGTGGGGCTGAACCGGTGAGCCGCTGCCCGCGCGCGCTGTTTTGCCTGGCCGCGTGCCTGTGGTTCGCGGGCGACGCCAGCGCGGGCGAACGGATCTTGCACGAGTATGTTCCGCCACGAGGCGCGCGGCGCGACCATGGCAAGCTGAACCCCACCGCCCCCCCCGACTGGATCCGCACCGACGACCAGGTCGTGCCGCGGCCCGAGGAGAAGACCCGGGCAGATGCAGGTGAGCGCGTGCTCCGGAGCGGGCGGGCGGCCAGCCTGCGCATGGACCGGACGACCACCCACGACGGCGTGCTCAACTACACCGCCGAGTTCAACCCGAGCGTGGTGCCGCACAAGCGAATGACCGCCTACGACCAGGTGGGCTCCGGGTATGCCCTCCGGGTAGCCGATAGCCGCTTGAAGGCGGTGGCGCTGACCCCCACCTCCAGCCCGCCCAGCCGGGATCCCTTCTGGGGCAGCCTGCTCCTGCGCGTCAAGGCTGGCGTTCCCCTTGCCATCCCCTCGGTGGCGCCGGGGGCGCGCATCCTGAGCTATCGCGCCACGCCGAGGACCGAGGTGAACTTCTTCCGCGACTCCGCAGACAACGTGTGGATCAGGACAGAGCATTCTGGAGCGCTGCGGCTGGTTTTCCTCACGGACGCGCCCAAGAGCTACTTCTCGCCCAGGATCCCTGGTGGGATCTCTGCAGGCCAGGTGCCCGCGCGGCTCAGGCCGGTCTTGCCCGCGCCGGTGAAGGCGGCCGCGGCCAGCGTGTTGCAGCGGCTCAAGATCAAGCCAGCCGGACCGTTGGGCCCCAAGGTGGATCGCCTGGTTGCCTACTTCCGCTCCTTTCGCGCTGGCAAGCTCCCG
>CAZCFB010000040.1:21901-36065 GCA_964497805.1 uncultured Kofleriaceae bacterium
GCCCCGCCGGCCGGTGACGGTCAAGCTGCGCAGCCCCGCACAGGTCGTGTACCGCGGAGAACCGCTGAAGGTCAGCGGCCGGGTGCTCGACGGTGAGCGCGGGGTGGCGGGCCTGCAGGTCGATGTCCTGCTCAGCCGCGACGGCAAGGTCGGGTACCCGGTGGGCAGCCTGGTATCCGATGGCCAGGGGCGCTTCACTGGCGACCTGTCCGTGCCCCACGACGTGGAGGTAGGATCTTACCGGGTCTACGCCGAAACCCCGGGGGACAGCCGGTTTTCCAGCGCCCGGAGCAGGTAATAGGCGTCGGCGGCCACACCAAACTTGCTTCACAAAACGGGTCGTCGTAACCTGGACATTCTTGAAGCATTCTCGCTCGCTGGAGATTCTGAATGAACACCGTCGTGATCATTGTTGCCGCCCTTGTCGGATTCGTGATCGGCTATGTCGTGGCCTTCCTGAGCCAGAAAAGGAAGGTGGAGCAGGCCGAGGAAAGCCTCGGCGCCGCGCGGGATGAGGTGAGCTTTATCAAGCGCGAGGCGGACCGGCGGATCAAGGATATCCAGGCCCGCAACTCGGGTAAGGAGCAGGAGCTGGAGAAGCTCCAGGAGCAGGCATCCGGCTTCGCCTTGTACCGCCAGAAGAAGGAGGACGAGCTCAAGCAGGTGGTCACCAAGATGCGCCAGCTGGAGAGCGTCGCGGCCAACTCGGGCCAGGAGAACCAGACTTACAAGAGGTCGTGGCAAGAGGCCGAGCAGCGCAGCCGCCAGGCCGAGACCGTGGCCGACCAGGCCCAGCAGCGCGTGGAGCTGTTGGAGCGCCAGCTGAGCCTCATCGAAGATGAGCGCCAGCGCCTGAGCCAGCGCATCCTGGCCCAGGAGCAGCAGATTCAGCAGGCCAAGAAGGACGCCATGGCCACGGCCCGCGAGGAGAGCCAGTCCGCTCAGCTGCTGGCCGCCAAGAGCAACCTCAAGGAGGTCCTCTCCGCTCTGGCCGATCAGGAGGGCCAGGAGGTGGCGGTGCTCTCCGACGACGCCGGCATGGTGGTGGACGCGGTGGGCACAAAGGACTACCACGACGCCGTGGCCGCCTCACCCCAGATCGTGGGCATGGCCACCCGTCAGCTGGAGGGCGAGCTCCCCTTCACCAAGCTGGCCACCTTCAGCGTGGAAGACGAGGAAGACCGTGTCATCTGCGGCAAGTCCTTCCAGGTCGCCGACAACAGCATGGGGCTCGGCCTGATCACCTACGGCAAAAAGCGCCCCTCCTACCGCGCCCTCGAAGCCAGCATCGTCAACATCTCCAAGATCCTGGAATAGCCTGGCGCTTCATCGCGTAACGTTGCGCCGGCTTCATCCCGGAGGCTTCGAAGAAGCCGAGGACCGGCGCAGTGAAGGGTCGGCGGATGGCGAAGCGTGCAGTCCTCGGTTCCTACGGAACCTTGCGGGATGAAGCCGCACGCACCCCCGGAGGGGCGTGGCACGAGCACGACGTCCTTCGATAATTTGCCCAACCCCGTCGGAGCCACGATGCTTGATAAGTGTTCCCCCTCCTGACCCACAACCTCCTCCACCTCACCCTCACCCTCGCCGGCCTGGCCGGGCTGCTCGCCCTGCTCCACCTCACTGAACGAGCCACGGCGAGGTTCGTCGCCCACAGGCTGGGATGGAACGCACTGCTGGTCACGGCCTGGCTCGGCGTGCCCGTTCACGAGCTGAGCCACCTGCTCATGGCGCGCTTCTTCGGCCACCGGATCATCGCCTACCGCCTGTTCGCTCCCGATCCGGTGAGCGGCACCCTCGGCTTCGTCCGCCACGGCTACTCGAAGCGATCCGCCTGGCAGGTGCTCGGCGGACTCTTCATCGGCATTGCCCCCCTGCTCCTGGGGACCAGCCTGATGCTCGCCTTGCTTGCCTGGATGATCACCCCCGCCCACCTGCTCACCCTCGGGAGGGATCTGTTCGGGACCGGCGCGGCAGGCCTTGCACCGGCCAGCCATGGCTTCGGCGCGGTTGGCGCCCTGGTCGGGCTCATCTGGGAACAGCGGACCCCCTGGCTTCCCCTGCAGCTCTACCTGGCCGTATGCCTGGCCAGCCACATGAGCCCTGGGATCGCCGACCTCAAGGGGGCCCGGCCCGGCGCTGCCCTGGCCGTGATCACCATGGCCCTGGCAGCGGGCGTGGCGGCCCACCTTGGCGTTCAGCTCACCGCCCTCCCCACCCTGCTGGCGCCGGTCGTACTTGTGGCGTTGGTGAGCGCCCTGTTCCAGGGTCTCTACGTGGCTGGAATTTGGGGGGTGCTGCGGCTGGTGGGGGGTAGCGGGAGGACCGGCGGCAGACGCGCGCGCGGCCCCCGACGCTGCAGGGCCTGAGCGGCGCGCCTATTCCTTTACGCCAGCGTCAACGGCCGTGGAGCTGGAGTCCGGGGTGGTGGTGCTGGCGTCCGGGGTGGTGGTGCCGGCGTCCGGGGTGGTGGTGCCGGCGTCGGGGCTGACGGCCTTGAACGCGCCGCTGGCCGTGTCATCCAGGCACACACCCGTGGTGTCGTACTTGGTGGCCTTCGCCTTGCCGGTGTACCGATCGCGGCAACCCATCTTGGTGGGGTTGTTCTGCAGACCAAGGCTGGAGCAATCCAGGCTGGTGCCGAGGAAGTCGCAGGTGATGCTGGCGGCGCTCTGGCACAGCGGAGAGCTGGTGATGGCGGTGCCGCCGACGGACAGGTTGTTCCAGGCGTAGCACTCGAAGTCGCCGCCCTTGTCCTTGGCGTTGCCGCGGCAGTCAGAGGCCTTCTTCAGGTCGCACTTCTTGAAGCAGGTGCCGCCGTAGTACAGGCCGTTGCAGGCGCTGCCCGAGTCGCAGGCGAAATCGGTGAGGGTTTTGGCGAAAGAGCAGCTCCCGATGGTGCAGTAACCGTTGCGGTTGTGCACGCCGATGTTGCCGCTGCCGGTGGAGTCCTCACGCATGCAGGCGCCGTTGCCGGGGCAGTCCTTGTCGTCCTTGCACGCGTCACCCACCTTGGCGCCGGTCTTGCCCTTGGTGTGCTTGCCACAGAGGCCGCCCGTGGTGCAATTACCAGGCAGGGCGCACTGGCCGGAGGTGTAGCAGAAGGCGCCCGTGCCCTGGCCGGAGCAGTCAGAGTCAGTGGTGCAGGTCTTCTTCAGGGTCACAGGGCAGTCTTTGTTGGTGGTGCACTTGGGCCAGAGGCAGACAGCCTGGGTCAGGGAGCCGCTCCACTGGGTGGAACGCGGGTGGCAGGTGGTGCCGCTCTTGGCGTCGCACGGGTTCTTGGTCAGGCTCGGATCACACTTCTTGAGGCAGTAGTTGATGGTGCCGCTGGAGTAGCGGAAGCTCGCGCAGCGGTAGCCCGGCTTGGGGCAGCTGTCCTCATCAACCAGGGGAGTGGTGGAGCTGTCCGGGGTGCACTTCGCCGTGCAGACGCCGCCCTTCGCCCAGGTGAACAGAGCGTTGAGCTGCAGGCACAGCGGCGAGTCCTTCTTGCAGTCCGTGTTTTGGGCGCAGCCCACGCCGATGTTGTGATCCTTGGGGGTGATGATGCCGGTGTCCTTCTGGGTGGTGCCGGTGTCACCCGTGGTGCCGGTGTCAGCCGTGGTGCCGGTGTCAGGGGTAGTGCCGGTGTCGGTCCCTCCGCCCACATCGGGCAGCAAGGCTCCGGAGTCCTTCTGGGTGTCGTCCTTGTCGTCGTCGGAGCAGCCGACCGCAAAGGCCAGCGCACCACATGCTATTAGCGTACAGATTAGTCTCTTCATGCCCTTCCTCCTTTTGGGACTTTCTCAGTAGGGAACGCCCTATTCAACATCTTGCAGGGCGGTGAGTCAATGAAAGGGATAAGCCCTTCGTTTGGCCGCTCAATCTCAACCGCCTACTGCTGCGTGAGCACAAAAATGAGCACGCCGCCAACGGCCAGCGCGGTGGCCGCGAGCAGCAGCCAGGGCCAAACAGGCGCCCGCTTGAATTGACGCTCCAGCTCGCGGGTTTCCCTCCCCTTTCGTCGGGGGGCGGGAGGCGGCGGCAGGTCGTCGGGGTTCACCTCGGCGGTGAACTCTGAGGAGATGGGGCCCGGCGTCACCTCATCCGCTCCCCTGGTCCAGCTCTGCTCTCCAGGCTCGAACGTCACAGAGGGGGCCTCGAACGGCCCGGGCGGCGGCTGCTCCGTTATGGCCACCGTTGGCGCCTCGTCGTCGGGCACGAACATTTGCGGCGGGTCCTGCTGGACGATGGTCTCCTTCATATCGTCCAGGTCCCCATCAAAAGCACCGCTCGGCTGCTCCGGTTGCTTGGGTTGCAGCAGGTAGACCGGGTCGGTCTCCTTGAGCTCTCCTTCCGGGGTCCCCTCCTCCTCTTCGAGTTCCACGTCAGGTGGTAGCTCAGGGGGCTGTTCATCGTCCTCGCCGCCCGGGAGTTGGTAGCCGGTCAGCGTGTTCTTTCGCTTGCGCTTGTCATCGGCCTGCTTCTTGTCCAGGGCCTTGAGGAAATCGCCGGCGGTCTGGTAGCGGTCGGTGACGTTCTTGCCCAGCGCCCTCTCCACCAGCTCGTACATCCACCGCGGCAGGTCCGGCATGGCGATGTGGAGGGGGGTGAGGTTGTGGTTGATGATGTCGGTGCTTATCTGGATCAGGCTCTCGGTCTTGAAGGGGAGCTTGCCAGCCAGCATCTCGTACATGATCACCCCCACGGCCCACAGGTCCCATCGGGGGTCCGCCTTGCCTCCCCCCGCCTGCTCCGGCGAGAGGTAGACCGGCGTGCCGAGCACCTCGTCGGCGCGGGTCAGGGTGGGCCAGTCCCAGTCCTTGTTCACGGCCCTGGCGATGCCGAAATCGAGCATCTTGAGGAACAGCTTGGGGCGGCTCGCCTTGACCAGCATCATGTTGGCCGGCTTCACGTCCCGATGCACCAGGCCGGCCTGGTGGATCGCCTCAATGGCAGAGAGGATCTGGAGCACCACCTCCCGACCGTCCTGGTGCGACAGGGGCGCGGCGCGGTCCATGTACTCCTGGAGCGACTCCCCATCCACGAACTCCATGACGATGAATGGCTCGCCAGTCTGCACCAGGCCGAAGTCATAGACCTGCACGATGTGCTGGTGGTTGATGGCCCCGGCAGCGCGCGCCTCGTTGAAAAATCGCTCCTTCAGGCGCGGGTTTGAGCAGTCCTGCTTGAGCACCTTGATCGCCATCTGCCGCCCGAGCACAATGTGCTGAGCCTCGAAAACGGAGCCCATCGAGCCCTGGCCGATCTGGCGCACCACCTTGTATCGCTCACCGAGGGTTTGGTTGATAAGCGGGTGGCTGGAATACTGCTCAACCATAGTCGCCAGAGGGTATCACTAGCAGGCCATCCAGGGCCAGTGGCCCCGGCTGACCTGCTGCGGCCTTCGGCCTCCTTGTCCTTTCGCCCGGCCATGCCGGGCTATGGCCGGGCGCAAAACGCCCTGCCGAGTGTTAGAATCCGACAATCCATGCTCGAGAAGATCGGAAACTACCGGATCCTGGAGGAGATCGGCTACGGCGGCATGGCCGTGGTGTACAAGGGGGTCCAGGAGTCCCTGGGGCGTACGGTGGCCATCAAGGCCCTGCGCACCTCCATGACCACCGAGAAGGACGCCGTGGCCCGGTTCGAGCGGGAGGCCACCAGCATGGCCTCCTTCGCCCACGAGAACATCATCACGGTTTATGACTTCTTCCCCCACCGAGGCGCCCTCTTTATCGTCATGGAGTACGTGGAGGGGGAGGACCTGTACGACCTGCTTGAGCGCTCGCCGAGGGTGCCCCCCGACATCGTGGTGCTCATCGCCCTGCAGGTGGCCCGCGCCCTGGATTACGCCCACTTCCGCGGTGTGATCCACCGGGACGTAAAGCCGGCCAACATCATCCTGAGCAAGCTCGGCACGGTGAAGCTCACCGATTTCGGGATCGCCCGCCTGGGCGGCTCGGACCTGACCTGGACCGGCGTCGGGCTGGGCACGCCCGCCTACATGTCGCCAGAGCAGGTCACGGGCCAGCGCCTGGACGGGCGCAGCGACATCTTCTCCCTGGGGGTGGCCATGTACCAGATGGCCACGGGTCAGAAGCCGTTTGAGGAGGACACCCAGCTCTCGCTGCTGCAGAAGGTACGCATCCACGCGCCCCCGGCGCCGCGCAGCCTGAACCCGGCCATCCCGCGGGAGCTGGAGCGGATCATCTCGCGCTGCATGGCCAAGTCTCCCCGTGACCGGTACGGCTCGACCCAGGAGCTCATGGGGGTGCTGGAGTTCTACCTCTCCGAGCATGTGAACCTCAACTACCGCGCCAGGCTGCTGCTCTACCTGCAGCAGGAGGGGGTGCTCACCGAAGACGAACTCAAGTCCACCATGACCCCTGCCATGCTGGGCACACTGGAGTCCCGTGGTGGGCAGCGCAAGCGGCGCCTGGAGGTGGGGCCGGTGCTCGTGACTCTGTCAGGGATCTGGATGCTGATCTCGGTGGTCTTGTTGGCCCTGTTCGCTTTCCGTCCGGAGGGGCTCGGCGGTGGAGCTGACGCGGCGCTGCATGGGAGCATGACCCAAACATCCTCCACGGCGGGCAAGCTGCGGGTGGTGGTGGATCCCTGGGCCAAGGTGGAGGTTGACGGTGAGGTGAGGGCGATCACGCCCCTGGACCGCGCACTGATCCTCTCCGCTGGTGAGCACTCGGTGCGCCTGATCAATCCGCACCACCAGGTGGCGCGGCACACAGTGAAGATCAAGGGCGGGGAGCAGGTGGAGCTCAAGGTGAAGCTGACGCCGAGGCCTCCGGTGGCGGGGGGCGCGCCATGATCCGCCGCCGCACGCCCGCGCTGGCCGGCCTGTTCCTGGTCGCCCTCACCCTCGCCGCCCCTCAGAATCTCCGGGCTCAGGGGGTGAAGCACACGGTGAAGAAGGGGGACACCCCCACCTCCCTCTCCATCCTCTACTACGGCAGCCGCCGCCACGGCCGGCTCATCCAGCTGGCCAACGGCATGAAGCCGGGTGACCGCCTCAACCGCGGTGCCCTGCTCCTGGTCCCTGCGGCGCGCCCCCACATCGTGACGCGCACCGCCAGCTACGCGACCCTGGCGCGCAAGCTGCTCGGCGCCTCCCACCGCTGGACCGCCTTCAAGAAGCTCAACAGGCGGGTCTCCCGGCGCAGGCGGGTGGCCAAAGGCCAGCAGATCTGGGTCCCCTATGTGTTCAGCCACAAGGTGGGCAAGAAGGAGACATGGGCCAGCGTCGCCCGGGCATACCTCGGCTCATCCCGCGCCTGGAAGCGGGTGGCGGCGTACAACGGCAGTGAGAACCGGGCCCCGCGGCCTGGCGGCGAGGTCCTGATCCCGGCCAACAAGCTGCACCTGACCCGCGCACGGCTGGTACAGCTGCTCAACCAGCGGGTGCTCGGCTTCCCCGCCGACCCTGACGCGGTTGGGGCCGGACAGGTGGCCCTGGGCAAGGCGCGGGCCCTGCTGCGCGACGGCGCCTTCGCGGCCGTGGCCCTGGAGTTGTTGCGTCAGCTCGGCCAGCTCTTGCCCCGGGCGAGGGATCGGGCGGAGGTCTTCCGCCTGGCCGGCACCGCCCTGGTGGCCCTGGAGCGCCCGGGCCTGGCCCGCCGCGCCTTCGCCGAGATGCTGCGCCACCAGCCGGACTTGAAGCTGGATCAGCAGACCACCTCCCCCAAGGTCCGGGAGGCGGTGCGCGCCGCGGCCACGAGCGCCCCGTGACACGCTCAGCATTGGGCGCCAGCTTCCTGATCATGATGCTGGCCGCTGGCCTGACCGGCGGCTGCCCGTCCAAGAAGGGCCGAACCGCCACCTCGGGCGGCGCGGGCAAACCGGATCAGACTGTGGCCGACCTGGGGCGGCCCCTGCCCACCACCCATGAGGCGTGCGCCAGGCTGTCCCTGCCACCGCCGGGCAAGCTCAAGGAGATCACCCTGGCCGGGGTGCGCATGGTGCCAGACGGGTTCTCCCTCAAGCCCGCGCCCGATCAGAAACTCCCGGCGCAGCCCCGCCTCCTGCTCGGGGTGCTGGCCGACACCCGCCACGCTGACAAGGCCAACCTGGAGCAGCTCACCCTGGTGCGCACCAACCTCGAGGCGGCGGGGGCCCACGCCATCCTGGTGCTCGGAGGCCTGGACAGCACCTACGAGGGAACCCGCGAGGCCCTCCTGCGACTCAAGGGAAAGCTACCGGTGCTGGCGCTGGCCGGGGATCGCGCTTCACGCAGCGGCTTCTCCGGCGCGGTGGAGAACCTCGGAGCAGGGATGGTGGACCTCGGCCTGGCCCGCGCCATCCTGCACCCCGCGGCCACCCTGATCAGTGTGCCCGGGTATCACCTGATCCATGAGCTGCTCGCCGGATCTCAGGGCTGTTCATACGACACCCACGACCTCGACGAGGTGGCGAGTTTGGCCCAAACCCTGCCGGCCCCCAGGGTGTTGCTGGCGCACGGGCCGCCCCGGGGCTCCGGTCCGGGGGCCATCGACCGCGCCTTCGGCCAGATCAACGCCGGCGATCCACAGCTCACCCGGCTCCTTGAAGAGGGCGCCTTTTCCTTCGGCCTCTTTGCCCACCTTCACGAGGCTGGTGGACGGGGGGTGCGCTTGAAAAGCGGCGCGCCGGTGAAGCCAAAGAGCGCCACACCCTCCTTGCTGCTCAACGTCGGATCAGCCGACGCCACCCCCCACGAGGATCTTGCTGGCTCATGGTCCAGGGGAACCTTGGCCCTGGTTGAGTTCCTCAGTGGAAACGCGACGTACCGCGTCATCAAGCTGGACGGCGCCTCCAACTCCTCTGAAACTAAACGGAATAATTGACCACTTGGTTTTGCTGGGATAGCATTCCTGCGGGTTAAAGTTCTCCTCGGGGGCAGGATCAGGCCCCACCGGTGAGCGTGAGCGCCATGCCTGAAACCACATCCCCGCTACGCCGGGACCGATGGATTAACCGGATCATCGATGACCGGTACCAGGTTCTTGAGCGTATTGGTCGTGGCGGCATGGGCGTGGTCTACAAGGTCGAACACACCCAGATGGGCAAGGTGGCGGCGCTCAAGCTGCTTCACGCCAACCTGGCCCGAGACAAAGATCTGGTCAAACGCTTCCACCGGGAGGCGAACTCGATCAGCCGGCTCAACCACCCAAACATCGTTCAGGTTTTTGACTTTGGCCGAATCGATGAGTCCATGTACCTGGTCATGGAGTACCTGCCCGGCGAGGACCTGGCCATGATCCTGCGGCGGGAGGGGGCCCTGCCTGTACAGCGCTGCATCCCCATGCTGACCCAGATCTGCGACGCCCTGAGCGAAGCCCACCACCTCAACGTGATCCACCGTGACCTGAAGCCGGAGAACGTGCGCATCCGGCGCACCCGGGATGGGTCGGAGCTGGTGAAGGTGCTCGACTTCGGACTGGCCAAGATCCTGGACGAGAAGGACACCGACAGCAACGTCACCGAACGCGGCAGCGTCATGGGCACGCCGTACTACATGGCGCCTGAGGTGATCCGGGCCAAGAGGATGGACGGCAGGCTGGACCTGTACAGCTTGGGCGCGGTGGCCTACCGCATGCTGACCAACCAGAGCGCCTTCGTGGGCAAGTCGCCCATGATCGTGCTCACCAAGCACCTCAACGAACCCCTGGCCCCGCCCAGCGCGCGCGCGCCGGACAGGCTCATCCCCCCCGAGCTGGACGCCATCGTCATGAAGGCCATGGAGAAGGATCCGGACAGGCGCTACCAGACCGCCGGGGAGTTGAAGCGGGATCTCCTCTCCCTGCTCCGCGGGCTGGACGGGGACATGTCATGGCCCAGCTGGACGCCCACGCCGGTTACAACGGGCGTGACGGGCCCGCATCGGCCGGCCCCCGACAGCACGGGTCCCCACCAGGAGTTCCAGCCCGACGGCCCCACGCCGCTGGTAGAGACGCCCCAGCCTCCGCGCCTGAGCCGGGAGGATCTGCAGTTCGAGCGCAAGCTGCGCCGAGGGCGGTTCACCATCTTGCTCTTCCTGCTGCCCATCGTGGCGGCCCTGGGCGGCGCGGCATACTGGTTCGCCCTGAACAAGGAAGAGGTGCTGGCGCCCAACCACGAGATCGAGCCCAACAACACCCCCGAGACGGCCACCCTGCTCCTGGCGAAGAAGTACCTCAGCGGCAAGCTTGGGCGCCGGTTGAGCAACCGGGAGTCTGATCGCGACTGGTACCGCATGGAGGTCAAGGGCGTGGGCCCGCAGGCGCTCAAGGCCTCGGTCACGGGCGTGCCCAACATGGACATCACCCTGAAGCTGTTCGACGCCAGCGGGGGCCATGTCACCGGCTCCGACGCGTCCGCCCGGGGCGGCGGCGAAGTGATCAGCCAGTGGGTAGTCTCCCCGGGCAACTACTTCCTGCTGGTGCGGGAGGTGTGGGAGGACGGCCAGATCCCCACTGAGAACGTAACCGACGCCTACACCTTCACCAGTAGCTGGCGCCCGTTCAACGCCGAGAAGTGGGAGATGGAGCCCAACAACAACGCGGCCAAGGCGACCCCGCTGGAGCCGGGAGCCGAGGTGCAAGGATACCTGGCCGGCGCCCGCGACCGGGACTGCTTCAAGGTCACGCCCGGTGAGGATGGCGCCCTGTCCGTGGAGGCGGCCGCCCTGCCTGGTGTGAACCTGGCGCTGGAGCTGCGCAAGAAGGTCAAGGGGAAGACCCGGGTGGTGGACAAGGGCATCATCTCGGAGGGGGAGACGTCCAGGACCAGGCTGGTCAAGGGGCAGGCGCTGCTCCTCTGCCTGCGGCACAAGAAGATGAAAAAGAAGCCTCCGGTGGGCAAGACCGCCCCGGGGCTGGAGCATCCCTACACGCTGAAGACGGTGTGGACGCCTAAATAGCCCGTCGCTTCACCCCGTAAAGGCCCGAAGGGCCTGCGGACGACGGGCTCCCCCGGAGGGGCGCTGCCCGAGCTAAGCCCCCTACTCTTCTTCGATTCTCGTGAACATCAAGAAGGCCATGGCCGGGCGCTTGGACGCCTCGCGCATGGCGAACTGGATGCCGTCGAAGGCCCAGCCGTCCTCCACCTCCTCATTGATGATCACCTCCAGGTTTTCGTCGGTGACGGAGGAGGTTTCAACCACATGGAAGACGGTCTGACGGACGCGCTTTTCCTCACCCATTGAGCAGCCTCGCGGCGTCCAGAGAGTGGTAGGTCAGGATCATGTCCGCGCCGGCGCGCTTGATGGAGGTGAGGACCTCCATCATCACCCGATCGCCGTCGATCCAGCCCCGTTGGGCCGCGGCGTGCACCATGGAGTATTCGCCGGAGACGTTGTAGGCCGCCACCGGCAGGTCGAACTCCTCGCGCACCTGGCTGATCACGTCCAGGTACGAGAGGGCCGGCTTGACCATCACCATGTCCGCGCCCTCCTGCACGTCCATCTCCACCTCGCGCAGGGCCTCCCGTACGTTGGGCGGGTCCATCTGGTAGCCGCGCCGGTCGCCGAACTGCGGCGCGCTATCGGCGGCCTCGCGGAAGGGACCGTAGAAGGAGGAGGCGTACTTGGCCGAGTAGGCCATCAGGGCCACCTTCTCGAAGCCCTCCTCGTCCAGGGTCTCCCGGATGAAGCCCACCCGGCCGTCCATCATGTCCGAGGGGGCCACCAGGTCGGCGCCGGCCCGGGCATGGGTCAGGGCCATCTCGCCCAGCAGCTCCAGGGTGGCGTCGTTGTCCACGTCCCCCTTCTCCACCACGCCGCAGTGGCCATGGCTGGTGTACTCGCAGAGGCAGACGTCGGTCATCACCACCAGGTCGGGGTGCTTCTCCTTGATGGCCCGCACCGCCCGGGGCACCACGCCGTCCGGCTTTATCCCCTCGCGGCCCAGGGGGTCCTTCTTGTCCGGGATGCCGAACAGGATCACCCCGGGTATCTCCAGCTCGGCCACCGGGGCCATGATTTCGTCCAGGTGGTCCAGCGAAAAGCGGAACTGGCCCGGCATGGCGCTGATCTCGTTCTTGATCCCCTTCCCCTCCTCCACGAAGAGCGGATAGATAAAGTCGTCTACCGAGACGTGGGTTTCGCGCACCAGGCGCCTGAGGCCTTCGCTGCTGCGGCTCCGGCGGCCGCGGTACTCGGGGAATTGCATGAGTGTCTCCTGGCTAGTGAGGGTCTACACACTGATTACCAACTGTCGGGGGGCAGACAATAGGTTTTTTTGACAGAGACAATCTTATGTAAAAAAATACGGTAGCATTAAATTTCTGCAGTGGAGTTCTCCTGAATGCGCAAAGTCTTTACCGTCCTGTATCTCGTCTCCAAGGACCGCGACGTCCTGACCAGGGAAGAGATGGACGCGATCGGCGGCAGGGCCCGCCGGGGGGCCAAGGGCAGGGACTGGATGGTGGTATCCCATGGAGGGGTATCCCATCAGCTGCGCATGGCCAACACCATCCCGGAGGCGCTGCAGCTCCTGGAGGACCAGTACTTCAACTTCGTGGTGGTGGATAATCGCAACCCGCCCGACCAGAACGGGCATGGGGAGGACTGCTTCGCCGACACCCTTGCCCGGGAGTTCATGCACCGGGTGCACTACTCCGCCGACCCGGAGCGGATGTACCCCAAGGCGCGCATCATCGCCGTGCTCGACTCGGACGAGTGCCTGGCCGATCAGGCCTTCGAGCTGGGCCGGCTGAAGATCGGCGGCTACGTCACCAACCCATTTGACGGCTCACTGTTCGAGATGATGGCGGCGGTGGGGTCGCAGTACGGGCCGGGCAAGAGCGCCATCTGCCTGGCCGGCGGCGGGGTGGAGGGCTTCCTGTTCGAGATGGGCGTGTGCATGGCGCTCAACGCCCACCTGCAGAACGCCACCGTGTCGGACTTTGACATCTACTGTGGCATCTCCGCCGGGGCGATCCTGGCGGCCTTCCTGGCCAACAACGTGTCCCCCGAGCTGATGCACGCCGCCATGAACGGGCGGGTGGACCCGGAGCATGGCGTGCACGCCATCAAGCCGGGTGACATCTTCGACCCGGGCATCAAGGAGTACGGCAGCCGCATGTTCAGCATGGGGCGCAAGATGGCCTGGCCCAGCGCCACGGTGATGTTCGCCAACCTGCTCAAGACCGTGCCGGTGGGTTTCTTCAAGGGCGAGGGGATCCGGCGCTGGATCGAGAAGAACCTGGACCACCCGGGGCGCACCAACGACTTCCGCGAGCTGGACCGGGAGCTGTATATCGGGGCCACGGACCAGGACAGCTCGGACCATGTCATCTTCGGCCACGGCGTGTGGCGCGACATACCCATCTCCCAGGCGGTCCGGGCCTCCACCGCGCTGACCCCCTTCTTCGTGCCCGAGCTGGTGCGCGGGCGCTACTTCGTGGACGGGCAGTACACGCGAACATCAAACTTCCACTTCGCCGTGGAGCGGGGCGCGCGGCTGGTGCTGGTGCTCGACCCGCTGATCCCGTTCAAGGTAGATCAGCCCGGCTACGTCAGGGCCAAGGGCGGCGTGTTCGCAAGCCTGCAGGGGCTCAAGTCGGTGATCCACACCCGGTTCATGCACTCAATCAAGGGCGCGGCCGAGCAACACCCGGAGGTGGACTTCGTCCTGTTCAAGCCCGAGGCCGAGGACATGAAGCTCATGAGCGGGTCGCCCATGAAGTACCGGATCCGCACGGAGATCGTCAACGCAGCCTACCGCTGCACCGTGAAGAAGATTCAGAAGGACTTCGAGATCCTGGCCGGCACGTTTGCCAAGCATGGGTTGAGGCTGCAGCGGTACCCGCGGCTGCGGAGTAAGCACACGGCGATCTTCTAGGCTTGGCCGGGACGCAACAGCGTCCCCTCATCGGTCGGATCTTTAGACAGTTCCCCCATCACAGAACAGAAGCTCAGTTGATTGGGATTTGAGGTGGAAAATCCGGCACAGGAGGGCCCCGCAATTAAACACCCTGCGAACCTGGACCTCGGAATATTGGCCCTGATTCGACCAGAACGGAGCCCACCCTGTGTGAGCCCCGCCCGAGAGGTTCATGCGGCCCGTCTTGGCCGGTGCACCAGGGTCCAGAGGATAGCCGCGACCTGATCCAGCTGGGCATCAACATCCCGCCGGGTTGCTTCGCTGACATAGCCCCAGGCCAGCGCCAGGTGCAGGGCTGCCCGGGTTTCGCGGCATTCGCCCAGCGC
>CAZCFB010000041.1:0-13940 GCA_964497805.1 uncultured Kofleriaceae bacterium
TGCTCTCTGTCAAAGAACTGCGACATCAACTGCAAGGGCGGCCCCTCATGCAACGGCGACGTCATCTGTGGCGTTGGCGTGTGCAACGTGGGCTGCGCCTACAACGCGTGCAGCGGGAAGGTTGACTGCTCAAAGTCATCCAAGTGCACGGTGAACTGCCACGGCAACGACTCCTGCAAGAAGGATATCCTCTGCGGCGCCGGCATGTGCACCGTGGGCTGCGCTTACGGATCCTGCAAGGGCAAGATCGCCTGCAACACTTCATGCGGTTGCGCCGCGAACTGTAAGTTCAGCAACTCATGCAACGGCGGCGTCACCTGCCCCAAAAAGTGCGGCTCCAAGTGCGCCCCTTCCAATAACTGCTCCTGCCCCTGACGGCGCCGCTGGACATCCGCTGACTCCGAATCGCCCAACGATTTGCTACTCGTCCCCCCCCGCGGGGAGCGTGAAGAAGAACTCCGATCCCGCGCCGGGCGTGGACTCCACCCAGATCCGCCCACCGTGCAGCTCGACGATGCGTTGGCACAGGGCCAGCCCCACCCCCTCGCCGGGGAAGAGATTCCGGTCCACCCTGCTGAACAGGGCGAAGATGCGCTCCAGGTACACGGGCTCGATGCCGATGCCGTTATCCCGAACCGACAGGGTCCATGTATCCCCTTCCCGCCTGGCCGAGACATGCACCTCGGGCGCCTGCTCCCCCCGGTACTTGATGGCGTTGCTGATCAGGTTCTGGAACAGGATCAGCAGCTGGCTCTCCCTGGCCATTACCCGGGGCAGCTCGCCGCAGGTCAGCCGCGCGCCGTTCTCCTCGATGAGCAGCCCGAGGTTGTCGCGGATCTGGTCCAGCACCGACGCGCAGGAGACCGTGCCCAGGGGGTGATCCGTGGCAGAGATACTGGCGTATTCCTGCAGCCCCCTGAGCATGCTCCCCACCCTGTCGGCGCCGCCCACGATGTGCTCGATGAACCCCTCCGCCTTGTCGTCCAGCTTCCCCGAGTAGCGCTTGGCCAGCATCTGGGAGAAGCTCGCCATCATGCGCACAGGCTCCTTCAGGTCGTGGGAGGCGAAGCGCGCGAACTGCTCCAGGTCCCGGTTGGAACGCTCCAGCTCGGCCATGGCCTGCTTCAGCTCCCTGGTGCGGCTCTCCACCTGCTCCTCCAGGTGCGTACGGTGCAGGCGCAGCTCCTCCTCCACCTGCTTGCGCCGTGTCACCTCGGCCTCCAGGTTCGCGGTGGTCCGCAACAGGTTCAGGTTCTTGAGCCCCAGCTCGCCGATCATCACCGCCAGATCGCTGAGGAAGCTGAGCGCGGTCTTGAGCCGCTCCTCGCTCACCACCGGCACCTGGTCCAGGGCCTCCAGGTAAGCCTCCTCGTCGTAGCCGAAGCGTGCGGCCCGAGCCCGGAACTCCTCCCGGTCCGGCTCCTGGAACAGGCTCTGCCCGGTGGCCAGGCTGGCCACGTGCGCGCCATTGATGATCACCGGCGTGGCGCCGTCCACCAGCCCATGATCGCACGGCTGCACGTTCAGCTCCCGCTGCTGCCGCAGCTGTGAGGTGAGCGCCACGTTGCTCTCCTTACACACCGCCTCCGACTCTGAGCATGCGCGATGGAACTTGATGCAGATGTCCCGCCAACCTGTGCCGAACAGCAACTCCTGATCAGGGAACGATACGAGGCCGGTTGTGAAGCCGGTGGCGCGGGAGAAGCGCTCCATGATCTTCTTCAGGGTGTCGAGGTCTACCAGATCCTTGAACCGGTACTTCCCGTCCACAAGATGCGCGCCCGTGGTTTCACCCTTCTCTGCATCTCCCATCCTCACCACCTCCTCCTACCACCTTCGGAGCCCACGTCGCCGCCCGAAGCGAAGCTCAGTTCTTGTACAGGCTCCGCACCCGCTCGGTGAAGCCGAACCCGTCGCCAGACATGGTGAGGACGCTCCACACCACCTCGCCGCTCTTGGTGACCTCCTCAATATGTCCGGACGTGGTCCAGTTGATCAGGGTATTGCCGTTGTGCAACCGCTCGGCGTCGCCCAGGAAGTAGACCTGGTAGCCGGCCTTGGATTTATGGGACCAGGTTGTGGTTGCCTTCTTGTTGGTTTCATCAACAGCGACCTCCGAAACGTAGGAGCAGCCGCCGGGGACGTCACGGTTGAACAGGAGCACCTTGTTGGGGCTGTCCAGGTTCTGGATGGAGTGGGGCGACGAGACCGGCTTGCTGCCATCCCCCGCCTTGATGGTGCCGTTGGCGCCCAAGCTCCAGCGGATCTTGCTTTTACCCCGCTCGTACCGGATGGCCATGTTGAGGGCAGGACCGGTGGTCACGTAGTAGCTGTTGGACTTTTGGTCGTAGTGGATACCGTTGACATGGGACCAGTCCTCCACCGTCGGATCCGCCCCATAGATACCGTTATTGAAGGTCATATTAAGGTTGGGCTTGATGTGATCGAAGATGTTCCAGGCCACCTTTATCGGCGCGCCAGCCGAAACCTCCATGATGGTGTTGCCCAGGATCTTGCGGTTGCCGTATTTGCGGATATCCCACCCGAGCACGGCGTACTTGCCGTCGGCGATCTCCACGAACTCGGTGTGTCCACCGGTGGCCTTGACCTCGCTGCTGGCCGATCCGTCCAGGGGGATCCTCTCCACGAGGCCGCCGACGGTGGTGGAGTACGCCCGCTTGAGCAGCACCACGGCCTTGCGATCAATGGAAAGGTGCGCGCTCAAGACCCGCAGGTTGGCCTTCTTCCACCAGACGAAGCGGCCCTTGATGTCGACGATGGTGATCCAGGTGCTCTTGGCGAAGAGGACCAAGATCAGCGTGTAGCCACCCGCCACCTTGGAAGGATCTTTGCTGCTGAACTTCAGCACAGGCAGGGTGGAAGGCTGGGCGCCCGTACGGGCCTTGCCCTTGATTGAAGCTGAAGGGGCGCCGTCAGCAGGCGTGGCCACAGCCTCGACGAACACATCGGAGCTAGCGGGGAGCCCGATGAGCGTCGCCTGGTGTTTGGTTGCCGGGGTCGAGGTCTGCGGGGTGCTTAGGTCGTGGGCCGCGCTTGTCCCGAACTTGACCCGGGAGGTGCATGGCCGGGAGCTCTCCCACGAAACCTTCAGCATGGTGGGCATGGTGGCCAGCCGGGTGATGGACAGGTTGGTGAGCTTGACCGGCGGCCCCCACTTGTCCGTCCCCAGGTCGCTCCCGCCGGAGTCGGCGGCAGACTGGACAGGATCTGAACAGGCGACGCTGCTCAGCAAGACCAGAAGCAAGAACGGCTGGATCCTCAAGGTGTTCCCCCTGAGGGGGGGAGAGGACGAGTGGCGACGAAGTCATTCATTCACCAAATTGTTACTGGTCTCGTCAGCGGTCCACAAGGCCTTGACGCCACAATTTCCACGGACGGATACTCGGACTTTCAAGTGAGGTTCTAGCAGGGATCACCATGCGCTCACTTTTCTCGAGGGTCCTGGTAGTCGGGCTGCTCATCATGGCCGCGGTGCTGGCGGTGGCGTTGCCCTACCACCTCTCCCACCGGGAGGTTCAACACCTGGATGCCGGAACCCGCTCGCAGCTGGGCGGCAAGTACGCCAGGCTGGCGGTGGGCGTCACCCACTACGTCCTCGATGTCCCGTCCACAAAGAGCCCCAGCGGCGGTTCCTCGGTGGTGGTGCTGGTGCACGGGGGCACCATCCCTCTCTGGAACTGGGACGTGCAGGTCCCGGCCCTCACCGCGGCCGGCTACACCGTGCTTCGATACGACCACCTGGGACGCGGGTACTCAGACCGTCCCGCTGGCCCCTATGACCGCAGGCTTTACCGCAGGCAGCTGGAGCAGCTGTTAGCCCACCTCGGTATCCGCCAGCCCGTGGACCTGGTGGGGATCTCCTTCGGCGCCGCAACAGCGGCCAGCTTCACCGCGGCCAACCCCCGGAAGGTTCGAAAGCTCGTGCTGCTCGCGCCGGTGGTGCACTACTCCGAGGGCAAGGCGTTGTTCAGCCTGGCCTCGGTGCCGGGACTCGGTGAGTGGTACGCCCGGGTTGTTTCGGTGCCGGGCACGGTGAAGCGGGCGGCCAAGTTCTTCGCGGAATCGGGCGCAGACCCGGGATACAACCGGCGCTTCCAGGAGCAGATCCTGTTTGCTGGCTACGAGCGCGCCCTGTTGTCCATGTCGCGCACCGACGCGCTCACCGATTACCGCCCCATCTACAGGGCGCTCGGGGCGCATCCGGTCCTGCTCGTCTGGGGCGACGCCGACCGCGACATCCCCGAGGAGCACATCGCCTTCCTTCGCCGAACGCTCACCACCCACAAGTATCTTCAACTGGCTGGCGCCGGCCACGGCCTGAACATCCAGCGCAGTCCTGAGATCAACCGGGCCATCGTGAATTTCCTCGGCCCTCCCAGGTAGCCTGACAGGAGACGTTGAAGCCTGTGCGGCGCGCGGTGATACGTCTATAATGGCATCCACTTTTTCAGGTAATTCAAGAGGGGACATTGTCAACAGCACCCAGCTAGACCTGGTCTGCTCGAAATAGGCTTGGAGGCCCATGCCCCGCTGTCCCGCATGCAACGGCTACTTTGAAAAGGGCACTTTCTGCCCCAAGGACGGGTCCGCCCTGATCGACGACGGAGAGCAGCCGGACTCCATGCTCGGCCAGGTAGTGGATGGCCGATACAGGCTGAAGCTGCTGCTCGGGCGCGGCGGCATGGGGGAGGTGTTCGCGGCTGAACATGTGCGCATCACCAAGAAGGTGGCCATCAAGTTCTTGCACCCCGATATTTGCGCCAGCCAGGAGGCTGTTGCCCGGTTTCAACAGGAGGCGCAGGCCGCCTCGAGTATCGGCCACGAGAACATCGTGACCATCGACGACTTCGGGGTGCTGGAGGATGGGCGCGGCTATCTCTGCATGGAGTTCCTGGAGGGGCAGAGCCTCTCCGAGGCCATGGTGGCGCCTGAAGGGATGGATCCCGCCCGGTCGCTGAGGATCATGATTCAGATATGCGACGGCCTGGCGGCGGCCCACGCCAAGGGGATCGTTCACCGGGACATGAAACCGGAGAACTGCTTCCTCACCAGGCGGCCCGACGGAAGCGAGCTGGTCAAGATCCTCGACTTCGGCATCGCCAAGTCCATCGGCGCTGGTGAGAAGAACCTGACCAAGACCGGGGCCATCTTTGGGACGCCGCACTACATGTCGCCGGAGCAAGCGCTGGGCGACCACAGCAAGCTCGACCACCGCGCTGACATCTACGCGGTGGGGATCATGATGTTTGAGCTCTTCACCGGAGAGGTCCCATTCAAGGCCGAGTCGTTCATGGGGATCCTCTCCCACCACATCACGACCCAGCCTCCCGTGCCTTCATCCATATCGTCATCGCGCCAGATCTCGGAGGCGGTGGACCGGCTGATCCTCAAGGCCATTGCCAAGGAACCCGAGGACCGCTTTGTCGATATGACCCATATGCGGAACGAGCTGGCCTCTGTGCTTGCGTCTATAGGGGGGGCAGAGGGAACAGCTCAAGGGGTGGCGCCCGGTCCCGCCCTGGCCGGCACACTGCCTGCCCAGCCGCCACAGGTGAGCGGGGACCTGGCCGGTAGTGGGAGTGTCCCGCGCCAACCCGGGTCGGTGATCCCACAGCAGAAGCGGGGAAAGCTGGCGGGCCTGGTGCTGGCCGTCATCGTCGCGCTCGTCCTGCTCGGCGGCGCCGGGTGGTTCATGCTGGCCGGGGGGGACTCCGGGCGGGACAAGGAGCAGGGGGCAAAGAGAGCCCCCGCGCCAGCCAGTGGAGATGAGACAGCGCCCACCCCGCCTCCCACCAAGGCAGCTGCCACCACCACGCCAAATGTATCCCCTGATCCTCCGGAAGAGAGGACCGCCGAGGCCGTGCCGGATGCAACACCGGAGAAGAGCCCTGGCCCGCGGAAACCAGCCGCGCCGGTATCCAAACGCCCGGCCAAGAGCGCCAGGAAGCCCTGGCTCGGCAAGCACCCGCCGCTCTCTGGCATCGACAAGGGGGTGGGGGTTTCCGACTTGCTGGAATCATGTCAGCTCCACCTTGATGGTGGAAACCTGCACTGGGCCGAGGCCGCGTGTGTGGTGGGGGTTCGCAAGGCCAAGGCAAAGGCTGACCGCCGCCTGCACAAGCTGTTCTACCGGCTAGGGCGGGTATACGAACGGCGCGGGCGAAAGGGCGACGCGGTGGCGGCGTACAATGAATCTCTCGCCCTCAAACCCGGGTATTCAGCCGCCGAATCCCGGCTTAAGCGCCTGGGCGGGAAGTAGGTCAAGAATGAAACAGGGTCCACGAGAGTCAAACCACCGTGCAACACTATGTGAGCAACCACGGGGAGAAACGATGCGAAGCAAGGTTTCGATGTTTAGCCCGGAGTTTCTGAAGGGGATCGCGCTACCACTTCTGGTTCCAGCGCTGTGCGTGGGCGTCTGGATGTTCCCGGCTCAGGCTCATGCGCAGGCCCAGGGAGGGACCGCAGGCATCCGCCACCGGGCAGAGTGCGCCCAGGTGGAGCTCTCGCGGGCAGTGGGTGAGCGCGTCTCCGCCAGGGACAGCGCCAGGTGCGAAGGCTACAAGGCCCCGACCAGGTCGCCACGGATCTCGCGGGGGGACTCAAAGCGGGGCCAGGTCCCCGACCTTCTCAAGGATGTCCAGCCTCCCGGAAGGGCCGGCACCCGCAAGGCCCACAAGTCACGGCCTGCGTGGATTGATCGCCTGCCAGCGGGCAAGGGGATGTTCTACGGCGTGGGCCAGGGGGAAACCCTGATGAAGGCCTACCAGCGCGCTGCCACGGTTGTGGCGGGACAGGTCCAGCTATACATCAACGCCGAGCACACCATCGAGGAGTCAGAGTCTCACAGGAGGCGGGGCGACGATGTGAAGTCCTCCTCCAGGACCCATGTGGCGGAGTCCTCCCAGATGTTTGTGCGGGGGCTCGTTGACGAGGTGAAGATCGAGGATCAGTACAACGTGCCTGGCAAGAAGATGATCTGGATCCTGGCCAGCCTGGACATGGCGGCGTTGCGGAAGAAGCAGGACGCCCTGGTCGCGGCGGTCTTCGGGATCCTCGAGCGGGCCATCTCCCGGATCAACGCCCGGGTGGGGACCACCAGGGCCCTGGAGCAGCCGGCGCTTGTGGAGCTCATCGACGTCCTGACCCAGGTCAAGCGCCTGGGCCGGTCACGGATCGGCCGGAAGGTGCGGCACCGGTGGACGCCCGTCTACGACAAGTACCGCCGGGTGGTGGAGCGGCTGGCCGACTGCGTGCACGTGAAGGCCGTGTTCACCCGAGGAGAGGAGACCCTTGACTCGTCTCCCTGCCCCGCTGCCACCGCGGGCACCAAGGTGAAGATGGTCTTCACCTGCAAGAAGCTCGTCCTGGCCGGCGCCCGGTTCAAGGCCATGGTTTCGGGGGGCATCGTCTCGTTGCCAAAGCGGCTGGAGAGCAACAGTAAGGGGCATGTCACCCTGAACCTGGGGCAGGTCTTCGGGCAGGGCAAGGTGAAGGTGGGCTTCCTCCATGACCTGGATGATGTTGACGGCGCGCAATGGCTCAGGACGACGGAGCCGTCTCAGCGGGGGACCATCTGCTTCAAGGCGTCCGAGCCGGCGCGGATCAAGCTCAAGGTGACGGGGCTGAAGGGAAAGCCCAGGGCCCTGATCATGGGCGCGCTCAAGGCGCTGGCGGCTCGCAAGTGGGGCGCGAAGATCGTCTACGGGTCGGCGCCATTGAACGCCTCGGTGCGCATTGACTACGGCAACATCTCGGAGGCCATGGGGAAGCACGCGGCGCCGCTGATGTTCAACATCGTGGTCAACGGCAGGGAGGGGAAGATGTTCGAGAAGAGCAGCCGGGTTGGCTCCGTCGCAGCGACCCCGAAAAAGGCCCGCGAACAGGCGCTGAATAACCTGGTGCAGGCCATGAAGCGCTGGTAAGCGCCACGGCCGCCTGCTCTGGCGCGCCCGCTCTTTCCCCTCGACCAGGTTTGGCTGGACACTCTTCCACGCGGAGGCGCATAGTACTTTATCTGTCCAAAACAACCAATGACGAGGGGACGCTATGAATCGAAGGCTTGTCGTTCTGTTTCTGTGCACCACTTTCTTGTTTGTATCCTGCGCTCCGCCGCCGCCACCGCCGGCGCCTGTCCCAACCACCATGGCCAATGTTCGGCTGGACAAGCAGCTGGATTCAGACACATCGCGGTACCGGGTTGAGGGCGCCACCGGGCCTGACCAGGGGACCGCCTCTGACCAGGCCGCGGTCCTGGCGCTGGCCTACGCGGCCAAGAGCCTGGCGGGAGATCCGCGGGAGAAGACCTCAGCCGGCAACTACATCAAGAACCACCTGATGGCCGTGATGCCTTACGCGGCCAAGGGCCAGATCTACAGGCGGAGCTTCAGCGCCAGCGGGGACCAGATGGTGCTGAGCATGTACATCAAGATCAACCGCTCCGACCTTCAGCGGCACCTCACCGAGCAGCAGGTGATCACCGCGAGCCGGCGCATCTCCAAGGCAGTGGGCAAGCCGAAGATCATGGTGATCTACGAACAGGCTGACTGCGCCCGGGGCAAGGGGCAGGGTGAGCTCTGTACGCTCCCGGCTCAGATCAAGAAGCAGGCGGCGCTGGTGGCCGCCGAGGAGGCCAAGGTCGCCAAGTTCCAGAAGACCATCCTCGACGCCGGCTGCCTGGACAAGACCGAGGACAAGGAAGAGACGGAGGCCTCCACCAGCGACAAGTCAACGGCGGACACCAAGTCCGCCAGCAAGGGCCGGCACTCCTCGTCGAGCAGCCGCTCTGGCTCCATCTCCGGGTCCCGCGCGGGCACGACGGGGAGCCTCTCCGGCCGCAGCTCTGGCAGCTCCTCAGCCAGCGGATCACACGACCGCTCCAGCAGCAGCCAGATCCGGACCAACCGCGAGGCGAACTACAAGAACTTCAGGTCTTCGGTGCGGGCCAGCCCCAACTGCCGGAACTTCCTCAACCGGTTGACGCCGCTGGAGCGGCGCGTGGACATGGCTCAGATCAAGCTCGATGACGTCCAGAACAGGATGGATAGCATCCGCTCCAAGCTCCAGAAGAGAGACGTCGCCACGGTGAAGATCAACGAGTGGTTCGTCAACCAGCGCTGGGAAGTTGTCGACGACAACGCCGTGCGCAAGGCCCAACGCTTGATGGACTCCATGATGAACGTGAAGGGCCTGGCAGAGGACCCGGTCGCCCGCCTGGCTCAGCTCGCCGGCGCCGACATCTACGTGATGCACAACACCAACGAGTCCCGCGCGGGGGGCGGCTACCAGGTGCACCTGGATGTGCGGGCGTATGAGGTTGTTTCAGGCAAGATGCTGGGATCCAAGGTGGGGAAGTCCCGGAATATGGCCAGCGAGGAGCTCCATAACGCGACCTCCGAGGCGGTGGGCCGGGCCATGCCCAAGGTCCTGGATCAGATGACCGCGTACTGGTCGGACATGATGCGCGAGGGGGTGAAGTGCAAGCTGGTGCTCCGGGGTGATTTCAACAGCTCCAAGGCGCGGCGCAAGGCGAACCGGGCCTTGCGGGACCTCTCGGAAGTCATCGGTGATCGGAAGTGCAAGAACCAGTGTGAGTGGCAGAAGGGGCTGAGCACCACCGCCACCATCTCCGGGGAGTTCACCTCGCCGGCCAAGGTTCGCCGGAACGTGGGCGACTACCTGGAGGAGGCCCTGGATGAAGCAGGCTTCCGCATCAACCTGGTGGTGTCCAATCAGGCCGTAACGATCTTTGAGGTCATGTAATCACGCAGGCTTGCAGGGAAATTCTGTGATCTGTAGTTCTGCAGTCATTAGTAAACGCAACAGGAAAAAAACGAGGGGAGACGTCATGCGGGTATTCAAAGTTGTCCTTGTAGCCTTCTTGCTAACCAACCTTTGCGCCCTGGCGGAAGCTCAGCCCGAAGGGGACCCGCCGCCGCCACCACCCGAGGAGGAGCCGGCCAAGGAGGCGCAGGAGGACCCACCCCCTCCCCCGCCCGCTGACCCGGATCAGGCTCCGCCCCCTGACCCGGATCAGGCCCCACTCCCTGACCCGGATCAGGCGACCGATGAGGAGGCCGCCGAGGGCGAGCCCAAGGTCAAGGATAAGCCCAAGCCAGCGGCCCAGGATCCGGACGAGGTCTCCCCCGACAAGTACAGCGGGGTTTCCGAGCAGAAGCTTTTGCTGACCGGGGAGATCGTTAGCTCGCTGCCCCAGGAGCATTTCAACAGGCTCTACAGCCTCATGGGGCTCGGCCGTTTTCACATGGCCGTGGAAGCAAAGGATCCCAATGATCCGGCCGTTGAGGAGTGGTGTGAATCCGCGGTGCAGGACACCCAGGTTCGCCGAGATGAGGTGGATGGCGAGACAGGCGACGCGGTGGTTTCGCTCAAGGCCAAGATCGAGCGATGCTCCCAGGTGTTCAAGCATGATGTTCACATCGATCATACGTGTGAGCGGAAGGTCCCTGAGAAGGGCGACCCTTACATGGACTGTGAGATCAAGACCCGGGTAACTATCTACAAGTACAAGGCCGACCAGTCCTCCGGGAAACTCCATTTTTCCCTCGACCGTGAGTTTGGCGTCGGCGGGAAGGTGGTCAAGGAGGACACATCGGGCGGCGCCGGCACCATCTCCGGGGACACCACCGAGGAGGAGGCGACTGATTCCGCGCTGAAGACCGCCTCGGTGGTCGGGGGCTTGTTCATCAAGCGCAAGCTGCGCGACATCAAGGAGTTCCAGCTTCACACGCCGGTGGTCAAGGCCAAGGATGGCTGGGCGCTTGGCTGCCTCGGCAAAGACACGGCTGAGCTGGATACTCCGTTCAACGTGATCGTGAAGACCCCCAAGGGGGAGGTCCGCACCGGGTTCGTCAAGGCCCGCCGCATCTACGACGGCTGCACCCTGACGCCCTCCATGAAGACCGGCATGAAGCAGGGCCACAAGTACGAGCTGAAGCCCATGGAGTCGGAGATCATCCTGGGCGGCAGTAACGTCAAGGCCGGGCACACCATGTGGGAGCTTCCATCCATCGGCCTCAACGTCGGAGGCTTCGGGGGGATCAACGGTTCGGTGGGATTCTTCAGCCACGGCAACATCGGACCGGGCGGCGGGCTCGCCCTGGAGTTTAACCTTGCTCCCTTCATCGGGATCTCCGAGCTTCACATCTTCGAGCACACCACCATCATGGGGGTGCTCGACGACTCCCTCATCGTGGACGCGTTCAACGCGGGAGGGGAGACCTCCCCCATTTACCGCAAGGTCACAGGCGCCACGCTGGCGATCCACACCGAGCTCGGGCTGCTCAAGCGCTTCTACCTGGCCGGGCCCTTCTTCGCCGAGCTGGGCGCCTCCTTCACCTTCTCCGCCTACTTCCTGGAAACGGTAGAAGTCCCGGAGGAGGAAAGTTACGGCCTGATGGGCATCGGCGGCACCGTCCTGACAGGCCTCGGCTTTCAGCTCACGCCGCGGTTGATCATGAAGCTGAACATGGGCTACTTCTTCGCAGGGACCCTGGTCACCGCCGAGACGGGCGAAGACGAAACCCAGGACTACAGCGATACCGTCGACGCCGGGGCCGAGCATGGTCCCGTGGCGAAGCTGGTCTTCCTGTACAACATCTAGTCCAAAAGAAGCGGACCTTCCGGTCGTCCTGACCCGAGGAGGAGGGGAACCAATGCATACGAATCTTGTGAAGAGACAGTTGTGCCTGACCAAGGCCGACTTCACCATCAAGGAGGTAACCCAGACGGGCAGCGCGATCATTCAGAAGTGTTCCGAGAAACTGTTTGATCCGAAGGTCCCCAGCAATGGCTGCGGCGCCGAGTGCCCCTGTTGGCGAGTGGTGCCATCCGCGACCTGCAAGGCGAAAGAGGGCTCATCTCCTTACGCCCTAGATGTAATGCGGCTGCAGGAAACGACCCGGGGCACATATGTTTCTGTATGCGCCACATACTCCTCATATTCCTGGGGGAGCAGTGAGTTCGCGAATCTCCCTCAGTGCAACTGATCGTGTATGCTCCCATCGCGCCCATGCGCGGCGAACAAGGAGGACAAAACAATGAAGCGAATGACAATGATAGCTCTGGCCGCGCTGACCCTGATGGTGGGGTGCGGGGGGCCAAAACCGGCGAGTAACCCCGTGACTGGCAAGCAACCGGACGGAACCCCCAAGTGGGTTCACCGCGGCAGCGGCGCCTTCGACACGGACGGCGGCAGCAAGGCGTTCTTCGGCGTTGGGATTGCCTCGGGCATCAGGAACGAGGCGCTGGCCCGGCAAACCTGTGATGACCGCGCCAGGGGCCAGATCGCGCGCATGCTCGACACCTACGTCGCCTCCATGATGAAGGACTACCAGAGGTCCACCACCGCCGGTGACTTCAAGCAGAGCTCCGAGGAGCAGGACGTGGTCTCGGTGCAGAAGACCATCAGCGAGGCCACCCTCTCCGGGGTTGAGATCCGGGACCACTGGTGGAACCCCCAGAGTGGCGCCGTGTACGCCCTTGCCGTGCTGGACCTGAACAGCATGCTCAAGGCCCTGGAGAGCGCCAAGGATCTCAACGCCCGCACCAGGGACGCCGTGCGCCGCAACGCAGATCGCGCCTTTCGTGATCTGAACCGGGAGCTCCGCAACCGCAAACGCAGCGGAAAGTAGATCCTCCGACCTATTGAAGCCATGGAGAGCTAGAAAATGTACAAGTGCAGCCTGGAGAGGATGACCGACAAGATAGAGACCTTCGCCCGCTTCGGCGACGCCGGGCATGGCGGCGTTACCCGCTATACGCTGTCGCCGGAGGATGCTCAGGCCAGGGAGGAGTTCGTCAAGAGGATGGAGGCCATCGGCGCCACCATCGAGGTGGACGATGTGGCCAACATGTACGCCACACTCCCCGGGAGCGATCCAGACGCCAAGCGGATCGTCATGGCCTCCCACACCGACTCGGTGAAAAACGGCGGCAACTACGACGGGATCCTCGGGGTCATGTCTGGCATGGAGGTCCTGGAGGCGGTGGCCGACCAGGGCATCCCCCACAAGCACCCGCTCACCGCCATGATCTGGACCAACGAGGAAGGCTCGCTCTATCCGCCGGCCATGATGGTGTCCGGCATCGTCTGCTATGACTTCCTGCCCGAGGCGATCAAAGAGAAGTTCAAGCACGAGGACATGCTGGCGTCCAGGAGCGTCCTGGATCCGGCAGACACCTTCGGCGCGGCCCTGGACAGGTCAGCCTACAAGGGCGACAAGAAGTTCCGGCTCAGCCCCGACAACTACAAGGCGATGTTCGAGCTCCACATCGAGCAGGGGCCGATCCTGGAGGACGCCGGCAACAACGTGGGCGTCGTGGACTGCGTCAAGGGCATGTTCAACTACCGGTTCCGCTTCTACGGGCAGACCGTGCACGCCGGGACCTTCCCCATGCAGAAGCGGCAGGACGCCCTGTTCGCGGCCTCACAGACCATCTGCTACCTCCACGAGGAGATCGACAAGCTGGGTCACCCGGATCTGGTCTACACCACCGGGGAGATCGTGTGCCACCCCTGCGTGCACACCTGCGTCCCGGACTACGTGGATTTCTGTATCGATGTCCGCCATGTGGATCCTGATCTACTGGACAAGGTGTTGGCCATCGTGAAGGGGTGCGCCGAGCGGGAATGGGCCGGGTGCCGCTGTGAAGTGGAGAAGATGTGGAACCGCGACACGGTCTACTTTGACAAGGAGATTGTGGGCCACATAAAGGCCGCTGCGGAAGAGACGGGGATCAGCCACCAGATGATCCACTCCGGGGCTGGCCACGACGCTCAGTTCGCCTCGTACATGCTGCCCACGTCCATGATCTTCGTGCAGTCCAAGGACGGCCTCTCCCACTGCGAGCCGGAGTACTCCTCTCCGGAGCAGTGCACCGAGGGAGCCACCGTCCTG
>CAZCFB010000041.1:14040-35070 GCA_964497805.1 uncultured Kofleriaceae bacterium
TGACATGTTCCGGCTTGGGCTTGCCGGTCTTGACGTCCCAGCCCATCAACCCCCAGTAGCCATTAAGAAGCGCCTCGACCTGGACGCTGCGCCCCTTGTTGGGGCCCTCCGTCAGGGGCTTGACGCCGTTGGACCGGTCGGAGGCGAAGAAGTCCCGCGGCTCGATGCCATGCTTGATGTTGAACTGCTGGCGGAGGGTCTGGATGGTGGCGCCCACCTCCATCCACTCGTTGGGTGTGCGCTGGATGCCCGTGGCGGCGGTGAGCCAGTCGAACAGGGGTAGCCTGGCGGTACCGGCGAAGGCGCCAAACTGGCAGAGGCCAGCGGCGTTGTAGAGGTTGACGTACTTGGAGCAGGCCGCGGCCATCTGGGCCTTGTCCGGCCCGGCGTCGAACTTCTTGTCCTTGCCGTACAGCAGCGCCGGCTTGGGCAGCCCCGCCACCTTGTTCCACAGCTCGTACATCTCGTAGTAGACGTAGGCCCCGTTGGTGTGCTTGCCGGGGGTGGGGTCTGCGTTGTAGTGGATGGCGAAGCCGGGATCGTAGCGGCCGTCGTGCATTGGCAGCTCCTGGCCGCCGGCGTGCATGGCGTACTTCTCGGAGCCCTTGCCGATCTTCTCCGCCGCCACCTTGACGCCGTCGGCCAGCAGGTCGCCGATGCCCTCGCGCGCCACCATCTTCTCCACCAGCGCGATGATGGCCGGGGTGTTGCCCCAGGTTAGCTCCAGGCCGTCGGTGTCCTCCTTGGTCAGGATCCCGTTCTCGTAGCACTCGATGGCGAACGCCACCACGCCGCCCGCGGAGATGGTGTCCATGCCGCCGCGGTTGAGCACCTCGTTGAGGTAGAAGATGGAGTCCCGGTCGTCGTTGAGCAGTAGTCCGCCCAGGGCGATGGTCGACTCGTACTCCGGCTTGTGGGTCTCCTTGTACTTGCCGGCTCCCTTGCACAGCCCGCCGCAGCCCAGGGGGCAGCCGAAGCAGCTGTACTTTTTGTACTCCCGCTCGGTGATCAGGTCCGGGTTCACGGTGTTGTTCTGGGGCCGCTTGAAGTCCAGGTAGCTGCCGCTCCAGTTCTTCACCGGGGCGTCGCCGTTCTCGATGGAGAGGGAGTTGGTCCCGCAGGTGCCCCACTTGCGCAGCAGGCTCTTGTACTGGTTGCCGTCCTGGCGCAGCACCACCGGCAGCCAGCGCATGACCACGCCGAGGTAGCCGCTCATGCTCCCGTTGGGCAGCGGCTGGTCCGTCTTCAGCGCAACGCTGGAGGCCTTGGTTAGCTCCTTCATCCTGGCGGGATCGCTCGCTCCGATCTTTGCCTTGCCCTTGCACACCACCGCCTTGAGCTTCTTGCTGCCCATGACCGCGCCCAGGCCGGAGCGGGCGGCGATGCGGCCCCGGTCGTTGACCACGCCCGCGATGCGGGACATGCCCTCGCCCGCCGGGCCGATGCAGGCCACCCGCGCCCCCTTGATGCCCACCTCCTCGATGAGCTTCTCCTCGCTCTCAACCGCGTCGACGCCCCACAGGTGCCCGGCGTCACGCAACTCGGCCTCGCCGTTGTTGACCAGCAGGTACACCGGCTTGTCGCTGGCTCCCGTGACGAGGATGGCGTCGTAGCCGCACTTCTTCATGGCCGGCGAAAAGTTTCCGCCGCAGTTGGCGTCACCCCAGCCGCCGGTGAGGGGCGACTTGGAGGCCAACATCCAGCGGCCGGTGAAGAGGCTGTTGGTGCCCGTGAGCAGGCCGGAGAAGAAGCCGAGCACGTTCTCCGGCCCAAGCGGGTCGGCGCCGGCAGGGATGCGCTGGTACAGCAGGTAGGCTGCCAGGCCCATGCCCGACAGCACGTTCTCATAGACAGCGTCAGGGATGGTCTCCTCTGTGCAGGTGCCTGCTGTAAGGTCCACGTTGAGGATCTTGCCCATGTAGGGTTTGCTCATCGGCCGCTCTCTCCCGGTTAGTTCTTCTGGTGACGCCCAATCGTCCATCGGCGGAGGATTGGGCGTCAAGGGTGATTGCACTGTCAACGGAGCCGCGGTGGTATTGTGCACGGATGGTGACTGACGCTGACGACAGCGAAAAGAACGTTAACTACCTGTCAGATCTTCGGGGCCTGAGCCTGTTGTTAACCGAGGCCACCGAGGGGGTGACCGACGTGGTGGAGGAGATGCACCACAACATCCTCCGCCAGGCATGGCTCACGGGCCCGGCCCCCCAGGGGCCCATGGGCGGCATCACGGGGCTGGTCTACCGCAGCATCCACCTGATGACCGGGATCGTGGGCGGGAGCCTGGACGGCGCGCTGCGGCAGCTGGAACCGCTTGTACCTCCAGGCGCCACCTGGCCCGGGCGGGAGGCTTTCCTGGCCGCCCTCAACGGTGTCCTGGGTGACGCGATGGCTGCCAGGGATAACCCCCTGACGCTGGCCATGGATTTGCGTCACGGGGGGCGCACGCTGGAGCTTGAGAGGCAGGCGCTGGCCGAGGCCATGCCCGGGGCCACGGGCAAGCTGGTGGTGCTGGTCCACGGGCTATGCCTCAACGACGAACAGTGGCTCTACCAGGGCCATGACCACGGCGCCGCTCTGCAACGCGACCTGGGCTACTCGCCCATCTACCTGCGCTACAACACCGGCCTGCATGTCTCCCAAAATGGGCCAGACCTGGCTGACCTGCTCGAAACCCTGGTCAACGAGTGGCCGGCGCCCGTCGAGGAGCTCGTGTTGCTGTGCCACAGCATGGGCGGCCTGGTCTCCCGCAGCGCCTGCCACCATGCCGGGGAGGCTGGCCAGGCATGGATCAAGAAGCTCCGGACCTTGTTCTTCCTGGGCACCCCTCACCACGGCGCCCCCCTGGAGAAGGTGGGCAACTGGGTGCAACAGGTCATCGGCATCAGCCCTTACAGCGCCCCTCTGGCCCGCCTGGGAAAAATCCGCAGCGCCGGTATCACCGACCTGCGCCACGGCAGCCTGCTGGACGAAGACTGGCAGGGACAGGACCGCTTCGACGCGCCAGCCCGTGAGCGGCAGCACCTGCCGTTGCCCGAGGGGGTGCGCTGTCACTTCCTGGCCGGGACCACCTCCCGGAGCGAGGGGGCCGCCGGCGGCCGGCTGCAAGGAGACGGGCTGGTCTCCCTGCGGAGCGCTCTCGGGCAACATGAGCAGACCGCGCTGAACCTGTCCCTCCCCGATCAGCGCTGGGTGGGCCACCGCCTCAACCACATGGACCTGCTCGGCAGCGACATCGTCTATCAACACATCCGCCGTACTATCGATGTATGATGGAGGTCTGGGGCTGAGCATTGAAGCGTTTGCCATGCCCGCGATTTTCCTCGCTGAATGATGACGGAACGAGTGGCCAAAATAGAGCACAAGATATTCTGTTCGATGGTCCGCGAATCGGTCGCTGGCATTTACGGCAAGCTCGTCGAGTACGCCGTCCGTGAGGCCGTCAACGGTTCGTCGCTCAAGGGGAGCGTGAACCTCTGCATTTCCCTGGAAGAGAGCCGGCCAGAAGAGTTCCCCAATGGATCAGCCGAGGGGCTCATCGAGAGGGTTGGTTCTTACGACCTCTTTGTCGCCGACATCACCCCTGCTCTGGTTTCCGGCTCCAAGAGTTACCCCTGCCCAGGTGTCCTGTTTGAGCTGGGGTTCGCCGCAAGGGAGCTGGGATGGGACAGGATCGTACTGCTCAAGAACGAACACTTTGGTCCCATTGAAGGGCTACCGAATTCACTGCAAAGCCGACGCTCGCTGAGCTTTCGATTTGATCCTGAAGGTGAAAAAGCAAAGCAGGAGACTGAGCTGTTTATCAACGCGATCCAGGCCGGAATCCTGGACGACTTCGAGCAAATGCAGGAACCCGCGCCCGGCAGCGCCGATGGCAGCTCCCCGGGCCTGTCGGTGGAAAAGGCCGCCATCGAACCCGAGAGAGAAGGCTTCATTGAGCTGGTCGACGAGGCCGCCGTGGTCGCCGAGGCCGCCGTGGTCGCCGAGCCAGTGGTGGAGCCTGCCAGCGCCGAAGGTTCCCAGCTGATCGACCTCACGATTGAGCCAACGCCGGGACCTGTCGGTCTGGATTTTGACACTCCAATCCCCCTGGCCATCGAGAGTGACCCGGGGTTTGGCGGCCCCAACCAGGGCGGGCTGATCGACATATCGAGCGGCAACACGCCCGCCCCCGTTATCCAGGATGAGGTTGAGCTGATTGACCTCTCCATGAAGAAGACACCAACACTCATTTTCCAGGAGGGGGAGGAAAGGTGCGAAGTCTCCTATGACGACGCGCCGGCCATCGTGAAGTCCGAGGAGCCCGAGCCGATCATCGAGGAGCCTGTGGAGGCCACGCCGGTCATCGAGGAGCCCGTGAAGGCCACGCCGGTCATCGAGGAGCCCGTGGAGGCCGCGCCGGTCATTGAGGAGCCCGTGGAGGCCGAACCGGCCGCTCCGGCGCACGCCCGCCTCATCGAGCTGAGCAACAACACGATCAAGCAAGAGCTGGTGTTGGCCGGCTACAGGATTCAGGCGTTCACAAGGCAGAACGCTTTGGTGAGGAAGATCCGGTCGCGCGGCTACTGGGCTCTCTCCTTTTTCCCGACCCCGGCTCCTGGCAACACCCCTGAGCCATCCGCACTGGCGGACATCATTCAGCAGGCCACGGTCAAGAGGGCCGGGGAAAACTACCCCCTGTACTACAGCGGAGAAGAACCAGAATGCCAGGCCGACAGGGTCCAACAGGACTACGAGGTCGGCGCGACGAAATGCGCCTGGCGGCAATTCTCGGATGGCATGTACTTGAGCTTCATCGCATTTCCAAATGACTGGATCGCCGCCCCCGAAGCCTGGGATTTTGGTGATGACGACGAGACAGAGCCTGATCGAATATTCTATCCGGGCGAAGCGGTTCGAGAGTTGTCCCGGTTCTTTGAATTCATCTCGCAACACTCCGCCACCGCCTTCGGCGATGAGGGCTCCCTGTACTATGTCCTCGCCTCCTGCATTGGGCTCCAGGGGAGGCTCCTTGTGGAGGATGATCCGGTGTTCCAGTGCTCGCCTGACAGTCGAGCAGATGAGGATAATTTTGATTGGAACCGGAGGATCCCCATTGCCGCCTTGAGCAAGCCCAAGGTCCTCACGTTGCGAATGCTGAAGAGGTTGCTGACCGGATTCGAATACAGCCCTGGCGACGAGGTGCTCGCAAAGGCCCATGACGATATAGCCGCCAATTCGAAGCCGGTGCGGGGGCACTCCCCGGACAAAGAAGGCTAATCCGGAAATCGCGCCGATGCATGAGGTAAAGGTCCAGTTCAAAAGGTCCATCCAGGTCGCCGCGCCTCCCGAGGAGGTCTTCTCGGTGCTGAGCGACATCCCCGACTCAGTCGCCCACTTCCCTGCGCTCGAGAAACTAGCCCCGGAGGGAGACGCCTGGCGCTGGATCCTGGAGGCACACGGCCCGGCCCGGTACGCGGTCAAGATGGAGTACCTGGTGCGCTACCACTCTGACCCGGACGCGCTGAGCGTGCGCTGGCTCCCGGTTGGGGAGACGGGCAACGCGCGGGTTCAGGGGACCTGGACCATCCTCGGGGCAGGCATGGGCAGCCGGGTCACCTTGCAGAACGACCTGGTGATCTTCCTCGACATCCCCAGGATCGTCCGCCGCCTGGCCGGCCCGGTGGTTACCAAGCGGAACAGGTCCCTGCTGGATGAGTACCTCACCAACCTGGAAACCACCTTCAACGGAGGCGACGGCCGGCTGCGTCGCTGACGACCCGGAGCCCCTTCACCGGCGGCGGCGTAGCACCGCGGCCAGGCCCAGAATGAGTAGAGCCTGGGTCACTTGCCCCTGTAACGGTCAGGGCAGCCGCAGCTTGATGCCCTCGGACACGATGTTTCCCGTCTTGTACGCCGCGCGGAAGTTGATGGTTTCGTGGGTCGAGGGCCAGGGATATGCCCAGTCGTAGTACTTGGTCATGCCGGGGATCAGCTTCTGGAACTCGATCCAGCCGGCGGGGACATACTTGCCCGAGCCCTTCTTGTTGTACACGCCCTCGATTGTCCTGGTGCGCGCCGCCGCTGCCAGGGTCAACACCCATCCCGTGCCGTCATGATAGAAGGCGAAGCTCGACATATCCTGCGGCGGGTCCTTGGCCAGCTTCGAGCGAAAGCTCAGGTACCCTGCCGCAGGGCCGCTCTTCCAGCCCGTGACCGCGCTCACCGTCACGACCTGCGCGCCATATGTGATCTGCTTGCTGAAGAAGCTCGCGGTGACCGACTTGGGGGCGATGCTATACCCCCCCTTGATGATGCCCCGGATATCCACGATGTCGTATCCGTTGATCTTTCGCAGGACCTTGTAAGTCCCCGTGGGCAGTGATGTGCCCGCGTCCACCTTGGGGGTGGGGGGCTGACCGCCGCGAGTACAGTGACAGATCCCGTCGTAGACCACCGATGCGCAGGTGAGCGGGTTGGCGCTGTAAATTGCGCACTGGTCCTTGCTCTGGTTATCTTCCGCGCGGGTGCACACCCCTCCCCCCTTGCCGCAGATGGCGTTGCAGGTGGACTTCGCCGCCTCCGCAAAATAAACCACGCATGACTTGGCGGTTTCCTTGCACACCTTTGCCACGTACTTGCCGTACTGGACCTGGCAGGACGGGGGCGCCTGTAGCTGGTCAACGGGGCTGACATCGGGGACTGGGACCTTCCCCGCATCACGGGCGGCCGTCGTGCTGTCCTTATTGGGCTTGAGATGGGACTCCTCCACCGCCCCGGGACAGCCGGAGAGGAAGAGGAGGAGGGCCGCGACAAGAAGGTATCTAGTCATCAGAACTCTGCGCCATGATCGCCTCCCGTCCAGCAATTATCGGGCATCCACGGTTTTCGTACAGTCCGTGGCTGGATTGGGGGCTGGCGGCCACAATTTCGGCCCTGTTCCAGGAGCAGTGGATTCTCGATCTGCCGCCCTCGCCGGAGGACATCCCCCAGCATAAACATCTATTCTTTCGCCATGTTAAGCAAAGATCGCACACACTGGCATGCTGCCTGCAATCTGGGAAGCTCATGGAAAACAAAATCACAAAGACCCTCCGCACCCTCCTGTTCACCACCCTGCTAGCCTGCCTGCTGGTTGCAGCCCCTCACAGGGCTTTCGCCCTGCCACCGGGTGGCGCGCAGAAGAACCACGCCGCGCGGCTTCACTCGAGCAATCCACTAAACAAGCTCCCCCGGCACCATCGGCAGTTTGCCGCGGTGGTGCTGATCAAGAAGCACTACGACAACAAGTACGGCACCGATGGCGAGCTGCTGCACGCGGCCCACCACAAGGGCGGCGGTCAACCCCACGGCTTTGACCACGGCAAGCTGAACAAGCTGGTGTCCGGGTTGAGCACCAAGCAGAAGCAGGTGGTCGCGCTCCACACCCTGGCCCTGGAGTCCAAGAGCGATACCCTCACCGCCGCGGCCGTGAACAAGCTCTCCGAGCAGGGCGACAAGAGCTCCTTCGCGGCGCTGTACAACGCCATGACAAAGGGCGGCAACAAGACAATCCCGGCCACGGTCAACGCGGTCAAGCAGATCGGCCACCGCGACCGCGGGCTGGGCGGAGGGCGCAAGGTGCTGGACCTGAGCAAGCACCGGGACGACCGGTCGCGGGTGGAGTCCGTGCTCAAGCGCGGCGCCATCCAGAGCATCAAGAAGCTGGACACCGACAACAGCCACGCCTTCGCCACCTACCTGGTGACCTTCAAGAACAAGGTGCATGGTCAGCCGGTCAAGGCCGTGTTCAAGCCCACCGGCCCCGGCCACGCCAAGAACTGGCTCCGCTTCACCCAGAACCTCAACGGCCGGGGCGGCGCCTACTCCTTCATGTCCCGCGAAGTGTTCGCCTACAAGTTCGATCGCATGCTCGGCATGAACCTGGTTCCGCCCACTACGGGCACCATCGTCGACGTGCCCGGCACCGGCAAGGTGATGGGCAGCCTGCAGTACTTCATGCCCGGCAGCAAGGCAATCGGCAGCAGCTGGCGAACCACACGCGGCGAGTTCAAGAAGTTTGAGGGCTCGCAGCAGGGCGTGCGGCAGATGGACACCATCCGCACCATGGCCTGGATCATGAGCTCGGTGGAGCACACCCCCACCAGCCTCATGGGCGGCAACAAGGGCAACATCCTGGTGGCGCACAAGGACGCGGTTAAGTTCCCCGTGGGCGTGAGCACCCCGGGCACGGGCAAGCGCCTGATGCTCATCGACAACGCCAGCAGCTACACCCACAAGAAGTACCTGTCCGACGATGTGCTGCCCCTTCGGTTCGAGGGCAAGCTGATCAATCGCCTCAAGGGCCTGGACAAGGGCAAGTTCATGCGCCTGGCCGTGCCCGCCCTGGGCCAGCATGAGGCCAACTGGGCCTGGGGACGCATCCAGCACACCCTCAACATGGCCAAGACCCGCCCCCAGTGGAACTAGATGATCAGGTGTTCCACTCCTTCGAGTTGTAGCCCGCGATAAACATTCTCAGTGGATATCTGAAGCTCCGACCATTAGGATCTATCCTGCAATAGTACTCTGGACTATTAGGAGGATAGCGATGCTGGGCAGAAATCATTCGAGTTTGGTTCTGATGTGTGGGCTGCTGCTTGCCCTGGGCTGCAGCGACGACGACACCGCGCCTGGCTCCGATTTGGCTGTTGATGCAGGCATGAAGGACGGGGCGGTCAAGGAAGCGGCGGTCCCTGATTCAGCGACGCTGGACCTGCCAACAAAGGACGCGGGGAAGCCGGATGTGGCCAAGGTGGATATGGCCACGGCAGATACGGGCACCCCCGACTACGCCTTGCCCGACGCCATGCCGCCGGACACCAAGCCTACCCCGGACTCCAAGCCGCTAACCCCTGATGCCGGCTTCGTCTCTCCTGGTGTGGTGTATGCCTCCGGGACCTCAACTTCCTCCCGCAACGTAAACCGGATCGGCACAAGCGGCTCTGGCAAGACCACGGTCACCGGCCTGCCCAAGAACTTCAACCTCTATTACAGCTATCTCGTGGGCCGGAAAGAGTACGCCTATGTCAACCGCCACCGCCCCATGCCCATGCCCCACATTTCGACCTACCACCGGCCATTGCACCTGCCCAACAACTTGGGCCACCTGTATACCTACTACTCGTCCACTCCACCGGGACGCGGATTCTTCATGGTGCGGCCCAGCGGCAAGGCCGAGGTTATCGCGTTCAAGGGCCCCTCTTCCGGCACCTCCACCTCCTATAGCTACAACTACTACTACTACATCGGCGCCAACAAGCTGGGGAACATCATCGCAGCGGCCTACGCCTACGGCCAGTCCACTGCCGCGGCCGTGCACCTGATCCGCACCGACGGAAAGAAGTGGGCGGCCACGGGCAACTATGTCTGCGACATCTCTCCAAAGACCTCCGCGCTTCGCTACATCTATTACCACTCATTCAGGTTCGCCAATAAGTACTTCTACTTCGTGGCCAAGGACGCAACCAGCACCTCAAATTATCACCTGTTCAAGGCGCCCCAGGACTGTTCGGCAAAGGCCACCAAGGTGACCTTGCCCACGGTTGGCGGCTCTGCCCCGACCTATTTCGATACGAACCTGGGCCTGTCAGAGGATGGCAGCAGACTCTTCTTCGTCGCCGGGACATCGTCCTCCAAGGAGGACATCATGGTGCTCAACGACGCCACCGGCTCGGCCAGGAACGTCTCGCAGTCGCCAGCCGCCTATTACGGCCCGAGCACCTATGAGCTGTACTACAGCTACTCCTCGTCCCCCGCCGTGGACCTGTCGCCAAACGGCAAGTACGTGGCCTATGTCAAGGCAGCCTCCCCCTATCCGCTCTACGTGCGGCCTGCAGACGCCAGCACGGCGGCGGTGGCGGTGAAGACCAGCACCGACTTTGCGTCCACCGCCAAATACACAAGCAACGTGCGCTGGCTCAACAACGATATGCTGATGTTCTGGGTCGGCTCCACATCCTCCTACTCCGACATGTTCATCTACAGGGTCTCCACCGGCAAGGTCACCCAGGCAACCTCCAGCGGCAGCACCGCCAAGCCCTACACCGGCGCCTCCAAGATCCGCGCCTATGGCGGCTGGGTGTCACCCAACGGCAAGTACTTCCACTACACCGAATACCAGTCCGGCACGCCCACTCAGTCCAACATCCGCTCCATCGACCGCACCACCGGAAAGATCATTGATGTCACCAAGGGCCTGTATGCCTATTACGGCAGCTCCAATATCGAGGCCGCGGCCAAGGGCTCCAAGGTCTTCTTCTATGCCTACAAGGCCGGCGCATCCCCCAAGGTGGAGGATGTCTACTACTTCGACCAGAACGCGCCCAAGACGGCGACCAAGCTGACCAGTCACAGCGTGCTGGGTACCAGCACATCTTTTTATATCTACGATCTGGTGCCCAGCAATGACGGGAGCAAGGTGGCCTACACCGGCAATTCCAGCAGCAAGGCTGTGGTGTTCGTGACAGAGGCCCTGGGCACGCCCAAGACCTATCAGTTGTCGGCCACCCCCACCTCCACGACCTATACCTCGGACCTCAAGCTTTTCACGCCAGACGGCAAGAGCCTGGTCTACGGGCTGGGCAATTCAACCTCAAAGCTGGACCTCCGCATTCAGACCATCGGCACCGGTACAAAGGCCAAGATCCTGGAGTCCACCACCGGCTATACAGCCCCGATGATGGTCTACAAGTAGGATGGGTTCGCGGAGCGGATCATGATCAACAAGCCAAAGAGATTCACCTACAAGCCAGTGAGGAATCTGATGCGTACTCATCTAGCTCTACTTATTAGCCTGTCAATACTCCTGGTATCTTGCAGCGACGACGACAGCTCGCCGACAAAGGACAGCTCCGTGGCAGACAGCACCATGAAGGATGGGGCGATCTCCGAGGCAGCTATCCCGGACGGGCCTGCGGTTGATGGCCCGGCGTCCAAGCCTGACCTGGCCTCTCCCGACTCGGCCACGCCGGACACGTCGCCGGCGCCGGACACCACCCCGTGGCCAGATCAAATGCAACCCGACCTGACGGTCGTGCCCGACTCGAGCGGCCCCTGTGCCTGCAAGATCAGCGGAAAGTGCTACACCGCTGGCGCCGCGGATCCCACCGCGTGCAAGCACTGCGATCCCAAGACCAGCACCACCTCCTGGACCACCAACACCAACGTCTGCACCATCGGCGGCGTCTGCTATCTCAAGGCCGAGCAAGACGTCCTGGGCTGCAGCGAGTGCGATCCCAGCAAGAGCAAGACCAGCTGGACCCCCCTGGCCGGCGTCTGCAAGATTTCCGGCGCCTGCTACAAGAAGGGCGACAAGGACTCCACAGGCTGTGGGACCTGCGACCCCACCAAGAGCGCCACCTCCTGGACCGCCATCGCCAACGTCTGCCTCATCAACGGCATGTGCTACGCAAACGGGGCCAAGAGCAGCACCAACTGCGGCAAGTGTGATCCGACCAAGAGCACCACCGCCTGGACCACCATCCCCAAGACCTGCAAGATCAGCGGCAAGTGCTACGCCGACGGGGTGCAGGACCCCACCAAGTGCGCCAAGTGCGACATCGCCAGCTCCACCACCGCCTGGACCGTGGTCGGCAATGTCTGCCTCATCAAGGACAAGTGCTACCTGGCCAAGCAGACCGGCACCTCCACCTGCCAGGTTTGTGATCCCGCCAAGTCCAAGACCTCCTGGTCTGCGGCGGTGAACACCTGCAACATCAGCGGCAAGTGCTACGCCAAGGGCACCAAGCACACGGGCGGCTGCGCCGAGTGCAACCCCACCTCGAGCGCCACCGCCTGGACAATCACGAGCACAACCAGCTGCCTGATCAAGGACACCTGCTACGCCTCTGGCGCCAAGGCAGGCTGCGGAAAATGCGACCCGGCCAAATCCCAGACTGCCTGGACGCCCATCACCGGCTGCGTCCTGAATAACCTGGATGTCGGCTCACATAAATCCCTCTACAGCGGCTCGTACACCCGCGGCTTCTGGTTCACCGCGCCCAAGCAATTCACCATCACGGGTCTGCGGGTGCCCACGGTGGTCAGCACCACGGCCCAGAACGTACAGGTGGTCAAGCTCACCGCAACGCCCCCAACTTACTCATCCTCCACCACCAGCTTCACCACCCTCTTTTACAAGGCCGGTGTGGCCGGGACCTCCTACATCCCCTGCAGCATCATCATCAAGAAGGGCGACATCATCGGCATCCTGGGCGCCCGGGGGACCACCAAAATGTACAACTCCTACGGCCCCACCAGCCCTTACTCCTCCAAGATCCTGGGCACTGCTGTAACGCTGACCCGCTTCATCACCCAGATGGGCATAGCCACCAGCCAGGCCACGGCCGTGTCGTCCAGCTCGGGTTCACTGGGCCGCGTGGAAGTTCAGTACGGCCCATAAGCTGCTCCTCCTGACATGATGACTTCGCATTTTTTCGCGCTTCGAAGTTAGAGCGTGGCGCGAAAAGTGGCGTCTGCCTGGATGGCGGCGTAGGCACCCTGCCCTGACACCGCCCCTAACCGCCTAAAACTCAAAGCATATTGCATTCAGCTCACATGGCAGGCGAGTTGCAACTGAGTGCTCCTGACACCAAACGACTGCCAAGGAGCCACCGCAATGAACCGGCGAAATTCGAAGCTGATCTTTGGAACTGGAGTCATGTGCTTCATCGGAATTACCGCCCTCTGGCTGGCGACGGCCGGAGACCGCGCCGAGGCCGAAACCGAATGGAACCTCAGCACGCGAAGCGTCACCCGCTCTCATGACGCGCCAGTGGCGCTGGGGCCGGGGACCAGCAGCCGAACAGTGACGTTCGAGCAAACGGACGACCTCGTCCAGCACCTGAGCGTGTACGTGAACCTGGCGGCGACGCAGGTCAGCGGGGTGAAGCTCTACCTCACCTCGCCATCGGGCACCCGGGTGCAGCTGGTCGACGGGGCCCGCACCAGGAAGGCCAGGGCCGACGGGCTGGAGGGGTGGTTCGGGTTCAACGGGCGACAGACCTCCGAGTCGCTGGCCGCCTTTGCCGGCGAACCGCTCACCGGCGCCTGGACCCTTTCCGTGAACTCAAGCAGGGCGACGCGCCTGGTCCGGTGGAGCATCACCGCCGGGATAGGCCCCAGCATGTACCTGGCCAGCAGCGACACCTGCGATCCCTACAACGGCTGCCCGGGTCCGGTGGGCTGCTGCAACGGCCGCGGGGAGGGAGGCCGCGCCATGGCCGGACTGGGGATCATGTTTGCGGTTGGGATCTTGTGCACCAGGCGGCGCTCCGACCGCCGCGGCTAGGCCGAGGCTAGTAGGTGACCTTCGGCCCGGTCTCCTTGGCCTCTTGAATCCACCCGCTCACCGCGGTCTGGGTGGGCGCCCTGCCTGAGAGGTTCTTGGCCTCGTTGACCTCGGCCATCTTCGCGGTGAGGTTGGCCGGGTTACGCCGGCGCAGCTCCTTGACCGTGTCCACGCCCGCAGCCTCGAGCAGCCAGGGGCAAGCCGCGGCCGCTACCCAGAACATTGGGTTCCCTTGACTCAGGATCCACTTAAAGCCCATCATCTTGTCCACCAGAAACGCATGGCTAATTCTCCCAAACGCATGAAGGCAAACCCCATGGATAGTCTCCACTCTGTTCAGCATGGGCGAGGGGGAGGGCTGTTCACGGCGCGTCCCCTGTCGGTCATGTTGGCTGGCCTTGCCTTCCTCCTCGTCTTCCCCTCCATGGCCATGGCCCAGGGCCTCTTTGAAGAGGCAACCAGCGGCTCCGGTGAGGTGGCAGAAGAGCAGGAGGAAACAACCGACCCGGAGTCCGCGCCCGAGGTTTCATTCAAGCTGGGCAAGCTCGCATTCGAGCTCAACGGCTACATTCGCGCGGTCCTCTACGCTGGCAAGGTCCCCGACGAGGACGACGGCGAGATCAAGAGTGGATACGGCGAAACCGCCCTCAAGCTGAAGGCATCATACGGCGTGCACGGCGACGCCTTCGGAGAGATTCGCCTGCGGTATGGGAAGTTCTCCGGCTCCGACGATCCGGAGGTCCAGTTCGAGCTCCGCGAGGCCTACATCAACGCCTATATCGGCCCGGTGGATATCCGGTTCGGCCACCAGATCATCGTCTGGGGTCAGGCAGACGGCACCGTGCCCACGGACAACGTCACCCCACGCGACCTGAGGGTCCGGTCGCCCACCGACATCGACAGGCGCATCGCAAACTTCGGTCTGCGTGCCTTCGTGAACTTTGAACCCTGCCGCCTGGAGCTGGTCTACCTCCCCTTCCACGCGCCGGCCCAGTTCCCGGACTTCGGCCTGGGACCTCCGCTCGACTTCATGGATCCGGAGTACCCGGACAACGACCTGTCCAACGGCACCTACGGCACGCGGTTCCACCTCTCGTTGCCGGTGATCGATGCCTCGGTCTCCTACCTGTACGGCTTCGCGCCATACCCCGGCATCATCCTGCGCGAGAGGGAGATCATCAAAGAGTACGTCAAGTCGCAGACCTTGAAGCTGGGCTTCGCCGCCTATCGCCACCATGTGATTGGGCTCGATTTCGGCATCCCCGTGGCCGGCTACTTTGTCCTGCGCGGCGAGGCCGCCTACAAGATCACCGAGGATTACGAGGACAGCGAGTACATCCCGCAGCCCGAGGTCCAGTACGCCCTGGGCGTTGACCGCGCCTTCGGAGACCTGATGGTGGTCCTCCAGTACAGCGGCCGCTATGTGTTCGACTGGGAGGAGGTTGAAGAGACCGGCCTGATCAGCGGCCGCACGCCCCCGAGCATGACCCAGATCGCGGCGCTGCTCGCGTCCGGCGAGATCGATCAGGTGGTCTTCGACGAGCTGGTGCTCAAGAACCGGGCCCTCACCGGACAGCTGGCCCAGGTCATCCACTCCGCCTCCGGACGGATATCGTACAGCCTGCTGCACAACACCCTCACGCTGGAGGTGATGGGAATGTACAACTTCTCCACCCAGGAGTTCATGTGCATCCCCAAGGTCACCTACGCCTTCACAAACTCGCTGCTGGTGGCCGCCGGCGCCGAGTTCTACGGCGGGCCCGACAATACGCTGTTCGGGTTAACAGATGAGATCCTGACGGCCGGATTTCTGGAGCTGAAGGCCTCGTACTAAAAACAATTCGCACCGGAGGGACAGGCATGATCGATACACTCGCTCGAGGCGTTGTTCGCGCCGCCTGGCCCATCCTCCTGGTCTTCGTGGCCCTGACCGCTCTGTCTGCCTACAAGATGCGCGAGGTCCGGCTGGACTCTGACCTCGGCAGCATGCTGCCCGCCGACCACCCCGCGCGGGTTGGCCTCGAGCGCATCGAGAAGCTGTTCGGCGGCACCGACATGGTGATGATCATCGTCACGGCGGACGATGTGCTCCAGCGCGACACCCTGAAGCAGATCAAGAACCTCTCCCGCAAGATCGCGTGGGTCAAAAACGTCAAGCGCGTCATGAGCATGTTCACCCTGAAGGAGCTCAGGATTGACGAGGGGCAGATCATGGCCGCGCCAGCCGTCAAGCGCCTGCCCCGCAACCCCAAGAAGCGGGAAGCCCTCAGGGAGCGGATTCGAAACAACGAGTTCGTGCATGGCACGGTGGTCTCCAAGGACTTCAAGGCCGCGATGATCATCGGCATGCTGCGCCCCGAAGCCAGCGACGGGAAGGTGCTGGCCGCCATCCAGGAGGTGATCGACAAGAACGCCGGGCCGGGCAAGGTCCAGCTGGCCGGCATGCCGCTGGTGCGCACCAGCGTGGCCAGGGACCTGCGCAGTGACATCGTGAGGTTCGCCACCATCGGGCTGTCGCTGGTGCTGGTGGTCCTCTTCTTCTTCTTCCGTCAGGTGCGGGTGGTGCTGCCCTCCTTCTTGCTCATGCTGGCGTCTTGCGTCGTGGCCATGGGGGCCCTGCCCTTGCTGGGCTGGAAGGTGCAGGTCATCACCCTCATCGTCCCCGCCTTTATCCTGGCCGTGTGCAACGCCATGGGCGTCCACCTGCTCGTCTACCACCAGGATCTGCGCCGCGAACCGGGCGCCCCGGGCTCCAGGAAGATCGCGGCGCTAATGATCAGGAAGATGGCCGGGCCGCTGCTCTGGACCGGGCTCACCGTGGCGGCCACGCTGCTCTGCCTGCGCCTGCATGAGTTCGTCCCCGCCCGGCACCTGGGCGTGTTGGCCGCCGCCGGGGTCCTCTTCGCCATGGCAGGGGCGCTGCTGTTTATCCCCGCGCTGGTGGCCGTGCTCCCGGGACGGGGCGCCTCCCCTGGCAAGCCGAAGCCGCCCCGGGTGGAGCGGCTGCTCGACGGTCTGGCCCGGTCCGTGACCCGCAGCCCAAAGCGGGTGGCGGCCGCCGCGGCCATCGCGCTCCTGCTGGCGGCTCCCGGGGCATACCTGGTGCAGAGCGAAACCAACCCAATCCTCTATTACGGCGCCGACACGCCCGTGGCCAGGACGTCTGGCCTCATCGCCGGCAAGTTCGGCGGGTTCGCCCCCATCTCCGTCATCGCCAAGGGGGACATCAAGTCACCCGAGGCAATGGGCAAGCTGGACGCCCTGGAGCGGCACCTGCAGAAAAGCCCCCACGTGGGGCAGACCCTCTCCCTGGCCCGGGTCGTCAGGAAGCTGAACTTCCTGACGCACGAGCAGGCCCCCAAGTTTGACGTTGTCCCCGCCACCCGGGCGGACATCTCGGAGCTGATCATGGTCTATTCCATGAGCGGCAACCCGGAGGACTTCGACCGGCTGGTGGATTTCCCTTACAAGCACGCGCAGCTCACCGCCCGCATCACCAGCCTCAAGAGCGCGGACATCGACGAGGTGGTTCAAGACGCACGGAAATATGTCGCACAAAATGGGGGCGGGATCCTCTCCCTGGTGGGAGGCATCGGTGTGCTCTTCGCCGACCTGACCCACCTGATCCAGCGAGGGCTGCTGCTCAGCCTGGGCGCCGCGCTGGGGCTGATCTTCCTGCTTATGCTGGTCATCACCCGAGACCTCCGGATCGCGATCCTGGTCCTTGGCTCAATCCTCCTGGCCCTGGTCCTGCTCGCCGGGTTGATGGGGTACCTGGGGCTCTCCCTGAACATCGCCACCGTGATCCTCTCGGTCTTTGTGATGTGCGCGGGGCTGGGCAACGCCATCACCTTGCTCTGGCGCTGCCGCCAGGAGAGGGCGGAGCAACCGGATCTGAATAAGGCCCTGGCCGCGGCGGTCAAGACCTGTGGCAGGGGAATCCTGGGCAACGCCGTCGCGGTGAGCTGCGGCTTCGCCGTGACGTTCTCTTCCAGCTTCACCATCATCCGCTCCTTCGGTCTGCTGGTGATCCTGTGCCTGGTGGTCAGCGCTGTGATGGCGTTGATCGTCCTGCCCGCGTTATGCTCCCTGCTGCGGCCCGGCTTTCTCGGAGCTGCTGATACGCAACAACAAATGAGGTTAGACAGATATGAGAGCGCACCTTCCCCGTAGACCCGTACTGCTTTTGGTGGCCAGCGCCGCCCTCCTGCTCGCAACGCCCGCGGAGGCGAAGACGGCCAAGGAGAAGAGAGACTCCGGCAAGATCACCCCCCAGGAGATCATCCACGAGGCCCAGCGGATTTCCAAGTTCGCGGGCTCCGAGATGATCGTCAGCTTGACCGTGATCAACGCCAAGGGCCAGAAGCGCGTCTACAAGACCGCCGGCGTGAGCAAGCTGTTCGACGAGGGAAAGACAGAGAAGCGGCTGCTGCGGTTCATCATCCCCGCGGAGAACAAGGGGATGGGCATGTTGACCTACGACTATACGGCCAAGGACGATGACATCTGGCTCTACCTGCCCCAACAGCGCAAGACCAGGCGCGTGATCTCCTCCAGCAAGACCAGCAACTTCATGGGGTCGGAGTTCACCTATGCTGATATGACCCCTCCGTCGGTGAAGGACTACAAGTGGAAGATCTTGAGCAGCAAGGAAAAGATCGGCGGGGTCGAGTGTTGGAAGCTGGAGTCGATCCCCAACGACGAGGATATCGCCGAGTCCATCGGTTACTCCAAGAAGCACATCTGGATCGGGAAGAACTTCCTGATCCGCCAGACCCACTACTACGACCTGAGCGGCGACCTGATCAAGAAGCTCCTGGCCAAGGATATCCGCGAGCTGGACAAGAAGAACCACCGCTTCCGGCCCATGATCCTGCACATGACCAATATCCAGAACAAGCGGCAGGCGATCCTCAAGACCGAGAAGTTCAAGCTCCGCCCCGAGATCCCGAACAATTACTTCACCACCCGCTACCTGGAACGCCCGTAATACCGCCTCAGGGGCGCTAAGACGTCCCGGTTAGCCGGTACCTCCCCATCAGATCCAGCACCACGGCCTCGCACTCGGTGTCGGCCTGCTCCACCTCCCGTAAGAAGGTATTCAACTTGGCCGCGCGCAGCAGGGTCAGGCCCCGCTCCAGGGGGAGCAGGAAATTGTCAAAGTGGATGGGGATCACCACCCGCGGCCGCAGGTTGGCCAGCACCCGGGCGGTGAACCCCGGGGTGCGGTGGTGGCCCACCATTGCCACCACGAGCAGGTCGCATCGCTGGCCCATGAGGGTTTCGGGCAAGAAGCTCGCGCTCCCAAGGTACATCAGGCTCAGGGGCTCGCTTCCTCGGGCGAGCTTGACCTCCACCTTCAGGGCGACGGTCTGGTCGTTGCGGAACCCCATCCCCCCCATTGGGGGTTTCACCCCGGAAGGGATCCGCCCCCTGGCCTTGGGGATGCCGATGGGTGGATCCGAGTGGCGTGAGGGCAGCAAGGTCACCCCGAAGGGGCCAAGCTGCATGCTCTCTGGCGGCTTCACCTCGGTGATCTGGGCCTCGGGCACGCCTGCCCCGCGGCAGTAATTGCAGCTGGATCTTGAGCCCACCACGTGAGCCCCGTCGCGCCGGGCCAGAGTGGGCACGTCCAGGATGTGGTCATGGTGAGAGTGACTACAGATGATGTAGTTGATCCCTGTTGGGGCGTGGCGCCGGATCGCCTGCTCGTCCGGGATCAGGGGACGGGCAATTGTCCGCCCCGGGCCCGGCCGGCTGAAGTACGGATCCACCAGCAGGCGCTGGCCATCCAGCTCCAGGGCCACCCCGGCGGTGCCGAGCCAGGTCAGCTCCAGCTGGCCAGCCGGGACGGGGCCGCCCGGCATGGCGGGAGCGAGCTTGGTCGGGTCAACCAGGCGGGTAAAGATGCGGTCAATCAGCTTGAGAGGGGGCACGGCAGTCTCGAATTATTGAGCCCCCATCTTTCCACATCTGCGCTCCGAGGAGTAGCTGTATACTCGGGGCCATGGCTGGCCAAAGACGCCCCTCCTCGGGCATATCCACCTCTCCTGTCCTGTTCGCCGCCGGGCTGACGCTGTCGCTCTTTGCTGCCTGCGTAACTGGCACGCCCGATGGCACAAGCACCGACGGCAAGGCCGCGACCTCGGACGGCGGCGGCAAAAAGGACGGCCCCACCAACAACAAGGACGGGCCCGGCGGAGCGGCGGCCTTCGGTCCCTTCCTCCCCATCCCCAAGGGCAGCTTCGGCATGGGCGCCGGGCCCGGTGAGAAGTGCAGCACCCTGGCGGGCCCGGAGACGCGACACCTGGTGACTCTGACGCGAAACTTTGAGATGCAAAAGACCGAGGTAACCCAGGGGCAGTTCAAGAAGCTCATGGGCTACAACCCTTCGCAGTTCCAAAAAACCGACGCCACCGATTCGCGCACCTATTGTGGGGGCTCGGACTGCACCAAGAACCCGGTGGAGCGGGTGAGCTGGCACGAGGCCGCCGCCTACTGCAATAAGCTCTCCGAAAAGCTGGGGCTCAAGGCCCGCTGTTACGACTGCACCGGCACCCTGCCCAAGGTCACCTGCGCGACCCACTGGACGTATACCTCCGGGGGCAAGTCCCTCTACGATTGCCCCGCTTACCGCCTGCCCACCGAGGCAGAGTGGGAGTACGCCTACAGGGCCAAGACCACCACCTCCCACTACAACGGCGAGAGCACCTCCAGCAATTGCTACGGCTGCAGCACGCCCCACGACAAGGCCGGCGCCATCGGCTGGTACTGCCAGAACTCGGGTTACCACCCCCACCCGGTGGGCAAGAGGATGCCCAACGCCTGGGGCCTCATGGACATGGCGGGCAACGTGGAGGAGTGGACCTCGGACTGGTTCAAGGATGACCTGGGCAGCCAAAAGGCGGAGAACCCGCTGATCACCAAGCAGAGCACCTACCGGTCCACCCGGGGCGGCAGCCACGAGGGCCAGACCAGGTGGATGCGCGCCGCCGCCCGGGGCAAGCACTTCCCCACCAACCACCCCAGGACCGTGGGCTTCCGCGTGGCCCGGACGCGGTAACGCACGCGGCCCCGTCGGGCTAGTTTCTAGTAGATGTAGTCATCCTTGCCGTCGGTCACGGTGACCATCAGGATGGCGTCCTGCTTGGTGGCGGCCGTGACCTGCTTGGACCAGGCCGCCTGCACCATGTCCGCGTGCTGCTTGTCGTAGGCGATCACGTGCAGGATGGAGCGGGTCCAGGCGTCAGCGGCGGCGGCGTTGGCCTTGCTCTTGGGCAGATCGGCCAGCTTCTTGGCCAGCAGCTTCTTGGCCGCGGCCTCGGTGTACTTGCTCCCGGCCGGGTATTGGAAGGCGCGGGTCACGCTGACGCCCACCTTCCGGGTGTCGATATCGAGCAGCAGATCGCTCTTCTTGCCGCTGCTGCTCTTGTAGGTGATCTTGCCCTCGGTCTTGAGCAGCTTTGCCAGCTCGCAGCGGTAGAGCACCTCAAAGGCGAAGATCTCGGAGTGGATCGAGCTGCCGCCCAGGTTGCCATCCTTCCAGATGGTCTGCCCGCCCGCGGAGAGCTTCTTGGAGTCAAAGGCGGCGGTGCCGAAGTTGATGGCGTTGCGGAAGAGGAACGGCTTGCTCGACTTCCACTCGGTGGCGTCCAGGACGCCGCAGGCGCCGGTGATCTTGCCGAACCCGGCCAGGGGGCCCGAGGCGTCCTTGCCGCCTG
>CAZCFB010000042.1:0-4663 GCA_964497805.1 uncultured Kofleriaceae bacterium
CTACCTCCATCGAAGGCACAACGCGAAATCGACCAAATGTGAAAAAGTTCAACCGGCGGCCACAGCCGTCGGAGGGCGTAGCCCGAAAGTTGAACCTTTTTCACGTTTGACGATTCCCGGCGCCTCACAAAAAAAGGGCCCCCACTCTCGTGGGAGCCCTTTTTTTTGGAGGCGCCGGGAATCGAACCCGGGTCCGAAAGTGCTCAGCCAAGGCGTCTACAGGTTTATCCAGTGGTTTGTTTCACCCCCAACCCCGCTCACTGGCAGGCTTGGTAAGGGGTTATCCGGTCTTTGATTTCGCTTGCGGCCCGACCGTCATGACCGTTCGCTAGCCTGTTCTTTGGCGCCCTTTCAGGTTGTCACAGGCGGGAGGGCCTGAAGGACGCTGGCTGACTAAGCAGCCAGAGCGAGACCGTTATCGTTGGCGTCTCAAGAGTTTCCGCCGGATTTGAGAGGTGACAGAAAACCTCCACCTGCAACCTTGACCTCGTTCACCCTCGTCGAAACCATGTCGCCCCCATTGACGACATATATCCACAACGTAGCGACAGAATTATAATTGTCAATTGACGCGTGAACACTTGTTCAGTATACCAGAACTCATGCAGCTCAACGAGGTTCCTCTCTCCTGGCTCCCGGTGACAGTGGTTGATTGCCAGGCAACAGGCGCATCGCCCAAAAGCGGTCGCATCCTCGAGCTCGCCTGGTGGGTCTCGGGAGGGGAGCGGGTTCACGCCCACCTCATCGCCTTGCCCGATGGCGAGCGGGTGCCGCCGCGCATCTCCAGGGTGACTGGCATCAAACAGCATGATCTGGCCGGCGCCCAACCCGTTGATCGCGTGTGGCGCCGGTTCCTGGACGCCCTGCCCGGCGACTACCCCCGGGTGCCGCTGGTGGCCCATTTTGCCCGCTACGAGCGCGCCTTCATGGAGGACCTGCACAAGGAGCAGGGTTCGCCCGGGGCGCCCGAGCTCGAATTCATCTGCACCCACGAGGTGGCCCGGCGCCTGGAGCCAGACCTGCCCCGCCGTGGTCTCCGCGCCCTGGCCGGGTTCCATGGCCACCACCTGGGCCCCCACCGGAGGGCGGCGCCGCATGTGCACGCCACGAAGGTCATCTGGCGCGAGCAGGTCTCCAGGCTCAAACGCCGGGGCGTTCGCACCCTGGGCGACCTGCGAGCCTGGATGGCCAGCACCTCCACCGGGCGCACCGGGCCGCTGGCATTCCCAATGCCGCGGGATCAGCGCCTGGCCCTTCCCGACGCGCCAGGCGTGTACCGCATGAAGGGCCGCGGCGACGAGCTGCTCTACGTGGGCAAGGCCAACTCCCTGCACAGGAGGGTGAACAGCTACTTTCAGAAACGCCGCCACACCACCCGCGAGACCATGGAGCTGTTGACCCAGGTCTTCTCAGTGGAGCACACCGTCACCGCCACCGCCCTGGAGGCGGCGCTCCTGGAGGCGGACCTGATCAAGCAACACCGCCCGCCCTACAACTCCGCGCTCAAGCCGCGCGGCCGGGACGATGGCACCTGGTTCTGCGCCGCTGACCTCTCGGCCATCAGCCCGGTGCCCGACGAGGTGTGCACCCTGGGCCCGCTCCCCGGGGAGCAGGCTGCCCGGACGCTGGTCCTGCTCGGCCGGTTCATGAGCCTTGGGCTCACCCCTGCGGACAACCAGCGCCGCGCCCTGGGCCTGCCCGCTGCCGAATACCTGAACAGGGGTGTCCTGACAACGGGAGCCACCCTCTTCCGTGACCTCCACTGCCTCACCGTGGGCGCGGATCACCCGGGCGTGACCCTGCTCAGGCTGGGCGCCAGGCTGCAGCGGGTCAGGGATGCGGAGGCCGCGTCCACGATTGATGGTGAGCAGGAGCCTTCAACCGAAGATCGCCCCTGGGACGCCCCCCGCGTGGCGCGCGCGCTGGAGGGCGCGGTCATCAACGCCGCCCGCCTGATTCGGCGTGGGGTCTGGCTCACCGGCCTCGCCAACTGCTCCGTGGCCTGGCCATGTCAGGGCGATGACGTCACCCGCCTCATTGAGATGCTGGGCGGCCAGATCAGGCGACAACGGGACCTCCCGCCGACCAGTCCCCTGCCCACGCCGCCGCCCCTGCACGCTCGCGACATGGACCTTGCCACCCACGACCGGCTCAGGGTGCTCACCACCGAGCTACGCCGGCTCGTGAACGCTGGCCGCTCTCCCAGGGTGGTGCTGGGCGACGGGCGCCTCCTGGACGGCGCCGCGCTGGGCCGCCGCCTGCGCTGGTTTTGAGGATTGATAAAGGTCCTGCTCCTGGGGGACACCCATCTGGGTCTGGACCTGCCGAGGCGTCCCCGGGTTACGCGCCCACGCCGGGGCCACGACTTCCTGCGCAATTACAAACTCGCCCTGGAGCCGGCCCGGCGGGGTGAAGTTGACCTCGTCATCCATGGCGGAGACCTGTTCCACAAACGAGACGCGGACCCGGGTCTGGTACAGATCGCCATGGCCCCCCTCCAGGAGCTGGCCGAGGGTGGCACCCATGTGGCCCTGGTGCCTGGAAACCACGAGGGCGGGCGCATCCCCTGCCCTCTCCTGGCCCGCCACCCGTTGATCCATATCTTCCATGCACCCGGCGCCCTCACTCTGGAGATCCGGGGCATCCGCATGGCCGTGGGGGGCTTCCCCTTTCAGCGCCGCATCGGCGAGACCTTCAGCGAGGGTGTGGAGCAGTGCGGCATATTGCGGGAGCCGGCAGACATCCGCGTGCTGGCCATGCACCAGAGCGTGGAGGGCGCGCAGGTTGGGCCCGTGAGCTACACCTTCCGCCCTGGGAGAGATGTGATCCGCGGGGCCCACCTCTCCCGTCGCCTGGCCGCAGTGCTGAGCGGGCACATCCACCGGCGCCAGGTGCTCACCCATGATCTGAATCGGCGTCCTCTCCCCTCGCCCGTGCTCTACCCCGGCTCCGTGGAGCGCACCTCCTCGGCTGAGCGCCATGAGCCCAAGGGCTACATTACCCTGGAGCTGGCGCCAGACCGGGCTGGCGGCCGCCTCGTATCCCATCGTTTCATCGAGCTCCCCACCGGCCCGCCGCCTGCCCGCCGGATGGTATTCCGGTAGACTGAGGCCATGTGTTCTTCCACGGTCAGACGCGCGGCCATGCTGCTCATGGCAGTGACCATGCTTCAGGCCTGCCACCTGATCTTCCGCTACGAGGACAGGCAGGCGCCACCGCCCGGGGACAGCGCGCCATCGCCGGACCATGGCCAGAGAGACAGGGGCCCCGGCGACATCATCGGCCTGGAGGCGCCCCCGCCTCCCCCGGACATCCTCTCCGTTTTTGAAGGCCCCACCCCGCCGCCCGATTTCCCGCCTCCCCCCCCCGGACCAGGGCAAGACAGCGAAATGGTGGACCATGAAGTCCAACACCAAGGCGCACCTACGCGGGGTCTGGGCGCTCACGTCCAAGAGCGTCTTCGCCGTGGGGGACCAGGGGATCGTCCTGCACTACAACGGCAACCCTCAACTCTCATGGAGTGCCGTCCCTTCCTACAACGCGCTGGGCAAGAAGGTGAAGAACCTGCGCTCGGTGCACGGCTTCGGGGCCAAGGTGCTGGTGGTGGGCGATGAGAACGCGAACCTGGCCTGCTCTTCCACCCAGTGCGATCCGTCCCCGTACCACAGCCTGACCCACGACGATAAGAACTGGTACGCGGTCTGGTGCAGCGGGGCGAACACCTGCTTCGTGGGCGGCACGAGCAAGAACAGAACCACAGGCTACTTGTACAACCTCACCGGGGGGATCTGGTTTCAGCTGTGCAGCTCGCCAGGGAGCCTGCTCAGCGACCATGTATTTGCCCTGGCGGGGTATGGCTCCACGGCCAAACCATACCTCTTCACCGGCGGGCTCAAGGGCACGTCAGCCACCAAGCAGTGGATGGGGGGGGCCTGCGTGGCAATGCCCTCCACCGGCGTCTCGGTGACCCTGAGGGGCGCATGGACCATGACCGGCGCCCCGGTGCTGGCGGTGGGAGACAAGGGCACCGCCGGAGGCACCTTGCTCTCCCATAGCAACGGCACATGGACCAACCAGGGCACCTCCATCAAGGTCAACCTTCGGGCCGCGTGGGGCAGCGCCAAGGACCGATTTTGGGTGGTGGGAGACGCCGGGCATGTCTTCCACTACAACGGCACCAAGTGGATCCAGTACACCCTGCCGGTGACAAACGACCTGCACGCTGTCCACGGCATCGGCCCCTCGGACCTCTACGCAGTGGGCAACAACGGCACCATCCACCGCTTCAATTGATGTCGGCCAACACCTTCCCGTCGGCGCCGGTGCAGGGCACCCGCTTGCCCTCCCGATCCCGGCACGCGGTGGTGGAGCACGGGTAGGGTTCGGCCCTCGCCGGTGCTGGTTCGTAGAGCATGGGGTTGATGGCCCACTCGCCATGGAGGGCGTGGCACATGAGCTCCGGGTAGCCTCGGTCGATGACCAGGCGCAGGCCCGTGGCGTCGCGCAACATGGTGATGTCGGTGGTGGCGTCTCCGGCCACCAGGGCCGGGGCCCTGCCGATGATCTTCTGAATCCAGCACCGCTTGCCGTCCATGTAGGTGAGCAGGCGGTTCTCCCCGTCCTTGACCTCGCCGCACCCCTGGAGCCGGTTTGTCAGGCGGCC
>CAZCFB010000042.1:4763-21499 GCA_964497805.1 uncultured Kofleriaceae bacterium
CGGTACGCGCGGTGGTTGTGAGGCCCGTACGGGGCGGCGTCTCCGGGCATCTTGCCGTCCCTGTACAGGGCAGCCACCATCCGGCCACACATGGGCTTCTCCCTGGTGGGCAGGCGCGGGTCCTCCCCCGCGCAGGCCGCGGCCAGGCGCTGGCGGGCAGCGTCGGTGAGATCAGAGAATGCGCCCCAGTCGGCGGGGCGTTTGACCAGCCCCTTCCGCACCATGTGGAAGACCGTGGCAGCGCCCACGTCGTTCTTGATCACGGTGTTGTCCCAGTCGAAAACCGCCACCGGCTTTTTGGTCGGATCGGCCGCTGCGATGAACGCGTCCAGGGCGGCCTTCACCCCGGGCTGGAAGTCATCGCCGCCTGCGGGGCAGGTTGCGGGGACCGGAGGCTTCACAGGGGGCAAGGGTGGAGGGCAAGCGGTTAGGGTGAGGGTTAAGAGGGCAAGGAGGGCTTGGGCCGGGGCCGGGGCCGGGGGACGCCCACTGTGTTGGCGTCTAGTACACATTAATCTTCTTCATGTCCGAGCCCCCCGGGTAACCGTAGGACCCCACGTTGTAGTAGCCGTACACCATGATGCCCACAGGCTCGCTGGCCTTGACCTTGTGGGCGCCGTCCTTCACGGAGCAGATGAGCGCGTTGTAGGTCTTCTTGTTTATCGTGCCGATCTGGTTTCGCGTGCACGGCCCGCCGAACTCCATGTTCACCTTCACCCCGTCCAGCTCCACTGTGGCGCCCTTGGGAGCCGAGATCACCACGAAGTCCTCGGTGAAGGTCGTGGGCGTGAGGAAGATGTAATCCTTCCGGTACTGCTCCACCGGCGGGAAGATGACGAACTCCGGGTCTCCGCCGGACGCTTTCTGGGTGACGAGGAAGCCCTTGGCCACGGCGTACTGGGCGATCATCACCGGCTGGTCCGCGGTGAGCACGAAGTCGCCGATGGACCAGAAGTCCTTCCACTTGCCCTCGTCCAGGGTGAAGGAGGGGAAGTTGCTCAGGGAGGTTGAGACCTTCGTCCCCTTCTTGGTGGCCAGCACCCGGTAAAAGTCCGGCTCGTACGGCGCGCTCTTGTGCCGCGGCGGCGTGCGGGTGATGGCGAAGTTCTTGCCCAGCGACGAGAGGGGGAACATCTGCTGCTCAAAGTGTTCGGTACAGCAGACATCGTACTTGCCGCTGGGCTCCGGCGGCTTGGGGCTGTACAGCTTGAGGTTTGAGGGCACCGAGGCGCGCTGCACCGACGAGAACACCACCACCTCCTTGTTCGCCTTGACCCTGGAACCGGTGAGGTCGCCCACCACCTGCGTCAGCGCCGGTGCAGAGTTCAGGTTCAGCACATCAAACTTGCCAAGGCGGACCTTGATGGTGTCCCCCTTCTTGGCCGCCTTGATCTTGCCGTCCTTGCTGGCCTGGGTGGCGTGGGTGACCGTCACCTCCACGTCAGTCTTGTCTTCCACCCCCACGATGGCCAGGCTGGCGTAGTCGGGGGTCCCCTCCATGCCCATGCTGATGGGGTTGCTCACGGTCCACCCCATGGTCAGGTACTCACGGTCCAGCCCACGCTTGGGGATGAGCAGGGAGGCTCCGTTTGAGAACTGGTTGACGATGGGGTTGAACTGGTAGGCGACCACCGGGTAGGAGGAGGTCACGCGGTATGCCCTGGAGGAGAGGCAGGTCTGGCTGTCGTTCTTGCGCCGCAGCTTGCCGGTGGTGTCCTTGGCCCAGGTGGTGCAGTCCACCTCCCGCATGGGCAGCTTGAACGTGGTGATCGACTCACGCTCCACGTAGGCCGCCTGTACCAGCTTGAGCTTCACCGGGTCCCCGGGCTTGGCCTCGTTGATCTCCACCTTCACCTTCACCCGGTGGGATGAGGTGTTGGCCACCACCACGGCGAACTGCTGGCACGCGGCGCAGCCGTACAAGAAGCCGCACGTCTTCCCCTTGTCCAGGGACATGCAGTAGTACTCGTTGGGCAAGTCCACGGCCCAGAACTCGCACCCCACGTTGGAGCGGATGTTGGTGGGCTGGTCGCACATGCTCAGGCACCGCCCCATGACGCACTGCTGATCGTCAGGGCAGGCCTTGATGAAGGTGCCCTTTGTGCCGTCGCTGTTGCACTCGTAGGCGTTCTGCCCCACGCAGTAGCCGCTCTTGGGCGTGCACCTGCGGCACCCGACCCCGGGCACGCACACCCCGTTGGTGCACGCCTCGGACACCGGCTTCCCCGCCTTGCAGTACTCCCACTTGGTGAAGGCCGCGTTGCACATGCCCGCCGCGTTGGGATCGCACCCCCCGTCCACAGGATCCGAGAAATCTGGTTCCGCGCAGGCCTGCCCCAGCAGAGTCGCCGCGGTGAGGATGAGTATCAGCCCGCCCTGCTCCAGGGCGTTTGCCAAGCGTTTGATCATTTTCATGGGGCCATCATACCCCCACCAGGCGGCCCCTGCCCATGTCCTCCGGGGCATGGGCGCCCCACCCCTATCAGTCATTCCCAGCTCTTGTGGCCGGCACGGCGATGGCACCTCCCCGGGGCAGGAACCAACAGGAGGTGCCCAATGACCCTGAAGATCACCTACGCCGGCCAGACCCACACCGGCCGCCGCAAGAACAACGAGGACGCCCTGCTCACTCGGCCCGACCTGGGCCTCTTCGCCGTGGCCGACGGCATGGGCGGGTACGAGGGTGGCGAGGTGGCCAGCCGGGCGGTGGTGGAGGCGGTGGAGGGCTTCTTCCGCCGCACCGCCGACGACCCCGACGCCACATGGCCATTCGCCCTGGACCGCGCCATCTCCTGGGCGGAGAACCTGCTGCGCGTGGCGGTGCACCTGGCCAACAAGGCGGTGTTCGCCCGCAAGGAGGGGAACCTGCGCCGCATGGGCTCCACGGTGGCCGCTCTGTTGCTCAGCGACGGCGCCGCCTCGGTGGGGCATGTGGGGGACAGCCGGGTATACCGGCTGCGTGACGACGCCCTGGAGCAGTTGACCCGTGACCACTCCCTGTATGAGGAGGTGGCAGCGGCCTCCGAGAGCCCGCCGTCCAGGGCGGACTACCCCTACGCCAACGTGATAACCCGCGCCCTGGGCACCCCCTGCCCGGATCCGGACCTGCGCCGGGAGCCGCTGCGGCCCGGGGACCTGTTCCTGCTGTGCAGCGACGGGCTAACGGAGAAGCTGGCGGATGATGAGCTGGCGTCCATCATGGAGGGCGATCACCTGGACCGGGCCGTGACAAACCTCGTGGAGGCTGCCCTGGAAAGCGGCGCCCGGGACAACGTCACCGTGGTGCTGGTGAGGGTGGAGGCGCTATGAGATCAACCCGTGCTTCCGCGCCAGCCGCCGCAGGTTTTTGCGGTCCATGCCTGCTTCCCTGGCCGCCGCGGAGATGTTCCCCTTGGTTCGGCTCAGCAGATCAGCCAGGTAACGCCGCTCGAACCGCTCCAGGACCAGCCCCTTGGCCTGGGCGAACGGCAGGTCCGTGCGCAGGCCCGGGTTGTCCACTTCGCCAGGCCCCAGGGCCAGCCGGAGGTCCTCGAACCGCTCCACCCCGGGGCTCATGGCCAGGGCGCGGTCCAACACGTTGCGCAGCTCCCGCGCGTTGCCCGGCCAGGTGTGGCCCCTGAGCATGTCCAGGTTCGTCCCCTCCACCGGCCCGTGCTCCTCCCACCCGCGCAGGCGCAGCAGCTCGGCGACGATGGGCGCGATGTCCTCGGGGCGCTCCCGCAGCGGCGGCAACAACACCCGCACCACCGACACCCGGTAGTAGAGGTCCGGCCGAAATTGCCCTTCCTCCACCAGCCTCACGAGCGACCGCCGGCTGGCCGCCACCACCCGCACGTCCGCCTCGCGCTCCCTCTCCCCGCCCATGGGGAGCACGCGCTTCTCCTCCAGCGCCCGCAGCAGCCGCACCTGCGCCTCGGCCGGCATGCTGTCCAGCTCATCCAGAAAGAGGGTCCCCCGGTGAGCCCGCTCGAAGGCCCCCCGCCGCTCCCGGGCCGCCCCGGTGAAGGCGCCGCGCACATGGCCGAACAGCTCGCTCTCCAGGGTCCCCTGGGGCAACGCCCCGCAGTTGAGCGGCACAAAGGCTCCCCGCCGCCGGGGGCTCAGCTCATGCACAGCCCTGGCGGCCAGCTCCTTGCCCGTGCCGGTCTCCCCCTCCAACAACACCGTCACCCCCGCGGCCGCGGCGAGCTCCAGCACCGAGAAGATCTCCCGCATGGCCAGGCTCTCGGCCACCATCTCGCCGAGCCTGCGCGACTGGCTGGGCGCCGCCTCCAGGACCTGCTGGCTTGGCTGGATGCGCAGGCTGGTCTGGCCCACGCGCAGGGTGGTCCCCGCGGGCACGGTGGCCTCCTTCACCGCCGCGCCGCCGATGATCCGCGTGCCGTTGGTGCTCTCCAGGTCTTGCACCAGGAAGCCATGCCCCGTGGCCTCAACCTGACAATGCACCCGGGACACCCGCCCGTCGGTGAGCACCAGGCCGCACCCCTCACCGCTGCCCACGGACACCGGCGCGCCTGGCTCCAGCGCCACGGAGCGCCCCATCTCTTTGCCCTCAACCACCAGGAGCAGGCAAGGAGGCGTTGTCCCCTCCTCACCTGAGAGCGTGGGCAGGGTGCTGGTGGCGGTTGATGCCATGACGATTGAGATTATCGCGCGATCAGCGCCGCTGGTACACGCTGAGCATGCCCACGTAGGCGTAGCCGATGAGGAAGAGCATCAGAAAGGGCATGGAGAGGAAGTGCCCGCCGCGCGCGGCCACCACCATGGTGGCGGTGAAGTAGAGGGCCATGAAGAGCTCGAAGAAGGGGACCAGGTTCTTCATGGCGCGGTAGTGGCGCGCCTTCCAGTCCTCGTCCTTGCGCGCCACGCCATGCTTGGGCGTGCGCACGAACTCCGTCTCCTTGCCCATGAGCGCCTCGATCACCGCCCGGGTCTGGTTGATGCACAGGCCGATGCCCACCGAGAGCATCAGGGGCAGGTATTTAATTTTGTTGCCCCACCCCTTGGGGTTCACCTCGCGGGTGGCCAGGATGTAGAAGCCGATGACCGAGCCGGTGGTGCCGAAGAAGAGCGGCAGGTCGATGAGCAGCACCTCGCGCCAGCCGTGGGTGGTGCGCACGGCCAGGTTGGGCAGCAGCAGCAGGCTGAGCAGGAGCAGCAGCGGGTAGGCGAAGTTGTTAACCAGGTGGAACACCGCCTCCGCCTTGACCCTGCGCGGTACGGCGGAGCGCAGGATGGTGGGCAGCAGCTTGAGCGCCACCTGGATGGAGCCCTTGGCCCAGCGGAACTGCTGAGACTTGAAGCTGTTCATCTCCACCGGCAGCTCCGCAGGCGAGATGGTGTCGTACAGGTAGACGAACTCCCAGCCGCGCAGCTGCGCCCGGTAGGAGAGGTCCATGTCCTCGGTGAGGGTGTCGTGCTGCCAGCCGCCAGCGTCGCCGATGGCGCTCACCCGCCAGATGCCGGCGGTGCCGTTGAAGTTGAAGAAGCGTCCCGAGCGGTGGCGCGCCGTGTGCTCCACCACGAAGTGGCCGTCCAGCATCATGGCCTCCACCTCGGTGAGCTTGGAGTAGTCCTGGTTCAGGTGGCTCCAGCGCGCCTGGACCATGCCCACCTTGTCGTCGGTGAAGTAGTGCACCATCTGGCCCAGCATCTCGGGCAAGGGCAGGAAGTCGGCGTCGAAGACGATGACGAGCTCGCCGGTGGCGGTGCGCAGCCCGTTCTCCAGGGCGCCCGCCTTGTACCCGGTGCGGTCCACGCGGTGGATGTAGTGGATGTCCAGGCCGGTGGCGGCAAGCTCGGCCACCTTGCTACGGCAGATGCCCTGGGTCTCGTCGGTGGAGTCGTCCAGGACCTGCACCTCGAGCTTGTCGCGCGGGTAGTCCAGGTCATTGACCGAGTCCATGAGCCGCTCCACCACGTACATCTCGTTGAACAGGGGGAGCTGTACGGTCACCCGGGGCAGCCCCTCCTCCGCGTAGCGCGCCTTGGGCTGGGGCACGTTCTTCTTGTGGCGAAGGTAGAGCCACACCAATACGGAGCGGTGGAAGCCGAACATGGCCAGACAGAGCAGGACCGCCAGGTACATTCCGATGAGTAAGTGCTGGTACCACATGAGCTTTTTCCCAAACGGTTGATCTAATCGTCGATGATCGGGCAAGAAGGTGACCGAAGTGTCATTGAAATGTAATTTTTGGTAATTCTTTGTGAAGGGCTACTGGACCGGTTCCAGACGTACCTGCAGGTTCTCATTCGTGTTTTTTAGCCGCAGCTCAATCCGGAATGGCACATAGCCGCCCTTGCTGAACACGAACCGGTGCAACCCGGGGAGCAGGTGAAGGGGGCCTCTCCTGGACACCTCTGACACTATCCCGATGATCTCGCCGTCCACCGCCAACTCGGCGTCTTCCGGGACGCAGTCGAACCTCACCTCCACCCTGGCCGGGTCCTTCCTGGGCGGCTCCGGTGGTGGGACGGGTGAGCGGGGCTCAGGCGCCGGGCCGCCGCACCCAGCGCACAGGAGGACCAAAAGCACCAGCCCAGCGTGAGGTTTCATTTTTTACGCTCCCACTTGATCTCGGGCAGGTCCAGCCGGGGCGGCTTGATCCTGGTGATCTGGAGCATACGCGATCGCTTGAAGAGCCGCCGCGGTTTCCCCTTGGCCGCCTCGCTGTAGAGCGCCCAGAAGTACTTCCCGGGGAGGAGGCCCTTGACCACCACCGACGGACCGGGGAGCTTCTTGAGGGTCACCACCGGCCTGGCCAGCGCGCGGTTTTTGGCCAGCACCAGCCTGAACGGCGGGGCGCCCCCCTGCCACTGGAAGGAGACCTTTGCCGTCTTGGCGGTGGCCACCTCTCTCCCGTCCCTCGGGCTCGCCCTCACGACCAGCGGCATCCCCGGCTCGTTCTCCTCAGCCGCCGGCACCATGAGCTGGAACCTTCGTGCGAAGCCGTACTCCCCCTCCCTGCCCTGCCGGTCAATGGTGCTCACACGCCAGACATACTTCCCGGGGTCCAGGTCCTTGATCACCTCGCGGTTGGACTCCAGCACCCGGTTCACCAGCAGGCCGCGGAAGTTGGTGCTCTCGGCCACCTGCAGCCGGTAGCTGGCCGCGCGCTCCACCGTGGACCAGCCAAACGTCACCTGCCCGGACAGCTCCTGATCCACCTCGGGCATGAGCAGCTCCGGATATTGGGGCAGGAGGGCCGGCGGCGTCACCCTTGCCCCGCCCACGTCCACGGCCTGCCCCTTACGCAGCTTGACCGCCCCCTTGCCCGTGCCGAGCCTGGCCGAGCCCGTGAGCAGCGCCACCTCCACGGTGCCGTCCGCTCGGGTGACCACGCGGTAGGTGACCTTGTCGCTCCCCTCCGGCTCCAGCTGCACCAGCTTGCCCTTTGGCGTGAATAGACGCAGGGCGTTGCCGGAAAGGAGCTCCCCCCGCATTGCCCCCTTCCTCAGCCTGATGGCCGGCCCCTGCGCGCCACCGTCCGCGGGCGCCAGCTCCTCGATGAGCACCACTGACTCCTCGCCCACCTCCAGGCCGCTGCCCCGCTTGAAGCGCACCTCCGCCCCTGAGCCCGGGCCAGTCCTGACGGCGTCCAACCGGAAGAGGTCCATCTTCAACTGCGCCGGTTCCCACGAAACGCTCTCCCGTGCGCGCCGATCCACCTTCTCCCACAGGGAGGCCAGGGTGGCGATGGGGCGCTCCTTCACGGCGATCCGCGGCGCCACTGCAGGGGCGGGGGGGGGCGGCACTGGCCAGAGCAGGGCCGCCAGGGAGACGCCCCCGGTCAGGAGCAGGACCGCCGCCAGGATGAGCAGCGCACGGCGCCGGGGAGCCGCGGAGGCCTCCACCATGGCCTGCTCCACTTCCTTGAGGGCCGCGACCACCTCGTCTGACCGCTGGGGCCGGTTGTCGGCCGACTTCTCCAGGCAGCACATGATCAGCTGCACCAGCTGCGGCGGCAGGGCCGTCTCGGTAAGGTTCTCGGGCGAGATCGGCGCGCGGGTCACAACATCCTTGAACATCTCCGCGGTGGACTTGGACTCGATGGGCCGCTGACCCGAGATCATCTCGTACATGATCACGCCCAGTGAGTAGATGTCTGTGCGGTGGTCCAGGGTCTTGAGGGCCATCACCTGCTCGGGCGACATGTAATAGGGGGTACCCAGCACGCGCCTCTTGGCGGTGGCCTTGGCCAGCTCATCCACCAGCTCGGAGTCCTGGCTCAGCTTGATGATGCCGAAGTCGAGCAGCTTGACCTGGACCGGCTTGCCCTCTCTGCGCACCAGGAAGACGTTCCCCGGCTTCAGGTCGCGGTGGATCACGCCGGCCTCGTGCAGGGCGTCCAGGCCATCGGCTATCTGCACGCTGATGGTCAGGGCCTCCTCCAGGGTGGGCGTCCCCTCCTCCAGCAGCTCTTCAAGGGGCTGCCCATCCAGGTACTCCATGGCGTAGCAGAACTCGCCGTCCTCGCTCTCGATGAAGTCTGTGATGGAGACGATGTTCGGGTGCTCCACCTGGCTCGCCGCCCGGGCCTCGAGATAGAAGCGGCGGATCAACTCCTTGCGCCAGCCGAACTTGGATCGCAGCAGCTTGAGGGCGAACCGGCGCCCGAGGGTGATATGGGTGGCGCTGTACACCTCGCCCATGCCGCCCTGCCCCACCAGGCGCTCCACCTCGTACGATCCGATGACCGTGCCGGGCTCCAGCGGTTGCCGCTCTTCACCTGGCTCGCCCTTGCCCGCCCCGTCAAAGGACCTTACCCGGGTTGTCGCCTTGTTGTAGCTTTCCTCGTCTGTGTCGGGCCGCAACTCCACGCCCGGCTCGTGCAGCAGTCGGCGGCACTCCGGGCACACCACCAGCTCATCCGGGTGGGTTCCCTTACATTTTGGGCACTCTTTCATGGGCCAATTGAGCCAAATTGCACAGGCTCTGCCGCATGATTATAAGCGCCCCTGCCGACCCCTACTAAATTCTACTTCTTTGCGCAGACGTTCTGGACGCACTTGCCTTTGCCCTTGCAGTGGCTGTCCAGGGTGCAGCTCGACCGGCACTTGGAGGTGGCGGGATCGCACCCCCAGTAATCAAAGCAGTTCGTGTCCTGGTTTGTGGTTGTGCATGCCTTGAAGCAGGTCACGCTCGCTTTGTCGCAGTTGAAGGGGGAGCAGGAGATGGTGGCGACGTTGGCGCATGTGCCGGAACCATTGCACTCCTTCTTGCCCCAGATCGTCCCCTTATTGGGGTAGCACTTCTTGGCGCCGCCGCAGGATGTGCCCTTCAGGTGAAACCGGCACGCCCCCTTGCCATCGCAGGTCCCGTCCTGGCCGCAGGTCTTGGCCGTGGCCGAGGCGCACTCCGCGTCCGGGTCCTTGCCCGTGGGGATGAAGGTGCAGGTCCCCTTCTTGCCGGCCAGGTCGCATGCCTTGCACAGCCCGACGCAGGAGGCGTTACAACACACCTTGTCCACGCAGAGGCCAGATACACACTGGCCGTTTACTGTGCACGGCTTGCCGTTGAGCAGCAGTTGAGGCATGTCCGGGCTGACTTTCTGGTCAAGCTGGACCTGATAGTCCGGAACAACTTTCTGGTCTGGCTTGACCTTCTGGTCTGGCTTGACCTTCTGGTCTGGCTTGATCTTCTGGTCTGGCTTGACCTTCTGGTCTGGCTTGATCTTCTGGTCCTGATTGATCATCTGGTCCTGATTGATCTTCTGGTCCTGGTTGATCGTCTGGTCCTGATCGGCCTTCTGGTCCGAGATCACCTTACCGTCATGCTTCTTCTGGTCCTGGTTCAGGTTCTGGTCTGCCGGTGGCGCCACATCGGGCGGGCTGGTGAGGTCCGTTCCGGTCTGGACATCCCCCTTGATGGTGCGGTCCGGGGTGAGCTCGCCGTCCTGGTCTGCGCTGGCATCCAGGGTAACCGCGTCGGCCCCGCCGTCATTCAGGAGCAGGTGGTCTGGCCTGGACCAGTCCCAGCAGCCGCTCGCCATGCCCGCCGCCAGGATCAAGGACAGGGCCATGGTTTCTTTTGGCGCCCCGTTCAAAACCGCCCCCCCACGCTGGCCCCGATGGTCCCCTCCGGCCCGACAACCATGGCCGCCTGGACCTTCTCCGGCTGACGGTAGCCGAGCCAGTAGTAGAGCGCGGTCCCCACAGCCGCCGCCCCGCCCAGGGCAAAGAGCGTGATGGACGAGGTCTGGAGCGTCGTGGCTTCGTGGTCCAGTTCTTCCCTGAGGTTCAGCGGTGTGGAGGGATCCCGGAACTCCTCGCTTTTGTCCGAAGCGGCCTGCCCTGTCGCGATGCCAGCCACGAGCAACCCGGCTGTCAGACCCACGCCGGACCAGAGTATGGCGTTGCGCTTGCGGCGCTCTCTGGCAGCTCGGGCGATCCCCTTGTAGTCCGGCCCGGGGGTCACGGCGATGGCCAGCTCGCGGACAGAGTCCGGCTCACCGGGGACATGGGCCCGGATCTCCAGACGCTCGGGCGAGCCGAACGGCACCTGTTTCAGAACCGCCCTCATCAGCCCCCCCGGCCCTGGCCTCATCTTCACGCTGGAAGCGGCCGCTGCGCCGTGGGGCTTCACCTCCAGGCTGATGGCCTCGTCCTGGCTTTCAGCGTGGGCAGCGAGCAGATGAATCTTGGCCTGGCCCGGCGCCTTGCCGGGCACCTCACGGGCCATCAGGGTGAGCCTGTTGTAAGGCGGCCGCTTGATGTCCACAGACTTGACAGTGCGCAGGCCGGCCTTGTTCGTTGCCTCTGCCCGCACCGAGGAGAGGCCCGGCGGCACCGGCAAGGGCGCCACCAACTTGCTCTTCTTGCCGCTCTTGAACGGCCCGTGGATCTTGTCGCCCACCTTGATGGTGACAGTGGAGCCCGGATCCGTCTCCACCGGCACCCTGGCCAGGCCATGGAGGCGTACCCGGAAGACACCGGCGCCAGAGTTGTCCTGGCGCCACAGGAGCAGGCACACCATCTGAGGGAAAGGCTCAGGCGGGAGGGTGATTCGCAGGCGCACCAGGGGGCCATCCAGCCACACCTTGGCCACGGATCCAAGGTTCACCCTGGCCAGCACAGGTCCCTGGCCAGCCAGGCCTCCAACGCGAACCTCCGCGGACTCATGTGTGCCCGCCATGAGCAGCGCCGGGGTGGTTGAGAGAGCAGATGGAGCGGCCCATATGGGCGCGCCGAACAGGAGTACGGCGCCGAGGATTGCCATTTGGTACCAGCCGCGGGACATTTTCAGTACTCTCTTTTCAATTTTTACCGTAACATGAATTACTAATTATCTAACGGTAATTGATTCGGGCACTGCATTCAGATGACCACACCATTGAGCAAAGGCAAAAAAACCATCACCCGGGACATTCGGCGCCCCACCATCGACGCCCGGCTGGTGGGGCTCGTGGGGCCCCGGGCGGGCAAGGTATACAACCTCGACGGCGCATCGACCCTCATGGGCCGGGATAATAGCGCCAGAATTCAGATCCAGAACCTGGAGGTATCCCGCAGCCACGCGCGGCTGTTCCGCACGGATCTGGGTGCATGGATGCTGGAGGATCTGCTCAGCTCAAACGGCACCTTCGTCAACGGGCTGCGCGTGCAGGACAAGGTGGAGGTCCGGTTCGGAGACCGGATCCAGGTGGGCGGGGAAGCGCTCTTCCTCTTTACCCACAAGGACATGCTCGAGGACCAGGTCCTTCAACTTCAAAAGATGGAAGCCCTGGGCAAGCTGGCCGGAGAGGTGGCCCACGACTTCAAGAACATGCTCACGGTCATCTTCTCCACGGTGGACATTCTCAAGAAAGCGCATCTCCGCGAGGACTTGAATCCTTCGGGCAAGCTCAACGATGAGAGCCTGACCCGACACCTGGACCGCATGGCGAATGCCTCCGAGCGATCAAACGAGCTGATCCATCGGCTGCTCAACTTCGCCAAACCCGCGGACAACGAGTTTCAGAGCATTGTGGACGCGGGGGAGGTGGTGCGCGAGGTCGTGAGCCTGTGCAAAGAGACCTTCCCCGACAGCATCCGAATCGAGGTTGAAGTTGGCGGCGACCTGGAGATCGACGGCGACCCGGGGCAAATCAACCAGGCGGTGATGAACCTCCTGATGAATGCGGGTGATGCCATGCCAGAGGGCGGCGAGATCCAGATCTCCGTGGAGAAGCTCGCCCTCGATACGAGCCTCGGGCTCGAGGTTCCATTCTCGCCAGGGGATTACGTCGCCATCACGGTGGAAGACACCGGCTTCGGCATGGATGAGGCCACCCGCCTGCGGGCGTTTGAGCCCTTCTTCACCACCAAGCCGCAGGGCAAGGGCACCGGGTTGGGGCTGGCCACGGTGTACGCCATCGCCGCGCGCCACAACGGCCACGCCATCATCGAGGCGGACGAGGGCAAGGGCGCCACAGTGAAGGTGTACTTGCCCTGCCGGCAGAGGTGGGAGGATGATCAGACCGCCCTGCCCCGGGTCACCGCCGACCTGCCCGTGCTGGACCTTGAGGGCAAGGTGGTCCTTCTGGTGGAGCCCGACATGGCTCAGCGGAAGGTGCTGGTGGCACGTTTGGAGGCAGCGGGCGCTGCCAGGATCCTCATTGAGCGCAGCGGCATTGGAGCTATCAAGACCTTCACGCAGAACCGCCAGACAATCCGCCTGGTTTTTATGGACAAGGAGCTGCCCGACCTGGATGGCGACGAGGTAGTGCGCGCCCTCTGCAACCAGGACGCGGGCGCCCGTATTATCGTCCTGGCCGGGGACCTGGACCCTGGGGAGCCCGTGGAGTTGCGTGAGGCTGGCGCCCTGGGCGTCATCCCCCGCACCGCATCCACGGAGCAGCTCAAGGAGGCGCTCGACCGCGCCTGATCAGGGCCAGCAACAGCAGCGACAACAGCGGCGTGGACCCGGGCGCCTGGCCGGTGTCGCAGCTGCACCCCTCGGGTGGGGTAGCGGGGCTCTCCAGCCCCAGGTCGGGCCGCGCCGCGTCCGATGGATCCAGGGCGATGTCCAGGGTGCCAGAATCAGACGGTGTGGCGTCCGGCGGGGTGGCGTCCGGTGTTTCCTTCATGCAAGAGACCGGCGCCTGGTAGAAGTAGGCCTTGCCCGGCGCATTGTAGGGCTTGGTCCAACCGAGGGAGCCCACCATCACCGTGCCGTCGTGCAGGGTCAGCGACGATCCGAAGTAGCCGCCCAGTTGGGCGTCCGGAGCGGTCATCTTGGCCACTTGCTGCCACACCGTGCCGGTGCGCTGGAACTGATACAGCGAGCCGGTGTCCGTGGCGCCGTCATCATCCCTGTCCGCCGCGATCAGGATGCTGCTCCCCCTGATGGCCACCGCGGAACCGAAAGAATCATAGGCCCAGCGGTCCGAGGCGGTGAGGCGCTGCTGCTCCTTCCAGGTGGTGCCCGTCCTGCTGAACACATAGGCGGCCCCGGCCTGGTAGTAGCCATTCCAGGTTAGGTCTCCCACGGGCGCCCCGATCACCATGGTCCGGCCCGACAGCCCCAAAGCCCTCCCGAATCCACTCACCGTGTTGATGTCGCTGGCGGTGAGCTTCTGCTGCTCGGTCCAGGTGCTCCCGTTTCGACTGAACACGTAGACGATGCCATCGTTGTTTTGGGCGACGACGTCGAAGCTGGGCGCGCTCACCACCGCCATGTCGTCTTTAAACAAGATGGCCGAACCGAACCCGGACTGGGTTTGCCTGTCAGCCGCGTGGAACTTGCCCTGCGGGCTCCAGACCGCGCCCGAGCGCGTGAAGGCATAGATCGCGCCTGCCGCCTTCCAGAAACCTGGCGACGCCCCCGGCGCTCCGGCGAGCAGGGTGTCCCCCTGGATGGCGACGCTGAAGCCCAGGACGTCTCCCTTTTGCCCGTCGGCCGCGGTGAGTCTCTGCTGCTTGGACCATGTGCTCCCGGACCTGGCAAAAAGGTAAACTGCCCCCTCCTTTTTGGTCTTTGTCCATTCCCACGGCGCTCCAATAACCGCGAGGGGTGGGCTGAGGGCCAGGGCGGAGCCAAACCAATCGTCCTTGTCGCCAGCCTTGACCGCGATGGTGCCCACCTCGCTCCACTTGCCAGCCGATGCCTCGTAGACCTTTACCCGCCCGCGCTTCTGGTTCCACAGGGGGTCGCCGGCCATGGCCAGGGGCCCATTGATGGCCACCTCGGCGCCCAGCCCCCACGCGGTCCCCTTGAAGGTCTTCTGGTGCTTCAGGGGCCCCAGCACGGTCTCCCCGCAAAGCTTGAAGAAGTAAGCCGAGCCGGACCAGTCCCCCTTGTCGTCGTCGCCATGGGCGCCCACCAGGGCGGTGTTTTTGCCCAGGGCCAGGGCGCTACCGAACCTGTCCCCCGCGGCGCCGTCCTTGGCGGTGAGCTTGAGTTGCAGGCTCCAGCCCGTGCCGTCCCGGTAGAACAGGTAGGTCGCGCCCTTCTTCTTCTTGAAGTTCATGCCGCCGATGGTGCTCACCGCCGCCACGCCGTCATACAGGGCCACGCGGTGCCCCAGGTTGTCGCCCTTGACCACATCAAGGGCAGTGAGCCTGGCCTTCTGACTCCAGGATGTGCCCGCGCGGGAGAAGATGTAGGCCGCGCCTGCGCCCTCCTGCGCGGCTCCGAACAGCAGCGTGTCCTTGTTCAGGGACAGCGAAACCCCGTTGGGGTTCAGGGGGCCGCCCGCCGGAGCGGTGATCCGGGCCTGCTGCTTCCAGGTGATGCCGCTGCGGGCGAAGACATAGACCAGCCCGTGGGATGCCGGGCCCAGCGAGGTCCGGTTGCCCACCCCGGCGATGAAGGTTGCACCGTCCATGTCGAGTGTGGCGCCGAATGCGTCCCAGTGCGCGCCGTCGGAGGCCGTGATCTTCTGGTACTGGGCCCAGACGCTGCCCATGCGCTTGAACAGGTACACGGCCCCCGCATTGCCCGCCCGGTCCCCGTCCCCCTTGGCGCCCACCAGGGCGTGGTCCCCGGACACCGCCACGTCCACTCCGAAGTAGTGCTGTTTCTTGCCGTCGGCCGCGGTGAGTTTCTGCTGCTGCTTCCAGACCGTGCCTGTGCGCGCGAAAACGTAGGCGGCCCCTGTGTAGGTTAGAGCCTCCCGCACGCCGACAATGGCCGTGCTTGCGTCCAGGTCGAGCTCGTTGCCGAAGCGTGAGAGAGAGGCTCCGTCCGATGCGTTGAGTTTCTGCTGCTGCTTCCAGGCGCCGCCGCTGGTTCGCGCCAGGATATACACCGCCCCCGTGGAGGTCCCCTGTGCGTGGTCCTGGTGCGCCGCCACCAGGGCTGTATCGCCGCTCACCGCGGCCGCGTTGCCAAACTCCTCCCCGATCTTGCCGTCGGCGGGCACGAACTTCTGTACACCCATCACCTCCGGTGAGTCCCCCTTGAGCGGCCTCGCGGTGGCGCGCGTGGTCCCGTCGCGCGGCCCGTGGCATGCGCACGCCAGCGCGGCAGTGACAACCGTGGTGAACCATAACCCCCGCATGGAGGGATTGTACTACGTCAGCTGATGAGCACCCCGGTGACGCACCTGAAGGTGGCCGGGTGCTGGCCGGGCAGGTTCCAGTCGGTGACCCACTCGATCTCCCGCGGCGCCTGGAGCGTCAGGGGGTGGCGGGCCGCCATGCGACACAGGTGGGTCACCCAGAACCCGCACGACTCCAGGGCGAAGGTGTGCTGCCCGGGCAGGCGGCACTCCTCGCCGTCGGGCACGCACCCCTCCTTCTTGCACAGGGTGCAGGGCCCGCAGCCGAAGCTGCCCGGCGATTGGAGGCCCACCGGGTCCAGCTCCTCCGCGAGCCGGCGAGTGAACTGGTTGATGTGCACCTGCTGGGTGTGGTCGCTGATCCCGTCGAACTGAAGCAGCAGCATGGCCCGGGACGCCCGGAGCAGCGCGCTGGCGTGGGCCACGCCCGGCGAACGCGGCGGGCACCCCATCCATGCCTCCAGCGTGCCCTCACAGCCGTACACCCCGCCGTCCTTGTGGCGGAAGGGGATGGCACACAGGCCGCGGATCTCCTCGCTGAGCACCGCGTGGGGCGGGAAGACCATGCCCAGGCGCAGGTCGTACGAATCCAAACGGGGTCTGGCCAGTTTGCGCCGCAAGGCCAGGTCCGCCAGCCGCGGCCCGTGGCTGTCCACCAGCTCGATGAACGAATCAGAGGGAGGCTCATCCAGCGGCTGCGCCTGCAGCGACTCCGGGTCAGAGATGAACTCCAGGGTCTTCATCTACTGTTCTCACCCACGGATCATGAGGTACGGCGGCGTCGCGCAAACGCCAGAACCGCACAGAAAAGCAGGACCCCGCCTGGCATGGAGCCCGGGTCCCCGCTGGTATCGCAGGAGCACCCGGTTTCGCCCCCACCGGCCTCGCCCTCTGCTCCCGGCGTGAGCGGGCCGTCCCCCTGCAGCCCCACATCCGGAGAGCCCTTGTCGGGAGCTCCCCGGTCAGGGCTGCCCTTGTCGGCAGTGCCCTGGTCAGGGCTGCCGACATCCGGAGCGCCCGCATCGGGCGTGCCCTTGTCCGAACTGCCCTGGTCCGGGACACCAACATCGGGCTTGCCCATGTCCGGCTTGCCCTTGTCCGGAGCACCGACATCGGGGATGCCCTGATCCGGATTGCTCATATCGGGGACGCTGACATCCGGGATGCTCTTATCGGGGACGCCAACATCGGGTGTGCCCACATCCGGGATGCTCTTATCGGGGACGCCAACATCGGGTGTGCCCACATCCGGGA
>CAZCFB010000042.1:21599-33386 GCA_964497805.1 uncultured Kofleriaceae bacterium
ACATCCGGGATGCTCTTATCGGGGACGCCAACATCGGGTGTGCCCACATCCGGGATTCCCTGGTCCGGAACGCCGGCGTCAGGGAAGAGCATGCATGTCCCTCCCTGGCACTGGCCGGAACCGTTCAGGCAAGAGGCCCCGTTGGGCTTGCCGATGTCAGCTGGACAGGCGGTGCTCGATCCTTTGCAGGTCTCGGCCTGGTCGCAGGCGCCCGCCGCTGCCCGGCAGATGGCTCCCGAGAGCTTGTATCCGTCACCCGGGCAGGCAGACGAACTGCCGGAGCATGTCTCGGTCTGGTCGCAGGGCCCTGCGGGCAACCGGCAGGTGGCTCCCGAGGACTTGAACCCGTCGCCGGGGCACGCGGCTGATATCCCCGTACAAGTCTCGGCCTTGTCACAGAGCCCGGACGCCACACGGCAGGTGGTGCTGGCAACCTTGAACTGATCCGTGGGGCAGAGCGCCGAGCTCCCGCTGCAGGTCTCCTGCAAATCGCATGGCCCCGCCACCGCGCGGCAGGTGGTCCCGGATGCCTTGTGCCCATCGGCCGGGCAAAGCGCCGAACTGCCCGAGCAGGTCTCCACCAGGTCGCACGCCCCGGCCGAAGCGCGGCAGGTGGCCCCGGATGTCTTTAGCCCATCGGTTGGGCAGAGCGCCGAGCTCCCCGTGCACTTCTCCTCCTGATCGCACGGGCCCGTCGCCGAGCGGCAGGTGAAGGAGGCCGGCCGCCACCCATCGCCGGGGCATACAGTGGAGCTACCATCACATGTCTCGCTCACGTCACACCCCCCGGCGGACGCGCGGCACGTGGCTCCGGCGGCGAGCACCTTGCACGTTCCATTCACGGCCGCCCCGGTGGACGTACTGCATGCCTGGCAGTCGTCGACCACGCCGCCGCAGGCTGTATCGCAACAGACCCCGTCGACGCAGTGGCCGCTGTCGCACTGGCCGCCGGCGCTGCAGGAGCTGCCGTTGCTCGCCAGCTTGTCGCAGACGATGCTGCCCTTGAAGAAGTAGACCGCGCCCGAATCAGAAGCAGCGTAGTCATGGTTCAGGGAGCCCACCATGGACGTGTCCCCATCCACGGCCACGGCCCAACCAAAGTTGTCGGAGGCCACGCCATCCCCGGCAGTGAACTTTGTCTGCTCGGTCCACTTGGTCCCGCTGCGCGAAAATAGATAGGCCGAGCCCGAGTTCTTCCCCCGATCGTCGTCTTCATACGCACCCACCAGCGCGGTGGTATCGCTCACCGATACGGACCAACCGAAGCTGTCCGAGTGGGCGCCGTCCTTTGCCGTGAGCTTGGCTTGCTGGCTCCAGGCCGTGCCGCTGCGCGTGAAGACATAGGCCGCCCCCGCGTTGGGCGCCCGGTCATCCTCCTGTGGCGCCCCCACCAGGGCAGTGTCTCCGCTCACGGATACTGAGAGGCCGAAGAAGTCGTAGGAGGCGCCATCCTTGGCAACCAGCCGGGGCTGCTGCTGGGTCCAGACCGTGCCGCTGCGCGTGAAGATATAGGCCGAGCCCGAGGATCCGCCCTTGGGGTCGGAGGTATACGCGCCCACCAGGGCCGTATCTCCGCTCACCGACGCCGCGTAGCCGAAGTAGTCGCCGCCCTTGCCGTCGCTGGCAGTGAGCTTGCCCTGCTGGCTCCAGGCCGAACCGCCGCGGGTGAAGATATATGCCGTCCCCGATGATAGTCCCCTGGCATATGCCCGGTAGGCCCCGGCCAGGGCGGTGTCCCCGCTCACGGATACTGCCCGCCCCAGACGATCACCCGCCGCGCCGTCCGAGGCGGTGAGCTTGGCCTGCTGGCTCCATTGGGTCCCATTGCGGGTCCAGATATAGGCGGACCCGGAGTCCTTGCCCCGGTCGTCGTCATTGTAGGCGCCGAACATGGCGGTGACCTTGCTCAGGGACACCGAGAAGCTGTGTTGGTCGGTGATGGCGCCGTCGTTGGGCACGATGTTCCTCACGTAGGTCCAGCCGGTGCCGCTCCTGCTGTAGATGAAGCCCCACCCGGCGCCCTGGCTCCGATCAGGAGCGCCCACGACGGCGGTGTTCCCGCTCACCGAAACCGAAGTACCGAAGTGTGCGCCCGCGCCGGCGTTATGCCCCGTCACCTTGGTTTCCAGGGCGCTGTTGACCAGCGTGGTGTTCTGGCAGAGCGAGAAGAGGTAGGCCGAGCCCGAGTAGGTGCCCTTGTCATCGTCCGCCCGAGCCCCAACCAGCACCGTGCCGCCGCTCAACGCCACCATGTTGCCAAAATTTTCCTTGGCCTCGCCGTCACTGGCGGTGAGCTTGTTTCGCTGGCTCCATGCGGTGCCGCTTCGGGCGAAGACATAGGCCGAGCCCGAGGACGCTCCATGGTCATCGTCGCCCTGCGCTCCCATGACGGCTTGCCCCCCGGCCAACCCCGCCGAGATGCCGAAATAGTCGTTGGCCTCACCATCCGGGGCGGTGATTTTCTGCTCCAGGCTCCATGCGGTGCCGGTGCGGGTGAAGACGTAAGCCGAACCAGAATCTGTCCCCCTGTCGTCATCGTATCGCGCGGCCACCAGGACAGAATTCCCGCTGATGCTCACGGCGTTGCCGAAGTTATCCTTCGTGGCGCCATCAAAGGCGGTGAACTTCTGTTGCTGACTCCAGGTGGTCCCCACGCGTTCAAACAGATAGGCCGAGCCAGACTCAATGCCGCGATCGTCATCCCAGTAGGCTCCCACCAGGGCAGCGTCCGTATCCAACGCAACCGAAAACCCGAAGTAGTGGTCAACGCCGCCGTCGGAAGCGGTCAACTTCTGCTTCTGGCTCCAGGTGGTGCCGGCGCGTTCAAAAACATAGACCGAGCCTGAACCGGATCCTCGATCATCGTCGAAGTGAGCCGAGACAAGGGCGGTACTCCCCATGGCTGATACCGCGTGGCCGAGCATGTCGTTGGTCGCACCGTCCGCGGCCGTGATTTTCTGCTGCTCGCTCCAGGTGGTGCCACTGCGGGCAAAGACATAAGCCGAGCCTGCATTGGTCGCCCGATGGTCGCTCCCTGACGCGCCAATGAGCGCCACCTGCCCGCTCACGGAGACTGAAGAACCAAAACTGTCGGCCATGGCGCCGTCCGAGGCGGTGAGTTTCTGTTGCTCGCTCCAGCCGGATCCGGCGCGGCTGAACACATACACCGAGCCCGAATTCATGCCCCTGTCGTCGTCATACATCGCGCCGACCAGGGCGGTGTCGCCGCTCACCGAGACGGCGTAGGCGAACTGATCGTAAGCCGCGCCATCCGAGGCCAGGAGCTTGGGAAACGGCGCCACCGTCCCGTGCTGCGTCAGGCTCGAAACAGGCGGAGACAGCCCGTCTTCTGGATCACCACACCCCCCGGACAAAGCCACAAGCAGAGCAAGAGAGACTCCGAGATACAGACGACGAGTCATGAGCACTTCCTTTTCCGGAATAGCTTGAAATGCGACCGCGCGAGTTTACTACGACGGAACCCGGAAGTGCTGCCCGGGCCAGCCCATTGTCTGGGCCATGGAGAGCCCGTCCATGCTCCAGGCGACGCTCACATGGATCAGCACGCCGCACCAGATGGAGCCTGTGCGCAGGCTCAGGGTGCCGAGCACCACGCCGGCCACCACCGCGCCCAGCACCTCGGCCAGGGGCTTGTGGTAGTGGATCATGCAGTACGGCACGGCCATGCAGAAGATGGCGTACGAGCCCATACTCCGCTTGAGGGGGTGGATCATATAGCCGCGGAAGAACACCTCCAGCGCCCAGAACTGCAGGGCGTAGAGCACCTCCCACGACAGGTAGTCGAACCATGAGCGGCTGGCCAGCTTGTAGAAGGGGTAGGTGTGCTGGAACGCCTTCGTGTACGAAACCATCACCACCGACGGCAGCACGATGAGGAAGAGCAGCACGTAGATCCAGGTGTGCTTCCACGCCCCCTTGAGCGACAGGCCGTAGTCGCGGATCCGCTCCCCTGGCATGAAGAGCACCGAGATCCAGGGGATGGCCACGTAGCCCAGCAGGCGGAAGCATGTCCAGTAGGCGTAGGTGGAGAGCTCGTAGTACTTGTGCTGGAAGAAGTCAGGCGCGAAGCGGTTGAGGAACTGCGAGTATGTGCTGCGGTCACCGAAGTACTCGATGGCGGTGAGGGCCACGGCCGAGACGGAGAGCACCACCAGGGGGCGGTAATCGAAGTCGCGGTCCTTGCCCTCCAGCTTGGCCGCGGCCTGCTCCCGGCGCGCCTCGCGGTTGAGCAGCCGCCAGCTGTCCAGCAGGGTGCCGCCCAGCAGCCGCCCCAGGGGGCGGTGGAAGGCGATCAGGCCCATGATCAACACCACCGCGCCGGCCACCTTGTTCTGGTGGGTCAGGTAGGTGGTGGCCAGGTAGAAGAGCCCCATGGTGAGGGCCCACGGCCATGTGATCAGTCCCTGCACGAACCGCCCCCCCTCACTTGATTGTCTTCAGGTAAGCCATGGCCTGGCGCAGGCGCCTGCGTGAGCGCTCCCGCCCGGCCACCACCATGGTGTCGAACAGGGGCGGCGACGCCTTGCGCCCGCTGACGGCCACGCGCACGGTCATGAACACCTCACGCGTCTTCCACCCCATCTCCTCGGTGAAGTCGCGGAACATCTGCTCCATCTCATCCGGGATCCACTCCCGGTCAGCGTCCAGCCGATCCAGCAGCTTCTTGAGCATCTTGGCCGTCTCGGGGCCTGTGCGCTTTTTGGGCTTGAGCAGGTCCTTGACCGGCTCGTAGTCCAGGTCGCCCGAGAAGAAGTACTCGGTGAGCGGGATAAACTCGTCCAGCCGGCGGATCCGCTCCCGGGCCAGGGGCATGAGCTTGAGCAGGTAGTCGCGGTTGAGCTGCCAGGCCAGCAGCCGGTCCACCAGCTGCTCGTCGCTCATCTCGTGCAGGTACTGGCCGTTGAGCCAGTTCAGCTTCTCCAGGTCGAACACCGGGCCGGAGAGGCCCACGCTGCCCGGCACCAGGTCGAACCGCTCAACCATCTGCTCCAGGCTGAACTTCTCCTGGTCGTCGCCGAAGGACCAGCCCATGAGCCCGAGGAAGTTGACCATCGCCTCGGGCAGCACGCCGGACTCCTTGTAGTACTCCAGGCTCACCGGGTTGCGGCGCTTGGAGATCTTGGAGCGGTTCTTGTCGTTGTTGCGCAGCAGGGGCAGGTGGATGAACACCGGCGGCTCCCAGCCGAACGCCTCGTACAGGCGCAGGTGCTTGGGCGCGCTGGAGATCCACTCCTCGGCCCTAATCACATGGGTGATCCCCATCAGGTGGTCGTCAACCACGTTGGCCAGGTGGTAGGTGGGCATGCCGTCGCTCTTGAGCAGCACCTGGTCGTCGCTCATGGTGTTGGGCAGCACAACCTCGCCGCGCAGGCCGTCGCGCAACACGGTCTCGCCGGTGCGGTCCATCTTGAGGCGCACCACGTGGGGCTCCCCGTTGGCCGCGCGGGAGGCGGACTCCTCGGGGCCCAGGGCCTTGCACAGGCCGTCGTAGCCCGGGTCCTGCTTGGCCGCGCGCTGCTCCTTGCGCAGCTCGGTCAGGCGTTCCGGGGTGCAGAAGCAGCGGTAGGCGTGGCCTCCGTCCAGCAGCATGTTCACATGCTCGGTGTAGATGGCGCTGCGCTCGGACTGGCGGTATGGGCCGAAGTCGCCGCCCTTGTCCGGCCCCTCGTCCCACTCCAGGCCGAGCCAGCCCAGGGCGCGCAGGATCGCCTGCTCCGAAGCCTCGCTGGAGCGGGCGCGATCGGTGTCCTCGATGCGCAGCACAAACTTGCCGCCGTGGTGGCGGGCGTAGGCGTAGTTGAACAGGGCCACGTAAGCGGTGCCCACGTGGGGGTCTCCGGTGGGGCTCGGCGCGATGCGCACCCTCACCTCTTTTTGGTCTTTATCAAGCATGCTCGGGTGCTTAACAGAAGGGCCAGGGGTGGTCAATGCGTGCTAAATTGGTTGCCGAGAGGTGATGATGAAGTTCCCCGCCTTATTCTTGCTCTTTTCCCTGCTGCTCTTGCTGCCCGGGCCGGCCCGCGGGTCGGTGCTGCTCAAGCTGGAGCTGAAGAACCTTGTGGCCCACGCCGAGGCCGTCGTGGAGGCCGAGGTTGTCTCCTCGCGCGGTTTTTGGAGCGAGGATCGCCGCTCCATCGACACAGAAACCACCCTGCGGGTTGAGCGGGGGTTGCTGGGCCGCCAGGGCCCGGCCGCTGGTCAGACCATCAAGGTGCGCACCCTGGGCGGCAAGGTGGGCAACGTCCGGATGCATGTGGCGGGCGCCCCGCGCCTGCGCAAGGGTGAGCGGTTGGTGCTCTTCCTGGAGCAGCGCCAGGGGCACCGCTGGGTGGTGGGCATGAACCAGGGCGTGTTCGACCTGGTGCAGCAGGACGGCAAGGCCCATGTGCGCCAGCGCCTGGGCGGGGCGGCGCTGGTGAAGAAGAGCGCTGGCGGGCTCAAGAGCGTGGCCTCCCGGCCCATCACCGAGGAGCTCGTCCGCTTCAAGGAGCGGGTGGTCAAGGCCCGCAAGCAGTGCGGAAAGGAGCAGGGCCGATGCCTCGTGCGCTGATCCTGACGCTCCTGTTGGCCGCGCTGGCCCCCTCCCCTGCCGAGGCCTACGTGTACACGCGCAACGCCAACGGCACGCCCATCGTATGGCGCAAGACCAACTGCCTCTACATGCGCATCGACGCCAACGGCAGCGACGATGTGGCCGGCGACGCTGACATCAAGGCTACGCGCAAGGCGTGGCTCAACTGGTACAACGCCACCAAGTCCTGCTCCTACATTACCTTCAAGGAGCTTGCCTCCAAGAAGGGGCTGAAGGCCGCATACGACTCTGAAGGGGACAACGAGAACATCATCACCTGGGTGGAGTCCGGCTGGACCTACAACCGCCACGCCGTGGCGCTGACCAAGGTCTCCTTCGTGGAACTGAAGGAGAACAAGGGCGAGGGAGATGACGGCCGCATCCTGGACGCGGACATCGTGTTCAACGGTCAGCACCTGCGCTTCTCCGCCACGGGGCAGGCCATGCGCCACGACATCGAGAACACCCTGACCCACGAGATGGGTCATGTGTTGGGCTTTGACCATAACTGCGACGATGGCACCTACAAGACCCCGCCCGAGGACGACAAGGGCAACAAGATCCCCAAGTGCGGCTCCTCCAAGGTTACCCAGGCCATGAAGGACGCCACCATGTACTTCCTGGCAGATGAGGGCGAAACCAAGAAGCGTTCCCTGACCGGCGACGACGTCAAGGCGGTCTGCGAAACTTATCCCAAGCCCATCGACCCCTGGGTGTGCAAGCCCACGAACATGAAGAAGGAGTACGCGGAGACGGGGTGCGCCGTGGCCGCGGGGCGGAGCGCCGGCAGCCGCCTGGCCCTGGTCTGGCTCCTGCTGCTTGTCCTGCCTCTTGTGGCCCGCCGCCGGGTGGAAAATTAGACCAACAGGGTAGGTCAATGTAGGATATATGCCACCATGTCAGGTGGCTCAATGAAAACATCAAAACAAGAAACGCGGCGGGAGCAATTCGAGGAGATGGCGCGGCTGCGCTGGAACCTGGTGGAGCTCTCCCGGCAGAACTGGACTCTGATCTCCCTCTCGGTGGTGGCGGCCTGCGCCTGGCTGCTCACCCGGGGCCACCCGGCCATGCAGGGTACTCCCCTGGGCTGGGTGGCCGGAGCGGTGTCGCTCCTCTTCGGCGCGGGCTTCGTCATCGGCCAGAATGCCCTGACCCGAACCCAGCATCGCCTGGCCCGCCTGGAGGCCAAAACCGGCTGCCGGGCCACCTACCCCCTGCTCAGGGTCCTGAGGACTTTCCGCTAGCGTCCCCTACTTCTTCTTCCGCTTCCCCTTCTTCCGATTCGCCTTCTTCCCATGCCTCCGCCGTCTCTTGGGCCGCTTTGCGTCCGGCTTGAGGATCCCGGCCTGGCGGTCGTTGGGCAGCGCCTTGGCCGCGCCGGGGCTGTACTCCTCCGGCTTGACCACGCTCACCACCCGCCGATCCGGGCGCAGGTAGCGGCGGGCCGCGCGCTTGACTGCCTCGGGAGTCACCGCCATGACCTGCTCGGCGTATTTTGTGTAGCTCTGGTGCCCCATTCCGTACAGCTCGCCAAAGGCCAGGTACGTGGCCACCGTGGACTTGCGCTGCAGTGAGGTTTCGTAGGAGCCCACCATGAAGCGCTGCACCCGCCGCAGCTCCTCCTGGCTCACGGCCTTCTCCCGCACCAGCTCAAGCTCGGCCTCGATACCCTCCAGGGCTGCCTTGAGGTTCTCCGGGCTGGTGGCCATGTACACGGCGAAGTAGCCGGGCTCCAGGCCCTCCATGGAGAAGGCGCCCACGTTGTAGGCCAGGCCCTTTCGCTCGCGGAGCTGCACAAAGAGCCGCCCCGATTGGCCGGACAGGAGGTTGGCCAGCACCTCGACGGCGAAGCGGTCCTTTCGCCTGACGCTGGTCCCCGGGTAACCCAGCACCAGGTGCGCCTGCTGACGGTCCAGGATATGAAACTTGTCCTCCGGGGCCTGGCGCATGGGCTCGGCCGGCACCTTCGGCGGCGCCACCCTGGCCCGCTCGGCCACGCCGAAGAGCTGCGCGAACTTGAAGCTCACCCGCTCCGCGTCCACATCCCCAACCACCGATATAACCACCCGTCCAGGGCTGAAGTGGCGGCGGAAGTAGCGCAACAGGCTTCCCCGGGTGATGCCCGAGACAGTCTCCGCCTTGCCGAGCATGCTGAAGCGGTACGGGTGTTTGCGGAACAACGTGCGCGAGAACAGCTCCATGGCCACGGCGCCCGGGCTGTCCTGCTGGGCCAGGATGTCCTCCACGGCCTGGCGTCGTGCCCGCTCCACCTCGCGCTCCTCCAGAGCCGGGTGCAAGGCGCAGTCGGCCAGGATCTCCAGCCCCAGCTCCCAGTTGCTGGCCAGCAGCTCGGCCTGGATGCCGAAGCTGTTGAAGCCCGAGAAGCCGCTGATGGCGCCCGCCATCTTCTCGATGGCCTCGTTGACCTGGTGGGCGCTGCGGCTGGTTGTGCCCCGGGTGATCAGCGCGGCCAGCAGGTTGTTGATCCCGTTGTTGCGGGCGTTCTCGTAGCGCAGGCCGCCCAGCCAGGCCGCGCGCAGGGAGACCAGGGGCACGGTGCTGTCCTGGCGCACCAGCAGGCGCGCGCCGTTGGGCAGCTTCACCCGCAGGACCCGCCCCTCATTGCGCCGCTCCGCCTTGCCGACGCGCAGCACCCGGGCGGCGGCGCGCTCCACGGCCCGGCGCGCCGCGGCGGCCAGGTCGCCAGCCTTCTTGGATTCATCCTTGCTCGGCCCGGCAATGGAGATGGTGAGCCCGCTGGCCTGCAGATAGGTGTCGGCCACGGCCCGGAGCTGCTTGGCGGTGGTTCCCGCCACCCGCCGGTTGTAGCGCTGCTCGAAGGCCGCCCCGCCGGCCACGGTGTGGTAGTAGCCGAGCTTGCGCGCCTGCCCCTGCACAGTCTCCTTCTGGTAGACCGCGTCGCTCTCCACGATGGTCTTTGCCCGGCGCAGCTCGTCGGCGGCCACCTCGCCCCGGCCCAGGCGGAGCACCTCCACCATCATGGCCTCCACCGCCTCCTCCAGCTTCTCCGGCGTGGCCGAGGCAGAGATCACGAGCAGCCCTGGGTCCCGCGGGGTGTAGGCGTACGCCTGCACATGGGTCACCAGCTGGCGCTCGTTCTTCACCCGGCGCACAAGGCGCGAGCTCTCCCCCTCGCCCAGCACAATGGCCGCCAGATCGAGCACGGGGGTGGCCGGGTCCTCAAGGCCCGGGATACGGAAGCCCAGGGAGAGGTGGACCTCCTGGCCCGGCCGGTGCCGCGTCACCACCCGCAGCTTGCGCTGTGACGGCTCCCTGGATCCCTGCACCGCGGGCGCCTTGCCCTTCTTTCCCTTCAGCTTGAAGTGCCGATCCACCTGGCGCTTGACCTGTGCCCTGGTGACGTCACCCACCACCACGAGGGTCATGTTGGCCGGCGTGTAGAACTTCTTGTGGAAGGCCACCACGTCCGCCCGGGACATCTTGCGCACCGAGGCCGCCTTGCCGATGACCGGCCGCCGGTAACTGTGCCGGCGGTAGGCAGCGCCGAACAGCTGCTGCGCCACCACCTTGCCGGGGGAGTCCTCCCCCATCTTGATCTCCTCCTGAATCACCTGGAGCTCCCGCGCCAGGTCCGCGCTGTCAAACCGCGCGTTCTGCAGAGCGTCGGACAACACCTCCACCGCGCGGTCGAAGAACCGGCTGGCGATGATCACATGGAAGACCGTCTGGTCATGTGAGGTCCAGGCGTTGATCTGCCCGCCGGCGCCCTCTATCTCCCGCGCGATCTGTCCCTCGGAGCGGCTGGCCGTCCCCTTGAAGATCATGTGCTCCAGCACATGGGCCATGCCCTCCTTGCCCACCGGGTCGGAGGAGCTGCCCGTGTTGACCCACATCTGGAGGGCCACAACAGGGGCAGAGTGGTTCTCCTGGACGACCACGTTCAGGCCATTGCTCAGCTTGTCGGACACGGCGGGGTTCCTCCTGGGCGGCGGTGGCCCGGTGGAGACCGCGCCCGGACGGGGGCACCCCGAGGCGAGCACGGTCATGAGAAGCGATAAAAGTAGAACGAATCGCACGTTGCGTACCAAAACACGAAACAGGGTCGAATGCGAACCCCTGGCCCCGGCCCAGGCCATGGCCCCAGCCCACTACCCCTCTCCACTAAACCCTTATGACCCCCTCCGCCCCATCCGAGGTCACCACCAGGACAGCAACCTCCCCAACCCTCGCCGGCACCTCCACCGCCAACACCGCCGGCACCTTCCTCGTGGCTCCACAAGACCACCCGGCCCGAAATGTCTCCCCGTCGTGGTCCCAGTCCACGGCCCAGAAATCCGGCCCATCCTGCCCGGCTGGTGGGTGGATGTTCAGCTCGCCGTCCTCCAGGCGCGCGCGCCAGCCGGTCAGGCCCGGCCCGCGCTCCGCTGCCTCATCCACCAGCAGCTCAAACGCCGCCTGCCCGGCCAGGCGCTTTCGGCAGGTCTGGATCGCCAGCTGCCCGGCGTCGCACCCCACCCAGCGCCGCCCGAGCTCGTGGGCCACGGCCAGGGTCGTTCCCGAGCCGCAGAAAAAGTCACCCACCAGGCTCCCCGGGTCGGAGTGCCCGGCGACGATCCTTCTCAGCAGCCCCTCCGGCTTCTGCGTGGGGTACTTGAGGTTCTCGGCCGCGGTGGGGCTCAGTATTTTCTGAACCTGCTTCCCGGTCCACCAGTCGTCCAGGCCCGCGCCCTCTGGCCGCAGCTTGTACCGGTCGCCCTTGACCCGGGTGAGCCCGCGCTTCCTGGTGCCCTTGGTGTAGGGCCGGTACTGGCGGTTGAAGATCCACTCCTTGCCCCGGGCGTACCACAGGATCGTGTCGTGCTTGCGCGGGTATCGCTTCCGGGGCGCGCCGCCGCCGCCATAGCACCAGGCGATTTCGTTGACCAGGGCGTCGGGCCCAAAGATCTCGTCCAGCAGCAGGCGGAGGTGGCTGCTGGCCCTGTGGTCCACATGCACCAGCAGGCTGCCCCGCTCGTCCAGCAGCTCGCGCATGAGCTGGAGACGCGGGGCCATCATGTCCAGGTACCCGGCGAGGCCTCTGGTCCAGCGATCCGAGTAGGCCGCGGGGCGGGAGGATTCGCCAGATCCAGGATCCCGCCCGCGGAAGAACTGGTCCCCGGTGGCGAAGGGCGGATCAATATAGATCAGGTCAAAACGCTGCTGGTCTTTCAACA
>CAZCFB010000043.1:0-22469 GCA_964497805.1 uncultured Kofleriaceae bacterium
AGCTGATAAAGCAAACATCCGGAACCATCACTCGGAGCAAGGGGGCAAAAAAACTGGGGTGGGACCACGGCAAGTTCAACCGTTACTTCGGGCGCCTTGAAGAGCAGGGCAAGGTGAAGCTGGGCGACGGTAAACTCATGGAGGTGGCCAAATGACCTCCTGGCTCAGTTTGCTTTTCTCTTCTCTCCGTCCGTTGGGGTGGAATGGAAGGGAATTACATTCAACCCCAAACGCGCAAGGTGGGGTGGAATGGTGCGCACCCCCTATAGGGGTGCACAACGCCCCAACGCCCCAACACCTCAATTTAAGCCACGGGCGCTGCGCCCATTCCTTCAGCCAATAGGAGAATTTCAATGACCAAGAAACGCCCCAAGCTGCCTGAGTACCCCTGGCCCATTGGCCCTGGCCTGTGCCTATGTTTTGACCTGGGAGGCTCCCCTCGTGGCCCTGGTGAGCCTCGCTGGTTCGTGGCGCCCGACAGAGAGCCGAAGCACCCCAAGGCCGCGCCCGAATGGAGGGAGAACATTGACGCCACGCTGGCCCTACGACTGCTGGCCGCGCACCGAGGACTGAGCAATGAGGCTGCCGCCCATATCATGAGCGGGGTAATCGAGCGCCAGTACGCGGTGGAACTGTTGCACCAGCTAGAGCATTCCGACCTCCCGTTCTGACCTGTCATGGTGCGTATTGCCCACAAAAAGTGACATGACCGCCCCTGTGCCGCTGGACTTGTACACCTTACCGCCAGTTCTCACGGTGGAGGAGGTGGCACGCCTACTCAGAATCAGTCGGGGCGCCGCTTACCAGGCCGCCCGTCGGGGGGAGCTGCCGGGGGTGCGCCGGGTGGGGCGGACGCTGCGGGTGAGCCGGGACGCCGTGCTAACTTGGTTGGGCCAAGGTTGCGCTTCGCGGGAGGGGACTGACCCGTGAGCGTAAGACGCAACAGCAGGAACAAATGGACCGTGGATATCTGTTTCACACACTCTGACGGCCGGGAGCAACGTGTTACTCGGACTTCGCCGGTGCAAACCCGGCGGGGGGCGGAGCAGTTTGAACGCCAGGTGAGACAAGAACTGCTGGCCGGCACGTTTGACAAAAAGGAGGTGCCCACACTCAAGACCTTTGTTGAGGAGCAATGGCTGCCTGTGTACCCCGCAGCGGCCGGGAACCGCCCCAGGACGGTACAGGAGAAGAAGAACCACTGGCGCCTGTACCTGGAGCCCGCCCTGGGCTCAAAGCGCCTGGACCGCATTAAGTGCCGCCAGGTGGACAAGCTGTTCGCCGGGCTCCGTGAGCAAGAGCTGGCGCCCAAGACGATCAACAACGTGCGGGCAACCCTACGGCGCATCCTTGCATCTGCCGTTGAATGGGATCTCCTGCCCGCCGTGCCACGCCTGCCCAAAGTGAAGGTGCCAGATCCGGAATGGGACTACTTCAACCGGGAGGAAGCAGACGCGCTGGTCAAGGCTGGCCGGGATTCGGAGGAGCGCACGCTGTTGTTGTTCGCCCTTCACACCGGCGCCCGTGCTGGGGAGCAGCTCGCGGTGGAGTGGGGTGACCTCGACTGGCAGAGCCGGCAGGTAGTATTCCGCCGCGCCTGGGTGGGGGGCCGCACCGGCCCCACCAAGAGCGGAAAGGGACGCCGGGTGCCCATGACCGCCAGCCTGCAATCAGCGTTGAAGTCGTTCCGGCACTTGCGCGGGCCGCTGATCTTCTGCCGGACGGACGGATCGCACCTGTCCATGGCGCAGCTCCACGAGCCCCTGTGGGGCGCCTGTCGACGGGCAGGGCTGCGCCGGATACGGTGGCATGACCTGCGGCACAGCTTCGCGTCAAACCTGGTGGCGACGGGAACGCCCATCAGACAGGTTCAGGAGTGGCTGGGGCACGCCAGCATCACCACCACCATGCGGTACGCGCACCTGGCGCCGGGTGGTGGAGCGGAGCATATTGCGGCGCTGGATTCGCAATCCAACGCAAACATGACGCAAACACCAGGTGTACCCAAAAGAAAAGGCGCCGATTAACGGCGCCTTGAGTGGCGTCCCCAACGGGATTTGAACCCGTGTCGCCGGCGTGAAAGGCCGGTGTCCTTGGCCAGGCTAGACGATGGGGACTGACTTACTACTCCTTGCTTCAGTGAGCCCAGAAGGATTCGAACCTTCGACCAACAGATTAAAAGTCTGCTGCTCTGCCAACTGAGCTATGGGCCCGGAGGCGCATGGACATCTAGCAAACGGGTCCCCCCTTGTCAAGCAATCGACCGTCGGAGATTTGGGCTGAATTGAGAGGTTCCTCGAGGGTTTTATTATGGGACGCCTACAGTTCCTCACATTGACATAATGCAGCCTGCGTACCTACCATCTTACTTATGGGTAAGCCGTCAGTGGTCGTACATATCGCGGGTCAGCGATACGTCATCAAGAGCGACGCTGAGGAGTCGTACATCCTCGAGCTCGGCGCCTACCTGGACAAGGCAATTCGCGAGGTCCAGAGCACGCCCCGCCCCGCTGCTACCCAGAGCCAGGTCATCCTGGCGGCGCTGCAAATCACGGACGAGCTGTTCCAGCATCGCAAGAGCATGGATGACCTGAAGCAGACCGTGGCCGAGAGGTCTCGGGCTGTCATGGAACAAATTGACCAGGAGGTGACCCGACTCAAGGGGAACTAACTGACAACTCGATAACGAGTATCCCTGCACCGTTTGTGATGGTCTAAGTGAGAAAGGCTAACCGGACCAACACCTCGAGCAAAGGGAGCTCCCTCTTCAGGTGGTGGCAAGCCCCTTGCGGGCCTTTGCCTGAAGCTTGAATGGAGCGCCCACGTGGGTTTCGAACCAAACCAGTTCGACATGCCCTGGCCACACGGCGGTGCGGGGATTTTTTTCGCCTTTTGCCCTCCTTTTTCTGCCTCCGAGCACCCCTAGCCGATTGTTTTTTTTACATTTGGTGATAGCGTAGGGCGCCTGCGTACGCGTGCCGACAGGGGCGCGTGCGTTAACCCCAACAGCCGGGAAAATACCCCTGGCAGGAGCCAATCGCGTGTCAGCAATTGTTGTCGTGATCGTCTCCTTGCTGGCGCTGGTCGCCGGGGTCCTTGCAGGTGTCTTCTATCAACGCAGGAGCGAGAAGCGACGGGTCGGTACCGCCCAGTCGCAGGCCGATAAGCTGCTCAAGTCCGCCAAGGCCGAGGCAGAGTCCCTCCAGAGGAACTCCGACCTTGAGGCCAAGGAGGTCGTCTTCCGCGCCAAGAGTGAGGCGGAGCGGGAGAGCCGCGAACGTGTGGCGGAGCTGCAGAAACGACAGGAACGGCTGCTCAAGCGTGAGGAGAACCTGGAACGTAAAGGGGACCTGCTGTCCAACAAGGAGAAGGACCTAGAGAAGAAGGAAAATGACCTGGGAGGCCGGGAGAAGGCAGCGGAGACCAACGCCCGCCAGGCCCAGGAGCTGCTCGAGAAGGCCACCAGGCGCCTCGAGGAGCTGGCCGCCATGACCCGGGATCAGGCCCGGGATCAGCTTGTGCGCCAGACCACCGAAGAGGCCAAGGAGATGGCCGCGTCCCAGATCCGGGAGATCGAAAAGAAGACCGAGGCGGAGGCCAGGGAGCGATCCATCACCATCATCGCCAACGCTGTGCAGCGCTTCGCCAGCGAGTACGTCACCGAGCGTACCGTGGCGGTGGTGAACCTGCCCAACGACGAGATGAAGGGGCGCATCATCGGCCGTGAAGGCCGCAATATCCGCGCCCTGGAGGCGGCCACCGGGGTGGATCTGATCATCGACGACACCCCGGAGGCGGTGATCATCTCCTGCTTCCACCCGGTGCGCCGGGAGGCAGCGCGGCTCACCCTCACCCGGCTCATCGCCGACGGGCGGATCCACCCCTCCCGCATCGAGGAGGTGTCCCGGCGGTGTGAGGAGGAGGTGGCTCAGGCCAACCGGGAGGCGGGAGAGCAGGCGGTGTTCGATCTCGGCCTGCACCGGGTCAACGGCGAGCTGGTCAAGCTGTTGGGCGAGCTGCAGTTCCGCTCCAGCTACGCCCAGAACCTGCTGCTCCACTCCAGTGAGGTGGGCTACCTGGCTGGCCTCATGGCCAACGAGCTGGGGCTCAGCGTCAAGCTTGCGCGGCGGGCCGGGCTGCTGCACGACATCGGCAAGGCCGTGGACCACGAGGTGGAGGGATCCCACGCCAAGGTTGGCGCGGACCTCGCGCGCAAGTACGGCGAAAAGGCGGAGGTCGTTCACGCCATCCTGGCCCACCACGGCGAGGAGCCAGCCAACACGCCCATCGATGTCATCGTGGACGCGGCCAACCGGCTCAGCTCCCAGCGCCCGGGCGCCAGGCGCGAGCGGCTGCAGACCTATGTCTCGCGGCTGCACGACCTGGAGAAGATCTGCACCTCCTTCAAGGGCGTGGACAGGGCGTACGCCATCCAGGCCGGCCGCGAGGTGCGGGTCATCGTGGATAGTAAGACCATCGACGACAAGATGGCGGTCATGACGAGCAAGGAGATCGCGGCCAAGGTGGAGGCGGAGCTGGCCTACCCGGGCCAGATCAAGATCTGCGTGCTGCGCGAGACGCGCGCTTCATCCATCGCAAACTAGGAGTCAATCCCATGAAGGCGCTCTGTATCGGCGACGTCGTCGGGGGCGTGGGCCGCCGCGCCCTCGCCGCCACCCTGCCCGACCTGCGCCATGAGCACGGCCTCGACCTGGTGGTGGTGAACTCGGAGAACGCGGCCGGGGGCATCGGCCTCACGCCGGCGACGGCCAGGGACTTGCTGGACGCCGGCGCCGACGTGCTCACCGGGGGCAACCACCTGTGGAGGTACAAGGAGCTTGTGCCCTACTTCGACCAGGAGCCGCGGCTGCTGCGTCCGCTCAACTACCCGGAGCCCGCGCCCGGGCGAGGGTATGGGGTGTTCGACACGCCGTCGGGGCACAAGGTGGGGGTGCTCAACCTGCAGGGGCAGACCTTCATGGAGCCCGTGGGCTGCGCCTTCAGCCAGGGCATGGCCGCGGTTGAGGAGCTGCGCAAGGAGACCCGGCTAATCCTGGTGGACATGCACGCCGAGGCCACCAGCGAGAAGCGGGCCCTGGGCTGGCACCTGGACGGCAAGGTGAGCGCCATCTTCGGCACCCACACCCATGTGCCCACCGCCGACGAGGAGGTGCTGCCCGGCGGCACCGGCTACATCACCGACCTGGGCATGAGCGGCCCCTACCGCTCGGTCATCGGCATGCGCGCCGGCCCGGTGCTCAAGCGGTTCACCACCATGCGGCCCACCAACTGGAGCACGGCCAAGGGGGATGTGCGGGTGTGCGGGGCGGTGTTTGATATCGACGACCAGACCGGCAAGTGCCGGAAGGTGGAGCGGGTTCGGGTGGACGTGGGGTAAGGGGTAGAGGGTTCAGGGCGAGGAGGGCAAGCGCGAGTGCGAGGGCAAGCGCAAATCAGGCCAGCCGGAACCTGAACTTCTCCCGAGCCGCCGCCACGGCCTCGATATACCCGGGCCGGACGAAGTACTGGTTCAGCGCCGGCTGCACGGGCATGACCTGGGGTTGGCCCTCCCATGACACGGGCCCTTCGCGGCCCTCCATGCGCAGGGCGCCGCTGTCGATGGCCTCGCTGGTCTCCACCAGAGGGAGCGTCGACAGGTCCCGCTTCATCGCCTCCAGGTAGCCCTGGTCCTCCGGGTCGAAGCAGAGCATCTGCTTGGAGTAGAGGTAGGCGTTGTGATAGTGCTGCGGGATGTTCATCAGGCCAGTGCACTTGAGGCGCTCGGCCATGAGCCGCAGCAGCTCGACGGTCCAGCGGCCCAGCCCGAGGCCGGGGTGCTGCTGGCCTGGCAGACGGCGCCGGTCCAGGGTGAAGCTGGCCCGGGGGTTCTGCATGAGCATCCAATCGATGCACACCATGCGGTAGGTTTCTTCCGCCCCCTCTTCCACCGCCTCTGCCGACGAGGTGAGGGTGCGGAAGCGCGCCACCAGCTCCACCAGCAGGTTGTCCGGGTGCTTGCGGTCGAAGTGCACCCGCAGGATCTGCCGCTGCGGATCGTCGGTGTCCATGGAGAGGAGCAGCTCGTCGTAGCCGCGCTCCCGCAGCAGGCCGAGGAAGCCGTAGTGCTCCAGGCCGAGGCGCATGCCCTCCGGGCTGTAGTAGTCCAGGAAGAGCCCGGAGCTGCTGCTGCCGTGTCTGTGTTGCAGCAGATCCTCCAGCGACTCCGCGGTGATCTCCTGGGCGCCGGCGCCCTTCTTGAGCTGGGCCGGATCCAGGGTGCGCTGCTTGCGGCGGAACTGCGACCGGAGGTTGGTGGGCCGCAGTGAGGTGTGGATGCGCCCGCCGGTGATACGGGAGTAGATCATGTTGTAGGCGGCTGACCAGGCCATGGGCCAGTACCCGCCCGCAAGGGTGACGGCCACCGGCACCGCCCGCTGTTCCAGGTACTCAAGCACCATCAGGTCGCGGGAGAGGATCCCCTCCTCGGTGACAGCGAAGCCGCCCAGCGTGTCCTCCCGGTGAACATCAGCCCCGGCCAGGTAGATGGCCAGGTGGGGCCGGAAGCGCTGAAAGGCGCGGTCCAGGGCTGCGCGCACCGCCTCCAGGTAGGCTTCATCCTTCACCCCCTCGGGCAGCTCCAGATCGATGGTGTTCTCCTTCCCCTCCACCTGGGACCAGTTCTGGCCGTGCACGCTCAGGGTGAAGACCTCCTCGTCTTCGCGGAAGATCAGGGCGGTGCCGTTGCCCTGGTGGTAGTCGAGATCCACCACCAGCACGCGCCGGGCCAGGCGCTCCTCCTGCACCACCCGGATAGCCACCGCCACGTCATTGATGGGGCAGAGCCCCTCGGCCCGGTCGCGCTGGGCGTGGTGGAAGCCGCCGCCCAGGTTGAACACCGGCACGCCCCCCTCAACCGCCTCCCGGCAGGCCAGAAGGGTGCCGCCCGCCTGGAGCAGGAAGGGCCGCAGGGGATCGTCCAGGGTGAGCTCGTCCTGGCGCACAAAGAGCAGCTCGGCCAGCCGGGCCGGGTCGTTGATCTCCTCCAGGAAGCCCTCGGTGTGCACCAGCTGGAGCTGCTCCGGAGAGCACGGCTCGGGGCTGAGCACCATGCCCTCGCCGAGCACGCCCGCCTCGCCGAGCTGTTCAACGATGCGCTGGGGCCGCCGCGGATCAAAGGCGTGCCGGGCGGACCAGGAGCGGCCGGTTATCACGTAGTCAGGGTGGTAAACCAGGCGCGCCCTGGGGGGCAGGGAGATGCCGAGGTCGCGCATCATGTTGGCCATGCGCAGGCCGGCCATGCGCGCTCGGTAGCGCATGTACTCCCAGGTTCCGGACCGAGTCTTACTCTCGCTCATAACCTGTTAGACAGCCGCGCGGGTCAGGGTGTGACGGTAACCTTGCCCTGGGTCATCGCGCCGCTGATGCTCCCACTGATAGTGGCCGCGCCGGTGAAGGTGTTGATGCGGATGATGCCGGCGCTGCCACCGCCGCCGCCGCCCGCCACGGCGCCGCCGCCGAGCCCGCCGGTCTTGAGGACGCCGCCCGCGCCCTTGCCGCCCGAGCCGCCGCCCGCGCTCGCCGCCCCACCCGGAGTCGGGGCATAGACCATGTCGCCAGGCTGCCCGGCCTTGGCCCCGAAGTTGGTGCCCGCGCCGCCGCCGCCGCCGCCCCCGTTGACCGCCAGGGTGGAGCCCTTCTTGAGGGTGATCTTGGGCGCCTCCAGCAGGATCGCCCCGCCCGAGCCGCCGCCGCCGCCACCACCGTAGGGGGCGGGCGAGGCCCCGCCGCCGCCCCCGCCCGCGTTGATGCCGCCCACGCCGCTGGTGCCGTCGCCGATGATGATCTCAGTGCCGGAGACCAGCATCAGGGCCCCGCCGCCGCCGCCGCCGTACGCCGCGCCCTTGGAGGATGAGGTGCCGCCGCGGCCGCCGCCGCTGCCCCCGTAGAGGGGGGACAACTCTGACTTGCCATAGGGCGCCGCCGGGGAGCCGCCCGGGGCCTTGTAGTTGCTGAGCTTGCCAGTGCCGCCGCCGCCAGCCGCACCGGCGTGTACGCCACCAGCGCCGCCGCCCAGGGTATACAGTCCGCCACCAAATCCGGTCTTCACCTCGCTCCCCTTGCCCCCTGCTCCCGGCCCGCTCGGGTTGGCGTAGTAGGAGCCGCCGTTGCCGCCGCCCGGGCCCGGCGTTGACGCCTTGCCAGAGCCGTTGATGATCCCCTTGATCTCGATGTTGCCCGAGGCCACCACCACCAGGGCGTTGGGCCCTGTCACCTCAACCATGGTCCCCATGGGGATCTTGATGCTGGCGAAGGAGATGGCCATGATCTTCGGGGCGGGTAGCTTCTGGCTGACGAACACATGGGGCGCGGTGGTCCCGTCGGAGATGGACCCGTTGCTGGTGTTGACGGTCACCAGCTTGGCCGTGGGCGCCCAGTGGATCGTGCCCGAGCCGAGGAAGTTGGTGGGCAGACCGTTTGAGGGGACCATTGACTTGCACTGCACTGGCACGCAGCCCAGGGGGCACTTCTGCACCACCTTGGCCGGGCCGCTGTCGGTGGCCACGCAGGAGACGATGTTCCCGTTGGTGCAGGTCTTGGAGCCGACCTTGCAACCCTTGTCCGCGGGCAGCGCCTGGTCGGGCACCTTCACGTCCTTCTTCATATCTCTCTTCAGGTCCGGCTTTGGCCCGGCCTCCTTGCCTGGCCCGTCCTTGCGTGGTCCGTCCACTACGCCGCCGTCCTTCTTCTGGGCGCCCAGGTGCGCGGTGACGCTCACCTCGGTGCCCTTGCGCACCACCACCTTGACCACGCGGGCCGCGGACTTGAGCTCGATGGCGTTCTTGAAGGCCTTGATGGTGAGGTTGAGCACCTTGCCGTCGTCGGTGTCCGGGAAGTTGCGGAACACGATGTCGTCGCCGCTGGCCAGGGCGCGGGCCGGTTTGGGGAAGCGCTCGTTCTTGATCCGCGTCTGGCCGCCGATTTTTCCGGTGACCGACACCTGGGTGGGCTTGATGGAGCTGAAGGTGATGACCAACCGCACCGCGGTCACGTCGTCGGCGCAGCCCGGCAGCCCGGAGAGGAGCAGGATAAGGAGGGAGATGATTGTGGATCTCATGGCAGGCCTCATCATGGGATGTCGAAGGTTCCGAGGCTCCCTTCGGGAGCGTCAGCGCCAGAGGTTTGCCAGGCGACGATGCCGACAGTGCCGCCCACCACCACGAGGCCGCCACCCACGGCCGCCCAGAACCACCACTTCTTGTAGATCGGCTTGTCCTTCTTCTTGCTCGGGGTCAGGGCGTGGGGCGCGTCCTGCCGCCTGGTCTTGCGCCGCGCCTTCCTCTTCTTGGCCTCGGCGGCCTTGCGCTTCTTCTCCGCTGCGGCGAGCCTGGCGGCCTCTGCCTTGCGCTCTGCCTCTTCCTCATCCTTGAGGGTCGGATCCTCGGCGGATCCCTCGGCCTCATCCAGGAAATCAAGCTCCTCGATGAGGCGCTCCACATCTTCCCGGTCCTCGGCCTCCGGCTTGCCGTCCAGGTAGGCCTTGAAGCTGATGATGGCGCCGCCGTGGATCTTCAGATTGCGCTGAGCTTGCCCCACCATGAAGACGATGTCCGGGTGGGGGTGGAGCTTGTTCGCCTTCTTGAAGGCGCGCAGGGCTTCAACGTAATCGCCGGCCTTGAAGAACTCCTGGCCAGCCTTGAAGGACGCTTTGGCCTGGGCAGCGTTGTCTTCACCCTGGGCGTGGGCGGTAGGAGTGAACCCGAGCATACTCAGCGTGGCCAGGGTAATCAGCAATCGTTTCATTAGCATATGTACGTTCACCTCAACTGGGGGATTTTACCCTGGAGGCGCGACGAGTGCCAACTCGTGAATCAGGAGCCGAAGGGATCCTTTACAGCGTCCTTGCCGATCTTGCCGCCCGACTTGGTAGAAGCCGGCTTCGAGCGTGGCTTCGGCCTCGGCCTTGGCTTCCGTCTAGGACGCGGTTTACGGCGGACGCGCTTCCGCCGCGGCTTGGCCCTGGGCCTCGGCGCGACCTTTGGCTCGGGAGCCGCCTGGTCGGGGATCGCCATGTCCGGCGCGACCTCCATGTCGGGCGCCTCCACGTCAGGAGTCACCCCCGCGTCAGGCTCCGCCGCCGGGGCGGCTACTGGAGCTGTTTCCGGCTCTGGAGCGGCTGCCGGGGCCGCCGCCGGGGGCGCTGTGGGGGCCGTTGCCGTTGCCGCCGCCTCCTCGCCCTTCTTCCCCGTAAAATGCTCGAACGCAAAAATCCCCGCCACCGCCAGCCCAAGCGTAAACACCGCGGTGAGCACAATCACCAACAGCCGCCTCCCCTTGCGCGGCGACTTGGCCGACGGGGCTGGCACAGTGTTCACTTCCTTCCAGGCTGCGCCAGGCACGGCCGCGGTGTCCGTCCCATTCCTGACGGCGTCGGCCCCATCCCCCGCCGAGGCGTAGCCCAGGGTCGTCTCAAAAGGAGACGGCTCCGCCACCGGAGGGGGGGTGACCCCGATGGCGGCCATGAGCCCTGCCTCGAGCTCGTCCACCGACTGGAAACGCGCCGCGGGATCAGCCGCCAGGCACCGCATCACCGCAGCCGCCATGGCTGGCTCCACGTTGGGGGCCACGTTGCCCAGGGGGATCGCCTGGTCCGTGATGGGCCTGGGCGAACCTCCCCGCAGGTCCAGCGGGAAGGGGAGGCTCCCGCTCAGGCCCTCGTACAGGACCACCCCGAGGGAGTAGATGTCGGCAAGGATTGGCGCCGCCGGATCGGCTCCAGGAGCCACCGACGCCAGCTCGGGCGCCCGGTAAGCGATGGGCGGCTGCGCCTGGTTCAGGCCCGCGGCCCTGGCAGCCTCCTGCAGCCGGTGCGCGCCGAACCCGAACACCTTCACCAGGGCGTCCCGGCTCTCGCGCGCGGCCAGGAAGATCCGCTCCGGCCGCAGGTCCAGGTGTGCGATGCCGGCCGCGTGTGCTGCCCTCAGCGCCTGACACACCTGAATCGCTAGGGCCACTGTGCGCCGGCTTGTGAGCCTGCCCGAACGCTGGAACAGGCTGCGCATGGTCTCCCCCTGGAGCAGCTCCACCACCAGGTAACACCGCGCCGGGTTCGACACCTCCCGGTCCACCACCTCCACGATGTGCTTGTGGCCCAGCTTGCCCGCGGCCCCCGCCTCGTGCATGGCGCGCAGCAGCCCCTCCTTGTGGGCGGCCAGGTTCGGGTAGAAATGCTTGAGCGCCACCGGCTCGCCCCCGGCCACGGGCAGCGCCTTGAACAGCCACCCCCTGCGCCCCTCGTCCAGCACGCTCTCAATACGGTACCGCCCAAGGGTCTGGCCCACCATGTCGTCGGCGGTGGCCGGCGTCTCCGCCACGGCCTCGGGATCGATGACCGTGCTGGCCGTCTCGGGGGGCAGCAAGCCGTCGGCTGCGGTCTCCACCACGGTGGGCGCGTCCACGAAGGCCGGCTGCGCCGGGACCCGCTGCTGTGGCTCCGTGCCCTCGGCCATGGTCTCGGCCATCTTCATGTTGGACGGCGCGGGCACCAGCAGGGTGCCGTCATGTGGGCAGTTGTCCACGCCAGGGGCGTACTGCTGACCACAGCTTGGACAGTAGAGGATCATTGCTGTTCGATTCCGCCGTTCGTTACTGTATTCTGTCGTCCGATCCCGACCGACCACCTGAACGGTCAGAATGCTACCACACCCCCTTCATACGGACCTCTAACATGAAACACCACAAGAACCTCATTACTTTGACCCTTATCCTCCTTGTCCCGAGCCTCGCCCTGGCAGAAAAGCGCCAGTTCGGGGTCCCGGCCCTGACCCGCGCCGACTTCAACCGGGTGGCCGTGCTCCAGGACCGCCCCCTCTTCTGGCTGGAGGACACCAACAAGGACGGCCTGATCAACCCTGACGAGCTGGTGGCCGCCACCCATGACAACGCCATCAAGCGGTTCGTCAAGCGGGGCAAGTTCACCCCCATGTTCGTCAAGGCGTACCTCGGTTTGGTGGAGCACCGCCGCAAGGAGGCCGTGGCGCGCGAGCTCAACGGCGGGCGCCCGACCATGGTCCACAACGACCTGAGCGGGGCCAACCCCGTGGACCGCGCCGTGCTCAAGGAGCTGCTGGCCGCCTCCAGGATCATCGAGGGGCTGTACGCCCGGCAGACCGGCGCCGCCGCCTTCCACAAGGAGATGAAGAAGGCCGATCCGGCGAGCCGGTACCTCTTCTGGCGAAACCATGGCCCAGGGTGCAACTCCCCCGAGACCGCGGGCGACAAGCTGTGCAGCGCCCTCCCCTCCTTCCCCGAGCGACGCTCCGAGGCGTACCCCACCGACGCGCCCCAGGACGACGCCATGTGCAAGAAGCTCCAGGCGCACAAGGACGCCAAGGCCCTGCTCAACCCCTTCACGGTGGTGCGCAAGGGCAAGGGCGGCGCGCTCCGTGCGGTGCCGTACAACAAGGTCTGGGGCAAGGAGATGGCCAAGGTGGCCAAGCGCCTCAAGGCCGCGGCCAAGGCCGTGGCCAGAGACCCCAAGGAGAAGGCCTTCCACCGCTACCTGCTGGAGGCGGCCAAGGGGTTTGAGACCAACTACTGGGAGGACGCCGACGAGGCGTGGGCGGCCATGAACAGCCAGAACAGCCGCTGGTACCTGCGCATCGGCCCCGACGAGGTGTACTTCGACCCGTGCCAGCAGAAGGCCGGCTTCCATGTGGCCCTGGCCCTCATCGACCAGGCCTCCCTCAAGTGGCAGCGCAAGCTCACGCCCATCCGCAAGGAGATGGAGGAGGCCCTGGCCAGGCAAATCGGCAAGCCGTACAAGGCGCGCGACGTGCGCTTCCACATGCCTGACTTCATCAAGGTCGTGCTCAACGCCGGCGACTCCCGCCACCCCCTGGGCGCCACCATCGGTCAGTCCCTGCCCAACTGGGGCAAGGTGGCCCGCGAGGGCCGCGGCCGCACCGTGGTGATGTCCAACCTCTACACCGACGCCGACTCCAAGCGGGTGGCCCGCGCAAAGGCAAAGGCGCTGCTCTCCGCCAAGACCATGAAGCACTTCACCAGCGAGGCCGAGCCGTTCCTGGTCAACATCATCCTCCACGAGGCGTGCCACAACTTCGGCCCCCACAGCGACTACCGCATCAAGGGCAAGGCGCCCAAGGAGATCTTCGGCGGCAAGCTCGCCTCCATCATGGAGGAGCTCAAGGCCCAGACCGGGGCGCTCTGGTTCCTGGGCTTCCTCAAGGAGAAGGGGCTGATCACCCAGGCCCAGCTGTTGCAGTCGTACACCCAGGCCATCACCTGGGCCTTCGGCCACATCTCCCGCGGCATGACCACCCCCAGCGGCAACGTGCGGGTCTACAGCCAGCTGGCCGCGGTGCAGCTCGGCTTCTTCGTCAAGGAGAAGGCGATCACCTACAAGAAGGGCAAGTTCACCCTCCACTTCAAGAAGCTGGACAAGTCCATCAACAAGCTCATGAAGATCGTGGGGCAGATGAAGGCCACCGGCGACAAGGCCGGCGCCACGGCCCTCATCGACAACTACGTCAAGGGCGCGGGCAAGAAGCTGGTGCGCATGAAGCGCATCAGCAAGGAAGTGCTCAAGCACCCGAAGGCCTCGTTTAGATACAGCGTCGTGTACTAGATTCTGCACCTGCCGGGTGCAACATTTGCACCCCCTCAACGCCTGTTCCCTCCAAACACCCCGCTAACCAGCCATACGCGTGCCTGGCACGGCTCCTGCTTTGTCTATTGGTCGGACAGAAAACAGGAGGTGACATATGAAGACGGCGATGACCTTGATTGCGGCGCTGGTCATGACCCTGGGGTGCGGCCCAGGCCCCGCCCCTACTGCAGCTTACTCCGGCTCAGGCCGAACCAGGCCGGGGTTTCGAGCCAGGGGGCCCACCGTTGGGCCTTGAGCAGGGCCTTGAACGCGGCCTGCTTCTGCCCCTGACGATGGAGCGCACGGCCGATATTGCGCCAGGCGTGGGCGTACGGTTCCAGCAGCTCGGTGGCTCGCAGGGGATCCGGCTCGTGGGGGATCCGCCCCCGGCTGGAGAAGCCCCTGAAGAGGCGGGTGTTGAGCTCCTTGACGGTGTGCAGCGAGGGGGGGCGCCTGTCTGGCGGCTGGATCCTGAGCAAGGGCCCGGCCGGGTACACGCCGAAGGCGTTGCGGATGCGGCTGGCCGCCTCCAGCCCTGCGGTGATCTGCACTGGCCGCCCCTTGCGCAGCTCGTTCTGAACCAGCCTCAACGGATCCTGCCCCGGGTGCGCTGGATCCAGCACCTTCACGTCCGGGCGCTGGCGCAGGATACGCTGCACATAGCCGAAGGCCGCGCGGTGGGCGCTGCCGCTGACCAGAAGGGTGGAGCCGCGCTGGGCGGCGGTGAGGCAGTTGCGCGCGAAGTCCTCCACCAGATAGTCGTTGTCCAGGCGGGCGCGGGGGTACGCCACCAGGCCGTAGATCCCAACAACAACCAGGGCGAGCACATGCCACAGCCGCGCCCGCCCTGCTGAACGCCCCGGCTCCCCTCCCGCTGCCTTCCTCTGGATCAGGCTGTTGTCCACCAGGGCGAGGCCCACCCCCAGGGCCACGCAGAGCAGCCCCGAGGCGATGACGAAGTGGGGCCTGGCCAGCCGATCCGGATCCAGGGGTTCCTTGAGGGCCAGCGCCAGGACAAGCCCGGGCCCAGCCAGCACCGGGAGCGCGGCCAGGAGGCCCGCGAGGTCCCGGCGCAACCTCCCCTGCAGGGGCTTGCCCAGGGGCCGCCCCGCGGCGTGGAAGCCGAGCACCCCGAGGCCGAGCACGCCCAGGGGCCAGAGCACACCACCCAGCTGCGCCGGGATCGCCGTGAACAGCTGGCCCAGGCGGGTAAGAGGCTCCACGGGGGCGACCGTCAACGGCACGACCCCGCCGCTGGCCCACACCCCCAGGCCAGCGCCCCCGGCCAGGAGCAGGAGCCTGGCGGCCAGGCCCTGGAGCGGCAGCAAGGGCCTGGCTGCGGCCAGCAAACAGAAGGGCGCCGCCACCAGCGCGCCCGGGTGGATCCCGGCGGCCAGCCCCGCGCACAGCCCCGCGGCCAGGGGCAGCCCCCGCGCATGCCAGGGCCCCTGCCCCGTCCCCCTCACCGCGAAGTAGAGGGCGCCCAGGCAGAGGGCCAGCGCCAGAGGGATGAGGCTGGCGTGGGATGCCACGCGCCAGAAGATGTCCCCGGTGGCCAGGGTGAAGGCGGCCACCCCGCCGGCCCAGGCGTTGCCGGTGCACCTGCGCACCAGGCCGAAGACCAGCAGCATGCAGAGCAGGGCGCAGGCGGCCGAGAACAGGGCGAACTGCCTGGCCGCCGACATCCCCGGCAGCTCGCAGACGAACCCGCCAACCCAGGTGTAGAGCGCCGCGCCGGCCGGTGCGCCGCCCTCGCCAGCGCAGGCCGCGGCGATGAGCGCCCCACCGCTGCCCTCCTGCACCGCCCCGCTCATGGTGGACGCGAAGAGCAACGCCCCCACGCACACCAGCGCCAGGGGCCACCCTCCAGCCCCGGGAGCCGCCCGGTTCACCGGGGCAGGCCCGCGCTGATGATCAGGGACACGGCCAGTGAGAACAGCCGCTGCACCGGGTCGCCGGCTGTGTGGATCAGCAGCCCCCCCGCCGCCACCCCGGCGAGCACCCGGCCAGGCGGATACCCGGTGGATGCGGGCCAGTTCCTCAGGAAGAGCTCTGTCTTGATCCCGTGGTACACCACCAGGCTCCTGGCCTGCCGCCTGGCGCCGCTGCGCACCTCCACCATGTGGCGCCCCACGGAGACCTCTCCCATGAAGGGCGTCTCCCCCACCACGCGCCCGTCCACACGGACCTGCCCCGAGCCCTGCCGGACGAGCACAACCAGGGTGCCCTTCATGCCCCCGCGCACCTCGCGCAACAGCGCCTCGGCCCGGCCCGAAGAGGCTCCGGGACCGAACCCCGCGGTGGGATCCTTGCCCAGGGCCCTGAGGAAGGCTTCCCGGGCCTGCTCGCGCTCCCCCGCCTTCAGGTGGGCCGCGCCGAGCTTGAGCTCTTCGTCAGCGGTCCGGGCGTGGACCCCGGCCGGCGCCATCACCAACGTGAGCAACAGCGCCAGGGGCCGGGCGCCGCTCACAGCACCGACCGGTACACAGCCAGGGTTTGTTCGGCGCAGCCTGGCCAGGTGAAGTCCTGGATTCGCCGGTAGCCACGCCGCCGCAGGTCTGCCCGCGCCTCCGCCGACCCGGTCACCTCGGCCATGACCCGGGCGATGTCCCCCGGGTTGCGCGGGTCGAAGAAGGTGGCGCCCTCCCCACAGATCTCCTGCACCACCGGCACCGCGGAGGCGATGACGGGGCACCCCGCGGACATGGCCTCAATAAGGGGCAGGCCGAAGCCCTCGATGAGGCTCGGGAACACCAGGGCCCGGGCGCCGTGAAGCAAGGACAGGATCTCCTCGTCGGAGGCGCGCTGGCGGAAGGTGATGCGCTCGAGCACACCCAGCTTGCGGGCCAGGCTGGAGAGGGGCTCGAACCAGTCTCCGCGCCCGGCGATGACCAGGCGCACCCGGCGGTCCTCCAGCCTGGCGAAGCCGTGCAGGGCCGCGGGGATGTTCTTGTACGGCCGGGTATTGCCCAGCACCATCAGGTACGGCTCCTCGGGCTCGTCCCCCTCCCTGGGCGGGAACGACTCCCGGTCCACCCCGTGGTGCACGGTGGTGATTGCCCGGGGCTCCACGAACTGGAACCGGGTCAGGGCCGCCTGGCGCGTGGCCTCGCTCACCGAGATGATGGCGTCGGCCCGACGGAAGGCGTGGCCCATGGTGAGGGTGCCGTACACCTTGACTATCGGGGTGCGCAGCAGATCCAGGCGCCCGCGCATGGTCAGGCCCGGCTGCTCCACCCAGACCAGGTCGTGGGTGGTCACCACCACCCGCAGCCCGGGGCTCAGGCGCGGCGGCACGAAGTTCTCCATGGCGTGGTACAGGTCCAGCCCCAGGGCGTTGATCCGGGGGCCGGCCAGCAGGTTCTCCGGGTGGTCCAGGTCCCCGGGGATCACCACCTCCTCGGCGTCGGCCGAGCGGTGGGCGAAGCGCACCGAGGCCATGGTCGGGTGCTTGATCACCACCCAGCGGATGTCCGGGGCCTGGAGGCGGGTGAGCGCCGCGACCAGTGACCGGGCGTACCGGCCGAGGCCAGTCATCCAGGGCTTGTCCATTCGGGCGTCGAGGCCGACGCGGAGGCGGGGCATGGGCGCATTATCAGCCAGGGAGCAGGTGAGGCGCAACGTGTGTGGTGGTGAGTCGTGTCACTGGTTTGCCACCCTTCGCGGTGGTACACATGTCGTGGACCAGCCAACCATGACCGTACGCCCACTCTTCCATGTCCTCTGCTTCGCCGGCATGTTCATGGCCATCTTCCTCTGGCAGCCAGGGAGCGAGGTGGGCGGGCAAGCCGTCGCCCCCGCACCCGGGGCAGCCAAGCCAGCGGCCGCGGACACGGGGCGCCTGGTGGTGCTCGTGATGGACGCCTGGCGCGACGACGCCAAGGACCACCCGGAGCTGCACCCCGGGATCCACAAGCTCGCGGCCAGGCCGGACGCCCACTGGGTCAACGTGCGCACATGCGCCGGAAACTTTACCCTCCCCTGCATGCAGACCCTGTTCGAGGGGCGGGAGAGCCCCTTCTCCTCGGGGCTGCACAACTACACGGGCCGCGAGGGGTCGCCCAACAGCCTGGCCGGCATCGCCGCCGCCCGGGGCTTGCGGGTGGGCAACATCTCTGATCAGAGCCTCACCTCCCTGTACGGCGAATCCGCGGTGTTCAACTCCGACTGCAGCGCCTGGCCGCCGAACCCCCTCAAGCGGGACCTGCGCTCGGTGGACGAGGCGCTCAAGGCCCTGCGCGAGCACAAGGTCCAGGTGCTGCTCTACCACGTGGTTGGCACGGACAAGCTCTCCCACGAGGTGGAGTACGAATCGCCCAAGTACCGGGAGCACTACAACCTGCTCGACGCCAAGCTGGCCAGCCTCTGGGCCGAGCTCGACTTCAGCAAGGACGCCCTGCTCATCACCGGCGACCACGGCCACGGGGAGCACGGGCACCACACCCGCAGCACGCCCGGGCTCTTCGTGGGGCGCCACTTCGGCGAGCTGTTCGCCGCCCTGAAGAAGCCGCCGGACAAGCTCATCCAGCAGGACCTGCTCTTCTTCATGGGCTACCCCCAGCTCCTCCCCTTGCCCCCCGAGTACGAGGGCGCCTACTTCGCCGACCTGAAGCCCGGGGCCCCGGCCCAGCTCCGCCAGTACCTTGAGCTGCACAGGAAGAACCTGAAGGAGCGGGGCTTCACCGGCGCCACCCTGGCCGACCAGTCCGCGGCGTTCAAGCGCAGCCAGGCCGACCGGCCGTGGCAGGAGTTCAAGCTGATCCTGCCCGGGCTGCTCTGCCTGCTCGGGCTCCTGTTCTGGGTCGCCTCGGCGCCGCGGGCCAGCGGGCGCGAGCGGCTGTTCATCGCCACCGGGTGGGCAATGGGCGCGGCCCTGATGATCCTGCTCAGCACACCGTCCCGCGGGCTCTGGCTCAGTATCCTGCCCGGGGCCGCCATGGTCGCCCCCCTCTTCTTCAGAGAGCGGCGCCGGCTGGCTGCGTTGCTCCTGCTCCTGCTCGCCCTCACCGCCCTGCTGGCCTACGTGGCAATCGACTGGAAGGAGTACTTCCATGTGAGGGACGGCTACGCCCTGTCGCAGCCGCTCTTCTATGTCTCCGCCTTCCTGGTGGGCTTCCCCCTGGCTCTGGTGGGCTGGGGCCGCGCGAGCCTGGTGGCGTACGGGGCCCTGCTCTTCGCCGTGTTCGCCCTGCCCAACGGGCCGTACTACTACCAGGTCGGCCCAAACCTCGTGCAGAACTACTGGCGCGCCGCCGCCCTGGTGGTCCTGGTGACCTTCCTGGCCTCGCCCGGACGGGTAGCCGCGGCCAGGACCGCGCTGGGCCGCCCGGGGGCGAAGCTGGCCGGGGCCCTGCTCCTGGTGGCCACGCCGCTCCTTTTTTGGCAGGAGGCTGGGGGCTGGGTCTGGCTCTCCTACCTCGAGCCCTTCTTCGCTGACCTGGGCGTGGGGCCCACCGTGGCCGTCTACTACCTCACCGGGGCCGCGCTGGTGGCCGGCCTTCCCGGGCTGCGCAGGCGGATCATCTTCGGGGTGCTCTGGGCCGCCTCCCACGGCTACGTGGTGGGCCTGGCCGAGATCGGGCACCCCAACTATGTCTCCTCCATGGTGCCGGTGGCCGCGCTGCTCGGCTGGGTCCTCTGGCGCCGGGCCAGGGTGCGGGCAACCGAAGGAGAGGACGGCGACTTCCTGGGCTCCATGGGCTCGCTGGTGGTGTTTGCGGCCCTGCTCACCAACCTCTGGTTCATCATGCGCGGCTTCACCGTGGCCAACGCCGACTGGGGCTTCGCCTACAAGTACCTGAGCTGGGTGCGCCACGACGCCACCTGGTTCGGGTTGGCCCTGGTGCTGTGCATCCCCAAGTACGGCATGGGCATGGTCATGTCCCTGGTCTACATCGCCATGCTCAGCAAGCCGGGCCGGGTCGTGAGGCTGTTCGACCACCTGCTGCTGCTGGTCATGCTCAAGGAGGCGTTCTACTTCACCCAGGTCATGTTCGGCTCCATCCGCCCCGGGGAGAAGCTGCACGAGCTGGCCATGGGCGGGGTGATCTTCCTGGCCCTCTTCATGCCGATGTTCGCGGTGACCTACCTGCTCCTGTGGGCCTCGCACGCCATCCGGCAGCGGAGGTCCCGGGCATGAGCGTGAAGGCCTGCCTCGACCTCACCGCCCTGGCCACCGCGGATCGTTTCCGCGGCATCGGCCGCTACGCCTCCGGCCTGGCCGCGGGGCTGGCTGCCCTGCCAGGAGAGCCGGGCGCGCCGGAGCTGTCCGCCCTGATCACCGACGGGCGACGCCCCATGGTGGTCCCCCTGGAGCGCGGGCTCGACTGGGCCGCTCAGGCGCCGGCGCCGGCGTGGCCCTTCTCCAGCTTCGCCATGTACAACGCCTGGAAGCGCGCCATGGCCCCGGGCGCGCTGTCCGCCGGCGGGGTGGACCTGTTCCACGCCCCGGACCCCAAGGGGACGCCGGTGTCCGGCTCCCGGCGCACGGTGGTCACCTGCCACGACCTCATCCCGTACATTCTCGGCGCCCCCTACCTCCCCGCCATGTGGCCTCGGCCCGTCCAGCGCTTCGTGGAGCGGGCGCGCTACCGGCGGCCCGACCATGTCATCGCCATCTCTCACCACACAAGCCTCGACCTCGAGCGCGCCACCGGCCTCGGGCGAAACCGGGTCACGGTGATCCACCACGGCGTTGACAGCGGGCTGTTCAATCCTGGGTCCGGCGACGGCGATCAGGCCCTGGCGAGAGAGGCGGCCGGGGACGGTCCCTTCTTCCTCTATGTCGGCGCCTTTGATCCGCGCCGGCAGGTGGACCTGCTCCTGGAGGGGTACGCGGCCGCGGCGCCCACCGTGCCCGAGCGCCTGGTGCTGTGCGGCTCCCCATACCGGGCTCAGCGTGGCCCCCTGCAGGACCGGCTCAGCCGCCTGGGCATCGCGGACCGGGTGACCCTGGTGGAGCGCGCGCCGGAGCCCACCCTGGTGGCGCTCTATCGCCACGCCACGGCCCACGTGATGCTCTCCATGCTTGAGGGATTCGGAATGACCCTGCTTGAGGCCATGGCCTGCGGCTGCCCGGTGGTGGCCATGGACGCCAGCGCTGTGCCGGAGCTTTGTGGCGACGCGGCCCTGCTGCTGGCCCGGGGCTGCGGCCCGGACAAGGTGGGGCGGACCCTGGAGCGGCTCTCATCCGACGCCGGCCAGCAGGAGGACCTGCGGCGGCGGGGCCTGCGGCGGGCCGAGGCCTTCACCTGGGAGCGGTGCGCGCGGGAAACCCTGGGCGTGTACCAGGCGGTGTGCGGCACGGAGCGCGCGGGATGAAGGTCTGCATCGACATGACCTCGCTCAACAACTCCTCCCGCTTCCGCGGCATCGGCATGTACTGCCTGGAGCTGGCGCGGGCCGTGAGCGCGGCGCCTCGGCGGCCAGGGCTGGAGTTCTTCTTCCTTGTGGCCGGACCGGGCCCGCTCATGCGCGTGGTGCCGTGCGAGCCCGAGATAGTGCGGCGCTGGGAGGCAGGCGAGTTCGGCCCCCTCTTCATGCACAACATCTACTACCTGCTCAAGCACACTGTGGGCTGGGCACGCCTGGGCCTCTCGGACATGGACCTGGTCCACTCCATGGAGCCCAAGGGCACCTCCCGCGCGCCCGGCTGCAAGGTGCTGGCAACCTGCCACGACATGATCCCCGCCTTGAGCCCGGCCTACGAATCCATATGGCCAATGTCCGCCCGCATCAGCTTCGAGGCTTGGCGCATGGCGGGCATCGACCACGCCATCGCCATCAGCGAGAACACGCGGGATGAGCTGCTCCAGGTGAGCGGCTGGGATCCCTCGCGGGTGAGCGTGGTTTACCACGGCGTGGACACCGAGGTGTTCATGCCCGAGGCCGCGCCCGGGGAGGACGCGCGAGTCAGGGAACTCACCGACGGGCAGCCGTACCTGTTCTACGTGGGCGGCTACGACAAACGCAAGCAGGTGCCACTCCTGGTGGACGCCTTCTGCCGGCGGCTGGGTGAGCTGGACCAGGACCTGGTGCTGGCCGGGCGCATGAGCCCCGGGGAGCGGCGCGCGCTGGACGCCCTGATCCCCGAGGAGGCCCGCGCCCGGGTGCGCTTCTGCGGCTACGTGGCCCCTGACCTGCTCCCTGCCCTCTACCGCCATGCCACGGCCCATGTCACCCCCTCCATGTACGAGGGATTCGGCATGACCCTCACCGAGGCGTTCGCCTGCGGCTGCCCGGTGGTGGCCGCCGAGGCCAGCTGCATCCCCGAGATCGCCGGAGGCGCCGCCCTCCTCGTCGCCCCCCGGGACCGGGACGCCCTGGGCGACGCCCTGGTGCAAATCTGCGCTGACAGCAGCCTCCGCTCAGACCTCCGCCAACGCGGCCTGAGCAGGGGAGAGCGGTTCACCTGGGCCCGCTGCGCCCAGGACACCCTGGACGTGTACCAGTCCCTCCTGGCCTGAACCCGTTCCTAAACCTCGATGATCACCAGCTCGTTCTGCGCTGGCGAGGTCACCTCGGGCCCGTCCGGACCGAGGAACACATCGATGCTGGAGCGCACCCCGAACTGGTCGAAGTAGATGCCCGGTTCCATGGTGAAGGCCAGCCCCTGGATCAGCGGGCGGGTGTCGTGGGTCTCCAGGTCGTCGATGTGGGTGCCGTCGCCGTGGCCCTCGTAGATGCCGAGGTTGTGCCCGGTTCGGTGGGTGAAGCAGTCGCCCAGCCCCTTGGCTTCGATGACGTCCCGCACCGCCCTGTCCACCTCCCACCCCTCGAGACCGTTCTTGCTGCCCGGCTTGTA
>CAZCFB010000043.1:22569-28791 GCA_964497805.1 uncultured Kofleriaceae bacterium
GCTCAGCTTGCGCTGGACCATGGCGAAGGTCTTGTCCTTGATCAGGTCCAGGTCCAGGGCCACCTCACGGTGGGCCTCCGCCTGCTCGGGGGAGAAGCGGCAGAGGAAGAACTGCACCAGGTCCGCGGAGGGCACCACCACCACGCCCATGCCGCGGATCCAGGCCAGGGTGCCGCCGTCCACCCGGGAGAGGTACGGGATGGAGCCGTCCTTGAAGTACTCCATGGCCACCTTGCTGCACCCGGCCAGGGTTTCGGCCATCCTCAGGTCCAGATCACGCCAGCCGGTGTATTCCACATGTCGCCCGCTCAGGGGGGGCAGATTGGGCGCGTCGATGGCGTGGTGGAGCAGCGTGCACGGCCCCTTGGCGGGGATGAAGTACATGATCCGCCGGGTGAGCATCAGGCCGTCCAGGCCCAGAGCCTGGCTCGCCGTGGGGTTGGATCCGCGGAAGTCGAACAGCAACCAGCCGTCGATGCCGTCGTCCTTCAGCCGGTCCTGAATCTCCTCCACACGATCCACCAGCGCGGCCGCCCCGTCGAAGTAATCGGGGTTCGGTGAATAGATATCTTCAATGGCCCGCATTGACAGCTCCTAGCGCCTACTGCTACTCCAACCTTATGTAAGGAAGAGGGCTTTCATGCAACTCCGGACTTTCACCTATATCGATATCCTTCAGCCGCAGTTCACCGGCTTCCTCCAGACAATCGCCAAGGGATTCATGCCGCTTGAGCAACAGGCGTCCCTTTTCGTGGAGATTGCGCCGGGGATCGCCATCAACGAACTCACGGATAAAGCCCTCAAGCGGACCAAGTGCATCCCGGCCATGCAGATCGTTGAGCGCGCCTTCGGCTTGCTCGAGCTGCATCATGAAGACCAGGGGCAGGTGCGGGAGGCTGGCCGGGTGATCCTGGAACATCTGGGCATCGAGGAGAAGGACCGGATCAAGCCTCGCGTGGTCTCCAGCGAGATCATCACCGGCGTTGAGGGGTACCACTCCCAGCTCATCAACCGCTTCCGCCACGGCAACATGCTCTGTGAGAACGAGGCCCTCTACATCCTCGAGGTTCAGCCGGCCGGATACGCCGCGGTGGCCGCCAACGAGGCGGAGAAACACTCCCCCATCAACCTGATGGAGTTCCGCTGCTTCGGCGCCTTCGGGCGTGTGTGGCTCGGAGGCCCCGAGGACAACATCAAGGAGGCGGCCAAGGCCGCTGAGCAGATCCTCGCAGATCACGACGGCGTTCCGATAAGCTGACTCAAGCCGGGCCCCTGCCCGGCTTTCCCCAGCTGCGAGCCTTCGGCTCGCCATGTTTTTTCGCCTGGCGCCGCCAGGCTGTGGCCGGGGGCCGCGACCGCGCCCCCGGCGGTTGAGAACGGACCACATGTACTTAGTGATAGCGCCGGCGCGGGCAACCCGCAAACTCGGTTAAATCGGCAGGCAGATGGGGTTGAGGCAGAGCGGCGCGCAGACCCAGATGATCGTGATGGGGCAGCAGCAGGGATTCTGCGGATCCTTCTGCTTGCACTCCTTGTTGCTCTGGCAGCCGAGCTTGGGCACGGTCTTGTCGGGCTTCAGCGGAGGCTTGTCAAGATAGACGGTCTTGTCAGGCGGCCAGGGCCAGGTGTCGGCCAGGCTCATGTCCGGCCGGACAGCGAGGTCTGGGCCCGACGAGAAATCGGCCGCCGCGCCCGAGTCCACGGGGGTCACGCTCTTGTCCACGCTGGCTACCCCGCTGTCCAGCTTGGGCAGCGGCTCCCCCTCCTTGACGCAGACCTTCTTGTTTCCCGAGGTCCTGCACACGTAACCCGGCGGGCAGGTGGGGGTGCCCCCGTGGCATATGAATGGCGTCGCGCCGAGGTCGATGTCAGCGCATCCAACCGGCCCTGACAGGGCCAAACCGGCAACCAGCGCCGGCACGATGAAACGGCTACTCAAAAGCTCACCTGTCCGCTCACCCCGAGGAGTTGCTCGCTAACCACCGGCGCAACCACGACCCGGCGCTGCCCCGCGTCGGCCCTCTCCTTGCCGCCGGAGAGCCCGTCCACGATGAGGAGCACGGCGCCGGTCCCGGCCAACACGCCGCCGGCCACGAAGGCGCCGATGGCCCCCTTGTTCAACTGGTCATACTTCACCACGAGGTTGTGGTGGGCCTCGTTGTAGGTCACCGTGGGCTGGTCCATGTCCGGGTTGCCTTCCTTGACGATGTCCTGCAGCTCGGTGGCCTTGCCGCTGGCCAGCCCGGCCAGGATGCCGCCGACCGCAAGGCCGACGACGCCGACGCCCAGCGTGGTCCAGCCGGCCACCTTGAGCCCGCTGGAGCCGCCACTGGAGGCCGCGCGCTTCTTACGTTGCTTCTTCTGGCGCGCGGCGGCCTTGCGGCGGCGGTCCGCGGCGAGCAGGGGGTTCTCGTCGTCGTCCCCGATGGCCGTTGTGGCCTTGGGCTTGGACCTGGGCCTGGGCGCTGGCTCGGGATCCGCTGCAGGAGGCGGGGGCGGCGGCGCAGAGGAGGTCGTCGCCGGCGCGGGCTCGGGCTCGTCATCAGGCATGGGCGGCGGCGGTGGCGGCGGCGCCAGGTCCCCCTCTTCCTCCTCATCGCCAGGTCCCACGATGAGCTCCAGCTGGCGCACCTTGCCCTCCACCTTGGCCCTGTCCACGGCCATGGGGGCCGCCTTGATGTAGGCCCGGAAATACTTAATCGCGTCCTGGGCCTGGTTCATCTTGAAGTAGGTTTCGCCGGTGTAGCGCAGCAGCGCGGGCAGGGGCTTGAGCTTGTACGCCTTCTTCAGGTGCACAAGGGCCTCGCGGTAGTTGCCGGCCTTGTACGCCTCACGCCCCAGGCGGTACGCCTCCCGGGCCTGGGCTGTCTTGTCAGCCAGTGCGAGTGTAGGGGTGAGCGCGATGGCCATCGCCACGCAGAAGAGGAGTGTCTTTTTCATCACTTCACCGCCGGGGGTCTGTTTCTACCTCATACGGGGGCCGGGGACCGTATGTCCCTGATGCAAATCCGACCCCCAAACCACTCTAGGCAAGCAATCCGTCCGGGTCAAACGCGTTATTTGGATCCGCCGCGGCCTACTCGCCGCGGTAGGTGCAGGCCGATGTGCAGGTTTCGTCGATGCGGATCTCGGCCAGGGGGAGATCCCCCTCAAGGCGCTCCCAGATCCATCGTGCCAGGTTTTCGGCGGTGGGGTTCTCCAGGCCGGGCACTTCATTGAGGTAGTGGTGATCAAGCTGGTCGAACAGGGGCGCGAACGCCTCCTTGAGCCGGGCGAAATCCATGACCCAGCCGGTGTCCGGATCCACCTCCCCCTTCACCACCAGCTCCACCACGTAGGAGTGGCCGTGGAGGCGGCGGCACTTGTGCCCTTCCGGTACTTTGGGCAGCAGGTGTGCCGCCTCGATGTGAAACTTGCGCGAGATAGACGCTACGGTGCTCATGACCACACTACTTATCACTCCTTGCCTTCATGTGTTAACCAAATTGCCCACAAGGAGGAAACGAATGGATCTGGGACTCAACGGGAAGGTCGCCCTGGTTGCAGCCTCATCCCGGGGTATCGGGCGGGCCACAGCCGCCACCCTGGCAGCCGAGGGGGCGCGGGTTGTGATGTGCGCCCGGGACAGGGACACCCTGGAGCAGGCCGCTGACCGGATCTGCGCTGACACCGGCGCCGACGTGTTCACTGTGCCCACGGACCTGTCCAGCGAGGAGGGTCCATCCCGGCTGGTGGCGGCCGCCCTGGAGCAGGCCGGGGCCCTGGACATTCTGGTGACCAACACTGGCGGCCCGCCCGTGGGCACCTTCGATGAGCTGTCCGACGCCCAGTGGGAGGGCGCCTTCACGGGCCTGCTCCTGAGCGCGGTGCGCCTGATCCGGGCGGCCACCCCGGCAATGGAAGAACGCGGCGGCGGGCGCGTGGTCAACGTGACCTCGGTCTCGGTGAAGCAGCCAATCCCCGGGCTGATGCTGAGCAACGCCCTGCGGGCAGCGGTGGTGGGCATGGCCAAGACCCTCTCCACCGAGCTCGCCCCGGCCGGCATCCTGATCAACAACGTCTGCCCCGGCCGCATCGCCACCGATCGCCTGAACCAGCTGGACGAGGAGCGCGCGCGCCGCACCGGCGTGCCCGTGGGACAGGTGCGCCAGATGGCTCAGCAGACCATTCCGTTGGGAAGGTATGGGCAACCGGAGGAGCTGGCGGCGTTGATCGCGTTCCTCTGTTCAAACAAGGCGAGCTACATCACGGGGGAGACGATCCTTTGTGATGGGGGGCTGTATCGTGGGTTGATGTGAACTAGCAATGCCAAAACGGGAAACGGGAAACGGGAAATGACCGAATTGGGATCCGTTTCCCGTTTTCTATTTCCCGTTTTCCTCTTTCACCAACTCCACGATCTTCTCGACAACCTGCTCCAGCGTCATCCCCGTACTGTCCAGCTTCACCGCGTCCTCCGCCGGCGTCAGCGGCGCCACCTCCCGCTCGCTGTCCTGCTTGTCCCGGGCCACCTGGTCGTCCAGCACCTCCTCCAGGGTGGTTTCCACACCCCGCTCCTGAAGCTCCAGGTAGCGGCGGCGCGCCCGCTCGCGCGGATCCGCGCTGAGGAACACCTTGAGCCGCGCCGTGGGGAAGACCACCGTGCCCATGTCACGCCCCTCGGCCACCACCGGCCCACGCGCGGCGAAGCGGCGCTGCAGCTCCATCAGGGCCGCCCGCACCGGCGGATGGGCGCTCACGCGGGAGGCCCCTGACGACGCCTCCGGCGTGCGGATCTCCAGGCTCACGTCCCGCTCCCCGATCAGCACCCGGTTGACCCCGTCTCGCATGACGAAGGCGATGGGCAGCTCCCCGGCCAGGGCAGCCAGCGCCTCACCATCGTCCAGGGAAACCCCCCGCTCCCCGGCCACCAGGGCCACGGCCCGGTAAATGGCCCCGCTGTCCAGCAGGGTGTAGCCCAGCCGCTCGGCAACAAGGCGCGCGGCGGTAGACTTGCCCGATCCTGCCGGGCCGTCGATGGCGACCACCAGGTGGTCCTCTCCTTGGCTCATCATGGGTAGGGAGTATATTCTTTTTGTTTTTCGTACGAAATCACATCATCGGATGGACAGGCGCTCATGGAACGCTGGAACGACCACGAGAGGGAGACTGGGTCAGGGTGACCTCCCCCCTCTCCCTGCCCGCTTCCCGCTCCACCTGGGAGGTGGCCATCGCCGCGCTGGGGCTCAACCTGTGGGTCGCCTTCCTCCTGCTGCCCACCCTCCACCTTGATCCTCAGTACCGTGGCGCCGGGGCCTGGGCTGTGGCCATCCTCGCCCTGGGCGCGCTTGCCGCGGGCCTGACCCTCCGCCTGCGCGTGCTGCTGGTGGGGCTCTACCCGGGCGCCCTGCTGCTCGGCCCCCTGGTCACGCCGAGGTTGGTGGGTCCAGGCATCTACTCCCGGGTCACGTTTGTGCTCATGGCCCTCAGCTTCGCGGCATACCTGCTCGCAACCCTCTACCTGCTCGGCACCATCGACGCGCCGCCGGTGCCAGCTGAGGGGCGCGACCTGGCCCCGGCGCGCCTGGGAGAGCGGTGGCGCCGGCGCCTGCGCATCCACCGCTGGATGGCCGCCCTGGCGCTGATCTTTCCGGCGATCCTGCTGGTGGCGGCCTTCCTCCACCCCGACCTTCAGCGCGATCTTCAGGAGTACTATCCACGCCGCGCCCGCGCTGCTCAGGCGCTGGTGGGGGTGCTCGCCGTGGCCCTTTGGGGCTCAATCTTCTACGCCTACTTCCTGGTCCCACTTCGTTCACATGTGCGCGGAGACCCCCAGCTGCGAAAGGAGCTGCGCCGCCTGCGCCGCGGCACGGCTGGCAGGCGGCCGGGGACACTGTTCTACCTCCAGGTGGGGGCGGCCCTGGCCCTGATGTTGCTCCTGCTGCTCCTGCAAGGAGGGTGAGCCCGGGGGTTTGCAGCGGTATTATATTTAACCTGATTGGCTATACTGCGACGTTGAGTCGAGACGATGGCGACGATGAAAATACGTAGGTATTTCTTCGAAGTGCTCTCACTGGGCCTCTTCGGGAGCAGCCTGGTCTTTTTCTACCAGTGCATCCGCTACCTCGGCCGGCGAGACTACGTCGCAGCCATCATCTTGATGTTCATCGGATTCGCGGTGATCCGCGTCGGCTCGGAGCTGGCGCGGCTCGCCCTTATCGAGAGGGAGAGATGATCAAGAGA
>CAZCFB010000043.1:28891-33000 GCA_964497805.1 uncultured Kofleriaceae bacterium
GGCCAGGGAGATGCACGCGGCGGTGGCGGGCCAGCGCCTGAGCCTCGGTGAGTTCGAGGCCCGGACCAGGGCGGTGGTGGAGAAGTACCCGGACCAGCAGTACCACACCGAGTCGATCACCACCGATCTGCGTGGGCGCAACGTCATCGAGTTCACCACGGCAGCCTTCGCCCTCAAGAACGAGAAGGAGGGCACCATCAGCCCGGTCATCAAGACCCGCTTCGGCTACCACGTGATCCGCTTCAGGGAGCGAATCCCCGCGCGCCACGACTCCCTCAACAAGGTGGAGGGCGAGGTCCGGGCGGGCATCGCCGAGCAGGCCAAGAGCGCCGTGTTCAACCGCTGGATGCGTGAGCTGAGCAAGAAGTACAAGGTCGAGGTCAAGATGTCGGTGCTCGATGGCACCATGGGCGCTGCCCCGACCACCCCCACCGGGGGCGCGGCGGCCCCCAAGAAGTAGGAGCGACCGGTGCTGCCCAGCGCGTTCAACTCATACCTCGTCGAGCTTGTGCAGGCCCTGCCCGGTGCGGAGGGGGCCGTCTTCGTGGACTGGGAGGGGGAGGCGGTGGACCGCTTCGACGGCAGCGAGCGGGAGACCCCCATCCGCCTGGTGGGCGCCCACTGGGGCATCATCTACTACCTCTTCCGGTCCGCCCTGGAGCGGGCCGACGCGGGGGATCCCCAACACCTGGTGCTCACCTTCAGCGAGAAGAACTTCATCATCTCCCAGGTGACGCCGGAGTACCTGATGGTGGTCACCCTGCGCAAGAGCGTGAACCTGAGCCTCGCCCAGGACATGTGCCGGGTCACGGTGCAGCGGCTGCGGCGGGAGATGTGACTTGAGCGCCCCGGTACGCGCCGCCCTGATCCTCTGCGCGCTCTGGGCGGCGTCCATGCCGGGCCGCGCGCGGGGCGCCGAGGCCGAGACTGACTTCCTTCCGGCCAACGAGAGCTGGAACGGCCTGAGCAGGGTGGCGGCAATGGCCAGCACCATGGGCCAGCGGCTCCGCCTGACCCACACCCTCGACTGGGCCGCCCTGCCCCCCGGCAGCGCCCTGCTGATCATCCACCCCCGGGTGGAGGTGCCCCCCGCTCAGCTGGCCGCCTTCCTCGGGCGGGGCGGGAAGGTGTTGCTGGCCGATGACTTCGGCCTCGCCGGCGCCGCGCTGAGGCATTTCAACATCACCCTGGTCGCCGACTCGCCCGGTCCCCGCCGGGGGCTCCACCGGAGAAACCCGAACCTGCCCCTGGCCCGGCGCGGGCCAACGCGCAACCCCCTGACCAGGGGGGTGGGCGCCGTGGTGACCAACCACCCCGCGTACCTGCGCTCGCGTCTCCCCTCTCTGCTCCACTTCGGCGCCGAGGATCAGCAGCTCCTGGTGGCGGCGCGGGTGGGCAAGGGGGAGCTGTTCGCTCTGTCTGATCCGTCGGTGCTGATCAACACGATGATGCAGTTCAGGGGAAACCGTGCGCTGGCCCGCAACCTGCTCCGCCGCCTGGCCACCAAGGCAGGCGTCATCACGGTGCTCAGCGGCGCCTTCACCGTCAGCGGCGCCTTGCCGCCGTCGGAGGATGCCAGCGGGCCCGCCGGTTCGGTGACCTCCTTCCTGCGGGAGTTCAACGCGTTCCTGGGTGAGCTGAACAGCTTCAGCCTGGTGGACGCGGGCCTGCGTGCCGTGGCCGTGGTCTTCTGCCTGCTCGGCTTGCTCGGGTTGTTCATGGTCCTCCCCCTGCCCCGCCGAGATATGGACGGGCACTGGTCCCGGGCGGCCGGCTCCAACCCGGCTGGCCTGGAGGAGGATGTGGTGCGGTTCGGGCAGCGGTGGCGCGGCGGGGGCGCGGCCTACCCAGCCGCCCTGCTCAAGGAGGAGGTGGAGGAGCACCTGGGCATGTTGCTGGACGCCCCGAGCCCCATCTCCACGGTGCACCCCCGCTGGGTCCTCGGGAAGGTGCAGGAGCGAAACGGCCCCCACGCCGCCCGGCTCTGCGGCAAGCTGCTCGGCGCCCTGAGCAAGGTGCCGGCCCTGGGCATGGAGGCCGAGCGCCCGCGCCTCAGCGGGGTGAGCCCCCGGGACCTGAGGGACCTGTACAAACTTAGCGAAGAGCTCTTCGCGGCCATGGATTCAGGGCCGCTCTTCCCCGCCCCGTCGGGGGGCACACAAGGAAAACATGTCCACGAACATTGACGAGGGGAACCTGCGGCAGGTGTCCCGAGAGTGCGCCGCCTTGATGGAGCAGGTCTCGCGGGCCTACATCGGCCCCACCGAGGTGCCCGAGATGCTGCTAACGGCCCTGCTCGCCAGGGGCCACGTGCTGCTGGAGGGGGTGCCCGGGGTGGCCAAGACCACCCTGGTCAAGACCTTCTCCACCACCCTGGGCTGCCGCTTCAGGCGCATCCAGTTCACGCCTGACCTCCTCCCCTCGGACATCACCGGGACTTACATCCTGGACATGCGCGACAACACCTTCGTGCTGCGCGAGGGTCCGGTGTTCGCCAACGTGATCCTCGCCGACGAGATCAACCGCGCTCCTGCCAAGACCCAGAGCGCCCTGCTCGAGGCCATGCAGGAGGTTCAGGTCACCATCGAGGGCAACACCCGCCAGCTGGAGCACCCCTTCGTGGTGCTGGCCACCCAGAACCCCATCGAGCAGGAGGGCACCTACCCCCTGCCCGAGGCCCAGGTGGACCGGTTCATGCTCAAGCTGACCATGCGCTACCCCGAGGCCGAGGAGGAGAAGCGGATCTTGCGCACCTATAACCGCCCCCCCGAGGAGGTGGGCGCGGTGCTCGATCCGGCGCGGATCCTCCAGCTGCAGCGCATCGCCGAGGCGGTGCATGTGGACGACGAGCTCATGGACTATGTCATCGCCCTGTCGCGATTCACCCGCCAACACCGGCGGGTCTACCTGGGCGTCTCGCCGCGGGCCTCGCTCATGCTGCTCCACGCGGCCAAGGCCCGCTCCCTGGTGCACGGCCGCGGCTACGTGCTGCCCGACGACATCAAGATCCTCTGCCCCTCGGTGTTCGCCCACCGGATCTTGCTGGCCCCCGAGGCCGAACTGGAGGGGGTGAGCCCCCTGGAGGTGGTGTCCGAGGCGCTGGACAAGGTGAGGTACCAGCAGCGGCGATGAGGCGATGACCCCTGCCCTGACCCCAACCGGGTTGACGCTCGCCCTGGTAGGCGGCGCCTTCACCCTGGCAGGCGCGGTGCTGGCCGCGTGGCCGTTGCTGGCCCTGGGCCTGGTGCTGGTCTCCGTGCTCCTGTTCCTCTACGTGATGTTCGTGCCCGCCGGGGCCATGCTGCGCCGGCGCAACCTGGAGCTCGCCTGGTGGGTGCCGGCCAGCGAGAGCGCGGGAGGCGCCCTGGTCGCCGACCGCCCGCTGAGCCTTCAGATCATGCTGCGCAACCGCTCCCCCTTCCACCTCACGGTGCGGCAGATGCGCATTGTGGCCTCCAGCTCGATCAAGCTGGAGCGATCGGACACCGGCCTCCGAGCCCTGGTGCCCGCCCGGCGAGAGGTGCGCCTGGGGCTGCGCGCCACCCCCCGCTCGTCGGGGTACTGGTTCTTCCAGGGGGTGCTGGTGCAGGTGACCGATCGCTTCGGCGCCTTCGAGCTGCAGCTCTACTACCCGAGCCTCTTCAGCATAAAGGTGTTCCCCCCCCTGGGGCTGATTCGCGAGCCGATCCCCTTCTCTCCTCGCACCGGCGCCTCACATGAGCGGGTGGGGACGCGGCTGCTGCGCCAGCGTGGCCTGGGCAGCGACCTGCGCGAGATTCGGGAACACATCCCCGGCGATCCGTTCAAGAACATCGCCTGGAAGGCCACCGCCCGCACCCGGAAGCTGATGGTGCGCGAGCTGGAGAGCGAGATCCTGGTCACGCATTGGCTGCTCCTGGATATCTCCTCCACCATGCGCTCGCAGCGCCCCGGCCGGGCCAAGCTGGACTACGGCCTGGGCCTGTGCGCCGCCCTGGCGCGGGTCGCCCTGGACGCCGGGGACCGGGTGGGGCTGCTCACCTTCGACCACCGCATCTACAGCCAGGTAAAGCCCGGCGACGGGCACGCCCAGCTCTACCGGCTGGTGGAGCGGCTCATCGAGCTCAACA
>CAZCFB010000044.1:0-32961 GCA_964497805.1 uncultured Kofleriaceae bacterium
TCATCGGCGGCCAGGCCATGCGCGGTGTGGCCCTCAAGGGGCCGGATGGCGCCTACGAGATGCCCGCAGAGGCGGCCCTGGTGCGCATCGGCTGGCAGCCCAACAGCGAGGGGCTGCCCCCGGAGTGGCTGGACCCCAGGGGGTTCGTCCGGCGTCAAGGGGAGGCAGAGGTGGCCGGCGCCAGCGGCGGTGGTGGCGGTTGCGGTGCGTTCGTGGCCGGTGAGATCAGCGGACCGATATCCTCGTCCGTGGCGGCTGCCTTCGGATCGGGCTCAGCGGCTGCGATGTCAGCGGTAAGGTTTCTGGAGCGGGGCTGAGCCCCGAACCGCGGGGTGCGGTCTCTACTCGGCTTGCTCTCCCTCTTCGGCCTCGGTGAGGTCGGAGATCTTCTCGCCCTTCTTTAGAACGGGGATCTCCACGCCCGGCTTCGGGGCGATGATCATGGTCATGCGGCGCCCCTCCATCTGGGGCATCTGCTCCACCACGGCGTACTCGGCCAGCTCCTGCAACACCTTGAGCAGCACTGCCTTGCCGGTTTCGGGGTGCACGATCTCACGCCCCCGGAAGATGATTACCAGCTTCGCCTTGTCGCCGGCGGCCATGAAGCGGGAGATGGCGCGGACCTTAACTTGCAGGTCGTGGGTGTCGGTCTTGGGGCGAAGCTTGACCTCCTTGACCACCACGATGTTCTGCTTCCGCTTGGCTGTGCGCTTCTTGCGCGCCTCCTCGTACTTGAAGCGGCCGTGATCGATGATTTTACAGACTGGTGGCGAGCCCTTGGGGTTGACCTCGACGAGATCGAGCCCCTTCTCCTCCGCGATCCTGATGGCGATGTGGGTCGGCATGATGCCGAGCTGCTTGCCATCGTCCCCAATGACCCGGACCTCCTTGGAAAGGATGGCCTTGTTTACCCGATGGGTCTGCTTGGGCATCTGACGGGAGTATCTATTAAACGGTGGTATGGCTACACCTCCTGAATCATTGTTTATCTGTATGTGCGTCGAGGGAAGTCACACGTTTGGCTCCCTTCGCACAGGCTGAGATTGGCAAAGGCCGGGAGAAAGATCAAGCGACATCGGGGAGGCAACCGCACCCTCTCCGGGCGGCAGTCCGCTCTTAACGAAAAATTTAACAATCACAGGTTGACGAGGTGACACGTGGTGTTGGATAAGGCTACGCATCCTGGAATGTAAGGAGTGAATAGAGCATGTATCGAATCCTCAAACGCGAACAATTTTCCCCGGTCACCTACTTGTGGGAGGTCGATGCCCCTGAGGTTGCCAAGGCTGCCCAGCCTGGCCACTTCGTCATCGTCCGTCACGGCAACGCTGGCGAGCGCATCCCGCTCACCATCGCCGACTTCGACCGAGAGAAGGGGACCATCACCCTGGTGATCCAGGCCGTGGGCATGACCACCAACATGCTCATGGAGCTCAAGGAGGGCGAGGGGGTTGACGACCTGGCCGGCCCCCTCGGGCATGCCCGGGACTTCGGTGAGCACAAGAAGGTGGTCTGCGTTGGTGGCGGCCTGGGCGTGGCCCCGGTCTTCCCGCAGCTCCGGCATTACAAGGAGCTGGGCGCGCACACCATCTCGATCATCGGCTTCCGTAGCGAGGAGCTGATCTTCTGGAAGGACAAATTTGGCGGCTTCAGCGATGAGCTGCTGATAACCACGGACGACGGTTCATACGGCCGCAAGGGCTTCGTCACTGACGCCCTCGCTGACGTGCTGGACAAGAACCCGGACGTGGACGAGGTGCTGGCCATCGGCCCGGTGGTGATGATGAAGGCGTGCGCCGACGTCACCCGCGAACGCGAGGTCGCCACGGTGGTGAGCCTGAACCCGGTGATGGTTGACGGCACGGGCATGTGCGGCGGCTGCCGGGTCACCGTCAACAAGAAGATGAAGTTCGCCTGCGTGGACGGCCCCGAGTTTGACGGTCACGCCGTCGACTACGAGGAGATGATCCTGCGCGCCAAGCGGTTCCACGCCGAGGAGCGCGCGGCGATGGAGAAGTACCACAAGAGCCACGCCTGCAAGCTGCCGAGGTAAGCGACATGTCTGCCAACGATCAAGAGACCCCGAAAAAGAAGAAGAAGAAGACCATCAAGACCATCGCCAAGGTCAAGACCCCGATGCCGGAGCAACCGGCAGAGGAGCGGCGGCAGAACTTCACGGAGGTTGCCCTGGGCTACGACCTGGAGCAGGCCCTGGCCGAGGCTGATCGCTGCATCATGTGCAAGAAGCCCACATGCATCATCGGCTGCCCGGTGGAGATCAATATCCCTGCCTTTATCCAGGCGATCCTCGACAAGGATGACCGCAAGGCCTTCGACATCCTCAAGCAGGACAACCTGATGCCAGCCATCTGCGGCCGGGTCTGCCCCCAGGAGTCCCAGTGCGAGGACGTCTGCGTGGTGGGCTACAAGCTGGAGCCGGTGGCCATCGGCCGCCTGGAGCGGTACGTGGGCGACGTGGCCCTCAGGGAAGGCTGGACCGAGAAGGTCGAGATCAAGCAGAACAAGCGCAAGGTCGCCATCGTCGGTTCGGGCCCGGGCGGCATCACCTGCGCCGCGGACCTGGCCAAGGCCGGCTGCGATGTGACCATCTATGAGGCGCTGCACACCGCCGGCGGCGTGCTCAAGTACGGCATCCCCGAGTTCCGCCTGCCCAAGGCCCTCATCGACGAGGAGCTGGCCGGGCTGGAGACCCTGGGCGTGAAGGTGGTGACCAACGCCATCATCGGCCGCCTCTACACCATCCCGCAGCTCATGGAGGATCACGGCTACGAGACGGTGTTCGTGGCGGTGGGCGCCGGCTATCCGCGCTTCATGAACATCCCGGGTGAGCAGTACAACGGCATCTTCTCGGCCAACGAGTACCTGACCCGAATCAACCTGATGGCCGGGTACGACTTCCCGAGCATGGACACCCCGGTGGGCATGGGCAAGAACGTGGCGGTCATCGGCTCGGGCAACACGGCCATGGACGCCTGCCGCTGCTCCATCCGCATGGGCGCTGAGAACGTGTACTGCGTCTACCGCCGCACGCGCCAGGAGAGCCCGGCCCGCGCCGAGGAGATCGAGCACGCCATCGAGGAGGGGGTGCAGTTCAACTGGCTCACCGCGCCGGTCCGCCTCATCGGCGACGAGAACGGCTGGGTGAAGGCCATGGAGAACATCAGGATGGAGCTGGGCGAGCCGGATGACTCTGGCCGCCGGCGCCCGGTCCCCATGGAGGGCACCGAGTTTCTGTTCGAGGTGGACACCGTGATCTACGCCATCGGCACGGCCGCCAACCCGGTCATCGCGCAGACCACCCCGGGGCTCCAGCTGAACCGGTGGCAGTACATCGATGTGGACGACAACCAGATGACCAACATCCCGGGCGTGTTCGCCGGCGGCGACATCGTCACCGGCGGGGCCACCGTGATCCTGGCCATGGGCGCCGGCCGCCAGGCTGCCCGCGGGATGCTCAAGTACATGGGCATCGAGCCCCCCCCCCCGCCCCCCAAGCCCGAGGTCGGCAAGCTGCCCAAGTCCAAGCGGAAGTAGCGGCGCGCCAACGGTTTCCGGAGCCTTCCGAGGGAAGGCGAGGACGGCGCGCTGCTCCCCCGGATGGGCGATGCCTGAGCACAACCTTCTCCTGGGCAGTTCTTTCGGATCCGGCCCTTGATCGACTCCCACTGCCACCTCTTCATGCCGCCCCTCGGGGATGATCCCGCGGCGGCCCTCTCGCGTGCCTTCACCGACGGTGTGACCCACGTCATCGTGCCCTCCTACGACGCGGCGTCCTGGGGGCCCGTGTCCGAGCTGACGCAGGATCACCTGGGCGTTTACGCGGCTTACGGGCTGCACCCCTGGGCCGAGGATCTGGCCCTTGACCTGGAACGCCTGGAACGCCTGCTCCGCCATGGCGCCGCTGTTGCGGTGGGGGAGGTGGGGCTCGACTTCGCGGTGGCACGCACCCCCGAGACGCGGTCGGCGCAGGTCGCCAGGCTGCGGCCCCAGGTGGAGCTGGCCGTGGCCCTCGGGTTGCCCCTGATCTTGCACTGCCGCCGGGCCGCGGACGAGCTGCTCGTCCTGCTCTCGGATCTGGCGCCCGGGCACCCGGGGGTGGTGCACGGCTTCGCGCGCTCACCGGAGCTGGCGCGCAGGTTCCTGGACGCTGGCCTCCACCTCGGGTTCGGGGGGATGGCGACGCGAAAAGGCGCCCACCGTGTCCGTCGGGCCGCGGCCGAGGTCCCGCTGGATCGGATCCTGCTGGAGACCGACGCGCCGTCCGTGGGGATGGACGGGCTCCGCCCGGAGCAGGTGGAGCCTGGCCACGTGGCGAGGGTCGCGCGGGTCTTGGCCGAGCTACGGGGTGATACCGTGGAGACCATCTGCAAAAGGACCAGTGAGAATGCCATCTCCCTCTTCGCGCTCGGCTGAGGCGGCCGGCGCCTTCACGCGGAACATCGACCTGGTGGGGGAGGAGGGGTTCCGCCGCCTGCGCCGGGCCCATGTTGCGGTGCTCGGCCTGGGCGGAGTGGGCAGCCACGCGGCCGTGGCCCTGGCCCGCGCGGGCGTGGGACGGATCCGGCTGGTGGACTTTGACAAGGTCACCGCCTCCGGGCTTAACCGGCACGCGGTGGCCGGCCTGGCGGATGTGGGGCGGCCCAAGGTGGAGGTGGTAGGCGAGAAGCTGCGGGCCATCGCCCCGGAGATCGAGGTGGAGGAGCAGGCGGTCTTCTTTCATGAGGAGACCGTGGACCAGCTCCTGGGAGCGGACCTTGATCAGGTGGTGGACGCCATCGACAGCTTCACGCCCAAGGTGGTGCTCCTGGCCACCTGCGTGGAGCGCGGCCTCGCCACGGTGAGCAGCATGGGGGCCTCCGCCCGTGTGAACCCCACCCTCATGCGGGTGGGGGACCTGAGCGAGACCCGGGTCTGTCCCCTGGCCAGGGCGGTACGAAAGGCCCTGGGCAAGAAGGGGGTGCGCACGGGGATCACCTGCGTCTACTCCGAGGAGGCGCCCCTGCCGCCCCTGCCGCCAGACCAGGACGACGAGGTGCTGCAGCGGGGGCGGGTCCGGAACCGCCTGCCCAGCCTCTCGGTGATGCCCGGGATCTTCGGCTACGCCCTGGCCGGGGAGGTCATCCAGAGGTTGGCAGGGGTGAAGTCAGGGGAGGCCCGGTAGGGGCCGCAATTTTCGGGCTAGAACGAACCCCGCAGCATGAGCCCGTTGGTTTGCCCGGTCACAGGCGTCACGGAGAGGCTGTCCAGCACCGAAGCGGCCGCCTTCTCCTCTTTGCCAAAGCCTGGCTCCAGGATGAAGAGCACAACGGCTGCGATGCCCAGGGCGCCAGCGGTGCCCCACAGCGCGTACGCCGCCGCCTCCTTGGTCCGGATGCCGCTCTCCAGCTCGTCGAGCTCATCGGGGTCGGCCCCCGCGTCGCGGCGCTCCTCGAAGTTGGGTACCTCCGAGTTTGCCCAGAACCACACCCCGATCCCGGCGCCGGCAGCGGCGAGGCCCACGCCCCCCGCAACCCAGGTCCAGAGGCGGCCGCCCTCCTTCTTCTCCTCACCCTTCTTCTTCACGGGCGCCTTGTAGAAAGACACCTTCACCCTGGCCGTACGATCCGGGTAGACCATCACGGTTTTCGCCTTGCTTATGCCGCCCGCCTTGACCGCCACCTTGTGGGAGCCGATGGGGCTCGCCGCCGTGTAGGGGGTCTTGCCCACGACCTTGCCGTCGACGGTCACTGTGCCGGGCTTGCTGGAGGTGACCTCCAGCTTGCCGCTGGCCTCCGCGCGCACCTTGGACAGCAGGTTGCGCACGGCGGTCTTCATCTCCGATGACGCCTCCACGCCGGGATCCTGGCCCAGGGCGGAAACCATGGCGGCCCTGGCGTCCTTCTTCCTGTCCATGTCCAACAGGTTGGCGCCCCTGAGCACATGTATCCGCGCCGACTCGGCCCGGTCCTTTGTGAGCTTGATGGCCTTGTCCAGCTTGGCCAGGGAGCCCTCAAAGTCGGCCATGCCACGGGCCATGACCGCCTCGTCCAACAGCTTGGAGGCCGAAAGACCGGCCGGCGTCACCGTCCCCGGGGCGGCCTTTTTGCGCTTCTTATTTCCACGCGCGGAGGCCCCATCCACAGCGGAACAGAGGAACAGCGCGCCAATGAAAAGGGTGAACAGGGAGCGTACAGCCGGAGACATGCCCCACCTTAACCTGCATTTCCGGCAACGTCACCTCCCGGGGGAGGCGGCCTATTTCTTTTTTAGTTTCAGGATGACCAGCTCGGTCTTGCCGGCCACTACCATGACCCGCTTCGTGCTCGACTTGACCCCCCGGCGCCACGCCTCCACCCGGTGTTTCCCAGCGGGGAGGGAGACGCGCAGCGGCGACTCGCCGGATCGTTTCCCGTTGATGAAGATGAAGGCCCGGGACGGCTTGCCCTTGTGCAGGGTGGCCACGCGCAGGAAGCCGAGCTCCGGCTTTTTGGCCCGCGCCGCCATCTTGATGTTGATGATCGGCGCCTGCTCCCCCGCCTGGATGGTGCGGTTCACGCGCCGGTAGCCCGGCCGCGAGATGACCACCGAGAGCTTGCCCGCCGGGATCTCGTGCTCGCTGAGCGGGGTCCACCCGGCGAGCTTTCGGTTGATCACCACGCGCGCCCCGCGGGGGCTCGAGGTGATGGTGAGCAGGCGCTGCGCCGCCGGCTTGGTGGAGGGCGGGTCAGCTTTCTTTGCCTTGCTGGCCACGGCGGCGGGCTTCGGAGCGGCCGCGGGATCCTCTCCCGCGGCGGGCGAGTCCATCTTGGCCGCGGCAGGCGGATCCTTCACTTCTGCGGCCGGTGGGTCCTTCTCTTCTGTGGCGGGAGGGTCACTCTCACCAGCCGCCGCGGTGGGCTTCTCAGCCGTCTCCGGGGCCGAAGCTGCGCCCTCGCCATTGTCTTTCACGGTTGAGGGGGGCCTGGCCGCGGGCGAGACGCCCTCAACCTGCACATCCCCCCCGGTCGGCTCTGGCGGGGCGTTCATCATCCGCACGGCGCCGTAGGTGAGGCCGATCCCAACCAGCAGCAGGGCGGCCATCAGGATCATGCCGAACCGGGCCTTCCTGCTGCTCACCGCCTTGAGCTCTCCCTGGGTGGAAGAGAAGGTTGTCTGCTTGAGGGGGTTGCCGCTCTTGGTGGTCGGGGGCGGCTGGCCATCCAGCCCCTGCTGGTAAGCCTGGTCAAGCTGGCTGCCCGGCGCTGCCACCGACTTGTGCTCCTTGAAGGTGTCGACCTCGTCCTCGTCGAGCGGGGGCTGTTCGAGCAGGTCCATATCGTGGAGCGCCCGCGTATCCATGACCGCGGTCCTGGCTTCAGCGCTGTCGTCCTCCAGCGCACCCGAGCTCTCCTCCAGCGCCGCCGTGGGGATCTCGGCAAGGGCAGGGGGGTCCACGGCCTCTCGCGGGGCGGTGTCGGCCAGGGCATCTGGCACTGGCATGGCGCTGGGCGTGGTGCGCGCGGCGAGGTCGGTGGTGGGGCCGAGGCCCGGGGCCGTGCCTGCTGAGTCGCGGGCGCGCCCCGTCATGTCCGGCTCGGTGCCCAGGTCCTCCAGGTTGGCCTGGGAAACCACGTCGGCCGGATCGAGCTGCTCCGTGGGCCCCGGATGCAGCGCGGGCTGCTGCTCCGGCGTCTTGTCCGGATCGAGCTGCTCCGTGGGCTGCGAGGCCAGGGCGGGCTGCCGCACCGGCGTCTTGTCGGGGTCCACGCCGTCCTTCTTCACCGCCTTGAGCCGGTCGGTGATCTTCTCATCACTGCCGTCGTCCTCGCTCTGCGGCCTGAGGCTCCGGGATGGTCCGTCGGCCACATCCGGCAGGCGGGTGTCGGCCAGGGCCAGGCTGGCACTGTCGGGGATGGAGTCGACATCATCCAGAGGCGAGAAGTCGATGACCGTGCGCTCCACCGCGTTGGCGAAGGCCTCGGCCAGCTCGTCCATGCTGTCCCAGCGCTCCTCCGGCTTCTTGGCGATGGCCGTGAACACCGCCTCCTCCACACCGGGCGGGATGTCCAGCCCGAGCTCCTGGAAGGAGGCAGGGGTTTCGTGCACCACCTGATAGAGCACCACGTCCGGGGTCTCGCCCTGGAACGGGAGCCGCCCCGTGAGCATCTCGTACAGCATGGCGCCCACGGCGAAGATGTCGGCCCGCCGGTCCGCTTCGTCGGCGTGCCCCTTGGCTTGCTCGGGGGACATGTAGTACGGCGTGCCCATGACCATGTGGGCCCGGGTCAGCGCCTGCCCGGCGCCGCGGATCTTGGAGATGCCGAAGTCCACCACCTTGATGTAATCGTCGACCCCCTCCTTCTCGCAGAGGAAGACGTTCTGCGGCTTCAGGTCGCGGTGCACGATGTCGCGGTCATGCACCGCCTGTAGGGCGGAGGCGGTCTGCTCCAGGATCCGGTTGACCGAGTTGGTGCTCATGGCACCGACACGCTCCATGCGCGCCTCGAGGTCCTCACCGGAGAGGAACTCCATGACGATGTACGGCAGCCCTTCAGGCGTGTGGTTGAAGTCGATGACGTCGACGATGTGGGGGTGCCCCAGTTCGCTGGTGATCAGCGCCTCGCGGTGGAACCGCTCAACGGCCACCTCGTTGCTCGCCACATGGGGGAACAGGACCTTGATGGCGAACCGGCGGGGTAGGCGGGAGTGCTCCGCCTCATACACCGCCCCCATGCCACCCTCTCCGATGAGACGAGTGACACGGTAGGTGTTCTCCAATACCTGGCCGCGGAGGGCCTCCAGGCCCTGATCCATGGCGCTCCTGTCCTCTAAGCCAATCCTCCCCCCTTCCTACGTCCCTATATACCGGACGTTCCTTGAACGACCAAATGTATCAAATTACTTGCGATACAGGAAGGCGCTCGGGGCCTAGTTGAGCTGGGCGAACAGGTCCTGCAACTCCACGGGCATGTGGGTGGTGGAGAGGCCGCGGATCTGGGCGCGCAGCAGGCCCCAGAGGTCGCTGGACTCTTCCCGCAGCCGGCTCCGCTCCTTGCGCAGACTGGCGAGCTCCTGGTTCAGCTCTTCCAGCTGGGAGTCCCACTCGGCCTGCACCTCGGAGCAGCGGTTGTCCAGCTGTCCGATCTGGAACTCAAGGTCGCGGATCTGGTTGTCCAGGGCGGCCTGGTCCCCCTCCCCACGTTCCCGGCTGGAGACGGCGGTGGCCAGGTCACGCGCCAGGAACCCGTTGGCGCGGCGCAGGGGCCGCTCCTGCATTGCCTGGTCGAAGTGGTGGCGGTGCAGGGACTGCTCCAGCGCCTGAATTGATGCCTCCACCCCGGTGAGATCTTCCTCCACTGCCAGCAGCCGCTCCAGGCTCTCGCCAGCGTCGTCAGGGGCCAACGCCGAGCGCATGAGGGAGGTGGCCACCTGGCGCAGCAGGCCGCGGCGGGCGGCGCGCTCTTCGGAGTGGCCCAGGGCTGGCGGCGCCTTGGGCGACACCATCAGGGTCTCCGCCTGCTCGGGGTCGTCCAGCAACACCGAGGTCTCGGAGAACGGGATCAGGATCTGCGGGGCCTTGCCGCCCAGGGCCTGCCACCCGGTGGACATCTGCCGGGAGCTGAGCAGGGCCATACGGCCGGTGACGCGGCTCTTCTGCGCCATCTCCTCGGAGATGCTGTAGGTGGCGGCGCGTACCCGCACAAGGTCCTGGCGCAGCTCGGCGCAGGTCTGGTAGCGGTCGGCCGGCTCCTTGGCCAGGCAGCGCATAACCAGGGTGTCCAGCTCGGGCATGATCCGTCCCCCCTGCATGCGGCTGGAGGGGGGCGGCGGCTCGGTGAACACATGGGACCGCAGCACCTCCACCGCCGAGCCGAGGAAGGGCGGCTCCCCGGAGATCAGCTCGTAGAGCAGGCAGCCGAGGGCGTAGATGTCGGAGCGGCCGTCCTGGGGCTTGCCCGTGGCCTGCTCCGGGGACATGTACTCTGCGGTCCCGAAAACCTCGCCCTGGATGGTGAGGGGCGTGCCGTCGAACTCGGGGGTGCGCACCTTGGCGATGCCGAAGTCGAGCAACTTGACGAAGTCCTTCCGGCCGTGGCGCGAGGTGAGCAGGATGTTCTCCGGCTTCAGGTCGCGGTGGATCACCCCCTCCTGGTGGGCCACCTCCAGGGCATCCGAGATCTGGGCCAGGATGGTCAGGGCGCGCTCCACTGGCAGCTTGCCCCGCCGGTTGAGCACATCATCCAGCCCATCTCCCTCGAGGAACTCCATCACCAGGTAGACCGAGCCGTCGCCCGTCTCGCCGTAGTCGGTGATCCGGATGACGTTGGGGTGATCGATCTTGCTCATGGCGATGGCCTCGCGGCGGAACCGCTCGATGAAACCCTCGTCCGTGGCCAGGTCGGCCAACAAGATCTTGATGGCGTAGGTGCGTGGCAGAGAGAGGTGGCGCGCCTCGTAAACCGAGCCCATACCGCCCTTTCCGATGAGCTGTACGACGCGGAACCTGCCGCCAATCACGCGATCTTGCAGATCGTCCATGTCGCGTATTATTGCCGAGGTTAGGGCGCCGGTCCACCGGGTTGAATGCTCTTGAGCCTTCAGCGCCATACCAGTACTGTCCTTTGAATCTCAAGCTCAACCCGTGGAGGAAACGATGCGTCAGACTGTTACCGAAAAGATCGTCCAGGCCCACGCCGAGGGCATTGCCGACGGGCAGGTCGTCAAGGCCGGGGACATGATCACCGTGCGCCCCTTCCATATCCTGACCCACGACAATACCGGGGCGATCTTGCCCAAGTTCAAGGCCATCGGCGCCGAGCGGGTGGCTGACCCGTCTCAGCCGGTGTACGCCCTGGACCACGCGGTGCAGGACAGCTCGGAGAAGAACTTGGAGAAGTACGGCCGCATCGAGGCCTTCGCCAAGGAGCAGGGCATCACCTTCCACCCGGCGGGCATGGGCATCGGGCACCAGCTCATGGTGGAGCGCGGGTTCGTTCACCCGGGCTCGCTCTGCGTGGCATCTGACTCGCACAGCAACATGTACGGCGCCCTGGCCGCGCTGGGCACGCCGGTGGTGCGCACCGACGCCGCCGCTATCTGGGCCACCGGGACCACCTGGTGGCTGGTGCCGCGCTCGGTGAAGGTCGTGCTCACCGGTGACCTGCAGCCAGGCGTCACGGGCAAGGACGTGATCCTCACCCTGTGCGGCATGTACAACAAGGGCGAGGTGCTCAACACCGCGCTGGAGTTCCACGGCGGTGGATCCCTCACCATGGCCGAGCGCCTCACCATCTCCAACATGTCCACGGAGTGGGGCGCCCTGGTGGGCTGGTTCCCGTTCGACGAGATCACGGCCGCTTACCTCCGCGCCCGGGTCTCCCGCCTGGCCGAGGACGGCATCGAAGACCGCCTCACCGAGGAGATGATCGCGGCCTGGGAGGCGGATCCTCCGGCGCCGGACGCGGACGCCGAGTACGCCGCCGAGGTTCACCTTGACCTCTCCACCGTGCGGCCGCAGATCGCGGGGCCCCACGTGGTGCAGCTCTCCCGCCCCCTGGACGAGGTGCAGGCCGAGGAGATCCCGGTGCACAAGGGGTACCTGCTCTCCTGCGTCAACGGCCGGCTGGAGGACATCGTGCAGGCTGCGGAGGTGGTGCGGGGCAAGAAGGTCGCCGACGGGGTGGAGCTCTACCTGGCCGCGGCCTCGGCGGAGATCGAGGCTGACGCCCGGGCCAACGGCTCCTGGCAGGACCTGCTCGACGCGGGCGCCATCGCGTTGCCGCCAGGGTGTGGCGCGTGCATCGGCCTGGGCGCCGGCCTGCTCGACCCGGATCAGGTGGGCATCTCGGCCACCAACCGCAACTTCAAGGGGCGCATGGGCCACGCCAGCTCGCGGGCCTTCCTGGCCTCGCCCGCCGTGGTGGCCGCCTCTGCCCTGGCCGGCAAGATAGCCGGCCCGGTGGAGCTGCCTGCCGGGGCCCCGGAGTACGCGTTCACCGACCACGGCATGGTGCAGGAGGCTCGCTCGGTGGAGATCATGGACGGCTTCCCCGAGGCGGGGGAGGGGCGGCTGTTGCTGCTGCCCGTGGACAACCTGAACACCGACGGCATCTACGGCAAGGACGTCACCTACATTGACGACCTGACCCCGGAGCAGATGGCTGGATATGCCATGGTCAACTACGATCCGAAGTTCCAGGAGGTCGTGGCCCAGGGCGACATCATCGTGGCCGGGCGCAATTTCGGCACCGGCTCCTCGCGGGAGCAGGCGGCCACCTCCCTCAAGTTCCGCGGCGTGCAGATGGTGGTGGCGGCCAGCTTCTCCCAGACCTACCTGCGCAACGCCTTCAACAACGCCTTTATCTGCCTGGAGAGCCCGGCCCTGTCCAGGGCGGTGCGCGCGGCGTTTGCCGAGCAGGAGGCCGCTGGCGACAAGTGCATTCCGGCCGACGAGGCCCGCTTCTCCTTCCGCGACTCCAAGGTGACCTGGCGCGGCCAGGAGTATCCGGTGTCCCCCATGGGCCCCGCAGCCCAGGAGCTGGTGCTGGCCGGCGGCCTGGAAGCTCTGACCCGCAAGCGGCTTGGGCTGGGGTAGGATAGTGGCCTGGTGATGCCGGCCGCCCCACGCGGCCGCTCGGTCTGCCCTGCCCGTTACGATGGGTTCACAGTTGACAGTTTACAGTTGACAGCAAATAGCCCTTTTCTTAAGGACACTTGGGCTGTCAACTGTCAACTGTCGACTGTCGACCTGTCTGAAGCTAAACTATGTATCCTATTTCACGCTCCTTCAAACGCATGATTCGGACCTTGAGAACAACATGAGAGATTCCCAGGAGATCGTCCGCGAGCTGGGCGAGCTGGTCGACAACCCCGATCCCAGTCGCAGGGAGCGGATCCTTCGCGCCATCGTCAAGGAGTCGATCCCTGGCAAGATCCGGCTGCTCGGCAACCAGGTGGTGGCAGTGGGCCTCGGCATCGACCGCTGGACCGTGGACGGCGCCTGCGCCGGGGTGGTGTTCGTAAACAAGGAAGACGGCCCCACGGTTTGGCAGCTCAACCTCGGTTGCAAGGCAAGCCCCGCCGACCTGCCCATCACGGCCCGCGTTGACGACGGCCAGCAGGTGCACGAGATCACCTTTGACGCTCCTGGACACAAGCGGCTGGACATCGACCCCGTCTCCCCCGGCCAGGAGCGGCTCTTCATCATAAGCACCGACAAGACCTGGGTCCCGGGTGGCCATGACCTGCGCAACCTGGGCGTCAACGTGGACGTCACGCCCACGGGCACCCTGGAGCAGCTGCTGGAGGAGCCGGCCGCTGGGACGAGGACACGCCTCACCGACGAGCTGGTGCGTGAGGCGTTCGCGGGCAAGATCCGCCTGCTGGGCAACCAGGTGGTGGCAGCTGGCCTGAGCCTGGATCACTGGACCGAGGACGGCGCCCCGGCGGCGATGGTGTACACCAACTACGACGAGCAGGAGGTGGCGCCAGAGCTGCTCTTCGCCTGCCACGCGGGGCCAGAGATCCTGCCCGTGACCGTGGTCATCGAGGACGGCCAACGCCGGCGGGAGTACACCTTCGAGGCGCCGGGCAGCAAGGCTATCACCCTCACCCCGGTGGCCCCCCACTCCAAGAAGCTGTACATCATCAGCGCGGACAAGACCTGGTCCCCGGGCCCCGGGGATCCCAGAGAGCTGGGTGTGGCGATCAACGTCTCCCCCTCCTGGTCCCTGCGCCAGCTCATGCGCAAGCCGGACGCCTACATCCGCGTGAAGCTGGCCGAGGTCATCGCCAACGAGGTGGTGCCGGGCAAGGTGGAGCTGCTGGACGGCCTCATGATCGCGGTGGGCATCACCGGCGACCACTGGACCGAGGGGGACGAGCCGGCCGCCCTTGTGGTGACCAACACCCTCAACGAGCCGCTCGTGCCCGAGCTGCGCCTGGGGTGCAACGGCAAGTCCTTCGAGTTGCCACTCACCGCCACCATCGACGACGGCCAGGAGCGCACCGAAGTTACCTTTAACCATGTGGGGGAGCAGGTGCTGGCCCTCACTCCGGTGCCGCGTCACTCACGGCGCCTGTTCATCTTCTCCACCGACAAGACCTGGACCCCGGGCGGTGCTGACCAGCGGGAGCTGGGCGTGTGCCTCACCGTGGAGCCGGGGCGGGTGTTCGAGACCATGGCCGAGCGCCCCGACCCCAAGGCCAGCGCCTCGGTGGCCCGGGCTATCCTCGCCGGCCAGTTGCCCCAGACGCGTGAGCTCAAGGTGGGTGGGGCCGCGGTGGCCGGGGTTTACCCCGACGGCTGGACCCGGGGATCCGAGCCCGCGGGCGTGGCCCTGGCCAACAGGCAGGAGGAGGGGAGCCTGGTATACGAGCTAATCGTGGGCTGCCACGCGGGGGAGGGTGATCTCCCCATGGACATGCTGCTATACGACGGCGAGCGCGAGGTGGAGATCACCTTCGAGCGCCCCGGCGAGCAGACGGTGATCTTCGACCCGGTGGAGGCCGGGGAGGCGCGCCTGGTGGTGGTCACCAGCCGCGGCTCATGGAGCCCGGGCGGGGGGGACGAGCGTGACCTCGGCGTCATCCTCGAGAGGGTGGAGATCTCCTTGCGCGGTACGCTGGAGGCCCTGCAGCGCAAGGACGACGCGGAGGCCAGGTCCTGGTGTCACATGCGGATCATGGACGGGGACACGCCGGGCCAGCTCAACCTGCTCGACGATACGGCCGAGGCGGTGGGGCTCACCGGTGATGGCTGGACCACGGCTGAAGAGCCCGCGGCCATGGCATTGAGCAATGGACGCGATGAGGACCTGGTGTTGGACATCAAGCTGGAGTGCCACGCCGCGCCCGAGGATCTGCCGATCACCGCGTACCTGGACGACGGCATGGAGCGCCGTGAGGTGCGCTTCATGGAGAAGGGCCTGCGCACTGTCACCCTGGACCCAATCCCGGCGGGAGATACCCGCCTGATGCTCGTCTCCACAGACGCCACCTGGAGCCCGGGAACCGAGGCAGATCAGCGCCAGCTGGGCGTGAGGATTGACGTAGAGGAATAGCGCAGTGAAGGCTCGGCGGATGGCGCGCTCCCCCGGAGGGGGGTGAACCTGGCTCAGCGTTGGGTCCCGCCCCTACATCTCCTTTGCCTTCCCGTTCCCCCCGTTTGTCGGCGTCAACTTCCACTCGTGCTGCACCCTGGTCACGCCCTCGTCATGCCGCTCGTTCTTCACTTTGAAGGGGTACAGCCGGGTGTGGTAGTCGTACTTGTAGATGTCCTCTTCGTCGAAGATGGCCACCGTGATCTCGTAGGACCCTGACAGGAGGGTGAGGGTGGGCATGGTGAAGTCGATGTAGCCCTGGCCCTCCACCTCCTCGATGATCAGCCGGTCCTTGTGGGAGCTGGTGCCGTAGACCAGCAGGCCGTCGTTGCGGTAGATGGCCACGCCGAAGTTGGGACGCTCCACGCGCTGGTGGGCCATGTAGTGCAGGCGGATGGTGAGGGGCTCCCCCGCGATGAAACGTGCCGGAGTGCGCTGCTCGCCGTTGATAACCTCCACCCGGAAGATCTCCACCTCGTGGCTGCCCTGACGGGCCCACGGCAGCATGGCGTGGTCGGTCATTCGCTGGCTGGTGGGCAGGGTGCCGGTTTCGGAGGGGGCCTCGGGCGGCGTCGTTGAGCTGGCGGTCTCCACTGGCATGGGACTGCCGGCTTCCTCGAGGTCGTCCTCATCTTCGTCCTCTTCTTCGTCCTCGCTGGCGTCAACGGCCACCGGCTCCCCCTGCCCCAGGCGCGTGAACGAGACGATCCCGGCCATTGGATCCTCGTCAGGGTCGTCCTCGTCTGACGTAGGCTCCGGGTCAGGCGCGGCCTCGGCCTCGGGAGCGGGGACGGGTGTCGGCGTGGGCGTGGGCTCGGACTCGGCCAGGCTCGGCATGGCGCGGTCGTTGGCCAGCTCCACCTCCTCGCTCTCTGCCCCCGGCGGCGTGGGCGCGCCTGGCATGGACATGATCCCCATTCGCCCTCGCACATAGTCCAGGTACCGGTCGATGACGGACCAGCTCTCCCCAATGGCAGCGATCTCGCCCTCCCGCAGCCAGATGGCCCGGTCGCACACGGAGCGCACCGTCCCCAGGGCGTGGCTCACATAGACGAAGGTGGTGTTGTCCGCCTTGATCTCCTTGATCCGGCGGAAGCACTTGCTCTGGAAGTACTCGTCCCCGACGGCGAGCACCTCGTCGATGATCATCACCTCCCGGCGCAGGCCCAGGGCCACGGAGAAGGCCAGGCGCAGGCGCATGCCGGTGGAGTAGGTCTTCATGGGCATGTCGATGGCAGGCCCGAGCTCGGCGAAGTCGATGATCTCGTCCATGCGGTCTGCGATCTCCGCCGAGGACATGCCCAGCAGCCTGCACTGGAAGACGATGTTGTCCCGGCCAGGGGCCTGGATGTCGTAGCCCGCGGCCAGCTCAATGAGCACCGAGGCCGGGAAGTTGACCACGACCTCGCCGGTGGTGGGGGCCAGGATCCCGCCCAGCACTCGCAACAGGGTGCTCTTACCGCTGCCATTGTCGCCGATGATGCCGACGGCCTCTCCGCGCCCCACGTCGAAGGAGACATCGTGCAGGGCCCGCACCGGGCGGTGGAGCTGCTTGCGCCCCAGCATCAGCACTTCCTTGAACCGGTCGCCCCCCTTGGAGTAAAGGTGGAAGACCTTGCTCACGCGGCGGGCGGAGAGGGCCAGATCGCTCATGGGTTTACAGGTCGTCCGGGACCCAGCGGCTCAGCCGGCGGAAGATGAACACGCCCCCGATGAGAGAGACACATGATACCCCGATGATATAGCAGAAACTCAGGATGTCAGGCATGGGGTAGGGCAGGAGCACCGCGCGGTAGATGGCCACCAGGTGGGTGAGCGGGTTCTTGGACACCACGTTCGCCACCCAGCCGGGCAGGATGGTGGGCGTATATACGATGGGGATGAGCCAGAACACCAGGGAGAGGAAGATGCTCACGATCTGCTCGGTGTCCCGCAGGTACACATGCAGGATTGACAGCAGCAGCGCAGGTCCGAGCATGAGCATCACCTGCACGAAGATCACGGCGGGCAACAGCAACAGCGTGGGCCGCGGCGGTACCCCCGCGAAGAGCTGCAGGATGAGCAGGATGGCCAGGCTGATCAACAGGCTCACCGTGCTGGAAACCACGTACTGCAACACCAGGATTTCTTTGGGGAAGGGGAGGTTCTGAATCAGTGAGAAGTTGTTGACCAGCGCGGGTGTGGAGCGCTTGAGCGAGTCGTCGATGGCCAGCCAGGGCAGCAGCCCGGAGCAGAGGTAGAGCACGTAGCCGAAGGGGCCCTCGATTGTCTGGATCTTGGCGGTGATGATCTGGCTGAACACCAGGGTGTAGATGGTGATGGTGAGCAGCGGATACAGGACGTTCCACGCCTTGCCGCCAAAGGAACCGAGGTAGCGGTTTCGCAGGTCCCTGGCGACCATCCCCCAGAGCAGATTCCAGAAGGGTGCAAAGCGGAAGTTCATGTATCTACTTGAGAAGTTTCAATGCGCCAGTGTAGCACAGACAGGCCCTGCGCCTGTTCACAGCATTTATGGTGGAAAATATGTCCATCAATTCTCCCGGAGTTACCCTTGCATGTGGCGCTCAGTTTTAACATGCTCTGCCATTGCCGTGCCGCGGTGAATCGTTGGTGGGCTCTCACCCATCGGGCGTGGTTTGTGAACAGGCGCGCCGCTAAGCTGGCCCAGGAATCTTGATGACCTTGAAACGACGCAGATACGCCGGGGGGCGCCGATGACGGCCTGGCTATACCTGGGCTTCCTGGTGCTGATCACCCTGCTGCTCGCTTTGGACCTGGGGGTGCTCAACCGCAAGGACCATGTCATCGGCACGCGCGAGGCCCTGCGTTGGACCATATTCTGGATCACGTTGGCCATGTTCTTCAACGTGGGCATCTACTTCATGTACGAGCACCATGTCTTCGGCATCGGGCTCACCGTGGGGCACCAGACAAGTGGCCGCGAGGCGGCCATCGACTTCTTCACGGGCTACCTCATCGAGAAGTCTTTGAGCCTGGACAACATCTTCGTCATCGCGCTGATCTTCAACTTCTTCAGGGTGCCGCTCAAGTACCAGCACCGGGTGCTCTTCTGGGGCATCCTCGGCGCGTTGCTCATGCGCGGCGCCATGATCGCGGCGGGCACGGCCCTGGTCATGCGCTTCTCCTGGGCCATCTATGTGTTCGGCGGCTTCCTGGTGATCACCGCCCTGCGCATGCTCTTCGGCGGAGACGAGCCCCCCGACCTGGAAGACAACTGGGTGCTCAAGGCGTCGCGCCGGGTGATGCCGGTCACCGACAAGATCGAGGGGAACAACTTCTTCACCCAGCTCGACGGCAAGCGGGCCGCCACGCCGCTGTTTCTCGTCTTGCTTCTGGTGGAGAGCTCGGACGTCATCTTCGCCGTGGACTCGATCCCGGCCATCTTCGGCGTCACCCTCGACCCGTTCCTGGTGTTCACCTCCAACATCTTCGCCATCCTCGGCCTGCGCTCGCTCTACTTCGTGTTGGCGGGGCTGCTGGACAAGTTCTACTACCTGAAGTTCAGCCTGGTGTTCATCCTCGGCTACGTGGGGGTGAAGATGCTGCTGAGCCACCATGTGCACATCCCCACCTGGATCAGCCTGGTGTTCATCCTGCTCTGCCTCATCGTGGGCAGCGCCGCCTCGTACCTGCGCTCCCGGCGTCTGGACGAGGAGGCGGCGTGTGATGACGACGAGGAGTAAGCTCCCGGCGGTTAATACCCTTGCGGTGGCGCTCCTGTGCACCCTGCCGTTCCTTCAGGCCCTCGGCTTCGGCCTGTGCGACTACGACGACCTGTACCACCTGCGGGAGCAGCCGTTCCTTGGGCTCCCCTTTGGGCAGGCGGCGTCGGCGGCCCTGTTGACCCCGCAGTACAACTTCTACAGCCCGGTGAACGCCTTCCTGTGGCTCCTGGATAGCCGGGTTCATGGAGTCCTGGGCCCGGTGGGCGGCCCGGTCTTCAGCCACGCGCTGAACCTCTTGATCCACCTGGGGACCTGCCTGTTGCTGTTGCGGCTGGGCAGGATCCTGGCCCCCGGCGCCCGCTGGGCCGTCCTGTTGGGGGTGCTGATCTTCGCCTGGCACCCGGTGAGGGTGGAGCCGGTGGTCTGGATCACCGCGCGCAAGGACCTGCTGGTGGGGTTCTTCTCCCTGGCCGCGGTGGTGGTGGCTGCCAGGGCGGGGGAGGGCGCCTGGTCTGGCCGCCGGCACCTGCTGTTCTGGGGGCTCGGCGTGCTGGCCCTGCTCTCCAAGCCCACGGCCGCATTCCTGCCCCTGCTGGCCCTGGCCTGGCCCCTGTTCTTTCCAGGGGCGGGCGGGTGGCGCAAGCTGGCCGTTCGTTTCGGGCCCCTGGCCCTGGCCGCGGCGGCGGTGGTGTGGATCAACCTGGCGGTGAAGCTCGCCGCCCGAGACCTGCTGCAGCCCACCGGGCACGATCTCTTCACCCGCCTGGTGATGCCCCTGCACACTCTCGGGCACCACCTGGCGGGTCTGCTCTGGCCGCGGGGGCTCTCCCCCATCCAGGACGCGGAGCCCCCGTCGCTGGCCGACCCAATGCCCAGGCTGGCCGTGGCCGCCCTGGCTGGCCTGGCCGCGCTGCTCGTGCGGGTCCGCCGCGGTGGCGGGGGCGCCTCGGCGCGAGTGGAGGCGGGTCTGGCGCTGGCTGCGCTGGTGGCCTGCCTGCCCGTGATCAACCTGATCCCGAACACGCCCTTCCGCCGGCTGGTGGACAGCTATGTATACGCGCCGTCGCTTTTCGTCTCCCTGCTGCTCGGGCTGCTCCTGGCCCGGCTTGGTCGTCGCCTTCGTCCGGCCCTGGCCTCGGCTGCAATGGGCGCCCTGGCGCTCACCCTGGGCGCGCTCTCCCTGGCCCAGGCCCGCACCTGGTCTGACGACGAGGCCCTGTACGCCCACGCCATTGAGGTCTCGCCCCGCAGCGTGCGGCCCTACCTCGGGCTGAGCACCCTGCAGATGCGCGTCGGGAAGCCAGGCCCCGCGCTGGACACCCTGATCCGCGGTGAGCGCGTCCTGCCCGGTGACGCCCTGCTGCTCAACAACATGGCCGTGATCTTCTCGGCCATGGACCAGTGGCCGCGGGCCGCGTCGATCCTCGAGAAGCTGAAACCAGGGACCCACCCCGGGCTGGCCTACAACCTCGGGGTCTTCGCCCTGCGCGCCGGCCGCCTGGAGGAAGGGGAGGCACTGTTGCGCCCGCTGGTGCGGCACCAGGTCCTGGGGGGGATGGCCAGGGACGCCCTGCGCGCCGCCCGTGACCTCCTGGCCAGGGGGGCGCGCCCACCGCTCAAGGATCCAGCCCTGATCCTGCGAGCCATCAAGGGGTGACCGGCTCTCCCCACACCTCACACCCCGGGTACGTGGCGCTGAAGCCGTACCAGCGGGTGAAGAGCTGCAGCGGCCTGCTGCCGTCGTCGAGGAAGGCGGCCACGGGCACCTTGCTGGCAGGATCGACGCGGATGCGCACGGCCCTCCCCTGGAGCTGGTCTTCCAGCTCGCCGGCTTCCTTGATCTGCTCCAGCGAATAGAACCGCGGCACCCCGGCCACCACTCCCAGCCCCATACACATCTCGGGCAGGCGTGGATCCACCGGCTCCATGGTCCCGCGGAAGCCTGGGGGGAACCAGCCCTTGCCCATGCGGGTGCTGGCCGCGCGGCCCATGATGTTGCCCAGCAGCCCGGGCTTGGAGCGGAGCAGGGGGAGGTCCGGCTCACGCTCGAGGGCGGCGCCGGCCGTGCTCACCTCCACCCCCCACTGAGCCATGGAAGCCCCGGCCAGGGGGCCATGCAGGGCCTGGCCGGTGATGTGGTCCCAGTAGGAGCCGGTCTCGTCGTCCACCAGCAGCACCAGCCCGTTGTAGAGCCCCCCGGCGCTCAGGTTCAGCGCTTGCCCACTTGACGAGGGGGTCAGCCCGACCCCGCTGTTGCAGACCACTCAGAAGGTGACCACGTACGGCTCGCCGGACAGGTCTCCCTGGGCCACATGGTGGTAGGCCATCTGCCGCGTGAGCAGGGCCCGGCGTTCGCCGCCGCGCTGAAAGATCAGGAGCTGCTCACCGTGGTCGAGCCCGGCCTCCCGCAGGGGGATCCCGGCATCGTCGCCCGGGTTGAACCGTGGGAACCAGTCCGGCCCCTTTAGCTTTGCGCGCGCCGCGTCGAAGTCACCAGCCATGTGCCTGAGAATGTCGCCGGTTGCCGCCAGCCGCAAGGGCTCCTATGCTTCACCGCGTGACAACACGCACTTTCGTCCTGGCCCTGGCACTGGCCCTGACCCTGGCCCTCCTCGCCTGTGGCCCTCCCCCTCGCCCAAGAGTAAGGACAAAGGCCGCGCCAGTGGCCCCCCAGCTCCCCTACACATCCGACAACGCCGCCTACGACGAGCGCTACCCGAACCCGAAGATCAACGGCCGCCGCCCGGCGGGGATCGAGGGCCTGGTGGTGTGGGAGGTGTTTGATCGCTCCGAGCAGGCCGAGGACCCGATCCGGACCACCTTCTGGGTGGTGAACAAGAAGGGGGAGAAGTTCCGCCTGGACCGCGGCGGCATCGAGCGCGCGCTGCGCTCGGTGCGGTTCGTCCCGCGCGACGAGGCCGGGGCCCGCCTGGCCGCCACCCTGCGCTTCTCCCATGACGGCGACTATGCCCTGATGGAGGGCCCGCTCCTGCCCCGGGTGAAGGCCCCGCGCGAGGCCCTCTCCCTGGTGGACGCCCCCAGGGTCACCAGGGCGGGCGGTGGCCGCTTCCGGGTAACCTTCCATGTCTTCTTCAACTCAATGACCGCGCGCTACTTTGGCCAGGACAACCGCTCCCTGATCCGGTGCACCGCCGAGGTGGGGCCGGGCAGCCTGAGCCTCCGCCAGGAGACCCTCTGGTCAAGCTTCGGCGCGCCCCGGTAGCGGCTTCTTGTGATTCCTCGACGATCTGTTGATACTCGGATATTCAGGAAACGCGTATTACTGGAGATGCCATGGGAACCCGTGCACAGTCCTTGTTGTTGACCCTGGTCATTCTCGCCGCCCTGCCCGGGACCGCCACGGCCAACGTCAACCGCGAGATCGCCAAAAAGCACTACGAACTGGGCGAAAAGCTCTACGAGCACGGGGACTACAAGAAGGCGCTCAAGGAGTTCACCGAGGCCTACGAGCTGGCCCCGATCCCGGCGCTCATGTTCAACATGGGCCGCTGTCACGAGAAGCTGGGCGAGCTGAACCAGGCGGTGCGTCACTACCAGCGCTTCCTGGCCGCCAAACCCGACGCCCCCAACCGCGCCGAGATAGAGGGCAAGATCAAGAAGCTCCAGGGACAAATGGCCGCGGCCCCCAAACCGGAGCCGAAGCCTGAGCCGAAACCGGAGCCGAAACCCGAGCCGAAACCTGAGCCCAAGCCTGAGCCGAAACCGGAGCCCAAGCCGGAACCAATGCCGGAGCCCAAACCTGAGCCCAAGGTGGCCCCGAAGCCGGCGCCCGAGCCCGTGGAGGAGCACGCTGCCTCCCCCCGCACCTGGCGCTGGGCCAGTGGCTGGGTGGCCCTGGGCGTGGGCGTGGTTGGCCTGGGGGGCGGCCTGGCCATGGGAGCCCTGGCCGCCGAGCGGGCGAGCGAATTCGAGGACGGCGTGGCCACCAATGACGCCTACAAGAACCTGATGCAGATAGAGAAGGAGGGGGAGTCCTATGAGAAGGGTCAGATCGCCCTCCTGGCTGCTGGCGGGGTCCTCACCGCTGCGGGCGTGGGGCTGCTCCTCTGGGAAGTAATGGGCAGCGGCGACGAGAAAGAAGATGATCCCACCGCAGCCAAGGTGACGCCCCTGGTGGGCCCTGACGGCGCCGGCATCTCCGCCCGGCTGAGCTTCTGAGGAGATGACCATGCGCATCGTAATCATCGCGGCCACGCTCTGCATCCTGTTGGGAGGGTGCTACAACGTTACCCACCCTGACGTCTGGAGCTGCAACGGTCAGGGGCCCTGGCGAGTGCCCCGAGGGCCTCACCTGCGACCCGGCTTCGCGTACTTGCAAGAAGAAGATCACCGAGGACCAGGGCGTCAAGCCGCCCCGAGAGCAGGGGCCGGGCAAGGACGGCCCCATCACCCCCGCCGACTTGCCGCCCCCCGTCAAGGGCGTGGCCGCCCACTGGCGCCTGGACGACGGCTCGGGCAACGAGGTGCTCGACAGCTCGGGCAACAAGTATGACGGTAAGCTGGAGTACCAGGTTGGAACAGACTTCGCCTGGAGCGCCAGCGGAATTATCGACGGCAGCGCCAGCTTCAACGGCAACGGCGCGCACATCACGACCAGCTTCAAGCCGGTGATCGACCCAAAGGGTTCCTTCACCATTTCCCTGTGGGTCAGGACCAACAACCAGGGGACCAACGGCATCATCGGCTTCCGGAACAAGACCGATGGCGCCATGGAGCTCTACCTTGAGGGCATGCAGGGCTTGCGCTTCGAGCTAAAGGATCGCAACGGGTACAAGACCAGCCTCACCAGCACTGAGTCGGTCTCCGGCGGGAAATGGAACCACCTGGCCGTGGTGCGCAACGGCACCAAGGGCCAGGTCCTGCTTTACGTCAACGGCAAGTGGTCCAAGACCGTCACCGACATCACCAAGGACAAGGCCAACGCCGCCCTGCAGCGGCCCATCTTTCTCGGTGCCGTCAACAGCGAAAACGGCAACGCTCTCCACAGCTATACCGGTGATCTGGACGACGTTCGCATCTACATGAAAGCCCTGGACGCGATCGAGATGGGTGGCCTGTACCGAGAGGGTTTCTGGGCCATGTCCATGGGGGACAAGGGCGAGGACCGGATCAGCGCAGTGGCCGTGGACACCAAGGGGGACACCTACGTCACGGGCTGGTTCAAGGGCAAGAGCGCAACCTTCGCCGGCCAGCAGATCAAGGCCGACGGCGACACCAACCTGGTGGTGGCCCGCCTGAAGTCCGGCGGCAAGCCGGTCTGGATCACCGAACTGGGCGGGGCCAATACCCAGATCAAGGGTACGGCCATCGCCGTGGACAACAGCGGGAAGACCTACGTCGCCGGTGAGATCGCGGGCACGGGCACGGCCAAGGATAGCAACGGGAAGATCGCGCTCAAGTCCAAGGGGTTGGAGGACGCCTTCCTGATCAAGCTGGATGACAAGGGGAACCCGGAGTGGGGCACCGTGTACGGGACCGATAAAAAGGATTACGCCACCGGCGTGGCGGTCAACGCCAAGGCGGACAAGATCTTCATGGTGGGGGCCTCTACCCTGTCCAACGCCAATAAGACAAACGGGTTCATCGTCCGCTCTGACGGCGGCGCTGCCTTCAACATCACGAAAATGGTGGGCGTCTCCACCCACGACGATGCCCTCCACGCGGTGGCCGTGACCTCCAAGGACGAGGCCTGGGCAACGGGCCGGCTCTCCTCCACGGTCAACATCGCGGGGACCAACCTGATCCCCAATGGAGGCAAGGGCGCCGCGGACATCGTGCTGGTCCGCATGGATCCCACCGGCGCAATCGACAAGGCGCTCATCGCCGGCGGCTCCGGCACGGACGAGGGCAACGCCGTCGCGATCAGAAACAATGGGCTGCCGGTGATCGTGGGCTCCTTCAGCGGCTCCGCCACCTTCGTGACGGCCTCCGGGCCGGAACCCCTCACCGCCCCTGCGAGCAGCGGAAACTGCGCCTTCGTGGCCGAGGTGGACTCTGCCTACAAGTGGGCCAAGGTTGCTGGCCCTGGAAAGGGCTCGGGCAGCAGCGGCACCTCCAGGGGGTTGGCAGTGGCCCTGGACTATACCGGCGACCTGTACGTGGCCGGGGAGTTCAAGGGCACGTTGGACTTCGGCGGGCCCAAGGTGGGGCCAACCACCACCACGAGCGCCTTCATGACCAGGTTCAACAAGCAGGACAAGCCCATGTGGGCCGAATCTGCCGGCGGCGACGGCAATGATTCTGCTTACGGCGTTGGCGTAGGCCCCTCTTCGGAGGGCAACCAGCCGTTGATCCTGGTGGGTGAGTTCGGCAAGGGCAAGACCGGCGCCAAGGGCACCTTCGGTACGCACACCTTCAACTCACTGGGCAGCGGCGACGGCTTCGTCTGGAGGGTGGACAGGTAGGGGCCGCACACGCGGCCCGCTGATCACGCGTTGGGGCCGAAGCTCGTGATCAGGTACCCGCCAGACTTGTCGTCCTTCTGGATCTCCAGCAGGCCCAGCTGTTGGGCGTTCTCGAGCAGTTGGTTGAAGCTCCGGTAGCCGTGGTAGCTCTCGGAGAAGTTGGGGCGCTTGCGCTTGATGGTCTGCTTGACCATGGAGCCCCACAGGCTGTCGTCCCTGTCCCGGAAGAGGCGCTCCACCGTGTCGAGCACCAGCTCCAGCGCCTGTTCGCGCAGGGCCTGCTTGTCCTCTGACACATCCTCCGGCTGCTCGGCCGGCCCCTGGGACTTCTTCGTGCCGGCCGCCGGCTTCTTGGCTGCCTTGCCGTTGTCCTTCTTGCCCCTGGGCTTGGCCTTGGAGCCGCCCCCCGAGACCTTCTTCTTTCGGCCGCCCTTCTCCCGCACCAGGTCGTCGTAGTAGATGAACTCGTCGCAGTTCTCCACGAGCAGGTTGCTTGTGGAGTTCTTGACCCCCAGGGCGATGACCAGCTTGGCGTTCTCACGCAGCTTGCTCACCAGCGGGGAGAAGTCGCTGTCTCCTGTGATGAGGACGAAGATGTCCAGGTGGGCCTTGGCGTAGCACATGTCCAGGGCGTCCACGACCATGCGGATGTCCGCCGAGTTCTTGCCCGACATGGAGACGTGGGGGATCTCGATGAGCTCGAAGGACGCGTTGTGCATGGGCTTCTTGGCCGACTTGTAGCGGTCCCAGTCGGCGTAGGCCTTCTTGACAACGATCTTGCCCTTCTCCAGCAGGCGCTCCAGCACCAGGTTGATGTCAAATTTGTCGTAGCGGGCGTCGCGCACGCCGATGGCCACGTTCTCATAGTCCGCGAAGATCGCGATGTTCGGGATGGTTTCCATGGGTGATGTACACTCTCGATGGGAATTGGTTGAAAGGAATATATGTCATTTACCAGAACCGCGCTAACCGCCGTCGCCGCCGTCCTCTCAGTCGCCGTCGCCTGCAGTGACAACGACCAACAGGACGCCGCCACTACCGACGCCGGACAGCCGGACGCTGCGGTGGACACCACCATCCGCTGCGGTACGGGGGCCAGCGGCTCCCTGGCGGCCGGGGGCTCGGTGTCGGTGAGCGGGGCCGCAGCCAAGGACCTGGAAGGCGCCGGGGTAAGCGCGCCCACGGGCGCGAGCGCGGTCACGGTGACCATCGCCTGCGGCAAGGCAGATCTGGCGCCGGCCGGGTTCACGCCCCTTGGGCCGCCGGTGACCTTTACGCCGGGCCCCTCCACGCAGCCCGTGGACCTCCGCATCACCCTGCCGTTCAAGCCGTCGCGCCTGCCCGCGGGCGCCGGCAGCGGATCCGTGGTGGTGTTTTGGCAGCGCGCCGGCAGTGCCACCAAGCCCGCGGGGTTGATGCTGGTCAACCCGATCCTCGACAGCGCCAAGGGGCGGATCAGCTTTGAGCTGGACGAGTTGGCCACCTTCCAGGTGGGGGTGAGCAAGAAGGCGGGCACCAAGATCAAGCGCAGGTTCGCCTACAAGGCCATCGTCGGCTTCTCCATGGGCGGCGGCGCGGCCGGCGTCGTGGGCCTGCGCAACCCGGACCGCTTCGACTTCATCGGCCCCCTGGGCGGCGAGCCCGGCATCAACCTGCTCTACTTCCTCAACATGCTGCAGGAGACCTTCATGGCCGGCTTCTGCACCGCCCAGGACGAGGCCGCGGGCAAGGGCAAGGTTGGCCAGCTCTGCCCCCTCAAGCGCAAGGCGCTCAAGGGCCAGCATGAGCTGCTCATGACCTATGAAAAGCTGCTCTACCAGAAGGGTCAGGGCGTGGGCCTCACCCTTAGCCGCGGCCTCTACATGCGCGGCACCCGCGACATCATGCGGGCCTACGGCAACCCGACCTACTACAACCCCGACGATCCCTACCTGCCCCCCGGCCTGCCAGCCTCCGTGCTCACCCAGGGCAGCGCCCTGTGCGACAACCCGATCAAGCTCGAGAAGTTCTATGACCGCGAGTACAACCCGGACGGCAGCAAGTCGGTGATCACCTACTGTGATGGAAACGACTCCTCCTCCAAGCTCGGCCTGGGCGTGTTCGACCCCACCCTCAAGCAGACCCGCCCCACCCAGCTGTTGTTGGCCGTGGACGTCAACGGCAACGGCAAGCGGGACAGCGGGGAGCCGGTGATCATCCACGCCAACGAGCCTTACTCGGACGTGGGCGCCGACGGCAAGGCGGACGCGGCCGAGGCTGGTTACGACGCGGCCAAGAACCCGGACCCGTCCGGCGACAACTACCACTACCTGAAGAACCCGGGCGGCACCGAGGGGAACTGGCGCTGGGACAAGGGCGAGCCGTATGAGGACGTGGGCATCGACGGGGTCAAGGGCACCTGCCAGGTAAAGACCGGGACGACCTCCAAGTGCTACGACCACGGCGAGGGGAACAACAAGTTTGACTGGTCCCCCGGGGTGGAGCACTGGCTCAAGCATGACCCGTACACCCTCTACGCCAAGCTCACGGAGAAGCAGCGTGAGCGCATCGACATCTGGGCCGACGCCGGCATCCGCGACTTCCTCAACGCCCACGTGGCCACCAACGGGCTCATGGGGCAGGTGGCCGCCGTGGGTCAGCCGGTGCGCCTGTACGAGAGCTTCAAGGCGATGCTGAGCAAGGGCACGGGCAAACACTTCGACTTCGCCAACGTCGACTGGCAGAACGTGGGCAAGAATGGGTACGTGCGCTACGGCGACCCCACCATGGATTCGAAGCTGGTGGAGACCACCGGCGACGGCCGCCACGTGGGCACCGCCATGCAGGTGATCAACCGCACCCTCTCCTTCTTCGCCATGGCCCAGCGCCGCTGGCCCAAGGGGGATCGGGAAACCAAGAACATCTCCCTCTCCGGCAGCAACTTCAAAAAGGGGGTGACCTTCAAGAGCCCCTCCACGGGCCAGGACCGGCCCTTCTCCCTCTTCCTTCCCCCCGGCTACTTCCAGGCGGAGAACAAGAACCGCCGCTACCCGGTGGTCTTCTTCCTGCACGGCTACGGCCAGGACCCTGACGACATGATCGCCCTGTCCAACGTGTTCGCCAACTACATGGTGGGCCCCAAGGTCAAGGACGAGGACCGGTTCGCCAAGTTCATGATCGTGTACGTGGACGGGCGCTGCCGTCCGGGAGGCAAAATCCCGCTCAAGTCCACCGGCGACCGGTGCGAGCAGGGCACCTTCTACCTGGACTCACCCCGCAAGGGCACCACCGCGAAGATGGAGACCCTCCTGCTGGAGCTGGCGGACCACCTGGACAAGAACTACCGGACGAAGAAGCCGGAGGAAGTGGAGATCACTTACTACTAGCGGGCCCCGAACCCAACCATGCAAAACGTCAGCTGTGAAATCCTCACCAGGGGCTACGAGCTGGATCAAGACGCCCTGATCCCGCCAGCGACCTTCTTCCGCTACATGGAGCACCTGCGCTGGGAGTCCGCGGAGGCCGGCACCATGGACCTGATGGAGCTGCTCTCCCGGGGCTACCTGCTGGTGGTGGCAGGCCAGCAGCTCCAGATGTACCGGCACATCGGGATGGGCGTGCGCCTGCAAGCGAGCATGCGCGTGGGGCGCGCCGGGCGGTCAAGCCTTACCCTGGTTGAGCTGTTCGAGGCCGAGGATGGTCCGGTGGCCCAGGGCCAGGTTGCCGCGGTGTTGCTGGATCCCGGTGGGGCCCCAGCGGAGCTCCCCGATGAGCTGCGCGCCCTGGCAGCCATTGATGAGGTTCCTCCCCTGTGCTCACGCCTGGAGGAGGCGCGGCCAGACGCAGCGTGGAGCTGGAAGTCCACTGTCCGCTCCGGAGATCTGGACCTCTACCGTCACGCCAACCAGGCGTCATTTTTGGAATATGTTGAGGACGCTCGGCTTATGGGCGTTGAAAAAGGGGGTCTGCCCAAGGAAGCAGGCGGGCGGCTAATGGCGGTGGCTCTGGATTACATGAAGCAGCTGTTCATGGGGGATGAGATCGAAACCGCTGTGTGGGTGCTGGAGGATGGGGCGGTGGGGGTGGAGACGATCAGGGGGGATGAGGTTGTGAGTCGAGGGAGGGTTGAGGCACCACCATCCCCACCATCTCCCCCCTCGTAAGCTCCCCCAGGAACATCTCGATCCTCTTCACCGCGTGTTCGCAGTCATCCCCGAACTCTGCCTCCAGCGCCTCTGCCAGCTGCCCCACGGTGGTCTCGCCGTCCATGCGGCGCCAGATGAAGCTGCCGATCTCGTCCAGCTTGACCCTGAAGTGGGGCCGCTTTAGCCGAGGCTGGAGCCACCAGGCAAAGGGGCCGCGCAGGAAGCGGGGGCGCAGCACCACCACCCGGCCGTCCTCCTCCTCGGAGTCCACCTGCCGCACCGGCTTGCAGAGCAGCAGGTTTGCTTCTGGCTCCTTGCTACTTGCCATCGTCAGGGTAGCGGGCCGTCACGATCGTGCGGATGCCGCCGCGCACCATGAAGTCCCCCTCCACCGTGATGGAGCGCGGCGCCAGGGCGCCCACCAGGTCGTCGAGGATCTGGTTGGTGACGGCCTCGTGGAACGCGCCCTCGTCGCGATAGGACCAGAGGTACAGCTTCAGTGACTTGAGCTCAACGCACTTGGCCAGCGGGGTGTAGCTGATCCTGATGGTGGCGAAATCCGGCTGCCCGGTCATGGGGCAGACGCAGGTGAACTCCGGGCAGTCGAACCGGATCTCGTAGCCCCGGCCCGGCCTCGGGTTGTCAAAGGTTTCGAGCTTCTTGGATGGTTGAGACGGCATCTCTACTGCTTACTCCTTGTCCCCGCTGTCAGACGCGGGCCTGGGGTCGTTCATGGCGCTCATGCTGCGGTTGATCATGAAGAAGGCCAGGCCGACGATGGTGAGCACGCCGAGCCAGGGTCCCACCGCGCCGGTGAGCAGGGAGCCGTCGGTGAGCCGGATATTGAACGCCACCAGGGCGGCCAGGCAGAGGCCCATGAGCGCCTCGCCCGCCACGAAGCCGCTGGCCACCAGCAGCCCCTTGTTCTCGATGGCCTCCAGCACCTTCTCGTCCTCCACCCCGCGCTTGGCCGCCATGCGGACGGAGATCCACTTGAACAGCCCGCCCAGGAAGATGGCCATGGTGGTGGGGAAGGGCAGGTACATGCCCACCGCGATGAGCATGGGGGAGGGCGCGCCGATGAAGATCAGCCCCACCGCGAAGAAGACACCCACAAGGATCAACTCCCAGGCCAGGGCCCCGGAGATGATGCCCTTGGCCATCACCGCCATCAGGCCGGCCTGGGGCGCGGGCAGCGCCTCGCCGCCGATGCCCAGACCGCCGGTGGCGATGTCGCTGGTGTGCAGCAGTGTGATAACCACCACCAGCACCAGGGAGGCCGAGATGACCCCGAGGATCTGTCCGATCTCCATGCGCCATGGGGTGCCGCCCAGGTTGTATCCGACCTTGAAATCCTGGGCCATGTCCCCTGCCACGCCGGCGACACAGCAGACCACGGTTGCAACGCCGAGCACGGCCAGCACGCCCGTCTTCATGGCCTCGGTCATGGTCTCGCCGTCGGCCATGTAGCCGCCGCCCATGCCGAGCAGCACCAACAGCCCCGCGGCGATGAGCAGGGTGGAGAGGGTGAGCCCGGAGATCGGGTTGGAGGAGGAGCCGATGATGCTGACCAGGAAGCCGGCCACGGCGGCGAAGAGGAACCCGGCGATGGTCATGACGATGGTCATGATCAGCGAGACGCTGAAGGAGCCGCACAGCACCAGGTAGAGCAGGAACATGGCCACCACCATGGCGCCAACGGCCGCCAGGATCCCCTTGATGTTCAGGTCACGGTCGGTTCGTAGCATCTGCGACCCATCGTCTCCGCCCTTGGCCCCGCTCAGCGCGGTGAAGGAGCGGCCGAGGCCCTCCACCAGGTTCTTGCGCATGCTGAACAGGGTGAACATGGCGCCCACGATCATGGCGCCGATGGCGATCATCTTGATGTTGGCGCTGTAAAGTGACTTGAGCCCCTCGAAGCCCTCGCCGCCGCTGAACAGGATGCTGTACTTGCCGGTGCCCGCCAGCGTGGCGACCTTGGCGGCGAAGCCGGCGTCCTGGTTGGACATGACATAGAGAAGGACCGGCATGAGGAAGAGCCAGCCGAACACGCCGCCCGAGGCCACGATTGCGCCGTACTTGGGGCCGATGATGTAGCCCACCGCCAGGAAGGCGGGGGAGGGGTTGGGGCTGAGCACCGGGAAGGTCCCCTTGCCCACGGTGAAGGCCGCCTTCTGGTAGCCGCCGATGAGGGGTACCCCGGCGCCGTTCTTGAAGAACTCCAGGATGCCGGCCAGGGCCATGGAACCAAAAACTGTGCCCGCGCCGGACTGGCCGCCCTGGCCCGCCTTGACGATCTCGGTGCAGGCCTGCGACTCGGGGAAGGGTAGGCTTGCGTCCTCCACGAAGGTCCGCCGAAGCAGGGAGACAAAGAGCACGCCCAGCACGCCGCCCACGGCCAAAAGCGAGGTGGCCAGGAACCAGTTGGCCGATCCCACATCCACGTTGTCCCAGGCGCCCACGATGACAAAGGCGGGCACGGTGAAGATAGCCCCCGCGGCCAGAGCCTCGCCCACCGAGCCGGTGGTCCTGGCCAGGTTCTCCTCCAGGATGTTGCCCCTGAAAATGCGCAGCACAGCCATGGCCACCACAGCCGCCGGGAAGGTGGCTGCGACGGTCATTCCAGCTTTCAACCCAAGGTAAACATTGGCAGAACCGAGCACGATTGCCATGAGGCAGCCAAGCACCAAGGCCGGCACCGTAAACTCCTTGAGGTCCGTCTTGGGATCGATGTACGGCTTGTACGAGATCTTGTCAGCCATGTCGCCGTTTCTCCTGCATGATCGGGTGTGGGAATTGCGTGCCGCCACGCTAGCCTGAAACGAGTCTTGCTTGCAAGGCCATGGACGACCTTACCCCCTTGGGTTTCTTACGATTTCGTGTTAGGCATCCCGCATGGCAATGGACAGGTACGCAAAGCTCGAGCTCCAGATCCGCACGTCGTTTCGGGACTTTTGGCAAACGAAGCTAACCAAGGGTCGTAAGAAGCCGATCCTGCTGCCCGGGTTTGAAATCCCGCGGGCCGAGACGGTGGATCTCTACCTCGCACCCGACAAGGGCACCACCCTCTGTCTCATCCAACGGTCTGATTATGTGACGGTTTACAAGCACACCGTTGGTCAGTTGGTGGGTGTGTTGGCACACTTCCAGAAGATGGACGACCGGCTCCTCAGGGAGGCGGTGCGCAACTCCAAGGCCCACGCGGACTTGAAGGAGATCAAGCAGCCCAAGATCAACGTGCTGAAGCTCTCCCAGCGCCTGGCCGAGGAGCGGGACAAGGGCCTGATCACCGTGGTTTTGGTCATCGATCTGCCAGAAGTGGGCCAACAGGCCAAGGAGCTCCTGGCCAACTTCGAGCCAGTGGCGCAGCTGCTGAGCCCCTGGATGGTTTCGGCTGTCAAGCGCAAGAAGCTGTGCCGCAGCGTTGACTTCTTCGCTGTGGCGCAGGGCGTGGGGCCAGACGCCGAGGCCAAGGTCGTGCCCATGCTCAAGGGTCTGCAGAAGCTCGCGGACACCGTCAAGTAAGAGGTAAAACGGGGGCTTGCATTGCAGGCCGCTTATAGCGTATATGCAGTTCGCAACACGGGGCGTTTAGCTCAGCTGGATAGAGCGTTGGCCTCCGGAGCCAAAGGCCACAGGTTCGAAT
>CAZCFB010000045.1:0-7928 GCA_964497805.1 uncultured Kofleriaceae bacterium
TGCAGCCGAACCAGTTCTCCTCCGAGGGGATTGGCTGGAACAAGCCGGCCGACGGGAACGACCCGAACAACCACGCCAAGAACCGGCGGGTTGAGGTGAAGGTCTACCCGCTGGAGGAGGAAGGGTAGGGCGGCAGGCTTCATGGCAGACGAAGAGAGCAAAGATGCCGAGGAGCAGGCCCCTGTAAACGCCAGGCCCTCGTACATCGGCGGATTCTTCACCGGGTTCTTCAAGATCCGGGACGAGCCGTCGGTGTGGGGCAAGCTGCTCATGGGCAGCCTCTGCCTGGGATTGGTGGGGCTCGCCTGGTGGCTGGTGACCCTGGGCGCCCCCGAGGAGCGCGTGGTGTCGCCCAGCACCCTCGGCTCCCCGGCCGAGGTGTTCGGCAAGTTCCACTCCCTCTGGTTCGACCGGGCCCTGACCCGCAACATGGTGGCCTCCCTGTGGAGGGTGTTCCAGGGCTTCGGCCTGGCCGTGGTCATCGGCATCCCCGTGGGGTTGCTGGCTGGCACCTTCCGCCGCATCGGGGCGTTCGTGGCCCCGCTGGTGGTCTTCTTCCGCAACGTACCGGTGGCGGCCCTGATCCCGCTCACCATGCTCTGGTTCGGCATCGATGAGCTGCAGAAAGTGATGTTCCTCTTCATCGCCTGCGTGGCCTTCATCACCTTCGACGCCACCCAGACCATCTCCCAGGTGCACCAGAAGTACCTGGACACCGCCTACACCCTGGGGGCCACCCGCACCCAGATAATCTTCAAGGTGCTGGTCCCTCTGGCCATGCCCGACCTGTTCAACTCCACCCGGCTCCTGTTTGGCCTCGGCTTCGGGTACATCATCCTGGCCGAGGTGGTGAACATGGATAAGGGGCTGGGCACGCTCATCGCCCAGTCTCAGCGGCGGGGGCCCCGGGAGCATGTCTACCTCTGCCTGTTTGTCATCGCCATCCTGGCTTACGGCATCGACAGGCTGCTCTACTGGATCGGCAAGCAGCTGTTCCCCTACCGGTTCAAGGAGGGCTAGGCCGTGGCCGACGACAAGAAAGAGAAGAAGCCGGGCGAAGAGGCTGGCGCTTCATCCCGGAGCCTTCCGAAGGGAGGCGAGGACGACAGCCTGGCCGAGGAGGCGCTGCAGGCGTTCGCCGATGAAGAAGGCATCGAGGTGGTGGCCGGCGCTTCATCCCGGAGCCTTTCGGAGAAAGGCGAGGACGCCGGCCGTGAGGAAGAAGAAGGGGAGCAGGAGAATCAAGAGGATCCCCGCCTTGTACGCATAAAGGCGCTGGTGGACATCCTGGACGACCGCTCCGACCGCACGCCCCATGCCCTGGCCCGCATCGCCACCAAGTTCGACGAGAGCCTGATGGTGAGCTGGGAGCGCAGCAAGAGCCCCGAGGAGTTCCTGGACAAGAGGCTGCCCATCTTCTGCAAGACCATCAACTCCCGCGCCGAGGATACCGGCATCGAGATGCCGCCGGACAAGGTTAAGGAGGTCTACAGGCCCCTGTGCCAGCCGGACGATGAAGAGGCGAAGGTCGAGGGCGGTGAGGAGAAGCCGAAGCTCAGCGCCCCCGCCGGCCCTGTCCCGGTGGTCGAGTTCGACCATGTCACCAAGACCTACTCCGCGGGGACCAGGCGAGCGTTCACCGCCATCAAGGACGTGCACTTCACCGTGGAGGACCTGCCCGACCAGGGCGAGTTCATCTCGGTGCTCGGCCCATCCGGGTGCGGCAAATCCACTGTGCTCCGCCTCATCGCCGGGCTGGAGCCCCAACACCCCCCCACGCTGGGGTCGGTGAAGGTGTTCGGCCAGGAGGTGCGGTCGCCTGGCGCTGACCGGGGCATGGTGTTCCAGTCGTACACCTCTTTCGACAACCGCACCGTGCTGCGCAACATCACCTTCGGCCTTGAGTGCCGCGGCGGCATGAGCCGCAAGGAACGGGACGAGCTGGCCCGGGAGTGGATCGACAAGGTGGGGCTGTCGGTGAGGGCGGACCAGGACAAGTACCCGCACCAGCTCTCCGGCGGCATGCAGCAGCGGGTGGCCATCGCGCGCACCCTGATCCTGCGGCCCAAGATCATCCTCATGGATGAGCCGTTCGGGGCGCTGGATCCGGTGACCCGCATGCGCATGCAGGACCTGCTGGTGGCGCTGTGGCGAGAGGTGGAGGCCACCGTGTTCTTCATCACCCACAGCATCGACGAGGCTGTGTACGTGGGAGACAGGGTGTTCCTATTTTCGCGCTCTCCCGGCACCATCACCCGCCAGATCCAGGTGCCGCCGCCTGATCGGCCAGCCATGGAGATGCAGCGGGATCCCGAGTTTCAGAACCAGGTGTTCGAGCTGAGGGAGACCATCGACCGCCTGGAGCGGGAGGCGGAGGCGGAGCAAGATGCTCGCGAAGAGGCCGCCGCAGAAGACGAAGAGAGCGAGGAGTAGCCGATGGCAGGCAAGAAATCCGGCTTCATGAATTACATAAAGACTGCGTTCCTTAATCACTGGAACCTGTTGGCTTTTGGGGCTGGCATAGTGGGAGGGTTCCTGTCCGGCCACCCGGACGTGGTGCTCCCTCTGGTGGCCGCTGGCGAGCTGGCCTACCTCACCAGCCTGAGCATCCACCCCAAGTTCCAGGCGTACGTCAACGCCCAGGCCCACAAGGCGGGCAAGGCGCAGGTCAAGGGCGAGGCCCTGGAGCGGATCTTTGAGTCCCTGGATCCACGCAGCCGCTCCCGCTTCGAGGAGCTGCGCCGGCGCTGCCGCGATCTGCAGTCCCTGGGCAGCGGTCGGTCCGCCGAGGATCTGGGCGAGGTGGCCTCCATGCACAACGAGGGGATCAACCGGCTGCTCTGGGTCTTCCTCAAGCTGCTCTACTCCAAGCGCGGCATGGAACGCTTCCTGGAAACAACGGATGATCAAGCCATCCAGGCCGACATCAAGAAGGTGGAGATGCGCATCGCTTCCCTGGGGCCGGTTGAGGAAGATCAGGGGGACGAGCCCAAGATGCGGCGCACCCTGGAGGACACCCTCGCGTCAGCCAAGGCGCGGATGGATAACTACCTCAAGGCCCAGTCCAAGCACGAGCTGGTGCAGCTGGAGCTCGACCGCATCGACGCCAAGATCACGAGCATCGCCGAGATGGCGGTGAACCGGCAAGAGCCGGACTTCATCACCCACGAGGTTGACGGCGTGGCCGCCACCATGGAGCAGACCGAGCGGGCCATGGGTGAGCTGCAATTCCTCAGCGGCCTGGACGCAACCGAGGTCGAGCCGCCGTCGTTCATCGACGATGATCTGGATATCGCGTAGTAGCGCTGCTACGGCGTCTTTCTGAGGGCGTCGATGCGCATGGACATCAAGCCGGCGATGCGCCCCTTTACCGCCTCCACCAGGTCGGGCGGCGCGTAGGCGATGACCTCGTCGCCGGAGATCTCCCCGTCGAAGTAGGCCGCCCCCTGCCTGTACAGAGCCTTGATGCCATGCCCGCCGAGGGTGGCGAAGAAGAGGGCCGCCACCGGAGAGTTGATCAAGTCGTAGTCCTGGTCCTGGGTGCGCCCACGTGCGAGCAGATCAAACACCTCCTGTTCCAGGGGCGAGGCGAAGGATTCCGGCTCCGGAACCTCCAGGTGGGGCAGGGAAGGCGACTCCAGGTCGTCCATGAGCAGGGAGACGGGCGTCTGCACGCCCACCCTCTCGGAGAGGGCCTCCAGCACCCCGAGGGCTGCCAGCTTGGCCGTGAGGTAGAGGTGCCCAACCTCCAGGTTGTGCCCCGCGTCGCGGGCTAACTTATCGCGTGTGGCGGCGTCCGGCTGCCCGCGGAAGGACGGGAAGATTTCACCCGGATCCACCCGGCCGAAGAAATCGTGGGTGCTCATCAGTGAGCGGCGATAGTCTCGCACCGAGTAGCCCTTGGCGTTGAGCAGCACGTTGTTGGTTTCGGGCAGCAAGCACCAGGTGTTGTCCATGAAATGGGCCGAGGAGAGCGTGAAGCCGGAGAGGTCGCGCACCGTGAGCCGTATGGCGCGGTGCACCGCGTCCTCGCAGCCATCTTCCCCCAGCCCGAGGGCGAAGCCCGCGTCAGCGGCCTGCATCCGGCGCATGAGCCCCTCGGCCGGGCTGAGGCCCTCGGCGTCCGGTCGGCGGAAGGGGATGGTCAGCTCGATGCAGGCCAGCACCCGGGCCAGGTCCGCGATCTCCAGGTACGGGTCCAGCACCCGAGCGGCCACCACCGCCGAGAGGAACTCGTTCTGGCCCAGCTGGGGATCCAGGATCTGGCCCGGCTCGAAGCCGAACACGGCCATGGACAGGGCGATGGCCAGCACATCAGGAAGCGCATCCTCGGTGCGGATCATGAGCCTGTCGCCGTCCTGGGCCACCACGGCGGAAACCTGGCAGGCGAGGTTCAGGAAGATGGCCTGGTCCACCTGTACATAGAGCAGGTCGTGGTAAAGCCCGGCCAACACCTCAACCGGGTCCTCTTCCCCGGCCACCGCGAAGAGGTGGTCAGGGTTGTGGAAGTACCGCCACCGGCCAGAGGTTCCATCCACGATGAGCCGGGACAACTCCGTGAGATGCTCCAGTGGTGGGTTCGCGCCCAGCTCCCCGAGCGCCCAGCTGAGGCGTTCCTCGGTTTTTCGTAGGTATTCAAGCCGCTTCATGAGGCAGGGACTCTCCTGTGCAAAAGCTACCCCCTCAGAATCCCAGGGTCTACTTAATCGGGTTGATCCACTTGAGGTTGTTGCCACCGCTGTAGGCGTACGACACGTTGCAGTCGTAGCCGTGCACTTCAATGCCGAATCGGTGGGAGGCCTTGATCTTGTGGGCGCCGTCGCTGATGCGCAGGCGCGCGTAGGTCATGCCAGTGGACCCCACCTTGCCGAAGGTTAGCTTCTGCACCTTGCCGTCGAGGATCACGTCCGGGTCCAGCACCCCGGCCGGGAAGAGCAGGGTGGCGAAGTCGTAGCGGTAGGTGTCGGGGACCAGGAAGGCGTAGTCGCTGCGGTACTGGTCGGTGGGCACGCCCACGGCCAGGGCCGGGTCGCCCAGGTTGGTGTGCCCCACATCCTGGGTGCACCCCTTGACCGTCTGAAAACCCTCGCTGTACACCGTCTTGTCCTTGGGGGGACGCACCACCTGCTCGCTGAGGCAGTAGTGGCCCACCGAGAAGGGCTTGTCCCCCTTGAGCAGGAAGGCGTGGGGGGTGGAGAAGCGATAGTACTCACCGGCCCCGAGGGTGACCGAGGAGCCCCCGGGCGTGGCGCCCTCGATGGAGATCTTTGTGTCGGCCTTGGCCGCCATCACCAGCCACATGTCGTCCTCGGGTTGCTCTCCACGGGGCATGAACTTGGCCGCCAGGTAGCGGGCGCCCCAGGTCTCCACCGGGAACATCTGCTCCTGGATATGGTCGCAGTAGCTCTGCCCGGTGGGCATGTTGGCGCAGGTGTGGCCGCCGAACAGGGCCACGGGCCTGTCGCTGGTGATCTGCGTGCCAGTCAGGTCGGCGCCCACCTTGTTGGCCGCCAACTGCAGCACCTCCTGGTGCCCGAGGGTCACGCTCATGGCCTTGCCCGCCTTGCCAGCGGCCACCCCGCCCCCGGCCACGGTGTCCACGCTCGGGGTGATGGTCACCTTGGCAGCCGTGGCGCTGACGCCCACCACGGCGAGCAGGGAGGCCGAGCTGGAGCGGGTAACCGGCGCGCTGATCACCATGTACTGCTTGCCCAGGGAGGTGGCCGGCACCAGCATGGAGGCGTCGTTGCTGCGCTGCTCCGCCTTGTTCAGGGGGCTGAACTGGTAGGCGGCCACCGGCAGGGTGGAGGTGAGGCGGAAGGCCACCTTCTTCTTGCCCGTGCCCTTGATCATGCCCGCGCCCGGCTTGATCAGGAAGGTGGTCAGCTTGCCCGCGCCGATGGCCTTGGTGGCCTGCAGGGCCGTGGCGTTGTACAGCCTCACCGTGGCCGTGGCCTTCTGCGGGTTGCTCACCACCACGCCCACTACATCGGCGTTCTCGTTCTGCAGGTTCACCGGGTAGAAGATGCACCCCACGCTCTGCTTGTTCTTCTCCTCGCGCTTGCACGCGTTCTCGCAGGCGCCGCTGAAGCAGAGCTCACCCTTGGCCAGGGAGCACTTCTTGCCCTTGACCCAGCTCATGCCGTCCTTGGCGCAGGTACGCGGGGTGAGCCCGTCATTGTCGCAGTCAGGAATCCCGGGGACGCACTTCTTGGGCGTGCAGACTGGGTCGCCTGCATAGAGCAGGCACCGCTGGCCGTTGGCGGCGCAGTCGGTGAGTCGCCAGCTCATGCCGTCGGCGGCGCACACCTTCAGCGTGTCGCCCAGGCACCGCTTCTCGCCCGAGGTGCACACCTTGGCGGGCGGGGCGCCGCTGTCCGCGTCTGTCTGCTCCAGGGGGTTCTCCTCGGTGCAGCCGGCGAACACAAAGATTGCCGCGGCCGCGGCCAGGGCCTTGGTCATTTTTCTTCCTCGGTGGAATGCGTGGTCTCCGGCGGCAGCATGCTGCGCAGGGCGATCCAGTAGGCGCCCGCCAGTAATGCCAGGTTGAACAGGGTGAGCAACCCACCCCAGAACCAGTAGGGCAGCAGCAGGGCGTCGGAGATGGCGGACACGTCCGAGCTCATACGCTTGCCGTTGATCACGGCCGCGTCAGTGAAGAGGTATCGCCACCCCTTGAGCGCGCTCAGGGAGAGCTGGATGCCGAGCAACTGCACCAGGATGAAGCGTCCGCGCTGCGGCAATCTCCAGGTGGCCAGGCCCAGGGCGGCGGCCCAGGCGGCAACCATCAGCGCGCCATACAGGTTGCGCACCCACAGGACCAGGGAGAGGACCAGGAGCAGGGTCAGCGCGGCCAGGATGACGCGGGTCAGCTTCCGCCGCGGGCCGAGGGCGATGATCGCCGCGCCGAAGATGGGCGCGCCCACCAGCCCGCCCGCGGACACGGCCGCCCGGGAGAGACGCCCGCCCGTGGCCGTGTAGGCCAGGCCGCTCAGGTCCGGCATCACCTCCAGCTTGCTGAAGCTCCCGCCCACCAGCAGCGCCGTGAGGCCGTGCCCCATCTCGTGGGCCCAGGTTGCCAACATGGAGAAAGGGTAGATGGCCCACTGGCCGTACGGCACGAACCAGGCCACGAGGGTGATGGCCACAGCCAACCAGAACGCGACCTGGTAAGCGCGGCGGGGATCAGCGGTGGCAGCGGTGGGGGCGGTCTCGCTCAACGTTGGGCCTCATCCTCAAGCTTGACATGGATCTTGACCGACTCGCCCGCCTTGACCTGCACGGAGCGGCTGCTGGTGAGGCCGAGGCCCTGGTTGTGCAGCATGATCTTGTGGGTGCCGGTGGGCAGGGGGAGACGGTCCAGGGGGGACTCCCCCATGCGCTTGCCGTTGAGGCTGACCTCGGATGGCGGATCGCAGGTGATGGTGAGCCAGCCCAGGGGCTTCTTCTTCAGGTGAGATGGCACCAGAATGGCGTTGATCTTCACGCTCATTCCAGCGCCCACGGTCACCCGCTCCAGGTACGGGTGGTAACCGTCCTCCTTGACCTCCACCACCAACTCCTTGCCCGCGGTGACCTCCACCCGGTTGGGTGTCTTGGAGCTGTACTCGCCGTCCACGTAGATCTCGCCGCCACGCACGAGGCCGGAATCCACGACCAGGGTGCCAGAAGACAGGGCGAGGTCGTGGTGCACCTTTTTCTGCTTGCCCCCCTCCACCATGACGGTGAACGACTTGTTGCTGTGCCCGTCCTTGACCAGGGTGAGGCTGAGCAGGGTGCCGTCCGGCCGGGTGAGGGTCAGGGGGGTGGCACCCAGGCGCTCGTGGCGGTCATGAAAAACGGCGGCGCCGGTGGGGGTTGCCGTGATGGTGACGGTGCCGGCGGCGGGCTCGGGTTCGGGGGGAGGGGGGGGCTTCTTGCAGGCCAGG
>CAZCFB010000045.1:7938-32961 GCA_964497805.1 uncultured Kofleriaceae bacterium
GGTTATGGCGTTTCCCGTGGGTTGTTTTTTGGGTGGTGGGTGGGGGGGGGGGGGGGTTTGGGTGGGGGGGGGGGGGGGGGGGGGGGGGGGGGGGGGGGGGGGGGGCTTCTTGCAGGCCAGGAGGGCCGGGGCCAGGGCCAGGGCCAGGGCCAGGATTTTGTGTTGGGGCTTCATGGTGCTCCTGAGTGTACTACTGCGTAGGTGGCTGTGGACATCCCCTGCTGATCCCCTTAGCCTGTGCCGGAGAAACGAGGAAAAGTCATGAGCAAACCAGATGAGAAGGACAGCGGAGCGCCCGCGAATTTCTTGAAAGAGGTCATCGACGAGGAGCTCGCCGCGGGGAAACACCCCCAGGGGCTGACCATGCGGTTCCCGCCCGAGCCCAACGGCTACCTGCACATCGGCCACGCCAAGTCGATCTGCCTCAACTTCGGGTTGGCCCGTGATTACGGCGGCGCGTGCAACCTGCGCTTCGACGACACCAACCCGTCGGCCGAGGAGCAGGAGTACGTGGACTCCATCAAGCAGGACGTGCAGTGGCTCGGCTTCCAGTGGGAGGGGAGCGAGAAGTACGCCTCCGACTACTTCGAAAAGCTCTACGACTTCGCCGAGAAGCTGGTGCAGGCCGGCAAGGCCTACGTGGATCAGCAGACCCCCGACGATGTGCGCAAGAACCGCGGCAACTTCTACAAGCCCGGCGTGGAGAGCCCTTACCGCGACCGCCCGGTTGAGGAGAGCCTCGACCTGCTCCGGCGCATGCGGGCCGGCGAGTTCGAGGAGGGGGATTGCGTGCTCCGCGCGCGCATCGACATGCAGCACCCGAACATGAACATGCGCGACCCGCTGATCTACCGCATCAGCAAGGAGTCACATCACCGCACGGGCGACGACTGGTGCATCTACCCGATGTACGACTTCGCCCATGGACAGAGCGACGCCTTCGAGGGGATCACCCACTCCATCTGCACCCTGGAGTTCGAGAACCACCGGCCCCTGTACGACTGGTTCCTGGACCAGCTGGAGCCCGAGGTGCGCCCGCGCCAGATCGAGTTCGCCCGGCTGAACCTGAGCTACACCGTGCTGAGCAAGCGGCGGCTGCTGCGCCTGGTTAACGAGGGGCTGGTGGACGGCTGGGACGACCCGAGGATGCCCACCCTGCAGGGGATGCGGCGGCGCGGCTTCACCTCGGAAGCGATCCGCAAGCTGTGCGACCGGGTGGGGGTGGCGCGGCGGGACGGCGTGGTGGATGTCTCGGCGCTGGAGTATGAGCTGCGCGACCACCTGAACCAGACCTCCCCGCGGGTCATGGGTGTGCTGCGCCCGCTGAAGCTGGTGATCACCAACATGGAGGAGGGGAGGGTGGAGTGGTTCGACTGCCCCTACTTCCCCAACGAGCCTGAGCGCGGCACCCGCAAGGTGCCCCTTACGCGCGAGGTGTTTATCGAGAAGGACGACTTCCGCGAGGAGGCGCCCAAGAAGTGGTTCCGCTTCGCCCCCGGGCGCGAGGTGCGGCTGCGATATGCCTGCCTGGTCACCTGCGACGAGGTGATCAAGGACCCGGACACCGGCGAGGTGGTGGAGCTGCGCTGCACCTGGGACCCGGACTCCCTGGGCGGCAACGCCCCGGACGGCCGCAAGGTCAAGGGCACCACACACTGGGTGTCAGCGGACCGGGCCGTGGACGCGGACGTGCGCCTGTACGATCGGCTCTTCCTCAAGGCGAACCCCCTGGACGTGGAGGAGGGGGGGGACTTTGTTGATCACCTGAACCCCGACTCCCTGGAGCTGCTCACTGGCTGCAAGCTGGAGCCGAGCATGGCGGACTCCGAGCCGGGCAAGAGGGTGCAGTTTGAGCGGTTGGGGTACTTCTGCGCGGATGGAAAGGAGAGCGGAGGGGAGGGATTGGTGTTTAACAGGACGATCTCTTTGAGGGACTCTTGGGCTAAGCTGGAGAAAAAGCTCGGAAAGAAGAAATGACAAAACGGGAAACGGGAAACGGGAAACGGGCAATGAATCACGGTTTCTCATTTCCCGTTTCTCATTTCCCGTTTTCCGTTTCCTGCCTCCTCCCATGACCACCACGCCATCAACCTTCCGCAACCGCTATCACATCCAAGATCAACTAGGCTCCGGCGGCGCTGGCACGGTCTTCAAGGTCCGCGAGGTTGGCGGCGGCCGCGGCGAGGGCAGGGCCCTGGCGCTCAAGGCGCTGTTCACTGACGCGAGCAAGGACGAGCTGCTCGTCGAGACCATGCGGCGGGAGTTCAGGGTGCTGGCCACCCTGCGTCACCCCCAGCTGGCCAGGGTTTACGACTTCGGCCGCATCCCGGCGGGTAACAGCCTGCCCGGTTCGCGGGGGCGCCCCGGCCTCTTCTTCACCCGCGACATGGTGGACGGCGACGATCTCGCCGCCTACTGCCTCAACCAGCAGCCTGTGCGGATCCTGCGCGTTCTCCAGCGCACCGCCGAGGCCCTGGACCTGCTCCACCGGGCTGGCATGGTGCACGGCGACTTCAAGCCGGCCAACGTCATCGTTGATCAGCGTGGGCAGCCTCACCTCATCGACTTCGGCCTGGTGCGCGGCGAGGGGCGGGACAGCTCCACCAGCGGCACAGCGGCCTACCTGGCCCCCGAGAGCCTCCGCGGCGAGATCGTGGACCGCAGGGCGGACCTCTACGCCCTGGGCATCACCCTGTACCAGCTCCTGGCCGGGCGCCTGCCCCTGCCCGGCGCCAGCCTGCACAAGGTGCTCAACTGGCACCTGGCGGGCGACGCCCTGGCCCTCGAAGATGACCCCTTCCTGCCTGACACGCTGCGCCACCGGATCAACAAGGTGCTGCGCAGGCTGGCCAGGCGGGAGCGGGGCAAGCGCTACCCCACCGCCGGCGAGGCGGCCCTGGCCCTGGCAGAGCTTGTGAAGGCCGCGGGGGGTAAACCCGCCAGCCCCGAGCCCGGGCTCTTCGTGCCTCCGGCGCCGGGGGAGAACCTCACCGAGCTGGTAACCGAGCTGGAGCAAGTGGCCGGGCGGCGGCTCCTGGACGGGGAAGAGGGACCGCCCCTGGTGCTGCTCGCCGGGGAGCCGGGCAGCGGCAAGAGCACGCTGCTCACCGAGCTGGCCTGGCGCTGTCAGCTGGGAGGCGTGGAGGTGGTGCGAGGCGAGCCAGTGGCCGGCGATCCTCGCGTGCTCGGCGCGTGGCACGATCTGCTCGCCCTGGTGACCGGCTTCAGCGGGGCGCCCCATCCCCTGGGGGAGCAACAGGCCAGCGAGCACGATCCGTTCAGCGTCTACCAACAGATCTGCGACTACCTGGTGGCCTCTGCCGCGGGCGCGCCGATCCTGGTCCTGCTGGACAGCGCCCACGAGGCCGGCGATGAGGACCGGGCGGCCTTTCGCTTCCTGCGTCACACCTTGCCCGCGTCAGCCCCGGTGATGTTCGTGCTCGCCTCTGCGGAGGACGAGGCCCTGGCCAGGGACCTGGGCCAGCCCACAACCCGGCGCCTTGTCCCCCTTGCCGCGGGGGACCTGGTGCGCATGGTCCGCGACGCCTCCGGGCGGGAAGATCCTGAGCTGGGGCGGCGCATCCACGACCACACCGGGGGCAACCCTCGCTACTCCCTGCGGGTGCTCCGGCGCCTGAGCGAGCACGGCTGGCCCACCGCGCCGGATCTGCGCAGCCTGGCCCCCCCCGGTGACCTGGAGCAGATGCACCACGCGCGCTGGGACGACCTGGCGCCGGCAGAACAGCAGACCCTGCGCGCCCTGGCGGTGCTGGGGCGTCCTGCCGCCGGGGCGTTGCTCCTGGAGCTTGTGCTCGAGGCCGCCGAGGAAGCAGAGCTGGATCTGGTTGGGTTGCCCCTGGAGCGCCTGGAGCAGGAGGCGTGGGTCCAGCGCAACCAGGACGGTATGTATCAGTTCAGCCAGGGGCCGGTGAGCGGGCTGGTCTACGGCTGGTGCGAGGGGGATAGCCGCCTGGCCCTGCACCGAGCGGCGGCCGCAGCGCTGCGCAGGTCCGGCGACGAGGATCCGGTGGAGCGGGCCCGCCACGCGGTGGGCGCGGGAGAAGCTGACGAGGCCCTGGATGCCCTCACGGGCGCCCGGGAGCGGCTGGCACGGCTCGGCGCGCACCGCCGCGCAATCCAGATCCATGAAGACACCCTGGCCCTGCTCCCGGGCGAGGATCCCCGCCGAGCCGAGATCCTCGCCCAGCTGGGGAGGATCCAGCGGGCTGCCGGTGACCTGGACCCGGCCCTCGCGTCTCTGGAAAAGGCGCGCGCCGGGCTCCAGGGTGCGGCGGCGCTGCAGGCGGGGCTCGCGCTGGCCGCGGTCCACCGCGAAGCCGGGCGAGGTGAGCAGGCCGTGGAGGTGCTCAACGAGATCCTCGCCGGCGAACTCACGGAGCACCACGAGGTGCGGGCACTGGCCGAACTGGCCGCCGCCCAGGTGGCCCTGGACGAGCACGAGGCCGTCCTGGAAACCGTCGCCCGCGCCCTCGAGATCATGGATCAGGCCGCGCCGGATACCGAAGCACCGGTTGACGCTCCCTCAGAGGCGCGCCTGCGAGGGAACCGGGCCTGGTCCCTGGGCTACCTCCAGCGGTACGACGCCTCGGACCGGGCCTTCCACCGGGCCCTGGACGCGGCCCGCGACAGCGAGAGCCCCAGGGAGGAGGCGAGCATTTTGAACATGATGGCGGTGCTCGCCTTCCGCCGCGCTGAGTACGGCCGCATGGGCGAACTCAGCCTGGAGGCCCTGGAGCGCGCGGAGGCGGCCCGGGATATGGAGCGGGTCGCCACGGTCCGGCTCAACCTGGGCGTGTTCTACATGCAGCGGGGTGAGTACGCGCAATGCCTGGAGCACCTGGAGCAGAGCCTGCGCCTGTTCGAGGCCATGGGCGCGCGCAGGCACCTGGCCCCGGCGCGCTGCAACCACGGCTACGTGCTGCTCAAGCTGGGCCTGCTGGAGCAAGCGCACAAGACTTTGCGCCAGGCAGTGGACGAAACCAGGGAGGTGGGGAGCCGGGCAGGTGAGGCCCTGGCCCTTGTACTCCTCGCCCTGGTGGCTGCACGGCAAGGGCACGCCGGGCGGGCGCGGCAGGGTATCGACGCAGCCCGGCGGATCTACCTGGAGGTTGGCCAGCAGCGCGACGCGGGGGACGCGCTGCTCGATCTGACGCAGGTGGAGCTGGACGCCGGGAAGGCCGAGGCCGCCAGGCAGGCCCTGGACCAGGCATGCCAGGAGCTGGAGCTGGAGCAGTACCCGGACCTGGCCGCCAGGGAGCTCTGCCTGCGCGCGCGCCTTGCCGTGTGGAGCGAGGACGAGGGGGCAATGGAGGGGCTGGAGCGTGCCCTGACCATCGCAAAGGACCTGGACTCGGCCGAGCTGCTCTGGGAGTGCCACGCCGCGGGCGAGGACCTGTCCCGCACCCTGGGCCGGGACGCCGAAGCGGGTGAGCACGCCCGGGCCGGCGCGGAGATCCAGCGGCGCATGGCCAGGGGGTTGTCGCCCGAGGCCAGGGCCGCCTTCTGGCAGGACCCCAGGCGGCAGCGGCTTCGAGAGCTTGTGGCGGAGCAGGACACGGCCAGGCCGGCCCCGGCCCAGGGCCTGAGCCGGTCACTCAAGAGCGACGGCAGGATCGGCCTGCTGGAGACAATGCGGGCCCCGGGCGGGCGCGGGCAGGACACCCCAGTCACGCAACTGGAACAGGACCTGGTCAAGGAGCGGTTCTACCGGCTGCTGGAGATCTACCGCCGCATCAACTCCGAGCTGGATCGCGAGCGCCTGCTCGGCCTGGTCATGGACACCGCCGTGGAGCTCACCGGCGCGGAGCGAGGGTTCCTCCTGCTGGGCGACACCCCGGACACCATCAAGGTGGAGGTCGCCCGCAACCTTGTGCTCGAGGGGGAGGAGGGGGAGTACAGCCGCTCCATCGCCGAGCGCGTCTACCGCTCCGGCCGTCCGGTGATCACCGTGTCGGCCCATAACGATCCGCGGTTCAAGGAGTACCTGAGCGTGCACCAACTCCAGCTGGAGTCGGTGCTCTGCATCCCGATCCATGCCAGGGACCGGGTGGCCGGCGTGCTCTACATGGAGAGCCGCTTTCAGTCGGGGCGCTTCACCCCCGACGACCAGCGCCTGCTCATGGCCTTCGGCGACCAGGTGGCCATCGCCCTGACCAACGCCCGCCTGCTCCAGGACAACATCAAGAAGGCCGAGGACCTGGAGAAGGCCAACGCCAGGATCGAGGCCCTGGCCGAAGAGCGCCTGCGCCTGCTGGATCGCCGCACCGAGCAGCTGGAGCAGGCCAGGCACGACCTGGCCGAAACCCGCCGCAAGCTGGAGAGCACGTCCGGCAAGTTCGGCATGGTGGGTCTGAGCGAGCCCATGCTCCAGCTCTTCCACCTGGTTGACCGGGTGGCGCGCACCGACGTGCCCGTCCTGGTGGAGGGCGAGAGCGGCACGGGCAAGGAGATGGTGGCCCGGGCGATCCACGACAACAGCGCGCGCAAGGGGAGCCGCCTGGTCTCGGTGAACTGCGCGGCCATCCCCGAGGGGCTGCTGGAGAGCGAGCTCTTCGGCCATGTGCGCGGCGCCTTCACCGGGGCGGACAGGGACCGCAAGGGGCTGTTCCAGGCGGCTCACGGCGGCACCCTCTTCCTGGATGAGATAGGGGACATGCCACACCGCATGCAGGTGGACCTGCTCCGCGCGCTGCAGGAGAAGACCATCCGGCCGGTGGGCGCGCAGGAGGATCGGAAGGTGGATGTGCGGGTCATCGCGGCGTCCAACAAGCCCCTGGCGGACCTGGTCCAACAGGGCAAGTTCCGTGAGGACCTGTTCTACCGGCTCAACGTGGTCTCCCTGAAGCTGCCGCCCCTGCGCAACCGCATGGACGATATCCCGTTGCTGGTGGACCACTTCCTCGGCCGCATCTCCGATCAGGTCAAGGGGCCGCGGCGCAAGGTTGGCCGGGAGGCCATGAGGCGCCTGATGGCCTATGCCTGGCCGGGCAACGTGCGACAGCTGGAGCACACCTTGATGAACGCCGCGGTGCTGGCCGACGGCGAGCTGCTGCAGGTGGATGACTTCAACCTGGAGGCGCCGGCCACGGCCGCGGACAGAGCCGAACCGAAGCCTGCCGGCAGGCAGGAACGCAAGGAGCAGGAGAAGGCCCGGATCCTCCAGGCGCTGGAGGCGTGCGGCTGGAACAAGAGCAAGGCCGCCAGGATGCTTGGCATCCCGAGGCGCACCTTCTACCGCCGACTCTCCTCATTCGGAATTTCCTGATCAGCTGATCTTCCTGTCACGATCTGTGCCACTTCGTGTCACAGGGAGGGGAACCTGATATCCCCGTGCGCGTGTAATTTCAGCCAGTTACGGAAGGCGTTTGGCGAAGTTCTGCTGGCATGCGAATTGCGATACCATTGGGTAATGTCACTCTCCAAGCTCATCAGATGCGCGACGCTCATCCTCACCCTGCTGGCCGGCGGGTGTACGGCCACGCCAATCAACCTGCCCAACAACGACGGCGGGTCAGGATACAAAAAGGACGCGGGCGGCACCGCGGCGGACTCGGCGGCCATGAAGGACACCGGCCTCACCCCGCCGGACAAGGGGCAGCCATGGGCTGACGCGGGGGCCAAGCCTGATTCGGCGGTCAGCGATGGCATGACTGACGGCATCACCGACGGCCTCACTGACGGCCTCAAGGACGCGACGGGTGAGGCAGGCGCCAAGGATGGCGGCGCAGGCGAGGGCAGCGTGGGCAAGAAGGACGCCCTGAGCGGAGAGTAGGGGACGCTCTGCGTCCCGGTGTCCTACCGTTCCTCCTCCATGATCCGCTGCATGCCAGCCGGCATGGGGCAATGAACATCCACCCACCCACCTGACGGCAACTCAAACCCGAGGGCGTGGGCGTGCAGGCAAACCCGCGCGCCCTCCGGTCCGCCGTAGCGCGCATCTCCCACGATGGGCCACCCCGCCGCGGTCAGGTGCGCCCTGATCTGGTGGGTGCGTCCTGTGAGGGGCTCGGCCAGGAGCAGCCGCCGCCCGCCAGCCGAGGCCAGAGATTCAACGCGGGTGATGGCCTCCCGCGCCCGAGGGTCCGACGACGGTCGCGCTAATCCGCGCTCCATGGCCAACGGGGCGTCCAGTGTGATCTGCTCGCCCTCGGCGGGGCCCCCGCAGGCCAGGGCCAGATAACGCCGCGCCGCCCGGTGCTCCTTGACCTGAGCCGCCAGCATGGTCCGCGCCTTCCCCGGCGCCAGGCTCACCAGCAGGAGCCCGGATGTAACCCGGTCCAGGCGGTGGAGCAGCCGCGCCGCGCGCCCCAACTTCCGGGCCACGATCTGCTCCAGGTCAAGGGCCCCGCCGCGACGCGTCGCCCCGCACGGCATGCCCGCCGGCTTGACCACAACCGCAAGGGACGCGTCCTTGAAGGCCACCGTCAGGTCCTGTTCCCGGGCGCTCTCCTCCGCCTCCTCGGGCCGCCGCACCACCAGCCGGTGCCCGGGCCGCACCTTGAAATCAGGGTCACGCTCACGGCGCCCGTCCAGGTACACCGAGCCACCCAGCACAAGGCGCTCTGCCTCTGCCGGATCGACGCCCATGCGGTGGGCCAGCGCCATCGCCAGGCTGGCGCCGGCGTCCCCGGCGAACATGGTGAAGATCAGCTTGTCCACGCCCCTGGATCCTGCGGCAGCGACAGCTTGTCAAGGCATGGCCTGGCAGAGTACGTTTTGAGGCCATGGCGAAACTCCTCATCCTGGCCCGGCCGGCCCTCCTGTTCAGCCTCCTCCTGGCCACGGCTTGCGGCGCGGATCCGCTGGAGGGGAAGCCAGGCCAGTATCCCAACACAGGTCAGACGGCCTACCCCAGCGTGGCCACCTGCACCCAGCTCAACTCGGGCAAGCCGCCATTCTCCTCGCCCGGGGCTCTGGGCGCCCCCGACGGACAGACCGTGGACATGCAGTCCTGCCCGACACTGGACCTGACCTGGACCAGCGGCACGGTGCTCGACGACAACGACAAGGGCTCGGGCCTCGACGACAAGAAGGCCGACATCCGCCTGCACGTGCACCGCGTGGCCGGCCGGACCCGGGTCGAGGCAAGCCAGGACGGGATCACCTACAAGGTGGTGGGGTTCCTGGGCAGCACCCCCACCAACTTCTCAAAGAGCACCTGCCTGGCGGACACCAGCGCGAGCGAGGCGCTGATCTACCTGAGCAAGTGCAACACCATCACCAACGTCCACCACCTCCGCCTCACCCGATACACCAAGATAACGGGGAGCGTGGTCCTGGACGCGGTGCAGGCCATCCATTTCGAGGCCAAATCGAAATGATGCCCCGTCCTGATGGCCAGCGGGCCCTGTCGGCTCTGGCGCTGATCATGTGCCTGGCCGCGCCCGCCATGTCGTGGGCCCAGGCCGATCCGGGCGCCGACCCGCCCGTTGACCCCGAACCGCCTCCACCGCCAGGTGACCCCCGGCCGTTGAGCGACACCGGCAGCCTGTCCCCGGACGTCTACATCGAGGACATGAACTTCACCCTGCGCCGGGCCTACAACCGCACGGTGACCATCTCCCGTCACGATCCGAAGGTGGCCTACATCGGCTCTTACGACGGGTACGTGTGGAAGACCACTGACGGCGGCCGCACCTGGGACGAGTCCCGGCTCGTCGTTGAGGGCTTCCCCTTCCGCGGCGACGCGTACCAGCGCATGTACTTCGGCCGCCACCGCACCGACGGTAAGCCCGAGATCCGGCTCACCGGCAATGTGAGCAAGCCCAAGGGCACACGCTCCTACGGCAATGACCCCATGCCCTCGGCCTGGGCCAAGGTGCACGCCGACGCCCACGGGGGGGGCGCCGGCGGCGGGCGCGGCGCGGCGGCAAATACCAACTTCGGCATCGGCCTGCCCGGCGGGGCCCCGCGCCTGCAAAACCTGGTGCGCAAGTTCGGCAAGATCACCGCGGGCATCAACATCAAGCAGACCCTGCTCTACCTCGGCCAGAGACCCACCGAGGTGCGCTTCATCGTGGAGCACCCCACCAACCCCAAGGTCGTGTTCGCCTGCACTGCGTACGGCCTGTTCAAGACCGAGGACGGCGGGCTCAACTGGGTGCGCACCTTCACCGGCACCACCAAGAAGGGCATGTTCGCCGCCCATGTGGCCGTGGATCCTCAGGACGAGCGCCGGGTCTTCCTGGCCACGGGCGAGGGACTCTACATCTCCAAGGACAACGGCGACAACTTCATGAAGGCCAAGAAGCAGGGAGTGGGGGAGGGGTGGATCAGCTACATCTTCTTCCACCCCAAGGACTCCCGCTACATCTTCGCCTGCACCGACGCCGGCCTGCTGCGCTCCACCGACGGGGGCGAAACCTGGCGCTGGATCTACTACACCACCTTCTTGCCCGCCCGCGTGGTCACCTACATCACCGTGGACGCCCACGAGGGCAAGAAGGGGTACATCTCCACCTTCGACGGCATCTTCGGCATCGACTACATAATGATGGGCGGGCTGGATAAGTGGATGGGGGGGGGCGGGCTGATGTTCACCGGGGTCAACACGTTCAAGATCGTGGCCTGCCCCAAGCACAAGGGACACATCTGGGCCCAGACCATCATGAAGATCCCGAACCCCCTCTACTACGGCTGGTACGACACGGGCGGGGCCTTCATCATGGAGAGTATCGACGACGGTGACACCTGGACACCGGTCTACTCGGGCACCTCCAACGGCTCGATCCAGTGGTTCACCAACCACCCCAAGGATCCTGATCTGCTCTGGATCGCCTGGTCCCGCACCATGTCGCGCATGCGGCGGCTCAGCCCGGACAGGCAGCAGCCCAAGAAGATCGTCATGCCCGACATTCCGCCCATCAAGGAGGCCATCGTGGCCGCCTTGCGCTACCTGGGCGTGGATCCGGGGCAGGAGCTCAAGTACCGCTCGCGTATCGTATTCCGCGCACTGATCCCGAAGATCAGCATGCACTTTCACCACTACAGGTGGCGCGATTTCTGGCGCCTGGACAGCGCGCTCTACCCGACGCTGCCATATCACAAGAAGGACAGCTGGCCAGCCCAGGCGAGCGAGTTCGTATTCCTGGCGCGGTGGGACCTGTCCGACATCGTGTTCAACATGAAGCGCACCATGTTCGGGCGCATCGCGCGCATGAACGAGGAGGTCCGGGCCTTCGCCTTCTTCACCATTCACCGGCTGTACAGCGAGTACGCCCAGCTCAGGATGGTGATGAGGAACAAGCCCCCCAGAGACATGCGCGTCAGGCTGATGTACCGCTCCCGCGTTGAGGAGCTGGAGAACTACCTTAACTTCATAACCGGCGGCTACCTGAAGCGGTGGCAATTCGGGGACAGGCCCAAGGGCTACGACACAAAGTGGTGGGAGAAGTGGAAACCACCAAAGAAGTAACGGACCGCAATTAATCGGATTTCAGAAATCCATCGTAGGACATGCAAGCGGAGGACATCATGAGCAGGAAAATCAGAGGAGTGGGCACCCTGGCGGCGGCGATCCTGTTGCCGGCGCTGTTGCTCACCGGCGGCGAGGCGCAGGCTCAGCAGGGCCTGAGCGAGGAGCAGATCCTTTCCCGGTTCGCCCACGAACCGTCGGTGACCCAGGTTCAGGACGCGGCCATCCGCTACTACCAGGTGCACCCGAGCCGCATTAAATCTCTGCGGCGGAACGCGCAGCTCAAGGCGCTGGTGCCCAGCCTGTCGGGCAAGTTCTCCAACGCGCTGTTCAACACCAAGCGCAAGATGTACGACGGGCTCTACGTGGCTGGCCTGGGCTCGACGCCCAAGGAAGACGAGGCCGAGAGCGGGGACGTGATGGGCTTCTCGGTGGGCATCGGCTGGGACCTTGACCGGCTGGTGTTCAACGCCGAGGTGCTGGACGTCCAGTCGCTCATCGGCATCCTCGACGGCGTGGTGCGCGAGGTGACGACGGTGTATTACATCCGCCGGCGCCTCCAGATCGACATGGTGCTGCGCCCGCCCAAGGACCTGGCAGCCAAGATCAGCCAGCGCATCCGCGTGGAGGAGCTCACCGGTCTGCTGGACGCCCTCACCGGCGGCTTCATGAGCCGCTCCATCTCCAAGGGCAAGAGGAAGGTTGGAAAGGCGCCGGCGCCCATCCGCATGCGCAAGACCGCAGAGAGCGAGAAGAAGTCCGCCACTCCGTAGGGACTTCCACGTGCTGGCGTTTCGTTGCGGTGCCCTGCCTCGTCAACGACAACGCCAGCTAGAAATCGTGCGAGGAGAAGCCACGCACGATTTCTATTTCTTGCACTGATCCGCGGGGGGAGGCGTGGTCGCGTTGGGGTCCTGGCCCCACACCTCAAACTCAGCCAGCTTGAAGTTCTCCCACAGCCAGGAGCTGGCGTTCTCGTACATCAACAGCGTAACGTAGCGGGCGGTCACCGGCTGCACCGAGATGTCCTTGGGCACCGCCACGCCGGTGGTTTCCTTGTGGGTCAGGGTCCAGCCCGCATTGGTGGTGCAGTCCGGATCCTGGGCCGGCGTGCTCTTGGCAGTGAGGATGGAGAAGCAGGTGGCGTATTCGCTGCCCGCCTGGGGAGCCCAGCGAACGCGGAACTTGGACACGGTGTACGCCTTGCCCAGATCGACCTTGACCCAGGCGCACTTGTCGCATGTGCCGCTGGTGTCCCAGTCGTAGAAAGAGAACCTGGCGAAAGAGTTGAGCGAGCCGTCGGTGATGTAGCTCAGGCTCCCCTCGCCAGGCGACGCGCTGGCAGCTGGCGTAATGTTCTTGGCCAGGTTGATCGGCTTGGTCACCCCGGCGTCCTGCTGCACCGTGGTGGGCACGTACTTGACCTGGTAGTTGGGGGTCAGCTTGCTCTGGCATCCCCGGGCGTCCAGGGCGAAGAGCTTGATGTTGTTTATCCCCTGCACCAGATCCACCTCGATGCAGAAGGAGGTGCCCGAGCTGCTCACTGACACCGCAGCGGGGTTGCCCTTGGTGGCCACGCCACCGACCATGCTGGCGCCGGGCGCGCTGCCGCGGATGGGGATGAACTTGTGCTTGTACACCGATGGCGGCGTGGGCTTCACCGTGGGGGTGGGCAAGGTGGGGGGCTTGGGACACCCGGGAGGGGAGTCCGGCACCACCATGGAGTCCAACAATTGGAAGGTGTCGTAGTACCGAATCGGGGGGTCTTCGGCGGTGCAGCCAGTGATGACAAAGATCCCCACCAGGATGACCAGGATGGGGTTTATGGTGGGTTTGTGCATGATTTATTATATATTTCGCGCGGTTAGTGCTCACAAAGTAGCAGCGGACGGCCTGGCGTGTCAAGTGGCCACCCCCGAATCTGCCGCTTCTTCCATAAGTAACTGGAATGAAACAATTAAAATTCCATGCCAGCCAAAATGGGGCCAACAGTGACCACCAATCCGGATAGTGCAGTCGCCACCAGCGTCTGGACAGCAACAGCCAAAGTCTGATATAACAACTACTTAGAGGATCGCGTTACCTGGTACGAAGCTTGTATATAAGACGGCCAGGAATATAACCGGAACTCAGCCAACGAGGTCAACATGTTCCGCACCACCTCCCAGACGCTCTCAACTACCCTCGGCATCGCCCTCCTGCTCGTCGCTTGCGGCGGCGAGGAGAATAACCCCGGCGGCAACAACGGCCTGCCCCCCGGTTACACCGTGCCAGATCCCGAGGTGCGCCAGCTCGCCCCCACGAACATCTCCCTGGGCGAGAAGATGACCATCATGGGCGGCGGCTTCATCGACCCCAAGTACGGTCAGACCCGCATCTCCTTTGAGGGCAACTACGTCACCTCCTCCGGGAAGGTGCACCGCGTGAAGATGGAGGTTTCCCCCAAGCATGTGAACCAGGGCGTGCTGACCTGGAAGTTCGGCCCCAACGTCCCCTTCGCCAACGTGGACGACATCGGCCGCTTCCTCGGTACGGTCAAGGTGCGCAACATCGGCCTGAACAACGACATCAAGGTGGGCAACAAGGCCATGAGCGCCAACATCACCATCAAGCCCTCCATCATCATCAAGCAGATGCGCCCCCGCACCGCCGGCTGCTCCGCCAACCTCACCGACACGGTGGACAACGCCAAGTTCCTGTTCGAGGTCAAGGCTGTCGGCCTCAAGGGCGGCACCAACGGCGCCCCCCTCCGCTTCATCTACTCCTTCCTCAAGGAGAACTTCCAGTTCAAGGGCTGGATCTCCGGCAAGCTGAACCTCGACCCGGATTCACTGTTCCCCAAGAAGGGCCCGGTGAGCGTCATCGACCTGGTCACCAACGGCAACATCAGCACCCTGGGCAAGGGCGCCCCCAAGGACATCTACGTTAACAAGGGCCAGCCCAACACCATCGGCACCATAGACACCGGCCTGGACAAGCTGTTCGGCCTGCAGGACCTGATCACCGCGCCAGTGTCCAACGTGATTGCTGACAGCTACAACGCCACCATGAACATCCTGGCCATCGACAACCAGGGCAACCAGGCCAAGCGCACCATTCAGCTCAAGATCTGGTCGGCCATCGAGGTGGACTACACGGGCGGCTACAAGGTCGTGCAGAGCTTCAACCCGGTGCCGGTTTCGGGCTGCATCAACGGCGGCGACATCGGCCGCGACGTGACCTACTCCGAGATGACCTCCGAGACCCGCTCCCGCAGCATCAAGTACATCGCCAAGGGTTCGGCCGGCATCGACATCAAGGTGGTGCGGCTCAACGCGGAGTTCGGCATGGAGGTTGAGGGCTCGGTTTCCTCTTCCAAGTCCAAGGACCTGAAGATCACCGGCAAGATCCTGCCCAAGCAGTGGGCGGCCTTCTACCGCCAGACCCTGCAGGTGGAGCGCAACGCCAACCTGACGGCGCACGGCCCCTGCGGCTCCACTCAGGACCTGGGCCGGGTCATCGTCACCGACTGGGTCTGGTCCCCGGACCTTGCCAAGCGGTCCGGCGGCACCTGCCCCCCGCTGCCCAAGAGCAACCTCTCCAAGGGCCAGAAGTACGAGTAAGCTCTCAGCCCGGGGGGGCTCCATGAAATCAGCTGCCCTCTTTTGTAGTCTGCTCCTCCTTTCTGGATGTTCTGACATCGTGGGCGGCTGGTGCGGGACGTACCAGGACCGGCTCTATCCTTCCAAACCAGACTGGCGCTTCGTCTCGTACTTTCAGTTCTGCGAGGACGGCAGCGTCCTGGTGGACCTGACAGGCATCAGGACACCCGGCGCGTACCCGGCGTTCTCGCACGGCAAGGTGTGGGGTAAATGGGAGGAAACCACGGAGGGGTACGCCTTCACCACGCAGGACCCCTGGCTACCGAAGAAGTTCCCCTACAAGCTCATGGGGCACTGGCACCTGGACGGAGACGAGGCCACCTACACAGTCTGGGAGGTCCTATACCCCAAGTTCACGGACGGCTGGGTCAAGGGCAGCGCGGAGCGGTGCGAGGAGAAATACCCCTGCGCGCCCGTCTATCCTGACATCTGGCCCCATGAAGCCGGCCTGGACGCCGGGCAGTCGCACCGGGGGCCATGATCTTCCGGCACGCCGGACGGCCGGACCGGCTGACCGGACCGCGTTTGGCGGGCTCACCTCCAACTCTCTGAAATAACAGCGGCGGCGTCATGGCCCGGGGCTTGCTCATTGTCCGGGCATGCTCACGCGTCAAACGACGGCTGCTCTCGTTGGGATCCAGGCCATCAAGGTCGAGGTGGAGGTGTCTGTCACCGGGGGGATGCCCGGCTTCTCCATGGTCGGCTTGCCCCGGGGCGCCATGCGCGAGGGGAACGTCCGGATCCGCTCGGCCTTGATGAACAGCGGCATGAAGTGGGGCTCGCCCAGGGTGGTGGTGAACCTGGCCCCGGCAGACCTCCCCAAGGACGGGGCGGCCTTTGACCTGCCCATCGCGGTGGGGATCATGGAATCCAGGGACTGGTCTGCCAACAGGCGACCAGGTCTGCTCCTGGCCGGCGAGCTGGCCATGGACGGCCGGCTACGCCCCATCAGGGGCGCCCTGAGCCTGGGAGAGGCCGCCCTGGAGTGGGGCATGAAGGGGGTGCTCCTGCCCCGGGCCAACGTGGGAGAAGCGGCCCTGGTGCATGGGATCAAGGCGTACGGGGTGGACACGCTGGCCCAGGCTGCTGCCTTCCTCTCGGGGCGGGAAGACCTATCCCCGGCGACGGAAGAGAGCCCGCCCACCCGGGATGAGCGCCCGGGGGAGCTGGACTTCGCCGAGGTGATGGACCAACCCGAGGCCCGGCTGGCCGCGGAGGTGGCGGCCGCGGGCGGACATAACCTGATGCTGGTGGGGCCGCCCGGCTCGGGCAAGACCATGATCGCCCGGCGCATGGGCACGATCCTGCCGAACATGGGGCGGGAGGAGGCCATCGAGGCAACCAAGGTGCACAGCGTGGCTGGCCTGCTCGCTGGACAGGACCTGGTGAGCCGCCGGCCCTTCCGCGCGCCGCACCATACAAGCAGCACGGTGGGGCTGGTGGGTGGCGGGACGAAGCCGCGGCCAGGGGAGGTGAGCCTGGCCCACAACGGCGTGCTCTTCCTGGATGAGCTCCCGGAGTTTCAGCGCGGGAGCCTGGAAGCCCTGCGCCAGCCCCTGGAGGATCGCCAGGTCACCATCGTGCGGACCCAACAGTCTGTGACCTACCCCGCCAACTTCATGCTGGTGGCGGCCATGAACCCGTGCATGTGCGGTTACCTGGAGTCCGGGGTGCGCACCTGCGTGTGCGGGGAGCTGGCAGCGCGGCGCTACCGTGGGCGCATCTCAGGGCCGCTGCTGGATCGCTTCGACCTGTTCATCCGGGTAGCGCCGGTGCAGACCAGGCGCCTCATGGAGGGCGCTGGAGGCGGAGAGCCCTCCGCCGAGATCGCCGCCAGGGTGTGCCGCGCACGAACCGTCCAGCAGCAGCGCCTCCGCCGGGCGCGCATCCACTGCAACGCCCAGATGAACAGCCGCCAGGTCCGGCGGTACGTGCGCCTGGGCTCCTCGGCCAGGGAGCTGCTCCTCGCCGTGGGGGAGGCCCGGCAGCTCAGCGCCAGGGCCCTACACCGGGCCTGCAAGGTGGCGCGGACCGTGGCCGATCTGGCCGGCGCTGAGGCCATCGCTGACGAACATGTCTCCATGGCCCTGTCCCTCCAGCGGGCCAGGTGGCTTTAGATGACCGACCAGAACCATTCAACAACCAGGAGAAGGAGCGGCACCATGGCAAAACGCACGAAGGACAGGCAAGGCATCGTCAAGAGGATGATCAAGACCATCGAGAAGGAGTTCGGCGCCGGGGCGATCATGGCCCTGGGGCAGGGGGGGCAAGTGCCCGGGGTGGAGACGGTCTCCTCGGGTTCCCTGTCGCTGGACAAGGCCCTCGGCATCGGGGGGTTGCCCCGGGGGCGGCTCGTGGAGGTGTACGGGCCTGAGGCGTCGGGCAAGACCACCCTCGCCTTGCATGCCATCGCCGAGACCCAACGCGCGGGCGGTGTGTGCGCCTTCCTCGACGCGGAGCACGCCCTGGACGTGTCCTACGCCCAGGCTCTGGGTGTGGACCTGACGGACCTCCTGGTGAGCCAGCCTGACTGTGGAGAGCAGGCCCTGGAGATCGCCGACCACCTGGTGCTGTCCGGTGCCGTGGATCTGGTGGTGGTGGACTCGGTGGCGGCCCTGGTACCCCGGGCCGAGATCGAGGGGCAGATGGGGGACCACCACCTGGGGGCCCAGGCCCGCCTCATGAGCCAGGCCATGCGCAAGCTCACAGGAGCGGCTCACCGGAGCGGCACCTCGGTGCTGTTCATCAACCAGACCCGCCAGAAGATCGGCGTGACCTTCGGCAGCAACCTCACCACCACCGGCGGCACGGCGCTCAAGTTCTACGCATCTGTGCGTCTGGAGGTGCGGCGCATCGGGGCCATCAAGGCGGGCGATGAGATCGTGGGTAACAAGACCTTGATCAAGGTGATGAAGAACAAGCTGGCGCCCCCCTTCCGCAAGGCTGAGTGCGAGATCCTTTACGGCAAGGGGGTAAACAGGGAGGGCGAGGTGCTCGACCTCGGCGTGGCGGCGGGCCTGATCAACAAGAGCGGGGCCTGGTACAACCTGGGCGAGGACCGCATGGGGCAGGGCAGGGCGGCGGCCTGCTGCTGGCTGGCGGAGAATACGGACCGGCGGGAGGCGCTCACCGCCAAGATCCTGGGTGAGCAGGCAGCCTGAGGTTACCTGGTGGCCATCACCACCCGGTTGCGCCCCTGCTCCTTGGCCGACAACAAGGCGAGATCCGCGGCGCTCACCAGGGCCTCACCGGAGAGGGCCTCACCCTCCAGCTGGGCCACGCCCACGCTCACGGTCACCCGCAGTGAGAGTTGCTCGAAGGTGAAGCGGTGGTCCTGGATCGCCATGCGCAGGCGCTCGGCCAGGATGGCGCCCTGGGCCTCGGTGGTGTCCCGGCAGATGATGGCGAACTCCTCTCCGCCATAGCGGCAGAGCACGTCCTCGGTGCGGATCACCCGGTGGAAGATCTCGGCCACCTGTTTCAGCACAGCGTCGCCGCAGCGGTGTTCGTAGTCGTCGTTGATGCGCTTGAAGCGGTCGATGTCCAGGAAGAGCAGGGCCAGGGGTGTACCGTGGCGCCGGGTGAAGGCAACCTCGCGCTGGATCCTGTCGTCGAAGTGCCGCCGATTGAAGGAGCCAGTGAGCCCGTCGCGCAGCACGGCCTGGTACATGGCCGCGGCGTAGCGGGTTTCCACCTCATGCTCCAGGCTGAAGCGGATCACCGTGTCGGCTCCCAGGGTGAGCTTGTCCCCGGGGCGGATGTTCCTGCCGTCGCCGACCTCTTCACCGTTGACCTTGGTCCCGTTGCTGCTGGACAGGTCGCTGATGGAGAAGATGTTGTTCTGCAGGTCGCAGGTGAGCAGGGCGTGGCGCCGGGAGATTCCAGCATCGGTGAACTGGACGTCCACGCCGTCATCCCGGCCGAGCAGGTTGTCTCCTTGCTTCAGGAGGATAACCCGCCCCTGGTTCACACCGGCGAGCACCACCAGGCAGACGTTCAGTTCTGGCGGGGACGTCACGGGGTTGAGTGGGGTGAGAGAAGGCATGGTTGTCTTCTTACTCGGCGGGAGGGTGCTCATCGTTCCGCTCCTGATCCGTGACGGCTGGGCTCAACCCAGCAAACAGCTCATATCTGATATATGATGCAAATCATGCGCGGCATGTCAAGGCCGGCGCTGGACTGGGCGGAGATCGCTCAGTGTTGGCCGTGGCCGTGGTCGTCCTGTTGGGCCCCTTGGTCCAGGTTGGGGCGCCGGTAAGGCCCCACCAGGAAGTAGGTCAGGACGACAACAACTGCGACAACAGCGACGGTAGCGATGATGGTCCACATGGCCGGCACATTAGCACAGGGGCCGCGGCCACTGAATGCTATTCAGCCGCTCTTTTAAGGATGACCAGGGCCCTGTCACGTCCAGAAATATCAGCTGCCTTGCCCTGGTAAATGCCCTTCGCGCCGCCGCCCTTGCCCTTCATCGCTTGCGCGGCTCTCGGGCCGGCCTCGCGGAGCTTCTCCTCTGGGCCGGCCATGACGAAGACGCCCTCTGTCTCACCGCCCGTGAGCAGAGCCCAACGGTCCGGGGAGGCTCGGTGAAAGGCCGCCCCAAGGCCCCGGAGGAGGTTCATATCCGCTGCCTGGCGGTGGAGACTTGCCACCCCTGGCTGTGCCTGGAGCAGGGCAACTTGCCCCTGGACCCAATCGTCCTGCTGTGCCCGGGCCTGCCGCCGCAGATCGCGCGCCTCGGCCCGCAGACGATCCACCGCGTCGGGCAACTCACCCGCCGAGCAGGTGAGGGCCGCGATCATGCGCCGCTCGCGGTCCATGGTCTGGTCCAGTGCATGGAGCACCCGGTGGCCTGCCAGGTAGAACAGCCGGGTCCCCCGGGAGAGGCGTTCGGTCCCGGTGAGCTTGATGGCCTGGATCTCAGCCGTGTTGGCCACATGAGTGCCGCCGCAGGTGTTCAGGTCCATCCCCTGGATCTCCACCAGCCGCACCTGGCCGGTGTGGTCATCCGGCAACCCCCGGGTGCGCACCTTGAGATGCTCCATCTCTCCGGGGGCCACCCAGCGATGGGTCACCGGGACCGCCTCCCTGATCCGCTGGTTGGCCAGGAGCTCCAGCTCCCTGAGTTGATCGCCTTGAAGACCATCGCAGGCCAGCTCGATGTCGCAGCGGCGGGGGGAGAGGTGGAAGGCTATGGTCCGGTGCCCCCAGCCGTCGTGGGCCAGGGCGGTGATCAGGTGCTGGGCCGTGTGTTGCTGCATGTGATCGTGGCGCCGGTCCCATGCGACCCGGACCTCAACCTCTTCCCCCCCCCGGATGGGCCTGTCCACGAGGTGGACCACGGCGTCCCCGTCCCGCCGCAGCGCGCGAACGGGAGCCCTGTCCAGAGTGCCCTCATCGGCAGGTTGTCCCCCCGCCTCAGGAAAGAGGATCGCCTGGCCAGCGTCCAGCGCCACCTCGTACCCGCCCTCCACCTGCTCGCAGCCGAGCACGGTGGCGCGCTGGACCTTCAGGTATGGGTCCTCCTGGCACAGGAGGGGAGCCGTCACCTGAGCTCCTTCTCGATGGCGGCCTCGATACCACAGTTGATGTAGCTGGAGCACGCCGGCCCCAGGGCCTTGATCAACTGCCCGGCGTCGGTGCCCAGGGCCTTGGAGATGTCTTCGCAGACCAGCTGCTGGATGCCCTGGAAGCAGTTCTGCTTCTTGCTCATTTCGATGGTGCAGGCGCCGGTGCTGGTCAACAGGGAGACCATTCGGGCCATCCTCCCGTTGAACTGGGTGAGCCTGGCCTTCTCCTCTCCGCTAACCGCGCGCTTGATCTCCACGGCGTAGCACTCCAGCACCTTCTTGCTAATCTCGGCGGTGTACTCCTTGGCCCACTGTTCGGCCGGGCTGTCCCCGAGGAGCTTGTCCAGGCCCCCGCCAGTCATCGCCTCCTCCAGCTTGGAGGCCAGATCCTTGCACGCGTATCCGGCGATCTTGACGGGGTCCAGCACTTTCTCTGCCTTGGGGCCGGCCGGGCCCTTGAGGTCAATCCCGGCCGCCTCGCTCCCCGCGGACAGGACATTGGCCAGACCCTCGGCCAGGTCGCCGGCGAATTGCTTGATGGTGGCCCGGTCCTCGGCCGTCACATCGGCCTCCTCGGCATAGCAGCTGAGGAACTTGTTGATCAGGGCGTCGCTGGCCGCGGTCCGCGCTGGCTCCTGGCCAACGGGCGGCTCCTGGGCCACCGCGGGAGAGAGGGTCAACCCGAGCAGGACAGCTATCAGAACAGGTCGCCGCATCAGTCTACCCCCTTGAAAATGTCCTCTTTTCGAGAGGCCCGCACCAGGGCGATGAAGAAGAGCAGGATGCCGCCCAGGAAGCCGCCCGAGAAGGACAAGGAGGCCATGGCCAGTGGCGCCATCTTGGTGGGCGGCCGCTTGATCTCAGGCATGGCGGGCAGCCTGATCTTGGGCATCCGGGGCAGAGGAGGCGGCTTCGCGGCAGCCTTCTTGCCCTTGGCAGCTTGGCCGCCGGAGCCCTTCAGACGGAGCACCTCCTTGCCCTTTACCTCCTGATCCTTGAGGCCTTTGCTTGCCACCTTGGGCATCTTCGGCTTCTTTGCTGGTGGAGCGGCACCTGCGCCGCCAGCGATCTTGCCCCCCGCCTTGCCGCCAGCGATCTGGTTGGAGGGTTCGCCCAGATCTCCCTTCTTCAGACCCGCGTCCGGGCCCGGCGCGCCGGTGGCCGCCACAGCCCCTGCGTCACCTGGCGAAGCCCCGCCTCCGGTGGCTCCAGGCGCTGGCGTATCCTTGCCCCCCTCTGCCACCGTATCAACGGCCAGGCTGGCGCCCTCACCCTCCGCGGCCTCCTCGGCACCGTCCAGGTCCTTGACCATGGCCCTGCGCTGCTTGCGCATCTTCTCCATCATGGCGGTGAAGGGGAGCAACTCCCGATCGAACTCGGCCGCCTTGGGCTGCTCCTTCTGCACCTCGGGCAGCCCCTCCATGAAGGTGGCGAAGGGGCAGAGCTTCTTCACTGGTCCCTTCTTCTTGCGCTTCTTCTTCTTACCCTTCTTCTCTCCTCTCCGCGCGGCCGCCCTCCGGAGCATGGCCCGGTGCTCGGCCTTGGCCTGCTCCACCAGCTCCTTTCGCTTGGCCATGATCTTCTTGCGCAGAGCCTCTACCTTCTCGTTGGACGAGCTCATGGCCAGGCCCAGGGCCACGCTGGCGGAGACCATGATCACCGCGCCGATGGCGATGCCCACGATCATGGCGCGCTTGCGCCGGGGGGGGGGCATGCCGAGGATGTATTGCCCCAGGAGCAACGACAGCATTAGGCCCAACACACCGGCCGCCACAACGAGGATGATGTCCATCACAGATGACCGCGCCTGCCGGGGGGATCCGCCCGGGCTTACGCCCACGTCCAGGCGAATGGAGCGGCGCTTCCCCGAGCGTCGCATGCCCGGATCCATGCCTGCAGAATCGCCACCACCACCTGCCACGCCATCCCCCTGGATGTCCTCCTCATCCTCCTCATCATCCCACTCACCAAGGGCCCCGTCGGCGCTCATGCCAATCTCGAGCACCGTCCCGCCGCCACGGGGGAAGGAGCCCCCCAGGGCCTCGGCCATGGAGTTCGCCTCCCAGCCCATGGCCACGTCACGTTTGAGCAAGAGGTCGGCCACAAGGCCTCCCACGCTGATGAACGCGACGCCGGCGGCGATGGCGGTGATCAGCTTGAGGGGCACCTCGCGCTTCTTCTTCACCGCCTTCTTGAGGCCATCCACGCCCTTCTGGCTGGCGGCGATCATGTCCTCGGGGGCGTCCAGCTCACCACGCTCGATGCGATCACGGAGGTCGTGGATCCGGATCAAGGCGCTGGCAGTTACCCGGTCCTCCACCACGTAACACTCGAAGCCGAGCTCGCTGAGCTTCTCCTGCATGCGATCCAGCAAATAGGAGGTGTCGGACACTGCGATCTCAATGGGCTTGCGAAGCTCCTTGCCCAGGGTGCGGATCACGGCCCGTCGATCCAGGATCTTCGGCTCCTCCTCCAACTCTATATATATCTCGTTGGGATCCGCCTTCGGACCGGAGACCAGCCTGAGGCGAAATAGCTTCACAAGACCCATTTTTTACCGCCAGGTTTTGGTACGTTGATCCCACGGCAAGCCCGGCCCCGCCACATTCAAACCTCGAATTCCCCGTGTTTTTCGCCGTGCAATGTGTTTGTAAATCCAAACAGGGGTGATATCAAGTCCTTCGAATTTGCAGGGAGTCCAGCGCGGCCAGGTCCTTGTGCGCCTTGAACCACGGCACCGGGACAGGCTACCCTCTTGGTGAACACCCGACCTTCACCCCAAGAGAGGCTCATGCCATCGTCGCGAACCCTCATTCACCCCCGCCGCTGGCTGGCGCCCCTGCTCGGGCTGGCCTTGCTCTCAGGTTGCAGTGACGACCCGGAGTCCAACAAATTGGACGCCGGCACGGACGCCGGCCATAACCTGACCTTCCTGAAAGTCCAGGGCAAGGTGACCCTCGGGGTCGGCTCCCCGGCCACTGGAGTTTCGGTGGTGGCGCGGTGCGGCGCCAAGAAAGTGAAGGAATCCAAGACTGACGACAAGGGCGTCTACAGCATCATCGCCGACGTCAAGGGGTGCGCGCCCCTGGTGATGGAGTTCAACAAGGAGAGCTACCTGCCCAACTTCCGGGTTGTTCACCTGCCGCCCCCCACCTCACCCATCACCATGGATATCCCCCTCTCAGCGCTGAAGAAGCTGATGTGCGGCAGCCTGTACTGCAAGGTGGAGAACAACCCGCTCTGGAGCTTGCCAAACTCGCTGATGCAGCAGGGGTGGGTGACCAGCCAAAGCGGCACCGCCGGCCTGAAATACATACCGGGTGAGCTGCGCCAGACCGACGGCAAGCTCACCACCCTGCTCGGCTTCTCCTTCTTCGACCTCCGGGACAAGGATGGGGTGAAGATCGGCAAGTTCAAGTCCACGGAGATTTTCAAGATCTGTGTCCCGGTTCCCTCTGCATCCCTTGATTGGCTGGGAGACGTGGAAGAGTCCACCTCGAAGGTCGACCTGACCTGGTACAACCTGGAACCCACCAAGGGGCGATGGAAGGCGCGTTCCCCGGGGGCGGTGGTGTCCTACACCAAGGGCTACAAGCACACCAAGGACAGCTACGGCAACTGCAAGCAAACCCTCGACTCGGAGGGGCAGCCCATCCGGAACATCGTGGAGGCCGACCGCAAGGAGCTGCCCGACATCCGCTCTGACCAGCTCTACTACAAGGACCAGTGCCTGGGCGGGGCCCAGACCAAGGTGTCCGAGTTCTGGGTGTGCGGCACAATGGACGGCTCAGGCTGGTACGCCTGGGGCCTTGGCCTGTCCCAGCGGTCTTGCTTCGCCCTGACGGTCACGGACCAGTGCAAGTCGCCGCTCAAGAATGTGGTCTTCACCATCAAGGGAAGGGACCACGGCTACAGGGCCGAGAGCTGGACCGACACCAAGGGCAAGGCCTGCCTGGACATCATCCCCTCCGAGCCCACAGGCAAGGACTACGACTTCGACGGCCTCGGGGGCGAAACCTTCTGGGTGGACGTGGAGCTCTCCTGGGCGAAGGTGTTGCAGAACACCACCAAGTCGCACCAGAACCCCAAGTACACCGCCAAGAGCAGCAAGGGGTGCGCCGACGTCGCCTCCTGCATACCCCTCATCAAGCAGATGCAGGACTGGAACAAGGGGATATGTGAATGAGCGACTCCCTGTGAGAGACGCTCATTCACAGTAAAGCTGACCGGCCAAACCTCTAGCCTGCTTTCAACGTAATCTCGGTGATCTCGCAGCGTGTGGCCACGCGCATGGGCGGGCCCCAGAAGCCGGTGCCCTGGTTCACGTAGATCTGGGTCGGACCGTGGCGGTGTAGGCCCGAGATATATGGCTGCTGCA
>CAZCFB010000046.1:0-4841 GCA_964497805.1 uncultured Kofleriaceae bacterium
CGGCCGGCCAGGGAGATGTCCCGGGTCTCAACGTCGATGTCGCAGCCCTTGGTGAAGCCCTGAACTATGGGCAGCAGGCAGTAGGTGGCCAGCGCAGGGGCCTCGTCGATCTTGGTCCAGATGATCTTGGAAGTGCTCATCTTCTCTCCTCGCGTTTGATTATAGGTGTCCGAAATTGCTCGGTTATTTGTTGAGGTATGGGTATAGTGCGGCTCAAAGCGCCACCGTTATACTTCAGGCGAGGTCTTCTTTCAACCGCGGGGCTATTCAGAGGGGCGCGCGGGACGGGCCGCGATGAGGCCTCGCGAGGGGCGCGTGGGGGCGCCGACCTGCTCCAGGAACCGCTCCTTGAGCGTGCGGCTCAACCGGGTGAGCTCTGCCTGGCTGCCGCGTACCAGCGGCACCTGGCCGCCCGCCGACATCTCGTGGCCGCCGCCGGTCCCGATCCCCTCCACCATCCGCTCCACCACCACCGACGCCGGCGGCTCCGAGCAGGTGGTGCGCAGTGAGAGCCAGATCATGTCCTCATGCACTCCGTGGCACAGCACCCATGTGGTCTGCTCGTGCCGGATCAGCATGTCCGCCGTCTCCCCCAGGATGTCAGGTGTTTCCACCTCCCCCAGGTCAGAGACCAGGGCGTGATCATGCTTGCGCGCAGACGACAGGGCCTGGTGGATCATGCGGAAGTAGCCCGTGGTGACGCTGCCCCGCTGGATGGAGCTGAGCACGCGCGTGTTGACCAGGGGGAAGAGCGCCTGCACGGCCCGCTTGTCAGCCTGGATGGCTGGCCGGCCAAGGTCATGGGTGTCGGAGCGGATGCCATACATCAGCGCGGTGGCCACCTGGGCGTCGGGCGCCATGTCCAGCTCGGTGAGGTACTCGTGCAGGATGGTGGCCACGGCGCCGTACTTGCTGCGCACGTCGGTGAAGGGAGACCGCCGGGTCTCCGGCCGCAAGGGGTGGTGGTCGATGACGATGTCTGGCACCACCTCATCGGGCAGCGGCATGTTCCCGCTGGCCGGCTGGCAATCCACCACCGCCACGGCGCCAAACTCGGTGCCCAGCACCTCTTCATAAGGGCGAAAGTTCAGGCCCAGGTAATCCATGAGGGCCCGGTTCTCGCTCCGGCCCACGGATCCGCCGTAGGTGATGGAGCACTGGATCTCCCCTGCGTGGTGAGCTATTTGGCGCAGGGCCACGGCCGCGGCGATTGAGTCCGGATCCGGGTTGTCCTGCATCACGATGAGCAGCGACCGCTTGCCATTCAGTAAATCCAATAGCTTGCGCACTTTCTGCGCCGATTTTGTCGTTTTGCTGGACGAGGTCATGGGATCACCGCGCCGGGTGTGTCTTTGCAGGGCGCTCCTGAAAGTCTGGGTCTGGCCGGGATTGGTGTCAAACGGGGGCTACGGCTTCACCTCGCAGGCGCCGCGCTCGACGCCCTTGCCCAGGGGGCGGCTCAGGTTCATGAAGTCGTCGGCTGGCACCATGCCGCCCACCGCCTTGCCGCTGTCGATGGCCGGGCTGCCCTTGGCAGGCATCATGCCGTAGAGGTCCCCTGACAGCGGCCCCAGCTTGGGATCGGCGCACACGTCGTTGGTGCCGATGGGGCAGGATCCCTTCACGTTGTGGATCACCCCGTACGACTCGGTGAGCTTGAGCCCCTTGCAGTCCTCGCTGTAGAAGGCAGCCGCCTTCTCCGAGGGGGCGTGGTACTCGGTGTCGCCCAGGAAGATGTTGTTCACGGCGATGAGCTTCTCCGTGCCGTTGCATGGCGCGCTCCCCCGCAGCCCCGAGCTGAGCAGCACGTCCCCTTCGCCGTAGATGGTGGAGTTGTACACCGTGATCTTGGCCCCGGGCACGAAGAAGGCCGCCAGGGTGTTGCCCAGAGCCCGGCAGTGGTCCACGTTGTGGGTGAAGCTCCTCCCCTTGAAGTACGCGCAGTTGCCCACCAGGACGCTGTTCTCGATGTGCGCGTTGCCGGACACTTTGAGCTGGTTGCCGGCGTTCCCCTCGGCGCGCATGCGGCGCACCGTGATCTTGCCGCCCAGGGAGTGGTAGAGGAGGTCGATGCCGTCGGAGGTGTTGTGCATGACCCGGCAATCCTCGAACAGCCAGTCGCCGCCCGTGGCCCCGGTGCCCATGCCGTCGCCGTACCCACCAGCGCCCTGCCCCCAACAGCCGGTTGGCTTGCGGCCGGGGTAGGTCTCCCCGCAGCCGTTCCAGGAGATCTCCACCCGGCGGAAGGTCATCTTGCCGCTGTTGGAGCTGCCCTTCTTGTCCTGCAGGTCGCCGTCCCAACCCACCCAGCCGTTGCCGTTGATCTTCACGTCCTCCACGGTCCAGTCCTTGAGCCGGCCGGCCAGGATGCCCGTGGCAGCCAGGCCGTGCACGTCCAGGTTCTTGAGCAGCACATTGCTGGAGTCCTGGGCCTGGATCCCCAGGGCCGCCCAGTCGCCGTACGGCGCGCCGGACCGCTTGCAGGTCAGCTTGCCGCTGTGGAACTCCACACAGGAGGAGTGGTCGGTGACCTCCAGGCACTGCAGCTGAACATGGCTGGCATAGTTCAGGTCGAGCACATGATCGGCGCGCTCCACGCCGTAGAGCTGGGGCGGGCTCTTGCAGCCTGAGTTCCAGCCCTGGCCCAGGATCCGGGTGGGGGCGGCGGCCGTGCCGGACGGGATGGTGGCGGCCACGCAATCCCAGGGGAAGGATGAATCACAGCCAACGTCCCCGGACGCGCCGTAGCCCATGCGGTACTGGCCCGTGGCGATGATCATGGTGTCGCCTCCCTTGAAGACGGCGGAGCCAGAGGGGGGGAGCAGGTAGAAGGGGTGCTTCACCGCGCACGCCTTGCCCTTGCCTGAGCCCGGGTAGTCGGCGTTGGACTTGCCGGTGCACTGGGTCAGGTTTCCGCCGCCCGGGCGCACGTAATAGATGGCGCCACCGTTGGCAGGAGGCGGGGGGGCGCTGTCCGGCTTGGCGACGGTCTGATCGGGCTTGGCGACGGTCTGGTCGGGCTTGGTGACGGTCTGATCGGGCTTGATCACGGTCTTGTCCGGCTTGAGCACACCCTTGTCCGGCGCGGGAGGCTTCACCTTCCCTTGATCCGGCGCTGGCATGCCCGCGTCCTGGCGCGACACTTTGCCCCTCTTCAGGATGGCGCCGGGGACGGTGCAGGCTCCCCTACAGGGCTGAGCGCTGGCAGCCGACCGGACAGTGTGCTCTACCCCTCCATCGGCCTGAATTGCCGCCAGGTTTCGAGGCACCGGGCCCACGAGCTCCCCTTCACAGGCCAGGAGCAGGGTTGAGGTCATGGTGAGCAGGGTCAGGGTTGTCTTGCAGTTGATCATGTAACCAGGGTCACAGCCAAAACCTAATTAGTCCAGGCTTGGGGAATAAAAAAATATAATAATATCAAACTCTTACGTTAGGGTGAGGGTTGGCGATATTGGCAGGGGTTGCTAGTTAGCCACGGCTAACTAGAATTGATAAGTAATGGATGATCTTACGAAACATCAGCTACTCAAGGTCGGGGAGCTGGCCCGGTTGTGCGACAAGACAGTGCGCGCCCTGCATCTGTATGAGGATCTTGGCCTCCTGGAGCCGCACTCCAGGTCTCCGGGGGGGTTCCGGCTCTATGCGCCGGGCGCAGTGGAGCGCATCCAGTGGATTGGTAAGCTCCAGGATCTGGGGCTCTCCCTCACTGATATCCGCCAGCTGTTGGAGGACTGGTCCCGAATCAAGACCGCCAGCCGGGCCATGGGACGCCTGCGGGAGCTCATGATGCAGCGTCGCCGGGAGATCCGGACCCAGGTGGAGCACCTGAAGGCTCTGGAGGAGGAGATGGACGAGAGCCTGATTTACCTGGAGAAGTGCCGTGGATGTGAGGCGGAGGACCCTGCCATGTGCGATGCCTGCTCCGTGAGCCGGGCGCCCATGCTGATCACTCAATTCCACTGCAAGGGCACAGGAGAGCATCCGGCGGTGGTCATCGCCACCGCGGCGGGGGAAATCGGGTGAAGCTGGCGGCTAGCCACCCATCATGTTTTCGTAGAGGTCTTTCTCCAGATCCTTGTGAATTTCAAGGCACATTTCTCTGTCGATCGTTGCCACATCAGCAGGCGTACGCCGGAAAAAGAGCTCGTAGTCGCGGCCGTCCACATGGATGCATGTTTCGGCACCGCTAGCCTGCGCGAAGTCCGTGACCACCTTGTAAGGCTGCCTGTCGCACACCTCCATGGGCCCGGCGCGGTAGTTCCGTCGATCGAACCAGGCCACCAGGATGGGGTCGGGATACCCGCTGCGGAATAACTTCTCCGCGGCCCTGGCCACCTCCCCCACTGTCATCTCCTTTCTTGTCTCCACATGCTTTATGGACATCTCTGGCTTCATTACACGCCTCCTTGTTAATCTAACAAAGTTAGCCGCGACTAACAGCACTTCAACCCTTGACCTTTTCATTTGGAGTTGGTGCTAATGTAGGCGCCAGGAGGACAGCAATGACAGCATCCAGAGACGAGACACTCGAGGCCCTGAAGGATCCGGCCGTGGCCAGGGAACATGTGGAGCTGCTGGCCCGGCATATCCCCATGACCGAGGACCAGAAAGTGGCCCTGAGCAAGGACCCGAAGACCCTTTCCAAGCACCTGGCCTCCCTTCGCAACCACCAGGTCTACTCCGGGGAGCAGGTGCGCCGGTCAGTGGTGGATCCCGAGGCTCTGCGCCGCAAGATGGCCGAGATGGAGGCCCGGGAGGATCTCACCGAGGAAGAAAAAGATGACCTGCGCGCGGACTTTGCTCTGATCCTGGAGCAGGAGGGGCTGGACGCCTGACGCGTA
>CAZCFB010000046.1:4941-6009 GCA_964497805.1 uncultured Kofleriaceae bacterium
GTCTCGGGCAAGCTGGCCCACCTGGTGCCGCTCTGGAACGGCGTCTCGAGGCTTGGGGGCCTCTACCGGGCGGTGGGCTTCTCCGACGGGTGCATCGTCACCGACAACCCCACCATCAACAAGCTCTGGAAGCATGTGAAGATCGGGACGCCGGTGTATATCCACCCCATGTAATGGCTACCCCCGTGGACCTGTGCTCGCCCGGGTTAACGCACGCACTTCTTGTGCGGCCGGAACCCGGCGGCCACTGCCTGCTTCACGGTCTTGAACATCACCGTGCAGTTCTTGCAGTTGTAGTGCTGGCACCCCGGCGCGTGTAGCGCGTGCGACCTGGCGTTGCCGTGGAACGACCCCGTGGGGTGTCCCTCCGCGGCCGGGCGGGCCCGAGGGGGCGAGGCGGCGCCCTTCCTCGCGCCGCCGCGTTGTTGCCGGCGCCAGTCCCAGGGGGCGGTGGGCTTCGGATCCTTCCACAGCCCCCTGTCCGCCTTGCGCGCGGCGGCCTCCAGCCCGGCCAGCTCCTTGTCCTTGGGAGAGTACTTGCGGTACCACCAGGCCAGGCCAGCGCGCACCAGCTCCTTGTTCAGGCACTTGTCGCCCAGGTGAACCCGGGCCACCGTGCGGCCGTACCTGTCCATGGTGACCGGCGCCACCCGGACCATCTTGCCGGCCACCATGCCGGCGGTGAACTTCTTGGCCTTCTGGCCGAACGCCTGCCGCTTTTCGGGGGTGTCGATGCCGTCCAGGCGGATGCGTACCTGCTCCTTGCCCCTGAGCACAGTGACGGTGTCACCGTCGGCCACGGACACCACCTTGCCCTCCCAGGGGGCCGGGGCGTCGGCCTGGGCCGGGCTGGCCGCGAGGCTCACCAGGGTGATGATCGTCATGAAGGTTCTTGGGGACACGGCGCTCCTCCAGGGCATAGGTCTGATCATGTTACCACCGGGGGGCGCAGCGGATTCCGGTATCCGGACGCGCCGGTCCGGGGGCCGGATTCTGAGGGCGGCGGGGGCGAGGCAGGCCAGGGAATGATGGACCTTTTCGGCTGGCACGAGCCTTGAATTCGTTCAC
>CAZCFB010000046.1:6109-7200 GCA_964497805.1 uncultured Kofleriaceae bacterium
GAGCCCTGGCGCATCTGGACCTCGGCGTTCTCCTTCTCCCAGATCTGGCTGGTGATGTGGCCGGCGTTGACCAGCTCCTTGAGGTGCTCCTGAAAGGTGACGCCCGAACCAGCCCGGCCCATGTAGGTGCCCAGCTTGGTCAGATCGCCGGAGCGGATGACTGTTCGGATGGCGCCGGTGGGGGTGAGGACCTCGGTGCACAGCTTGCGCTTGCCCCGGCTGGTGGAGGGGAGCAGCTTCTGGTAGATCACCGCCGAGAGCCCGGCGGAGAGGGTGTAGCGGATGCGGGCCTGGTCCTTGGCTGCCATGGAGCCCATGACCCGGCCCAGGGTGGAGATAGTGTCGTCGGCGTGGATGGTGGAGATGACCAGGTGGCCCATCTCCGACGCCTTGAGCACCTGGTCGATGGTCTCCGGCTCCCGCATCTCGCCCACGAAGATGACGTCAATGTTCTCGCGCAGGGCGGAGCGCACGCCGTCGGCGAAGGAGGGCACATGCATGCCCACCTCCCGCTGGATGAAGAGGGCCCGGTGGTTCTCGAAGATGAACTCGATGGGATCCTCGAGGGTGAGGATGGTGGCCTCCCGCGTGCGGGCGATGTGGTCCAACAGGGCCACGGCGGTGACCGTCTTGCCATGGCCAGTGGCGCCGGAGATCAGGATCAGGCCGCCCCGGATCTGCTGCAGGTGATCCAGCCCCTTGGCGGGCAGGCCCACATCAGCCAGGGGCCGGATGGCCTGGACGATGCGCCGGATCACCACGTACTCGCCGCCCGCCGCGGTGCCCACATGGACCCTGTAGCGGGAGTTCCCCTCGGTGTGCACCAGGTCCACCTCCCCGCGGGCGTTGAACCGCTCGATCTCCAGGGGGGTGAAGAAGCAGGCCCGGATGTGCTCCAGCTGGATGTGGCGCAGGTGCTCACTGTCCAGGCGCTTCATGTTCTCAGCCACGATGATCACCACCCGCTCCCCCACCTTGAGGTACAGGTCGGAGGCCTCGTTGCTGGCCATCAGCTTGAGGATATCGCGGACGCTCACCTGATGTCCCTTCACTAGCAAGAAGGGGTGGTTATAGGATTCCTCGTTGGCCAT
>CAZCFB010000046.1:7300-8505 GCA_964497805.1 uncultured Kofleriaceae bacterium
TCCACGCCCATGTCCGGCAAGGAGGCCACGGTGTAGGCCACGGACTTGTTGTTGTTCGCCTCGTCCTTCTCCTTGATCTTGCAGTCCGCATCAGCGCGGGCCCAGCCGAGGTAGGCGCCTGGCTTGACGTTGGGGCGCTTGTAGGTGCGGCTGGCGCAGGCGCTCTTGGCCAGCCCCCCGGTGATGGTCCAGGCCTTGTCCGCGGTGGTGGTGCAGCCCGGCGTGCCGGAGGGGTTGTAGTAGAGCTCCAGGCTAATGTTGGACGTTGTGGCGTCACCCTGGTTGCACACAACCAGCAGGTAATCCACGGTCTGGCCGCTCACCGTGGCCTTGAACAGGGAGATCATCAGATCCGGAGTGGAGGTGCCCGCGGTGGCGTCGTATCGATCGTTGTTGTTCTCGTTGGACTCGGTGATGGCGTTGCTGGTGTCGGCCCAGGCCCGGATGTACCCGGCGCTTGTAGCGCTGGAGGGGATGGTCAGGGACGGGCTGGTGAAGGTGTAGCTGTCTCCGCTATTGAGCGTCTTGCTGAGCTTGAGGGTGCCGAGCTGGGTGCAAGCTGACGTGGACTGGGCGGTGCAGTGGTAGAAGCCCACGGTGAAGGGGTCCACCACCGCCGAGGTGTTCGCGCCGTTCTGCAGCGTGTACTGGGCGGTGAAGGTCGCCCCCGCCTTGCCGGTGCTGCCGGTGAGGGGAACGGTGCCGGCCAGGAACTTGAGGTCCGGGCCGGTGGTGACCGTGATGGCCTTGTACGACTCGTTGTTGGTCTCGTTGCTCTCCGCCACAGCGCTGCCGGCGTCGATGAAGTATCGGATAAACCCGCTGCCGTACCGGACGTTCTTGGGCAGGAGCAGGCTGGGGCTGGAGAACTCCTTGGTCTCGCCGGCCTTGAACTGGTAGGTGACCGAGCTGCTGCCCAGGAGGGTGCAGGTCGAGCTGCTCTTGCTGGTGCAGTAGGAGTAGCTGATGGAGAAGCCGGTGCTCAGCGCCGTGCCGTTGGCGCGTACCGAAACCTTGGCCGTGAACTTGGACCCGGCCGCCTTGACGTCGCCGGTGGCGGGGGCCGTGGTGGCTGTCACCGACAGGTCCACCTGCTGCTTGGTGACCGTGATGGCGTCGTAGGCGTTGTTGTTGTTCTCCAGGTTCTCGCTGACTGCGTTCTTGTAATCCACGAAGACGCGCAGGTAGCGCGTGCCGATCTTGAC
>CAZCFB010000046.1:8605-32639 GCA_964497805.1 uncultured Kofleriaceae bacterium
CCGCTCTTGGGCGCGGTGAGGTAGTAGACATACAGGTCTGGCTTGGTGGTGACGCTGATCTTGGCCTCGTGGATGTTGTTGGCCTCGTTCCCCTCGGGGATCTTGTCGCCGTAGTCTGCGATGAGCCGGATGTAGCCCGTGCCCAGGACGGCCGATGTGGGCATGGCCATGGAGTTGCTGGTGAAGGTTTGAGACTGGTTCGGGCTGAAGTCTGCCTTGAGGTTGCTCGAGGCGATGTACGTACAGCTCGCGATGGGGGTGCCGGTGGCCGGGCAGTAGTAGAAGCGCACCTGGAAGTTGGTGTCGAAGCCGTTCTGGGAGGCGTTGATCAGAGTGTAGTTAGCCGTGAAGTATGACCCCGCCTGCTTGGTTGAGCCGGAGTTGGGCACCGTGACCGTGCCGAACTTCAGGTCCGACTTGATCAGCGAAACCGTGATGTGAGCGTTGTAGACGTTGTTCTTCTCGGAGTTCTCCACGACGACGTTGTCCGAGTCCACGGTGATGCGGATGTAGCGCGTGCCGTTGTACGCCGTCGAGGGGATGGTGAGATTGGGGGAGACCAGGTAGGCGCTGTATCCGCCCGCCGAGATGGGTGAGGTGGCCCCTGCGTAGGTGCTCTCGCCGAGCTTGACGCAGGAGGCGGTGGCCGTGGTGCTCAGGGGGCAGTAGTGGAAGGTGACCTTGAAGTTCTGGAAGGCCTGCGTGGTGTAGCTGGCGTTGCGGACGCGGTATCGGGTCGTGAACTTTGAGCCGATGGTGGCGGTGCTGCCCGTGTACGGGATTGAGTAATGGGCGGGCACCAGGTCAGGCCGCACAGTGGCGCTAATGGCGCCGTAGGCGTTGTTGTCCAGCTCGCCCGCCTTCCCCTCCAGCACCTTCTTGGTGGAGTCCACGAAGGCGCGGATGTAGCCGGTGCCGAACCTGAGCGTGCCGGGCATGGTCAGGGTCGGGCTGGTGTAGGTGGCGGACTCCCCCGCCGCGAAGTTCTTGGTGATGCTCATGTAGGAGAGATAGGTGCAGCTGGTGGTGGCCTGGGTGTGGCAGTAGTAGTACTCGACCCTGAAGTCAGTGGTGAAGCCATGGATGGCGTCATTCTTGATGGTATTCTTTACCGTGATCTTGTCCCCTGCCTTGTTCGGCGTGCCGCTGTTGGGAACGGTGAAGCTGGTGATCTTCAGGTTCGACTCAACCTGATCCACGGTGATGGTGTGCCAGTACTCGTTGTTGGTCTCCTTGCTCTCGGTGACCGCGCCGGTGGAGTCCACTGAGATACGGATGTAGCGGGTTCCGTTCTGGGCGCCCTGGGGCATGGTTAACTGTGGGGTGATCTTGTAGCCGCTGGAGGAGCCGCTGTTGATGTCCGTGGTGACGACCTGTTTGCCGAGCTGAAGGCAGCCAACCGCGGACTTGTAGGTCGGGCAGTAGTCGAACGTCACGGTGAAGTCGGTCGTGAGCTTGGAGGTGGCGCCAGCGTTGATCACGTTGTACCGGCCGGTGAACAGGGCGCAGGGCGCCAACCGTGGAGATGCTGCCGCTGTACGGGAAGGCGACATAGCTGGGGTACAGGTCGGGGCGCTTGGTGATGGTGATGGCCGCGTGGTTGGTGTTGTTGTTCTCGTTGGTCTCGTTGATGTAGCCCAGGTAGTCGGCGAAGAAGCGCACGTAGCCCGTGCCGAGCAGAGCCGAGGTGGGCACGGAGAGGGTGTAGTAGCTGGTCACCTTCTTGGTGGTGCCCGCCCCCATGCCGCCGGTGATGGCGTCCCGGCTCAGGTACTGACATTTCGCCTGGGGCGTGGTCGTGGTCTGGCAAAAATAGTAGGCCACGTAAAAGGTCGAGGTCGTCGCGCTGCCCGTGTTGGCCAGGGTGTACGACACCTTGAACTTGGCTGCCGCCTGGGCCGTGTTGCCGCTGGATGGCGCGGTCATGCTGGTGATGCTGAAGTCCTGGGCAAGGGCCGCTGCGGGGAGGAGGAGGCAGAGGGCCAAGGCCGCCGCCGGTGCCATATGACGCGTCATCGGGATTCTCCTGGTTTGTTCATGGACCCATACATTGAACCACAGATCGGTGGGTGGCGGTACAGCCCTGCCCCGACGGTGGCGTGTGCTAACCTGGTCACTTCAACTTGAGCACCCGGAGGAGATATGTCGGGAATCGCCGCCCGCGGCCTCGCAACCGCCGCCCTGTTGGCCCTCGCCTGCTACCCCGCCCCCGCCGCCGCGGGCTCCATCTCGCCGGAGGGGCTCAAGGACGCCTACGACGACATCAAGGGTTGGATCGACGACTACAACGAAGTGAAGGGCAACTACGAGGCCTGCCTGGCGCGTGGGTGGGACGCCAAGACCTGCGCCAAGGCGGCCCTCTGGTGCAAGATCTCGGAGAAGGCCGTGGGCAAGTACTACCCGGGCTTCGTGAGCAAGCTCAAGCTCTTCGAGGCGTTCAAGACCGACTGCGGCAAGGGGGAGTGCTTCCAGTGTTGCTGGACCAAGAGCGGCTGCCACTCCTCCTTCGTGGGCTTCCCGGTGATCAACTGTGACGCCAAGTACGGGCCGGAGACCATCGACGCGGGGCTGACCCTCATCGTAAACCCGAACCCCAAGCCGGGCTCGGCCTGCCTCTACATCCCCCAGACCTGCGAGCACATCCCCAAGTGCAACTACAACGGCAAGACCAACATCCCGAACCTGATCACCAAACTCAAGTCGGGCACGCCGCACGCGCTGAACTGGAAGCACGCCAAGTCGTGGAGGAGGACCACTCTGGCCAAGAACATCCGCACCTACGTCTACAAGTACCTGAACGCCTACACCAGCGAGAAGGGCTCGCTGTTCAACGTGTTCGGTTACATGACGGGCCGGGGTTGCAAGAAGTGGGGCACCAACATCTCCACGACATGGCCCATGGACTGGACGGCCAAGGACTTCGAGGTGCTGGACTCAAAGACCAGCAAGCCCGCCGGCGCCGCCTCCAAGTTCAACTGGAACCTGCAGTTGTTCACCCTGCGCACCATCGCCGCCCTGCCGAACCTGGCGGCCCGCATGGACGTGGCGGAGTCCATGGTCTACACGGCGGCCACCAAGAAGGCCTACCTCTCTGCGGTCAAGGATGTGGACGGCGCGTTCCTCAAGTACGCCTCTCCCCACGCCCTGGCGATCTTGAAGAGTGTGCACTACCTGCAGGACTACAAGCTGCTGTCGGTGCCAGTAAAGGGCGAGCCATCCCTGGCGGGGACCTTCAACGGCTGCAACCTGGGGCAGGCGCCGGTGGTGAAGCTGAGCCATGTCCTGGACGGCAACCTGGGCGTCAAGGTGACCGTGACCGTCAGCGACCCGGAGTACCCAACCACCAAGCTGGCCAACCCGGTGGTCGTGCTCTGGGGCGACGGGACTACCACCAGGGACTCGATCCAGGCCGGGCAGTCCAAGACCATCGCCCACACCTACGCCCTGGGGGGCAAGTACTCGGCGTATGTCCTGGCGAGCAACGACTCGGGGCTGCGGGGAATCTCCCGCCTCACCATGACCACCAAACAGACGGCGGGGACCAAGGCTGCGCCCGCCGACGTCCCGGCCATCTCCAGGGTGGTGATGGAGAAGTTCGCGGTCACCGAGAAGTCGCTCTCCGGAAACGACTTCGGCAACCTGTTCGAGCTCTGGATGGTGGACGGCAAGGGAAAGGAGCGGCGCATGGGCGTTACTTCGCCCAAGAAATCCAAGCTCAACGCCACCACCCAGTACGGCAACTTCACCGGGCACAACAATCCTGGCCTCACGATCAAGAAGCTTGTGATCAAGCCGTATTTTTATATTGGCTTCGCCATCGGGCTGAAGGAGATGTACATCACCACCGACAAGCTGCGCTTCGACGTGTACAGCACGGAGGACGACAAGTTCATCTCCGCCGGGGTGTACCTCAAGCCGGGCGACGTCAAGGTGTACCCCAAGGGCAAGACCACGCCGGTGAGCGCGGCCTCCTTGAAGTACGACACCAACGGGCGGCTCAAGATCCCGCTGTTCACCAAGGTTGGCTACACCTGGACCGTCACCAGCCGCGTGGAGATCGATGTGACGAAGGCCATGTTCTCATCCTTGAGGGTGGGCCCGGCTCTGAACAGCACCCTCCCCTCCGGCAAGGAGTGGCGCTGGTACGAGCCCGCGCCGGGTACCCTCAAGCGGATCCCGGTGTGTAACAACAAGGAGGTGGAGAGCCCCGAGACCTGCGACGACGGCAACCTGGTGGACGGCGACGGCTGCTCCGCCGCCTGTAAGCTGGAGGGGGCTCCCGCGGGCGTGACCGGCTTCACCGCCAGGCGTGGGGCTAGCGGGGCGATCCTGGAGTGGTCCACCTCGGGGCTGAAGAACTGCAAGTCCTTCGACGTGCTCGCCTGCCAGGGGCGGAGCTGCGCCAGCAAGGCGGCGCACAAGGTGCTGAGCGGGCTCAAGGGGCTCAAATGCAAGTACGGCGCCGGGACCATGAGCTACAGCTACCTGGATACCATTGCGTCTCCCTACCTGATGCAGAGCTACTACCTGCGCCAGCACGGGGACAAGAGCGGCACCTACACCGACTACGGGCCGGCCATGGTCGCGCCCCCCCAGCCAGACCTGGGGCCGGACATGACCCCGCCTGATGCGGGCGTGCCGGATCTGCCGCCGCCGGACCTCGCTCCGCTGGATCTGGCCATCGCCGATCTGGCGGCCCCCGACCTCCCGGCGTCGGACCTGACCGCGCCGGACCAGGCAGGGCCGGACCTGGCAACTCCTGACCAGGCAGCGCCTGACACCCTCGCGATGGCGCCTGACGCCCTCGCGTCGGCGCCTGACAGCAGCACCCAGGGCGGTGAGGATGAGGAGGATGATGAGGGGTGCCGGCTGGCCGGTGGTGGTCTCCGTGGCGGCGGGCTCTGGCTTCTGCTCGGGCTCCTGCTGCTGCTCCGCCGCAGGGGGTGAAGGCCGCCGCCAATCCCGGGTGATGGTGTAAGCTTGGCCCCGGGAGGTATTCCATGCGGAGATTGTTCTTGGTCGTCCTGATCTGCTGCGGTGGCTGCATCGACGAGCAGTTTGACGATGGGTCCAACATTGACGGCGGCGTCACCACGCACGACAGCGGCAGCCTCTGCACGGCCGGGCAGACCCGCTGCGTTGGCCAGAGCTACCAGCGGTGCTCCAACGGCAATTTCGTGGAGAACAGGAAGTGTCCGGCGGGCCAGGAGTGTGTGGTGGGCAAGGGGTGCCTGGACTGCGACCCCTCCCGCGGCACCGTCTGTGTGGGCAACGACATCTACACCTGCATGAGCGGAGGCATACCGGGCAGCAAGCAGAAGAGCTGCCTGGGCCTGAGCTGCGTCATGGGCAAGTGCGTGCCGCCCAAGTGCGACCCGGGCGCGCGGCTGGTCTACGTGGTTGACTCAACCTACCGCCTGCTCAGCTTCGATCCCTCCAAGGAGTCCAACCACTTCACCCTGATCAAGAAGCTCTCCTGCCCGGCAAACTCGCCCTGGCCAACACGCCCGGCGCCGGCCACCCCCTTCTCCATGTCAGTGGATCGTTCGGCCAGGGCCTGGGTGCTTTACACAAGCGGTGAGATATTCTGGGTCAATACGAAGACTGGCGCCTGCAAGGCGAGCTCCTTCAAAAAGGGGCAGAAGAGCTTCCAACTCTTCGGCATGGGCTTCGTCTCGGACAAGGTCGGGTCGGACAGCGAGAAGCTGTACGTGACCCGGGCGCAGCTCAACGGGTTCGAGCCTCAGACCCTGGGCTACATCGATCCTGCCACCATGACGCTCACGACGGTGGGCACCATGCCCAAGTCCCAGTACTCGGCAGAGCTTTCGGGCACCAGCAAGGCGGAGCTGTACGGCTACCACCCGGGTAACAACACCTTCGTGAGCCGCGTGGATCCCAAGAGCGGCAAGGCGCTCAAGACCTGGAAGCTGCCGGCCGCCGGCGGCGCCGTGGGAGCCTGGGCCTTCGCCCACTGGGGGGGCAAGTTCTACATCTTCATCACCACCGCCTCCGGCCTCTCGCAGAAAACAAAAGTCCTGAGGCTGGATCCCTCCAACGGCAACGTGATGACCTTCCTCCCCTCCATCCCCTACCGCATCGTCGGCGCCGGAGTCTCCACCTGCGCCCCCGTAATCGGCTAACCTCTTTGTCTTTGGGGGACGGTGTTGCTTTGTTGCTATTTTTGGGGCGGTGCTGCTATTTTGAAATTTTCAAATAACAGCACCGCCCCTCAGAAAGCAACAAAGCAACACCGTCCCCAAACTGTGAGTTGTTGAATTACGGTTATTTGGAGAATTTGCGTAGGGCTTCGGTCAGGCGGTCGAAGGAGCATTCTTTTACGCCCACCAGGGTGGCGGGGCTCAGGGCGTCGAAGCCCCAGTCCACTGGGCGGCCCTTGCTCACTGCGAAGGTGCCCTCGGCCACGCGCCCCACCACGGCGCACCCGCACTGGGCGCGCTTGATGCCGTGCTCCACCACCTTGCCCTCGGCCTCCCAGCCCACCTCTACCAACCCGTCGCGGCAGTTGAGCAGCAGCCGATCGTCCACCATGCGGCGCTCCAGCAGCAGCAGATTGCCCAGGGGCGAGGAATAGATCTTCTCCCACCGGTCAAGGCGCCCGGCCACTGCGTCGGCCATGGGCAGGTAATAGAGGTGCGGCTCGAAGCTGCGTCGCGCCAGCAAGCCGCGGTCCGGGGCCACCACGATGTCCACGAAGCCGCTGGTGTGAAGGGGCACGACCCGCTCGTCCGGGCCATGGATCCACCAGCTCCCGGGCATGTGGGGCGCGCAGCCAAAGAAGACGCTCCGGGTGCCCGACTTCTCCACGAACCAGGACATCCAGACCCCCACGTCCACCAGGCTAGGCAGCCGCCCAATGCGCCTGTCCCCGTTGATCACCACCACCATCCGGTTCAGGGGGTGGGCTGCGTCCAGGTAGAACATGTCCTGCTCAAAGGGACGCTTGAGGGCCAGCTTGTGTCCGGGCCGAAGCTTCACCGTGTGGTCGGGGAAGCGCGAAATCTGTAACCGGACGTCGCCCTTGCGATCGAAGGCGAGGAAGAGCATCTCCTCGGGGCTCAGCCCCTGGCGCAGCAGCTTCTTCATACCGCCGGTGAACGCCAGGCCGCTGGTGAAGTGCAGCGTCCGGGTTGGGACCATGGCACCATTATACCTGCCCCAGCCGGATGCATGGTATTTGTATGGTCATGTACCGGACCTGCTCAATCCTCCTCGCCCTGCCCCTCCTGGTCCTGGCCTCCATGGCCCGGGCCCAACCCGAACCGGCGCCCAACGAGAGCAAGGAATCGGCCGGATTGACCCTGGCCGGCTTCGCCCACGGCGGCAAGACCGTGCTCTTTCGCCGCACGGCGGATAACAGCCAGGATTCCCTCATCTGGCTAACCCGTGATGGCAGGGCGGGCGACCTGCCCGAGGACCAGAGCCGTCTGGTGAAGTCTCATCGCCACGGCACGGCCTTCAAGGGCGACGAACGGCGGCTCACCCTGCGCGGCCGCTCCCTCCAGCTCACCTCCGCGGGCAAGGTGATGGTTGGGGTGGGCAAGGCCCGGGCACCGGTGCGCCTGAAGCTGGCCGAAGGGTGCAAGGTCGAGGCGTTGGAGGGGGGGCTCCTCTCCAGGCGCCGGTACGCCATGGCCGCCGTGTTGAGGCTCACTTGCGAGGAGGCGCCGGCCACCCGCCGCGCCCCCCTGGCCATCAGCCTTCGAGGCGTTATGAACCAGCAATTTCGCCGCTACGATGCGCTGGCGGCCCGCGGCAAGCTCGACCCGGCCGCATCCTGCCTGGACATGGTCCGGGCCATTTCCCCCGGCGCCACCCGCCTCTACTACCGTCGGGCTCACCTGGCGGCCCTTCGGGGAAAAACCGCTGAGGCCGTGCGCTGGCTGCGCAAGCTGCGCAACAAGGGCACCGCCGCGGCCCGCAAGATGGTGGTCAAGGCCCGATGGGACGCGGGCTTCCGCCTGGTGAAGGACTCGGCCGCCTTCAAGGAAGTCACGACGCTGTAGCTACCGCTTCCACCCCTTGCCCAGGTGCCCCTCCAGGCGCTTTACCTCGCCTGCCAGGACCGTATTTCTCACGGCCAAATCTGCCAGGGGCTTGACAGATTGCCCGCTCACCTTGCCGTCAGTGGTCTTCACGTCCTCGCTGAACACCCCGGACCAGCCCATGCCCTGCACGCCGCCGCTGCCCAGCTCCACCGTGGCCACCAGCCCGGCCTTGGTATAGACGGTGGGCAGGGTGGTGCCGAAATCACCCAGGCTGTAGAAGATGGCCGCGGTGCGCTCGCGGCCGTCGTCGGTGCGCACGGAGCAGGTCCCCACACCGGGCACATGCTCTGGCCGGTTCACGTGGCACAGCTCAGCCGGCTGGACCACATGGGGCCCGTGCCCCACCACCAGGTCCACCCCCGCCTTGATCATGCGGCGCGCCAGCACCATGAAGCGGGTGTCCGGGTAGAACTCGAACTCGTAACCCCAGTGCAGCAACGCCACCACCACATGAACCCCGCTGGCGCGGGCGTCGGCCACCTGACGCTCCAGCAGGGAGAGGTCCAGGTCCGCCTTCTCGTGGCCGAAGGGGATGATGTGCAGCTCGTGGCCCTTCTTTGAACGCTTCTTGTCGTTGATACCCCAGGTGTACGCCAGCAGGCCAACCTTCAGGCCCCCCACGGTGAGGCTGAGTTGTCGGTCCACCCCGGTGTGCTTCAGCCCGCGCTTCTCCACCTGCTTGATGGTGTTCTCCAGGCCGAGGTCGCCGGCGTCAAGGCTATGGTTGTTGTTGAGCTGGAGCAGATCCAGGGGGAGCCCGTCGAGCATCTCCGGCGGCGCGTTGAAGCTGTAGGTCCCGAGGGCGCGCTCGCCGGTGGCGTGGTCGGGCGAGGTGGGCGTCTCCAGGTTCCCCACGCGCAGGGTTCCATCGAGCAGCGCCGCCGACGGCGTGGCGAACGCCTTCCAGTTGCCCTTGACCCACATCACGTCCCCCACGAGGCTCAGGCGAACGCCGCCCCCGGCGAGGGGCGGGATCCTGGCTGCCTGTTGCTTGAAGTGGGCCACGGTTTCGCTGGGCCCGCCCTGCCGGTGCAGCAGCAGCTTCTTCATGTACAGCCCGGCCTTGTTCAGATCGTCCTGGCTCCAGGTTTCGGTCTCCCAACGGATCTTCTCGTATGGATCCAGGCTCGTTTCCTGGGAGACCACATATGGGTAGGTTTTCTTCGGATCTGGCCAGTTTTTATAGGGGTCATCTTCGCACGCTGGACTCAAAATCAGCAGCGCGGCTATGGGCACGATCTTACGCATTGATCAGAAATCCAGAGTCCACTTTTGAGTCCACCTTTGAGTCCATCGCCGGATCCAATCCAAGTCAAATGTTAGATCTCCCCCCTTGATCCACTGCATTTGATGTGCCACTGATCTGCCTCTTTGGCCCTTCAGGGCCGGTTATCTGGGCAGGGGGATCTAACCCAGACCAGGAATTTCTGCCATGGGCACAACGATTTTACTTGCATTCATACTCGCGCATCCAGCTAACCACTGCAACATGTCCAGCGCGAAGTCAGTGGTCAGGGCGGCCAAGAAAGCGGGGCAGCGCTACGATATTCCCCCTTCCCTGCTCGTCTCGGTGGTGATCGCGGAAACCGGCTGCCGCAACGTGGTCGTGGCCGGCGTGGGCAAGGGCGGCCGGGGGTGTGATGTTGGGTTCGCCCAGATCCATGTACCCGAGTGCGAGCCGAGCCGAGTGGCCCGGCTGCTGGATCCATACCGCAACTTGAAAGAGTCGGCCTATATCCTCAACCGCAGCCGTGACCGGTGCGCCAGGGATCCTGCCCCGCGGGCCTGCCGGCACTCCCAGTGGTCCATGTACAACCCGAGGTCAACCCGCTGGTGGAAGAAGGTCGGCAAGATCTGGAAGTCATTCCGGCACTTCCAGCCGCAGGCAAAGCAGAAGACAAGCTAGGGCGCGGCCAGGCGCGGTGGCGCTTCCTTACTCTGGGAGTTCTCCGAAGTACTTCTCTGGATCCTCCAGCGACTTTCTTACCCAGCTCAACCCCTCGAAGGACGTGAGCCCGTCGTCGATGCGCTCGTCGTAGCTCCAGTGTATGGGCAGGATCTTGCGTACAACCACCTCGCCGTCCTCAACCATGGCGCGCTCCTCCACCTTGCCCACCATCATGAACAGGGGCGCTGTGCCCCACTCGTACAGGTGGTGGTAACCGGCGTTCATGCCGAGGCTGCCCAGGTTGGCGATGACCATCCCTGTGTAGAAGGCGTCGTTCTTGATGAAGCTGTGGGGCAGCACGTTGAAGTAGTCGGCGCACCGAACAGCTGACATGGCCCCGGCCAGCAGGGGCCGCGGCAAGACGTTGAGCAGCCCCAGCTCCTTGTCGGTGTAGGTCTTGGCGTCGGAACGCTCCACGCTGATGTTCTGGTTGATGCGATCAAGGATGCTGCGGAAGGTGTCCTCGGGGGAGAAGCGCATCTTCACCGCCGAAACCTTGGCCTTCTTGTCCAGCTGCTTGCGCTTCATGGAGAAGGTGACCGACACATCGTTGCGCTGGTACAGGCGCTTGCCGACCACGAAGCGGTTCATCTCCGGGCATATGAACATGCCCATGCCGCTGGCCGCCACCAGGCAGTGGGTCAGGCCTACATCCTGGCCCAGGGCAACCCGCGCGCGCTTGATGTAGTCGAGGATCGCCTCTGCCCTGACGAGGTCCTCGTAGTACACCACCGCCTCGTTGCGCCCCGGCATGAGGTAGCCGAGCATCCGGCGGTACGGGTGCGCCTTGGCGATGAAATCACCGTCGGGCCGCCGGGCCATGAGGGCCTCGAACCCCTCCAGGGCGGAGCTGAGCATCTTCAACATTCCTGCCTCCTACTGGCGGATGTTCCAGATCCTGATGAGCCAGCGGATCACCGACTCTTCCATCTGGTCCGTGTCGTCGGCGCCAGCCATCTGTCTGGCCAGCGAGAGCAGCAGCTCCCGCGCCGCGGCGCGCTCCACCGAGCTCTCCAGGAACTCTCGGATGGCGTTCTTGTCCTTGAACCGCGTCATGGCCGCGGCCTTGGCTGCCTCCCACTTGGCCGTGCCCATCTCGGCGGCCATCTTGTTGAGCTCCGCGACCTCCTCTGAGCTCATCTTCTCGTCAGCCTGGATGATCAACTTGAGCAACCCCATCAGGGCCACCCGCTCTGTTTCATTGAGCGCCGTTATCTTCATCATCGTGCACACCTCCTCGGGGCAAAAAATGTACACCGACCATGCCTTCCTTTCCAGGGCGCAGGCGCACAGATGGCTGGTATGCTCTCCCCAATGACCGAGCCCTGGATCCAGGAGGCCACGCGCGTGGCGGCTGGCGTACGTAGGAGGGTCCTGGACCATGTGTTGCGCAACGGCGGCGGCTACCTGAGCCAGGCCTGCTCGTCGGCGGAGGCCCTGGCCACTCTCTACACACGGGTGCTTCGCCTGGGGCCAAGCCAGGCCCCGGCAGTGCCGCCCCCCTTTACTGGCGTGCCCTCACGGGACAACCCCGACCCGTGGCGTGGCGGCCTGTACAACGGACCGGCAGAGCCGGCGCTGGATCGTTTCTACTTCTCCCCGGTGCACTACTCGCTGTGCCTCTACGCGGCCCTCATCGAGGTGGGCCGCCTGGGCCCCACGTCGCTGGGGCGCTTCAACGAGGACGGCAGCACCGTGGAGATGATCGGCGCCGAGCACTCCCCGGGGGTGGAGAGCACCGCCGGCTCTCTGGCCCAAACCCTGAGCGTTGCCGCGGGGGCGGCCCTGGCCCGCCGGCTCAAAGGTGAGCCAGGCCGGGTGTGGGTTTACATGTCCGATGGCGAGCTCCAGGAGGGGCAGACCTGGGAGGCGCTGGCCGCGGCTGCCCACCACAAGCTCGGCAACCTGGGCGCTTACGTGGACACCAACGGGCAGCAGTGTGACGGCGCCATGACCAGCGTCATGGGGGTGGAGCCGCTGGTGAAGAGGGTCGCTGCATTCGGAGCCCGGGTGGCGGAGGTGGACGGCCACGACCCGGCCGCGCTGGCCGCCCCCGCCGCAGAGCCCATGGACGGCCGCCCGCTGGTTGTGATCGCGCGGACAGATCCGTGCCGCGGGGTCGAGCCCTTGCGAACCCGGTCGCCGAAGCTGCACTACCTGCGGTTCAAGGACGAGGCCGAGCGTGGGTTGTACCAGGCGCTGCTCCAGGAGATGGAGGCGGCGTCATGATCGAGCTGGTGCCGAGGCCCCACTACCACAACCTCCCGTCATGGGCGGCGAGCCGGCCCGAGGTGCTTGTCCTCTCGGCGGACCTGACCTCCTCCTGCGAGGCGGACGGCTTCCGCGAGGCCCACCCCGGGCGCTTCTTCTCCCTCGGCATGGCGGAGCAGAACATGATGAGCTTCGCCGCCGGCCTGGCCCGCGAGGGGTTCGTGCCGTACGTTCACACCTTCGCCGTCTTCGTCACCCGGCGTCCCTACGACCAGGTGGCCATGTCCATCGCCTACCCGAACCTGCCGGTGAAGCTGCTCGGCTTCGTGCCGGGGCTCACCACGCCGGGCGGGGTGACCCACCAGGCCATCGACGACGTGGCCCTGATGCGGGCCATGCCGAACATGACCGTGCTTGAGTGCGGCGACGCCACCGAGGTGGAGGGCGCCCTGGACGCGGCCCACTCCATCCCCGGGCCGGTTTACCTGCGGATGCTGCGCGGGGCCGTGCCGCGCCTCTTCCCGACCGGCGAGCCGTGGCGCACAGGTGAAGCCCGGGTGTTGGCCCGCGGAGACGATGTGCTGCTCATCTCCAGCGGCATCTGCACTGCGGAGGCGTCCCGGGCCGTGGCCGCCCTGGAGCGCCTCGGGGTCTCCCTGACCCACCTCCACATCTCCACCATCAAACCCCTCGGGGGAGAGGCGCTGGACCAGGCCCTGGCCACGACGCGGCGGGGGGTGATCACCGTTGAGAATCACCTGAACAGCGGCGGGCTCGGGTCTGCGGTGGCCGAGGTCATGGCGGACAGGGGGCTCGGTATTCCGCTGGTGCGCCTGGGGGTGCAGGGCACCTACGCCCACGGGGCGTCCTGCGAATACCTCTTACAGGAGTATGGTCTGGACGCCAGGGCCGTGGCCCGGGCCGCGGCGCGCATGGTGGATCTGGACCCGGACGAGCTCGCCGAGGAGGACCTGGCCCCGCCCAGGGACCTGCCCCCGGCAGCGCCCGCCATCAAGGCAGAGGATCTGTAGCGTGTACAAGCTCCCCGAGACATACAGCGGCCCGCGGCTGAGCGGCGACCGCCTGACGGTGGAATACCTGCTCCAGGCCAACGATGAGATCGAGGCCCGCGCGCAGGCCAGCGATCTGTGCGTGGAGCAGACGGTGGAGTTCCCCGTGGACCTGCTGCCGGGAGGGGCGATCCCTCAGGAGGTGATGGGCCGCCTGGAGGCGCTGGCCTCTGGGCCAGAAGGCTTCGCGGCCACCATCTCCTACGCCGTGGAAACCGCCGGGGGGGAGCTGCCCCAGCTGTTGAACCTGCTGTTCGGCAACACCAGCCTCAAGGCGGGCGTGCGCCTCCTCTCGGTCCAACCGGGTCACGCCATGGCAGGGGTCCTGCCTGGCCCGCGCTTCGGGCGCGGCGGCCTGCGTCGGCTGCTGGGGGTGCCTGACAGGCCGCTGCTCTGCACCGCCCTCAAGCCCATGGGGCTGGATCCCAAGGAGCTGGCCCGTATGGCCGCGGCGTGCGCCCACGGCGGCGTTGACCTGATCAAGGACGACCATGGCCTGGCCGACCAGCCGTTCTGCCCCCTGGATGAGCGTGTACGCCGTTGCGCCGAGGCGGTGGCCCGCGAGAACGCCCGGGGCGCCCGCGCCCTGTACGTGCCCAACCTCTCCGGCCCTGCCCACACCCTCATGGAGCGCGCAGCCCTGGCAGTGGAAGCCGGCGCCGGCGGGGTGATGCTCGCGCCCGGGCTCGTGGGGTGGGATGCCATGCGGCAGGTGGCCGCGGCTGACGAGATCAACCTGCCGATCCTGGCCCACCCCGCCCTGCTCGGCAGTTACCTCGTCTCCCCGCGCCAGGGTATCGCGCCCCGCGCCTTGCTGGGCCAGCTCATGCGCCTCGCCGGGGCTGACGCGGCCATCTTCCCCCACCACGGGGGCCGCTTCCCCATCACGGAGGCGGAGTGCCGGGACCTGGTGCTCGGGACAGATGAGCCCCTGGGCCCCGCGCGCCCCCTGATGCCCATGCCAGCCGGGGGCATCAACATGGAGCGGCTGCCCGCGCTGCGGCGCTTCTACGGCGACGACGTGGCCTTCCTCATCGGCGGCGACCTGCACCGCGCCGGTGACCTGTCCCGGAGCTGCCGCCGCTTCCGCGACCTGGTGGATGCGTGACCACCCCACCGGCCAGGAGGAGATGATGTTCCGCACCCCCGCCCTCACCCTGTTGCTGGCCTGCGCATGGAGCGTCCTGCCCTGCCCTGCCGATGCTCAGCGCAAGGCCACCACCAGTGATGGCCGCCTGGTGTACCTCTTTGACGACGGCACCTGGCGCTGGGCTGAGGCCCTGGACCTGTCGCAGGTCAAGGTTATCGCCCTGCCCACTCCGCCCTGGCAGCAGCAGCTGGCCGACCCAAAGGGCCCCCCCACCCGGCTGCGCCTGCGTCAGATCTCGGCCAGCCGCAACAAGATCACCGACGACGCGGCCTGGTTCCGCGAGCACGGCCTGGCCCTGCCCACCTGCGATGTGCCGAATCCACGGTTCGGAAAGAAGGGTAGCTGCCCTCCCCGCACCCCGACCGCCTTCCGTGGCGCCCGGTTGACCTCGGCCTTGCATGCCGCCGGGCGCTACCTGCTCACCTACGGCCGGGACTTCTCCAGCGGCCGCTACCTTGTGATCGCCGACGAGAAGCTGCGTCAGGTGGAGGCGGCCTTCGATTTCCGCGCCTACGCCCGCGGGCCCGCCGAGAGGAAGGGCGACCGGAGCTACACCTACCAGGAGCTGACCTGGGCCGCCGTGGAGGACGGGGTGCTCTACGTCGCCACCGGCCACCGCACCTATGCGGCAAGCTCGGGAGGCCACAACGCCTACCTCACCGCCCTGGACCAGAAGACCGGCAAGGTGCGCTGGCGCAGCAAGCCCCTGGTGTGCAACGCCCGCAACTTCCTCATCCTGGACGACGCCATCATCTGCGGCTACGGCTTCACCTCCGAGCCGGACCACCTCTACGTCCTGGACCGCGCCTCCGGCAAGGTGGCCCAGCGGCTGAAGCTGAAGACCGGCCCATCCTTCATCCTGCGCAAGGGGGAGCGCGTCATGGTGCGCACCTACAACATGGACTACCAGTTCAAGATCAGCCGGAAGCGCGCCAGGAAGGCACGACAGTGACCCGCATGTGGGTGTAAAGTGTGGCCTCACAGTTTAGATTCCACAGGAGTTCTGAAATGAGAGCACGACCCATCGTGTTCATCGCACTGACCTGCTGCCTCGGCCCCGCCGACTGAGCCGCCGGTAGCGGAGATTCAAGCAGGCGTGGCCCCTGATACCAAAACCCTGGAGGAGGCGTTCCGCAAGGATCCCACCTCGGAGGAGGCGTTCTCCGCGCTGCGGGAGGCGTACCTGTCCGAGGACCGCCAGGAGGAGCTGGCTCGGATCATCGAGCGGCGGGCCGAGCGCATGGAGGAGGTCACCGGCGCGGTGAACCTGTTTCGGGAGGCTGCCCGCGTGCACGCCGAGGCCGGGGATTCCGGCGCGGAGCTCCGGGTCCTGCTCAAGGCGCTGGAGGTGGATCGGGGCAACGCCGAGGCGGGTGAGCGGCTGGCAACTCTGCTGGAGGAGGGCGGGCGTTGGGCCGACCTGGTGACCCTCCTGACCAGGCGGGCCGAGCAGCTGGCCGCGGCCTCTCACGAGGGCGCGGATCCAGCCGAGCTATCGTCGCTGGAGCAGCGGGTGGGCCAGTTGTGGGAGGAGAAGCTGGGCCGCCAGGACCTGGCGCTCGCCTGCTACCGCCGCGCCTTCGAGGCCGACGCGGGCAACCTCTCCGCTCTCGCCGCGGGCCGCAGCATCTACGCCAACCTCGGCCTCTGGGATGGCGCTGCTGGCCTGCTGGCCGTGGAGATCGAGGCCACCAAAGGTCCGGCGGGCAAGGCGGACCTCCTGGCCGAGCTGGCCGAGTTACAGTGGCGCCGCCTGGGGCAACTGGAGGAGGCGTCGCGTTCCCTGGCTCAGGCCCTGGAGTTGACCCCCGGCACGCCCGCCATCAAGGAGGCCATGGGCGAGCTGCTCTCCTCGGCGGACTTCCCCGGAGGGGGCGGCCTGGCCCGGGCAGCGGAGATCTTCATGGACCTGGCCGCGGTCCGGCAGGAGGCCGACGACCAGGAGGGGGCGGTGGCCTACCTCAAGCGAGCCCTGGGAGCCAACCCGTCCAGCGAGGACGCATTCTCCCGCTTGCAGCTGGCCTACCAGGGGCTCGGAAGCTGGGACGAGCTGGAGCGCCTCTACGCCCAGCGGGCCGCCATGTTGGACGGGGCCGAAGCGGCGACCCTACAGATGTACCGCGCTGACCTGCTGCTCCGTCACCTGGACAGGGTGGATGAGGCACGCGCCTGCTTCGAGGCGGCCCTCCCCCACCAGGGGCCCACCGGCGACGCGGCCACCCAGCTGCTGGACATCTACCGGCAGGGCAACCAGTGGGACAAGGTGATCCCGATCCTGAGCGGCCAGGTGGACGCGTGCACCACCCTGGAGGCCAAGGTGGCCCTCATGCTGGAGATGAACGCCATCCTGCGCGACCGCCTGGACGATCCCGAGGCAGCCGCCCACCTGGTGCACGAGGTGCTGCAACTCCAGCCCGACAGCCAACAGGCCATGGATGCGTACCAGGCCTACTTCCGCCGAAAGGGCGACTTCCCGAACCTGGTCAACCTGCAGCGATACCTGGCGGATCAGGGGCGGGTCACCGGCATGCCGGCGGTTGAGATTTGCGCCCTGCTCGAGGAGGTGGCCGACACCTCGGAGCGCCGCCTGGGCGACCTCGAGGGCGCTGTTGAGGCGTGGCAGCAGATCGCCGAGATTCACCCCGACACCGCCCGCAGCCAGGAGGCCCTGGACCGGCTGGCCGTGCGCATGCATTCCTGGCAGCAGAAGGTGCAGGCCCTGGAGGGCGAGGTGGCCGAGGCCGTGAGCCAGGCCCAGCGCATTCAGGCCCTCCGCCGGCTGGCAAAGGTCCACTTCGAGTGGCAGGTGGAGGCAGAACGCACCCGCGACATCCTGCAGGAGATCCTCAACCTCTCCCCCGGGGACGAGCACGCCCTGCGCATGCAGGTGGATATCTGCGAGCGGGAGGCCGACTTCGCCGGGCTGACCGAGGCGCTGGAGGCCCAGCTTGACGGCATGATGACCAAGGCCGAGCGCATTAGCATCCTGCGCCGGCTGGGGGACCTGCGGGCACAGAAGCTGGGCAACCCCGGGCAGGCCCTGGCCTCCTACCAGGCCCTGCTTGAGCTGAACCCCAGTGATCACCGTGTGCAGGAGCGGGTGCTCCGCCTGCTGGAGGAGACAGAGGATCTGGAGGGGCTGGTGAGCTTCCTGGAGCGCCGCGCCCAGAGCTCACGCAGCATCGCCCGGCGGGTGGAGGCGCTGTCGCGGCTGGCCAGCGTGGCGGAGGACGACCTCTCGGATCTGGCCCGCGCCTCCCGGGCCCACGAACAGATCCTGACCCTCGATCCGGACAACCGCGACTCCCTGGAGGCGCTCAGCGGCTACTACCGCAAGGCGGGGCGGCTCCACGACCTGCTCGCCCTGCTCAAGCGGCGCCTGGCCCTGCTCCCGGAGCAGCCGGTGGCCCCGCGGGCCATGCTGCTGCAGGAGGTGGCCCAGCTCGCGGAGCAGCGCCTGGATCTACCAGGGGACGCGGTGGACGCCTACCGCCAGCGGGCCGAGCTCCTGCCGGCGGACAACGCCACCAGGGACGCGCTGCTGCGGCTGCTGGCCGGCCTGGGGCGCCAGCGGGAGATGGTGGGGGTGCTCTCGGAGCAGTTGGAGCTGGCCGAAGATTCCGATACCCGCGTGGCCCTGGTCTTCCGCATGGTGGACATCCTGGTGGATGACCTGGGGGAGCCCAAGGAGGCAGCCGCCCTGCTGGAGCGCCTGCTCGAGGAGGACGCTCCGGCGGATCTGGACGCCCACATGAGGCTGCGGCAGATCTACTTGGCCGCGGGCAACACCCTGCGCGCCTGCGAGCTTGCTGAGCGGGAGCTCACCCTCGCGGGCGGCGACGCGGGGGAGCACCTCACCCAGGCCATTGAGCTTGCGCGGCTGTGGGCCACGGTGCCTGGCCAGCAGGAGCGGGCAGTGGTGGCTTACGAGCGCCTGCTGGAGCTGGACCCCGAGAACCTGGAGGCGATGCAGGGGCTGCTCACCCTCCTGCGCACCGTGGGGCACCACCAGCGCCTGGTGCGGCTGGGGCAGACCCTCTTCCCCCACCTGGTAGACCCGGAGCAGCAGATCGCCCTTCTCGGCGAGCTTGGCCAGGTCCATGAGGCCCACCTGCACGACCCGGAGGGCGCCTTCGCCTGGTATCGGCGGGCCCACGAGCTCTTCCCTGGCGCTGGCCAGTCCTACGATGAGCTCGAGCGGTTGGCCCAGCAATATGGCCTGTGGGAGGACTTGATCCTGCTCCTGTTGGAGCAGCGTCAGCGTGAGCAGCGTCCGGAGCAGTTCCTGGAGATTACCTCCCGGGTGGCCGAGATCTGTGAGCAGGAGCTTGAGGATCCGGCCGCGGCCTTCGAGGAGCTTGCCCATGGGCTCTCCATGGATCCTGGTGGGCATGAGGTGCTGCCCCGCCTGGAGGAGCTGGCGCGCACGGATCCTGTGCGGCGGCGCCTGTTGGAGGTGTACCGCAGGCTGGCCGCCGCCGAGGAAGACCCTGTGCGCAGGCAGGAGCTGCTGCGCAAGGAGGCCCGCCTGGCCGAGGAGGAGCTGTCGGACCCCGGCCGCGCCCTGGCCGCCGTGGCCGCGCTGGCCCGCACGGACTCGGACCTTGCCTGGCTACCTGAGGAGGCGGAGCGCCTGGCCGAGCTGGCCGGCCGCTGGGACGAGGTGCTCGAGATCCAGGGGGCGCGGGTGGAGCGGGTGGATGCCTCCGAGCGGGTGAGCCTGCTCTGGCGCATTGCCAAGGTCCAGGAGGAGCGGGCGAGCATGCCCGAGGCGGCCTTTCGCACCTACCTCCGCGCCCTGGCCCTGAGCCCGGAAGAGGAGATTACCGAGGAGAACCTCTGGCGGCTGGCCCGCAAGCTGGACGGTGCGCCGGGCGCGCGGGGGGGCGCCGAGGATGAGCTCGAGATCCCCGACGGGGACGGCGAGCGCGCCGACTCCACCCAGCGGGTGAACCTCGAGGACGTGATCACCGGGGAGACGGACCTGGAGGCCCTGGCCTCGGAAGAGGTCGAGACCGTCGAAGACGACGATGTGCTGGCCGAGGGGGCGGAGGACGAGGAAGGGGAGACCCTCGAGCTGGGCGAATCCGACGTGATCTCCGCCGAACCCGAGCAGGAGCGCGGGGGACCACCCCCTTCCCCGGCCAACCGGGCGGCCCCCTGGGCGGAGCTGGCCGAGGCGTACCGGGATCTCCCCGCCGAGTCCCCGGCCAGGCGGCTCCAGTGGCTGCTGGCCGAGGCGCGGGTCTGGCGGGAGGGTGCCGGCGACATGGACCGCGCCGTGGAGGTGCTGGGCGAGGCGTCGGCCATCGATCCCGAGGCGCCAGAGGTGGTGGAGGCTCTGGACGGGCTGTGCCAGTCCGAGGGCCGCCAGGGCGACCTGATCCGGATCTACGCCGACGCGGTGGAGCGCACCACCGAAGCGGGGCAGTTGCTGCGCCTGGAGCTAAAGGTCGCCGGGCTGCTCCAGGAGGCGGAGCGCGCCGTCGAAGCGGAGAAGCACCTGCTCGACGCCCTGGAGCTGGATCCCGCATGCGCCGAGGCAGAGGAGCGTCTCATCGAGCTGCTGGAGGCGCAGGAGCGCGTGGCCGATCTCGGGGGGTTGCTGGCCAAGCAGCTCCGCACCCTGGAGGCGGGCCTGGACCCGGAGGCGCGTGAGCAGCGGCTGGTGGACCTGGCCAACCTGTACCAGGAGCGGCTGCAACAGCCGGAGGACGCGGTGCGCTACCTGGCCGCCCTGGCCGCCACGCCAGGGTGCGACAGGGCCCTGATGCTCCGCCTGGCCAACCTGTACCAGGAGCTGGGTGAGTGGCCCGAGCTGGTGCAGATCCTCGAGACCATCAGCCAGCGCAGCCTGGATGAGGAAGATCGCCCCGGCGCCCTGGCCGCCCTGCACCGCCTGGCCAGGATCCAGCGGGAGGAGCTCGAGCTGGACGACCGCGCCGTGGAGGTGTACCGGCGCCTGCTGGAGCTGGAGCCGGAGGACCGCGCCGCCCTGACCAGCCTGGCCGAGCTTTACCAGGCCCACGACCAGCTTGACGAGCTGCGCCAGCTGCTGCAGCGCTGGATCGAGGTCGCGAGCGAGGACCCGGACTCGGCGCGGCCTCTGTTGCTGCGCCTGGCCCGGCTGGACGCGGAGCAGGACCCCGAGGGGGCGGTGACTCACCTCCAGCGCGCCCGGGCCATGGGCGATCCCGACGACGAGCTGGACGAGGAGCTCACCGCCCTGCTCCTGGCCGGCGGCCAGGGCGACCAGGCCGCCGAGCTGCTGCGCGAGCGGCTTGATTTAGCCCGGGATCACGGCGCGGAGGCCTCGGCCGAGGCGAAGCTCTTGCTCCAGCTGGCCGAGGTGCAGGACACCGGGCTTGGCAAGGCCGAGCAGGCGTGGTCCAGCCTGGAGGAGGCCCTGGAGCTGTGGCCAGACGGCGTGGAGGTGATGCAGGCGGCGGCCCAGTATCACTGGCGCCACGAGGCGTGGAGCGCCTACGCCGACGCGCTGGAGCGGATCATCGACACCGCCCCGGACCAGGTGGATGTGGACGACTCCCTCATGGTGGCCGGCCATGTGCTGGAGAACAGCGCCGGCGACCCGGATCGCGCCAGGCAGCTCTACCAGCGCGTGCTGGACAGGGCACCCTCCCACCTCCCCGCCATCGAATCGCTCATCCGCCTGTGCGGCAAGCGCGAGGGGGAGCGGGCCGAGCAGCTGCTCAACCGGAAGAAGGAGCTCGTGGAGGACCCGCGCGCCCAGGCCGAGATCATGGTGGCCCTGGCCGATATCCGCCTGGCCCGGGGGGAGCCCGCCGCCCAGGCGGAGGCCCTGTACCAGGACGCCCTGGAGCTGTGCGGCGATCTGCCCCAGGCGGTGGACGGTCTGTCCCGCCTGCTGGTGGAGCAAGATCGCCTGGACGCAGCGCGCCTGCTGCTGGAGGACGCCCTGACCCGGTTGAGCGGGGGGCACGCATCAGGCCTGCTTGGCATGCGCCTGGGCGAGGTTTACCAGCGCCTTGGCCGCCACGCCGAGGCGTACACCTTCCTCCTGGACGCTCACCGCAAGGACAAGGACGATCCCCTGCTGCGGGTGGCAGTGGGCCTGAACCGCTTCCACCTGGAGCGCTGGCGTGAGGCGGTGGATTTCCTGGAGCCGCTGCTGGAGCAGGACCGCTCCGACCTCCCCCGCGACGATCTTGCCGGCGCCCTCTTCGCCGGCGGCCGGGCCGCCCTCGAGCTGGGCCGCGCCGCCCCGGCCAGGCGCTTCCTGGACGCAGCCCTGGTGTCCGACCCGGAGCATGAGGAGGCCCTCACCGAGCTGGCCTTCATGGCCATGGAGGGGGAGGAGTGGGAGCGAGGGGAGGTTCTGCTCTCCCGCCTGCTCAAGCTCACCGGCGAGCAGAACCGCCGCCGGGACCTGCTGCGCATGCTGGGGGACCTGCGCATGGAGCGCTTCGGCGATCCGGCCGGCGCGGCTGACTACTTCCATGAACTCCACCCCCTGCTCGCCGATGACGACGCCACGCGCCTGGAGTTGCTGCCCGTCATCCTCACCGCTTACACGGCGGCCGGACGCCACGAGGGCACGGCCCAGGCCGCCGAAGAATTGGCCGCCCTGCTGGACGAGCCCACCCAGAGCGGCCCCCTGCTGATCACCGCGGCCAGGCACCGCGCCTCCGCGGGCCAGGACGAGCAGGCCGAGGCGTGCTGGCGCCAGGTGCTGGCGCTGGATCCCGTCTGCGGCGAGGCGGTGGAGGGGCTCACCCGGGTGCTCCTGGGCAAGGACGCCCACGAGGAGGCAGCCCAGCTGGCCGGCGGCTTCATCACCGGCCGCCCGCCTGCCCCCACCGAGGCTGGCCGCGCCCGCAGGGGCCGGCTGTTCCAGTTGCTGGCCCAGGCCTTCTCGGCGCAGGGGGAGGTGGCCGGCGCTGTGGCCGCCACCGAGGAAGCCCTGGCGATCCGGGAGGATGATCTGGACCTCCGCGTCTCCCTGGGCGAGCTGTACCAGCGCATGGACGAGCCGGATCCCGCGGCGGTGCTCACGAACCACCGGCGGATCCTCTCCCTGGACGGGGCGCGGGGCAGCTCCCTGGCGCCCCTGGCCGCGGCGGCCGCCCAGGACAGGGAGATGCAACAGGCCCACGCCCTGTACCAGGGCCTGGAGGTCCTCGGGGAGCTTGACGCGGGCGGCGAGGCCTTCCTCTCCGGATTCTGTCAGCCCGAGCTCAACCCGGAGCGGCCCTACGCCGGCCAGCTCATCGAGGACGACCGGGCCGTGCTGCACTCGGATCCGCCGCCGCCGGCCATGGAGGAGCTGTTCGCCCTGCTCTGGGCCCAGGCCAAGTCCCTCTTCCCCTCCGACCCGACGGAGCTGGGGTTGGAGGAGGCGGACCGGGTGCCCCCCATGGATTCCGGCCCCGAGGCCATGGCCCTGAGCGCCGCGGCCCGGGCCCTGGGACGCACCGGCGCCCAGCTCTACCTTGTGGACCAGCACCACCCCCTGGGCGGGACAACCCCCCGGGTGGTGGCCATGGCCATGCCGGCGGTGGTCCTCTCTCGTGACGCCCTGGCCGGGCGGTCAACGGCAGAGCTGCTGTTCCTGTTTGGCCGGACCGTGGAGCTGAGCGGCCCGCCGGGGGTGTTGGCCGCTGGCCTGGACCGTGAGCAGTTTGTTCACCTGATGCTGCGCGTGCTGCGCGCCTTCCACCCCCGGCACATGAGGGGCCGCAAGGATCTCTCCGCCGAGGCGCTGGAGGAGGTGAGCGTGTTCCGTCGCGCCCTCCCCTTCAAGGTGGCCCGGCGCATGGGGGACCTGTTCCGCGAGCTTGGGACCTGGCCCTTTGACAGCGGCAGCTGGCGCCGGTCCGCCTGGCACGGGGCCAACCGCGCGGGCTTGCTGCTCTGCGGGGACCTGTCTCTGGCCAGCCGGATCATCCGCCAGGAGGAGGGGCTCGAGGATGTTGCCGGTCCAGAGGCCGTGCGCCGCTCCCCCGCCTTGCGCGATCTGATCAGCTTCGCCGCCAGCGGCGCCTACCCCTGGTTCCGCAAGCGATTGTTGGGCTAATCATCAAGCGTGCGGCGGATCTTGCGGAGGAGGTCCACGGGAGCAAACGGCTTCTCGAGGAAGGCGGTGCCCGGATCGAGCATGCCCCGCTTGGCGATTATCTCGTTGGAGTAGCCGGACATGAACAGGACCTTGACTCCCGGTGAGTAATCTCCGAGGCGTTGGGCAAAGGATATGCCGTCCATGCCGGGCATGATGATGTCAGTGAGGAGCAGGTCGAAGGGGGTGGCGCGCTGCTGGACAATATTCAGCCCCTGGTTACCGTCCGCGGCCTCCACCATGTCGTAGCCGCTGTTCCTCAGCACCCGCACGCAGGTGCGCCGGACCGCGGGGTCATCCTCGACAAGCAGGATCGACTCGCTCCCGCTCAGGGACTCGATGAGCTCCGCCGCCTTTTGCCTGGGGGCGGGCGCCTCGCCGGCCCACGGCAGGTAGATCTTGAAGGCAGCGCCTTGCCCTGTTTCGCTGTAGACGGTGAGGTACCCGCCGCTCTGCTTGACGATCCCATAGACCGTGGCCAGGCCCAGCCCC
>CAZCFB010000047.1:0-7526 GCA_964497805.1 uncultured Kofleriaceae bacterium
GGATAGAGCGTTGGCCTCCGGAGCCAAAGGCCACAGGTTCGAATCCTGTAACGCCCGCCATCACCCTGAACGGAAGCGCCGATGGACAAGAAGGAACGCCGGAGTTCGGAGCGGATCTCTGTAGAGATGTGGGTGGAGCAATCCACCAGCCGGGAGGTCTATTTCCAGCGCGGCACCAACCTCAGCGTCGGTGGCATCTACCTGGAACACACCATCCCCATGCCCAAGGGGACCGAGGTGCGACTCGTCTTCACCCTGCCGGGCGATGAAGAGCCCATCACTGTGCGCGGCATGATCGTCAATATCGGCGAGTCGGTGAGCGAGCTGGGCATGGGCGTACAATTCGTCGACCTTCCCCCGGAGGCGCTGGTCCAGATCCAGAACTTCATCCAGAACTCGCAGGTCGAACCGTAGAGTCCCCACCGACCATGGCCAACCAAGCGACCCTCCTCGAGATCCTCTGCGAGGAAGGTATGTTGACCGAGCGGCAGGCCGAGGGCGCCCAGGAAGCGGCCGAGCAGGTCGGGGTGCCGCTGGTGGCCCTGCTGCTCGAGCAAGGGTTGGTGCAGGGGATCGAGCTGCGGGAGGTGCTGCGCAAGCGGCTCGGGCTGCCCGAGTTTGATCCCGAGTCCACGGAGGTGGATCCTGACGCTGCGCGGCTTGTCCCCCTGGAGGAGGCGCGGCGCTATCGGATCATCCCGGTGAGCGTGAAGATGGGGGAGGAGAAACGCGAGCTCCGGCTGGCCATGGTTGATCCCACCGACAGCCACGCCCTGGACAACGTCGCCATCACAGTTGGCGCGGCGGTGCAGCCGCTGCTGGCGCTGGACACCGAGCTGGACGCGGCCATCCAGGCCACATACCAGGGCATCGTCACCCGGGTCATGAACCGGCGGCCTGCGCCCGACACAGATCCCGGCGCAATGCTCGGCGCGGACACCGACCCCGGGGTACCACCCGACAGGGAGCGGTTCGGCGGAGAGCTGAGCCCGGGCCGGCTGGAGACCAAGCCGCTGGCCCGCGCCGTCACGGAGACGGACCCCATACCCCTCCCCGCTGGTAGCCTGGAGTGCCAGGCCATGTTGGCGCTGCTGATTCGCAAGGAGGTGTTCACCCGCGAGGAGTTCGAACAGGAGCTCCAGCAGCTGGACCGCGGCGCCCCGGAGGGCGGCTCCGAAGAAGCCTGATCCGGCGCGGAAAAAGTCTGCTTAGCACTGAATTTCCTTCCTCCTTTCAGTGCTCATTGCATAAAAAACTATGCTACCATCGCGCACCATGAGAACCCTAATCGCGAGCATTATCCTGTCCTTCGGAGGGCTCCTGTTCTGCGCGGGTGAGGCACAGGCGCAAGAAGTTGCTCCCCTGGTACCCCAGTTCACGCCGGCAAAGGCAGCACCACTGATAATCCGGTTCCATGAGGCCATGGCCCAGGGGCTGCGCACGGGCGGCCTGAAGGTGATGGCGCCCCAGAAAGTCCGCACCAAGTTGAAGCTCGGTGTGGAGAACTCCGGCTGCTTCCAGGGCGCCTGCATCGCCAGTGCGCGGTCCGTGCTTGGAGTGCAGCGGGTGGCCGTGGCCCATATCAGCTCGGAGGGGAAGAACTACACCATCGCCCTCAGGGTGCTCAAGGGCTCCAAGGTGCTGGGCAGTGGCACTGGGCGGTGCGACATCTGCACCATGTCCGAGGCCATGGAGACCATGACCCGGGTGGCAGAGGAGTTGGGCACCCGCACCGAGGAGCCGCCGCCCATTGGGACCAAGCCAAAGCCTGTGGCCAAGCCCAAGCCCGTGGCCAAGCCGAAGCCCGTGGCCAAGCCCAAGCCTGTGGCCAAGCCCAAGCCTGTGGCCAAGCCCAAGCCGAAGCCTGTGGCCAAGCCCAAGCCTGTGGCCAAGCCCAAGCCAAAGCCTGCAGTGGTTGTCAAACCAAAGCAGGATGACTCTGGCGACGAAAAAAAGACGGGCCGGGACTGGCCCCTCTGGCCTGGGCTGGTGGCTGGCGGCGTGGGGCTGGCCTCTCTGGGAGCGGGCATCGCCCTGCTTGTGCTGGACGGCGACCCGGTTACCTCCAGCTGTAAGGCGGTCCCGGCGGCGGGCTTGAAGGAGGGAGAGCCCGCGGAGGATCTGAGCAACTGTGCAGAGATTTACGACTACACCATCGGCGGAGCGGTGCTCACCGGGGTGGGGGCAGCCGCGCTGGCAGCCTCCGGGGTTTTGCTCTATCTGCACCTCACTTCGGATCCAGATGGGGACCAGGCGGCGGTTTGGCGCCACGTATCATTTGCACCCACCGCCGATGGCGGCGTCATGTTTGGGGCGTCCGGGCGGTTTTAGTAGACGAGCGGTTCTAACGAATCAGGAGTCGTGGGGCCCTTCGGTACTGTGGCAACGCACACACGGTGAGAGATGAAGACCTGTCCAACTTGTCACGAGATCCTACCCGACGAGGCGAAGTTCTGTCCTGTGGACGGAACGTCGCTGGCGGAGGTCAACACTGATCCGCTGATCGGCTCGGTTATCGCTGACCGATACCTGCTCAAGGAGCAGATCGGCCAGGGGAGCAGCGGCACTATCTACCGCGCCGAGCACACCACTCTCGGGAAACCCATCACGGTCAAGCTGATCCACGACCACCTGAGTAAAGACAAGGACGTGGTCAGCCACTTCGAGGAGGAGTCTGCCTCTCTGGCCAAGCTCAAGAGCGAGCACATCGTCAAGTACTCGGATCTGGGCAAGACCGCTGACGGCCGCTTCTTCATGGTGATGGAGTACTTCGAGGGGGAAACCCTCTCCGAGGTTCTCGGCCGTGACGGGAAGATGGACGAGGCCCGCGCGGTGAAGATCCTCGAGCAGGTGGCCGAAGCGCTCGGGGAGGCCCATGGGCTTGGCTTCGTGCACCGGGATATCCGCCCGCGGAACGTCCTGTTGACCAAGGGCAAGGGCGACATGGTCTTCATCAAGCTGCTCGACTTCGGGCTCTCCCGCTTGATGGAGCCACGCAAGGGCAAGAGCGCGCAGCACGGCAGCAGCGTGGGGGATCCGCGCTACATGTCGCCGGAGCAGGCCTCCGACGCGAGCATGGATCAGCGCAGCGACATCTACTCCCTGGCGATCTTGGCCTACGAGATGGCTACAGGCTCGCCCCCCTTCGTGGGCGCGGGCACCTTTGACATCCTGGCCAAGCACCGGGACGCCCAGCCTGTGCCGATTCGGGACAAGGTCGGCGAGGTTTCCAAGCACTTTGCAGACGCCGTGAACCTGGCCCTGAGCAAGAAGCCCAAGGACCGCTACCCCACCGCCATCCGGTTTATCAACGCCTTGACCGGCAAGGCGCCGGTATCACTCTCCAAGGAAACCATGAGCCGGGCCGCCATTTCATCCGGGCCGGCGAAGAAGGTGAGCGAGGAGGCCAAGCGCAAGGTCATCGAGGAGGCTCGCCGAAAGGCCACCGCCGAGGCCAAGCGTAGGGCCGAGGAGGCGCGGAAGAAGCGCGCCGCGGCAGAGGCCAAGAAGCGGGAGGCCGAGGAGGCCGCGGCCAAAGCCAAGGCCGCGCTGGCGGCCGCCAAGGATGACTCCGAGGCGCCCCCCGTGCCCGCCGATGCAGACGAGCCGGAGCTTGAGGAGGCCGCGCCGCCCGAGATCGAAGAGGCGGACAAGCCAGAGCTGAAGGCTGCCGGCGCTTCCCCGCCGCCTGACAAGCCGGATCCGTTGGAGATGCCTGATCCACCCGCCGGGCTGCCGCCGCTTGAGCCGATCCCCACGCCGCCGCCGATCCCGCCCGAGGCGCTCCCTGACGCGCCCGTGCGTGGCGGCCGCGCCGCTGAGGGAGACCACCCGCCGCAGGATCCTTCCGAGAGCGGGGTTTGGTTCGCCGAGGGTTTGGCCGCAGAGGATGCGCTGGCCTCCAAGTCCAAGAGCGGGCCGCTCCCGGCCCTTTATGACGATCTGGTGGAGGAGGAGCAGAGCCGCAAGGCGATGATGCCCATCGTCATCATCGGCGGGGTCGTGGCCCTGGCCGCGATGGTGCTCTTCATCTTCATTTTCGTGGCGGGCGGGGACAAGGAAGAGAAGAAGATCAGCGAGGAGATGGCCGCCGCGCCGCTCATCCTGGATCAGGGCGTGGCCGATGATCCGCCGCCAGGGAGCCCGGCTGGCGAAGAGCCCAAGCCCGGTGAGGAGCCCAAGCCCGGCGAGGTTGCCGGCGCTTCACCCCGGAGCCTCCCGGAGGGAGGCGAGGAAGCCGGCAGTAAGCCCGGCGAAGAGCCCAAGCCCGGCGAAGAGCCCAAGCCCGGCGAAGAGCCCAAGCCTGAGCCGAAACCCGAGCCAGCTCCACCACCGCCTGAGCCGGTGGCCAAGCCCGAGCCGAAGCCCGAGCCGCCGCCGCCGCCCAAGCCGAAGCCGGTGGCAAAACCCAAGCCCAAGCCGAAGCCGGTGGCAAAGCCCAAGCCCAGGCCCAAGCCCAAGCCCAGGCCCAAGCCCAGGCCCAAGCCCAGGCCCAAGAAGAAAAAGGGCAACGCCGCTGCCCATGTCAAGGCTGGCCGCACAGCCCTGTCCAGCGGGGCCTACAGTCAGGCCACCGCCGAGTTCAAGAAGGCCATCGCCATCAGCGGTCGCAACGCCGATGCTCACGCCGGACTGGGGGAGGTCGCCTTTGAGCTGGGGAACTACGCCTCGGCAGAGCGTTCCCTGAAGAAAGCCGTGCGCTACAACAGCCGGAGGGCCTCCTACCAGGTCTTGATGGGGCATGTGGTGTTCAAGCTCGGCAAGTACCAGAAGGCGGTCGACTATTACAAGAAGGCTCTCAAGCTGAGCCCGGGCAACGCAGCCGCCAAGCGGGGGCTGAACGCTGCGAACCGGCGTCTGGGCAAGTAGTAACCTATACTCATCCGAATAGTGGGGCTTTGCCAACATGGGCAAGGCAGGAACGGGAAGACAGATCTAGATGAGCGACGCACCCCTCTACCAGATTATCGCCATTGCACCCGAGGGGGACCCCCGCGCTACCCGGGCGATCCAGATCGCCCTCGAGGAAGCGTTTGATCTGGATCTTTCCACCGTGATGGACGCGCTGATCACCACCGGCGTGTGCATCAGCAGCACAGAGGACATGGGGGAGGCCAAGCGGGTGGGACGCCTGGCCAACAAGATCGGCGCCGACGTGTTGTTGCTCGACGAGAACGAGCGGGTGTTGGCCGACTCTCGCAAGGGTCGACGGCGCTCCATCAGCGCGGCGTACCAGGCCGTGAACGAGGCCGGCACCGAGGCGTCTCTCGACGATTCCGAGCAGGGCATGGAGGTCCAGCCCGTGGCAATGGGCATGGAGGTCCAGCCCGTGGCAATGGGCATGGATCCGGAGCGGTCCGTGCCGGTGCCCGACGCCATCGCGCCAAGCAGCGTGGACTCCGAGGAAGACTGGATCGAGGACAAGGCCGCCAGCGCGGTGATGGAGGACGTGACGCCTCCGCCGCCCGAGCCGGCCCCGCCGCCCCCCGCCCAGCCCGCTCCCGAGGCTGTGGCGCCGCCCGCTCTCGATCCCCTCCCGCCGCCCGCTCCCGAGCCTGTGGCGCCACCCGCTCCAGAGCCCCTCCCGCCGCCCGCTCCCGAGGACGCCGGCCTTCGCGAGGACGCCGGCAGTCAGCCCGCTGCGCCAACCGCCCCCGAGCCCGCGGAGCCGCCGCGCTCCGCAGAGCCGCCGCCGGCCGCTGAGCCCACCGCGGCCGCGGAGCCGGGCAAGCCCGCCGATGGAGGGTTGCCCCCGGGAGCGAAGTCGTCTGGTTCGTTTAACCTGGACGCCCTGTCAGTGGACCAGCTCGTCTCCCTGGACGGTGGCCTGACCCGCTCCTCCACCGGGGAGCAGAAAACGGTCGACGCCGGTAAATTCAAGAACCCGTTTCAGGCAGCGGAGGAAGAGGCCATTGAGCTGGATAATGTCCCTCTGCCGCCTCCCCCGGACGCTGACGAGTTCGACCAGAGCTCTGGAACGCCCGCCAACGCCAAGCCCGGCGAGGAAGCCAAAAAGAAGGCAGCGGAGTCGGTCAAGAAGAGCACCCCCAAGAAGGGCGTCACGGGCCCGGCCCTGCCACCCGCTCAAAAGGGGCCCAGCCCCGCGGAGAAGGCCGCGGAGGCCGCCAAGGCTGCCATGGAGAGCGCGGCGGTAAAGGCCACCGGCGAGGCCGCGCAAAAGGCTGCCAAGGCGGCCTCGGAAAAGGCAGCGGTGGTGATGGAGGGCGCCGAGGGGGTGGTGAAGCGGCTGAAGGGCGTGTTTGAGGACCGGCGCCGGGTGCGCATCCTGCTTGGCGTGTTCATCGCGCTCTCGCTGGGCAGCATCTTCCCCGCTGTCCACGCCAGCGCCGCTTACTCCAAGCAGTTCAAGCCCCTGATGCAGGAGCTCGCGAACGCCAAGGCGCTGGCCGATCGGGGGGATAAGCTGGCCGAGTACCGGACGCCAGAGGCGGTGGACGAGGTGCTCTCGGCCCTGAAGCTGCGCTACTTCGCGTTTACCGCCACCCTGTGGACCGCCCTGACGGCCTCCTGGCGTTTATCTGGTTCCGGATAACGTGAAGCCGGGACGCGACAGCGTCCCTAATCAGCTTCAGTCTCAGTCTCAGTCTCAGTCTCAGCCTCAGCCTCAGCTTCAGCCTCAGCCTCAGCCTCAGTCTCAGCCTCAGCCTCAGCCTCGGTTTCAGCTTCAGCCTCAGCCTCAGCCTCAGCCTTCCGCTCCAGCTTCTCCTTCCGCTTGCCGAAGATCATGGCCAACAGAATGCTCAGGTTGTAGAGCACCAACAGCGGGGCGGCCATGAAGATCTGGGTGATCACATCCGGGGGGGTGAGGACCGCGGCCACCACGAAGGAGAGGATGATGAAGTAGCGGTTGAAGCGCCACAGGGCGCGGTAATCAACCAGCCCCACCAGGGAGAGGAAGAGCACCACCAGGGGCAGCTCGAAGATGACCCCGAAGGCCAGCAGCATGCGCCAGACAAGCGAAAAGTACTCACCCATCATCAGGGTTGGCTGGAGCTGGAAGCTCTGCTCCGCCGAGAACTTGAGCGCTCCACCCAGCAGGTCCTGCATGGAGCCCATATTGTCCTGGGCAAAGCCGAGGAAGAAGCTGAAGCCGTAGGGGAAGACCATGAAGTAGCCGAAGCTCGCCCCGCCGATGAAGCAGACAGCGGATCCCACGGTGAAGGGGATGACAAAGCGCCGCTCGTTCTTGTACAGGCCCGGCGCCACGAACTTCCACAGGTTGTAAAAGATCACCGGGGATGCTGCGAAGATGCCTGCGATGAAGGAAACCTTGATGTAGGTGAAGAAAGGCTCGATGGGGTTGGCGAAGTGGATCTTCGGTGAGCCGAGGCCCGCGTCGGCCCAGGCCCGGATCAGAGGCTGAGCCAGCATCACGAAGAGGAAATCGGAGAAGAGGTAAGCCACCACCACGCACACCAACAGGGCGTACATGGCGTACTTGAGCCGGGAGCGAAGCTCCTCAAGGTGCTCCGTGAATGTCATGAGATTCTCAGACATTCTTTGCT
>CAZCFB010000047.1:7626-32206 GCA_964497805.1 uncultured Kofleriaceae bacterium
GCCTCCACCTGCCTGCGGCTTTCGTCTACCTCAACGGGCTCCTCATCTTCCGGGATCTCGGGTGTGCCCTCAGTCAACTGGCCCGGGGGGTGGCCGGCGTCTTCCGCTGCCTGCTCCAGGGCGTTTGCGCTTCCAGCCTCGCCCTCGATCTGATCCTCGATGCGGTAGACCGTGTCCACCAGGTCGTCCCGCATCTCCTCCAGGGGACGCTTCACCTCTTGAAGGGGCTCTTCAATGGCCGAGCGAAGATCTGTTGAGGCCTTGCGAAGCTCCCGCAAGCCCTTGCCCAGAGTCTTGGCCAGGGCGGGCAGCCGCTTGGGCCCCAACACAACGAGGGCCACAAGCATGATGAGTCCTATTTCCCAGAAAGAGAGTCCAAACATGGTGCTGGCATTCTACCTACAATTGACCGGAAAGCTATGCAAGGGAGAAGGGGATGGAGCGCGGGGCTAAAACAGGCTCATCTGGGTGGCCTTGCCCAGGGAGCTTACCTCCATTCCGAGGCCGCGCAAGTCCTGCTCCAGGTCGGTGGTGGGTTCGGCGTGCAGGATCACCTTGCCTGGCTGGCACGCCTTCACGTACTCGATGAGGCCGTTGTAGTCGGCCACACAGCTAAGGGGGAAGGCCGCGTCACAGCTGGCCAGACGTCTGCTCTCAGGATCCAGGGCCTCTGGCCCAACCAGGGCCGTGCGCGCGCCGCTGAGCCGCCGGAGCGTGGGGGAGTTGCGCAGCGGGAGGGGCCAGAGCACCGCCACCGGGCCAGGTCCCTTTGCGCCGCCCACACGGAGTTGCTTTACGCCCGCCAGGTTGATACCAGCCTCGGTGTAGGTCCGGCACGCCATGTCGATGCGCCGGTGGGCCCTCACCTCCACGCCCTGCTCCAGCAGCAGGTGCGCCACCTCCTGGGCCTCTCCCAGAGGCTGACAGAATATGAGCGCTGGCGTGCCCTCGTCGATGCCGTCGCGCACGAACCGCACCAGGGAGTCCTCCACCTGCTCCCGAGGTGGCAACACGAACTCGCGCCGCGCCTGCACCACCGGGAGCACCAGGACATCGCAGTGGCGGGCCTCCAGCGTCTGCGCCAGGGCACCGCGCCGTGGGTTGATCTGCCCGGCGTAGACCAGGTCCTGTCCTTCGTGCCGCACCAGCAGGGAGGCCGATCCGAGGCAGAACCCGGAGGGGAACAGCTCCAGGCTCAGGTTCCCCAGGGTGAAGACTCGCCCGGCGGGGGTGACAAGGGCCTGGGGCTCGCGCACCTTGCGGCCGCGCCCGTGGGTGGCGGCGAGGGAGCGCAGGAGCTCGGCAGTCTCGGCGGTGCTGATTATCTTCTGGTGTTCCTGGGCGCCGGGCACGCCGGCGTGGCTCACAAAACAGAGGGATCTCTGCTCTGCTGCGTCCATCCATAGGATGGTTTCCCGCAGATGAAGCCCCCCGTGGTACTCGAATGGAGAATGATCCCGTAAGGATACAGTCATAAGATAAGGGACTCCGCCAGAGCCCTGCTAAATACTACGATCCACCGAGCATGGTGGCAACTTTGCGGTACCCGCGAGGAATTCCAGTAATTAGATGGGAAATACGAAGCGGGCGTAGATGTAAATGTAGGGCAGGCAGAAGATCAGGGCGTCCACCCGGTCGAGGATTCCGCCGTGGCCGGGGATGATCCAGCCCGAGTCTTTGACCTTGTAGCCGCGCTTGATCATTGACTCCACCAGGTCGCCCATCTGCCCCAGGGCTCCGCCCGGGATGGCCACCAGAACGGCGTCCAGCCAGCCGAGCTGCGGCATGTACCAGAACTTGGCCAGCACCGCGGCCAGGAAGCTGAAGCAGAGCCCGCCCAGGGCGCCCTCCATGCTCTTGCCCGGGCTGATGGCCTTGTACAGCTTGCGCTTGCCAATGGCCCGGCCCACGGCGTAGGCGCCAGTGTCGGAGAACCAGGTCACGGTGAGGGAGAGGAAGATCCAGTCCACACCGTCCGGCAGGCGCTTGAACAGGGCGAGCGGCGTGAGCAGCAACGGCACATAGATGAAGCCGAGCACCATCATGCCGGTGCGGGCCGGGGCCGTCTCCAGCTCGCCAAAGTGGAACAGGTGCAGCAGGGCCGCCGCCAGGGTGCACCCCACAAGGACCCAGGGGAAGAAGGGGAGCAGGGGAGGCCAGGCGATGGTGGCGCCAACCAGCGCGCCCAGGAAGACCCCCGCCACGCGCATCCAGGCAGGATCATCCTTGAGAACGATCCAGTAGAACTCCACCAGGCCGATGATCACCGCCGCCTGAACGCAGAGCGTCATGGGCTCCGGCCGATCCCAGATGATCACGGCTGCCAGGATCGGCGCCAGCACCACGGCGCTGGCCACACGGACAATGAGGTTTTTGTTTGCCGGGGTCATCGGGCAGCGATCACTCGGCGTTGATCACCTTGCCGAAGCGCCGGTCCCGCCCCATGTAGGCGTCCAGCGCCTCCTTGAGCTGCGGGCGGCGGAAGTCGGGCCACATGAGCGGGGTGAAGAAGAACTCTGCGTACGCCGCCTCCCAGAGCAGGAAGTTGGAGAGGCGGAGCTCGCCGCTGGTGCGGACGACCAGGTCCAGCGGGGGGAGGCCCACGGTGGCCAGGCGGGAGGAGAAGGTGACCTCGTTGATCTCTTCCGGATCCAGGCGGCCCTCCCGAACCTCGGCTGCCAGCCGGCGCGCGGCCGCCAGGATATCCTCCCGGCCGCCGTAGCTCAGGGCCAGGGTGAGGGTCATATCCTCGTTGCCGGCCGAAAGATCCATCAGGGCGCGAAGTGGGGTCAGGACATACTCTGGCAGCCGGTCCAGCTCGCCGACCGCCGAGAAGCGGATGCCGTTGTCCATGATCTCGTCGCGCTCTTCATGGACGTAGCGGTGGAGCAGGTCCATCAGGGCGCTCACCTCTTCGCTGGGGCGAGACCAGTTCTGCTCGCTGAAGGCGTACAAGGTCAGGGCCTTGATGCCAGTCTCGCGACAGGCGCGTACGATCTCCTTGACCGAGCGCGCACCCTCCTTGTGTCCTTCAACCCGCTCGAGTCCCCGGCTGTTGGCCCAGCGGCCGTTGCCATCCATGATGATGCCAATATGGCGGGGAAGCTGACGTGATTCACTCATGGGGCAACGCGAGTACCACGAACGGGCGAAAAAGTTAAGCACTTGGTTTCGCCCGGCGTCGGTCAGAGCCTTATTTTGGGGCCAGGGTTGCTTTGACGGATCCTGGACCTATCTTCTAGCGTATTATTCCTGACTCTCACGGAGGTGGCGATGAAGAGCGCAGAGGACATTGAAAGTTTTCTGATTCAGATGGATGCCCACTACGAGTCGGTGGGGGACGATATCTGGGTGGTCACCGACCTGGGCCCCGAGATGGTGGTCTCCATCGCCGGGCCGGTCGTGGTCTTTCGGATCAAGGTTCTGGAGCTGGAGAAGGTCCCGGCGGACAAGCGTGAGGCCCTCTATAGCAAGCTGCTGGAGCTCAACGCGACCGAGATGATGCACGGGGCGTACGGGCTGGAGCAGGGCGCGGTAGTGGTCACTGACGCCCTCCAGCTTGAGCACCTGGACTTCAGCGAGTTCCAGGCGACCATGGACGACATCGGCATGGCCCTTACCAACCACTACCGGACCCTGTCCGCGCTTTCCGCCTGAGAGGAGGTTTCATATGGGTATCTTCTCGAGACTTGGGACCCTTTTTAAGTCCAACATCAACGACATGATCTCCAAGGCGGAGGATCCTGAGAAGCTTCTTCAGCAGGTCCTGGTGGACATGAAGAAGCAGCTCGTGGAGGCCAAGAAGCAGGTGGCCAAGTCCATCGCCGATGAGAAGCGGCTGAAGAAGCAGTTCGAGGAGGAGAAGTCCAAGACCGCGGACTGGGAGCGCAAGGCGATGATGGCCGTGCGCGCGGGGGACGACAACCTGGCCCGCGAGGCCCTGGCCCGCAAGGCGGAGCACGACGAGAGCACCGCCACCCTGAAGAAGCAGTGGGACCTGCAGAAGCAGGCGGTCGACGGGCTCAAGGACCAGCTCCGCTCCCTGAACAACAAGATCGAGGAAGCGAAGCGCAAGAAGAACATCCTCATCGCGCGCAAGAAGCGGGCGGAGGCGCAGAAGACGATCCACGAGACCATGAGCGGCCTCAGCGACACGTCGGCCTTCGAGACCTTCGACCGCATGTCCAACAAGATCGATCAGCTGGAGGCCGAGGCCGAGGCCGGGGCAGAGATCTCCGGGCAGCTCACCGGCGACACCCTGGAGCGCAAGTTCGACCAGCTGGAGGCCGGGCATGGTGGCGACCAGGCCCTGCTGGAGCTGAAGGCGAAGATGGGGCTGCTGCCCGAGTCCACCGAGGGCGGCGCCGCGGGCGAGCTCCCGGCTGGCGAGGAGACCGCCGCGCCTGCAGCGGATCCTGACGTCATCGAGGACGAGCTGGCCGCGCTCAAGGCCCAGGTGGAGGGCAGCGACAAGAAGGAGTAGCATCCCGCCGATTCACGGCTACCTTTTGGATAAAAAACCGGAGGTAGCCATGACCACCCAACGCACCGTTTCACTCATCCTCTCTGCCGCGATCCTCGCCCTGCTGGCGCCCGCCCGCGCCGACGCCCACTGCCAGGTGCCCTGCGGTATCTACGACGATCACAACCGGGTCCACCGCATGAAGGAGGACCTGTCCACCATCGCCAAGGCGATAAAGCGAATCTCCAACCTGGCGGACAAGGCCGACCCCCAGAGTAAAAACCAGCTCGCCCGCTGGGTGCTCACCAAGGAGCAGCACGCCGACAAGATCATCCGGGTGATCTCGGACTACTTCATGGCCCAGAAGATCAAGCCGGCCAAGGGGAAGAGAGAGAAGAAGGCGTACCAGGCCAAGCTCGCCCGGCACCATCGCGTGATCGTGGCGGCCATGAAGTGCAAACAGAGCGTGGACCCGAAGGTCGTGACCCGGCTGGCCGAGGCCATCAGGGGCATCGAGAAGGATTGGCCCAGGAAGTAATGATCTGAAGGATCGGTTGGGCGCCCGGTCGCGTATGGGGGGCGTTTGCGCCAACAGACCCATCGTGTACAGTCTCGGCTGGAGGAACGAGGCCACATGTCGCCTTCGAGGCTGGTGTATCCAATCTTCTTTGTGTCCGGCATGGCCGGGCTCCTGTACCAGGTTGTTTGGGTAAGGGAGTTCGGCCTCTCGTTCGGCAACACCGTACATTCAGCGGCTCTGGTCACGGCGGTCTTCATGCTCGGGCTGGGCGCGGGGAGCTACCTGTTCGGCTCCCTGGCTGATCGGCGCGGGTGGGAGAGCCCCCGCCTCCTGTCGGCTTACGCTTATCTTGAGCTCGCCATCGCTGCGCTGGGTTTCATCATCGCCCTGATAATGCCCCGGCTGGAGGTGATCTCGGCGGCGACCACCTCCTATGTGGCCAACGGCGCGGGGTGGCTGGAGCCATCCACCGTTTCACACCTCATGCGCTTCGGGCTCTGCATCGCGATCCTGGCGCCCAGCACGGTGCTCATGGGTGGGACGCTCACCGTCTTGATCCGGGCGCTGGTGCATGACCAGCTCTCCCAGACCGGGTGGCGGGTGGGGCTGCTCTTCGGGCTCAATACGGCCGGGGCCGCGTTGGGGACGCTGTTGGTGGACATGATGATCGTGCCCAGCGTCGGGCTCTTCGCCACTCAGGCCATCGCCGTGCTCCTGAACCTTGTCGCCGGCCTGGCCGCGCTGAGGTTGGCCGCCGCCTGGGAGGAGGCTCCGGCTCCATCCCGGGGCGAGCAGGCGCAGGAGCGGCCGCCAGCGGCTGATGATGCACCCGAAACGAGCGGCTTGCTCCTGGGAGTCAGCCTCGCTGTTTTCTCCTCGGGGGCCGCGGCCATGGGCCTTGAGATTCTGTGGTTCCGCTTCCTCTCCTCCGTGCTCGGCAGCTACCGGTTTGTCTTCTCCTTGCTCCTGGCGGTGATCCTGGTGGGCATGTGGCTCGGCTCGCTGGCCGCAGGGTGGCTGGAGCGCCGCCACAGGCGTCCCCTCATGTTTTACTCCCTGGCGCAGGTGGGCATGTTGGCAACGGCCCTGGGGGGGCTGGCCCTTCACAACCCCGAGCTCAAGTCGGGCGCGTACCTGCTCGGCCTCGCCCTGCCCGGGCCGGTGTTGAACTTGATCTTTGCGCTGGCGCCCATCCTCTTGTTGGTCGGCCTTCCCAGCTTCTTCATGGGCTTCGCCTATCCACTGGCAAACGCCGCGGTGCAGCGCCATCAACAGCGGGTTGGACGCCGCGCGGGGTTCCTTTACCTGGCCAATACCAGCGGCGCGGTGGTGGGGTCCATGGCCGCTGGATTCTTCCTGTTGCCGCGCCTGGGCCTGCAGGGTTGCGCCCTGGTGCTGGCGGCTTCGAGCACCGTGAGCCTGGTGTTTTTGGCCTGGGCTCGAACCAGGCAGCGGCCGGCCCCGTCCAGCGGTCGCCCGGGCTGGGCGTTGGTTGGTGTGGGAGCGCTGATGACCGCCTCCTGGCTCTTCTTGCCTGCCGATCATCTGGCCATGAGCGCCTTTACCAGGGCGGAGCAGACGTTCAAATTCGTCTCGGTCAAGGAGGGGCTGGTCCAGTCGGTGGCCGTGGTGGAGTCGGGCCAGAAGGGGGCGGGGCGGACGCTCTACACCGACGGGCATCTCATGAGCGGCACCGCCGACAATGCCTTGCGCTACATGCGGGCGATGGCGCACATCCCGCTGCTCCTCCATGAACACCCATCATCGGCCCTGGTCATCTGCTTCGGCGTGGGAAACACCGTGCACGCCGTATCGCTACACCCGACCATCAAGCGCCTGGAGGTGGCCGATCTCTCCAGGGCAGTGGTGGAGCAGGCCGGGCACTTCGAGCGCTGGAACAGGGGCGTGATCAATGACCCCCGGTTGGCAGTGCATATCAACGACGGCCGCCAGCACCTGCGAACGCGCCCCGAGCGGACGTATGATCTCATCACCCTCGAGCCGCCGCCGCTGACCTTCGCGGGGGTGGGATCGCTCTACTCGGCCGAGTTTTACCGGCTCGCCTGGAGCCGGTTGAGCGAGGGCGGGTTCATGACCCAGTGGCTGCCCGCCTACCAGGTGGACGCGCCGGTTTCGCTGGCCATGACGCGGGCCTTCGTGGACACCTTCCCCGGAGCGGTGCTGGTGTCTGGCTACGGGGATCACCTCATCCTCGTGGGCCGGCGTGGCGCGCCCATTTCGGCGGACCCCTCCGCGCTCAAGCGCCGGCTGGAACAGCACAAGGGAGTCCTGGCGGATCTCAAGAACATCCACATGGGCACCGTCACCGATTTGGTGGGCTCCTTTGCGGGGGGATACGACCAGCTGGCCAGGGCGGTGGAGGATGTTGATCCCCTGACCGATGATCTGCCCATCAATGAGTATGGATCAGTGCGGTTCAAGAAGGAGACCAGCGTACCGGCCAGCCTCATTGATGTATCCGGCGCCCGCACCTGGTGCCCCGCCTGCTTCCAGGGCGTGCGGTCCAACCCGCAGGTCCCTCGGCTACGGGCCTACCTGGCCCTGACCTCGGCGTTCTACAACAGCGAGAAGTTTCTCCGCCACGGACGGGCCGTGGAGGAGGGGAAGCGGGTGCTGAGCCTCCCCATGGCTCCGGCCATGCTCCAGGACCTCATGCGGCGCCACCGCTACCTCACCGGGCTCTTCCCCACGCTGAGGCCGGGCAGGCTTGAAGCGACGCCATCCGGGGCACGCTGACCGGCGCTATACCGTGAAGTACTTGGCCGCCGGGTGGTGAACCACAAACGCGCTCACGGACTGCTCGGGCACCATCTGGGCGTTGTCGGTGAGGGAGACGCCGATGCGGCCGGGATCAAGCAGGGAGAAGAGCTTGTGCTGGTCTTCCAGCTCGGGGCAGGCGGGGTAGCCGAAGCTGTAGCGTGAGCCTCGGTAAGCCTGGCGCGCCAGCTCCATGGCGGTGGCCCCGTCCTGGTCCGCGATGCCCAGCTCCCGGCGCATGAACCGGTGCAACACCTCGGCGGCCGCGTCAGCCGCCTCAACAGACAGCCCGTGCAGGTGCAGGTAGTCACGGTAGCGGTTGGCCTCGAACAGCTCGGCGATGCGCCGCGGCGCCTCCTCTCCAACCGTGGTCACCAGCAGCCCGATGATGTCTCCACCCTGTTCAATCGGGCGGAAGTAGTCCGCGATGCAGTGGTACGGCGCCTTGAGCTGGCGCGGGAAGGCGAAGCGGCACAGCTCTGATCCGCCGCCGCCCGAGTCGGTGAGGATCAGCTCGTTGCCGTTGCTGTGGCAGGGCCAGTAGCCGTACACGCCTCGCGGCTTGAGGATCTGTTCATCCAGGCACTGGGCCTTGAGGCGCTCGAACAGCGGACGCACCTCCTCGTCGATAATTTTCTGGAAGGCGTCCTTGTCCAGCTTCCCCCGGCGGTACTGCCATCGCCCCCGGAAGAGCACGGTCTCGTTGATCAGGGAGAAGACCTCGTTCAGGTCGAGGTCCAGGGCGAGGGGACCCATGTGCGGGGCATCGGGCGGATCGCATGGGGCGATCCCCTCGGGGGCGTGGTCAAAAGCGAGGGCTTGCTGGCGCTTGCCGTCCAGGGCTGACTGGATGTTGGCCGGCTTGGCGTGGTCGGTGTCAGCCTCACCGCGGGCCTCGCCGCCGCCGCCCGCGTCCATCACTTGCCGCATCAGCGTCAGCCCCGAGAAGGCGTCCTTGCCGTAGTGAACCTTGTCGCCATACACCTCACGCAGGTCGTCCTCAACGAAGCGCCGGGTCAGCGCCGCGCCGCCCAGGATCACCTGGGGGTTCAGGCCGCGGCGGCGCAGCTCGGCCAGGTTCTCCTTCATCACCATGGTCGACTTGACCAGCAGGCCGCTCATGCCGATGGCGTCGGCCTCCTCCTCCTGCCAGACCCGGATCATCTCCTCCACCGGCACCTTGATGCCGAGGTTGAGCACCTTGTAGCCGTTGTTGGAGAGCAGGATGTCCACCAGGTTCTTGCCGATGTCGTGCACGTCGCCCTTGACCGTGGCCAGCACCAGGCAGCCGCTGTGGCTCCCCTCCTTGCGCTCCATCATCGGCTCAAGGTAGGCCACGGCCTTCTTCATCACCTCCGCGGACTGGAGCACGAAGGGGAGCTGCATCTTGCCCGCGCCGAACAGCTCACCCACCTCCTTCATGGCCGGGATGAGCAGCTCGTTGATGATGGCCAGGGGCGTGTGGCGGGTGAGGGCTGAGGCGAGCAACAGGTCCAGGCCGGACTTGCTGCCGTCCACGACCTTTCGCTGGATCCGTTCCTCCAGCGGCCGGCTGTCCTCCTCTTCGGCGCTGGCCGTGGCAGGGCCGCCGGTCTCCTCATAGTGCTTGATATAGGCCATGAGGGGATCGCCGCCATCGCGGCGGTTGAGCAGCAGGTCCTCGGCCAGGCCGAGGGTGGCGTCGTCGATGCGGGAGAGGGGCAGGATCTTGCGCGCCTCCACGATGGCCATGTCCAGGCCGCGCTCCACCGCCATGTGAAGGAAGACGCTGTTGAGCACATGGCGCGATTTGGGCTTGAGCCCGAAGGAGATGTTGCTCAACCCCAGCAGGGTGTTGACCCGGGGGTGGCGCGCCTTGAGCTGCTCGATGGCGTCCAGGGTTTGTATAGCGGCGTCGTGCAGGGTCTCGTCGCCGGAGCAGACCGTGAAGGTGAGGGTATCCAGGAGCAGGTCCTCTTCCTGGAGCCCGAACTCTCCCGTGGCCATGGCGATGAGGCGCTCGGCCACCTCCAGCTTGCGGTCCACGGTGCGGGCCATGCCCTCCTCATCGATGGTGAGGGCCACCACCGCGGCGCCGTGGTCCCGGGCCAGGGATAGCACCTGGCGGCACCGCTCCTCGCCGTCTTCCAGGTTCACCGAGTTCAGGATGCAGCGCCCGCCGCTCAGCTTGAGGGCGGCCTCCATCACCTCGATCTGGGTGGAGTCGATGACCAGGGGGAGCTTCACCTGGCGGGTGAGGCGGGAGACCGCCTCGGTCATGTCGCGCACCTCGTCCCGGCCCACGTAGGCTGTGCAAAGGTCGAGGGCGTGGGCGCCGCCCTTTGCCTGGCCCCGGGCCAGCGCCACGATTCCCTCGAAGTCGTCCTTGAGCAGGAGCTTGCGGAACTTCCTGGAGCCGTTGGCGTTGGTGCGCTCGCCGATGAGCAGGGGCTTGGGCTCCTGGGCAAGGGCGACCTCGTGGTAGAGGCTGCTCACCGCCGGCTCGTGACGGGGCTTGCGCGGGCCGCGCGGGGTGACACGGTCCACCGTGGCCACCAGCGCCGCCAGGTGCTCGGGGGTGGTGCCGCAGCAACCGCCAACCACGCGCGCGCCGTCCTCGGTGATGAACTCCTCGTGCCAGCGCGCGAACTCCTCTGGCGACAGGGGGTAGACCGTCTCCCCCCCCACGTTCTCTGGCAGGCCCGCGTTGGGCATGGCGGCCAGGATCAGAGGGGAACGCTCGGAGAGGAAGCGGATGTGCTGCTTCATCTCAAGGGGGCCGGTGGCGCAGTTGAGCCCAAGGATATCGGGCCCCAGGGGGGCGAGGCTTGCCAGGGCCGCGCCCAGCTCCGAACCCACCAGCATGGTGCCGGTGGTTTCCATGGTGAGGGATACCCCCACTGGCACATGAACATCCGCCCTGGCCGTCTCGAGGCGCGCTGCCAGCAGGGCGGCCCTTACCTGGAGCATGTCCTGGCAGGTTTCGATGTACAGCAGGTCGGCGCCCCCCTCGATGAGGCCGGCGGCCTGCTCGCGGTAGGCCAGGAGCAGATCGTCGAATGAGATCTGCCCCAGGGAAGGGAGCTTGGTGCCCGGGCCCATGGAGCCGGCCACGAAGCGCGGCCGCTCGGGGGTGGTGTATTCGTCACACACCTCCCGGGCCAGGGCCGCCGCCCGGCGGTTCAGCTCGTGGGCCTGGTCCTGCATGCCGTACTCGGCCAACACCACGCGGTTGCCGCCGAAGGTGTCGGTCTCAACCACATGGCAGCCCACGGACAGGAAGCTGGCGTGCATCTCCTTGATGACGTCCGGGCGGCTGCGCACCAACACCTCGTTGCACCCCTCCTGCCCCTCGAAGTCATCGATGGTCAGGTCCTTGCCCTGGAGCCAGGTGCCGGTGGCCCCGTCAAAGATGAGGATGTTGTTGTCGATGAACTTCAGCAGATCGGGACGGTCCATGGGGCACCTCCGTACGTGGTCACACGGGCCCTGATTGAGCGGTAAAGGTATAGACCTATTCCGCCTTGATTGCCACGGTGACGCCGTCTCGCAGGGGGAGGATGACGCTGGAGAGGTCGGGGTGGCTCGCTACCAGGCGGTTGAACCGGCGCACCGCCTCGGTGGTTTCGTCGGCAGGCTCCTCGCCGCAGACCAGGCCCTTCCACAGGGTGTTATCAGTGATGAACAGCCCGCCCGGGCGGAGCAGCGAGGCAACCGGGGCCACCACCTCGGGGTAGCCCTCCTTGTCGATATCGCAGAAGACGATGTCCAGGGGGCCTTTCTGCAGGGCGAGCAGGTCCCTGGCGTCGCCCACCAGGTAGGTCAGGGCCACACGCTCGAGGAGGCCGCCGCGCTGTAAGAAGTCCAGGGCCAGGTCACGGTTGGTTGACGAGCCATCGGTGCAGATCAGCTCGCCGCCGTGGGGCAGGGCCGCTCCGAACCAGTGGGCCGAGTACCCGAAGCCGGAGCCGAGCTCCAGCACCCGCCGCGCCCCGGAGGCCCTGGCCAGGATCCCGAGCAGGGCGCCCACCTCGGGGCCGATGATCGGGAACCCTTCGCGGGCGGCCAGCGCCTCCATCTCGGCCAACACGCCGGCGGACGGCGCCCGAAGGCCGGCGATGTATTGCTCAATGTCGGGGTAAACGATGCCCACGCTGTCCTACTCGCTGCCGGGCGCCTCGTCGATTATCACGGCGTCGTCGTCATCGCTATCGGGGGCCTTGGGCAGCACATGCACCGAGGAGTTGGGGCGCCGCACGCGGGCCAGGCCGCAGCGCAGCAGCATGTCCAGCTGGAACATACTCTCCTGGGGGTTGCCCCCCGCCTGGGCCAGATCCGTGACGCTCATGCCTGGCTCGTAAGCCTTGACGGCCAGGCCACCGAAGACCCTGGAGAACGCCTCCTGGTAGTTCTTGATCCGGGACGGGATGACCATCTCCAGGTCCAGGTGCCGGCCCAGGCGCTGCATGCTGGTTTCAGGGTTGGCCACAGCCTTGAGCCCGTCGAAGACCAGGGAGATTGGGTCGAGCACACAGCGGGGCACCTTGGAGCCAATCTCCGGGTCCTCCACGAAGAGCCAGTGGCCGCGGTTCCAGTCCAGGGAGGCCTGGATCTTGTGCCGGATGTTGGTCAGCAGCTCCTGCTTCACCGAGTCGGCAGTCATGAAGCCTAGCTGGACCAGCGCCTGGCCGTACGGGATGCCCCCACGCTTGGCGATGGAGAGGGCCTTGTTGTTTTGCTCGACGCTGATGATGCCCCGCCCCACCAGCGTCTGGCCGATGGTCTCCCGGCGCAGGTTGGACTGGACGTATATCGGGTGCCCCGACAGGAGGTACACTACCTTCTTGATGTCGCGAAGGCGCAGGGCGAGGGTGCCGGAGAGGCGCTTCTCCAGCGCGTCGAGCAGGAGCTCAGGCAGAGGATGGTCCGCGATGTCGCCCTGGGTGAAGCGGCGTGAGGAGCGGGCGGCCGCCGACTGGTCCAGGTCCATGTCGGAGGAGTCTTTCTCACGCAGGCCCGGCACGTCGAAGCGCACATCCACAAGCGTCGGATCCCTCAACCCAGGCTGCGTATCGTCGGTGGAGAAGGTGCCGGTGGGGGCATTTCGCCGCTTGCCGATGTTGGGGCTCGAATCTCGCCTTGCCTTCTCGGCCTTGCGCATGGGAGCGAGCTGCTTGCTGATGCTCAGGGCGAAATCCCAGGGGGTGAACGGCTTGACCTGAAGCACCACGTTGAAGCTGCGCTTGAGCACGTTGATGGAGGTCATGTCCCGGGCCAGGCCGGTTACCAAAAGGATCGGGACATCCTTTCCGGCGTCGGTGCTCCTGATCTTCCGGATCAGCTCGAACCCGCTGAGGCGGGGGAGCAGCAGCTCGGTGACGACGATATTCGGCTCCTCACGGTTGAAGACCTCAAGGGCCTCGTTGCCGTCCGCCGCCTCGAGGAGCTCAAGGTCCAGCGAGCGCAGGCGCGCGTCGCGGGTGAGGATGTTCAGCATGATCTTGCGGTATCGCTCGGTGTCTACCAGCAAGAGTTTAAGCTTGTCAGCCATGCTCTGGAGTTTCGATCCTTTTGTTCTCTAATCGCCAGGAGCGCTGAGCCTTCAAAAGGGTACAGCGCTTCGTCACAGGCAGGACCTTCTGGTGCGCTTCTTGCCTCACCAGCTCCCCCTGTCAAGCGTCCTATTTCTCCGCCTGTTGTTTATGCAACTCGAAATGACTATATCACGCAGCCCCGGGATTATTGCACTTTTGAAGGGGCTTTTCTGGTTCCTATTTACTGGAATGGGCCATGAATCGAACGGTTTATACCAGGCTCACTTGCGCCAGTGTTTGTACCTTCAAATCTGGGCTCAGCTCCCGGTAACTCAGCACCGGCAGGGACGGGAGGTGGGGCTGGAGGGCCCGCCGCAGCTGGCGACGGGCTCCGGGCGCGGTGAGCAGAACAGGCGGAAGCTCGGGGCCAGGCGGAGGGAGGGCACGTTTCACTGCCTCAACCAGATCCCTGGTCAGATCAGGGCTCAGATCTCCATCTGCAGAAGCCTCATCTTCCAGGACCTCCTCCACGACCGGGTCCAGGCGCAGGGCGCGCAGGTTCCCCTCGGGGTCGGCCAGGCGGCTCGAGATTGCCCGGCCCAGGCAGCGGCGTACATGCTCGGTGAGCTCCGGCGGTGCGGGAGTCTCGCCCGGGAGGGCGGCCACTGCCTCCAGGATCAGGCCCAGATCCCGCACGGAAACCTCCTCGGCCACCAACTCCCCCAGGAGGGCAGCGAGGCCTGGCAAGCCCAGGCGCCGGGGGAGGACCTCCTGTACAAGGGCGGGGCGGGTCTGCGCCAGAGCGTCCACGAGGTCCTGGGTTTCCTGGATCCCTAGCAGCTCCGGGGCGCGTCGGCGCAGGGAATCCGCCAGGTGGAGGGCAAGCAGGGCAGGCGGCTCGATGAGCTGAATCCCGGCGGCACGGAGGGCTACCGCGGACTCGGTTGCCACGTACCAGGCTGGAGGCGCCACCCCTGGAGGGGAGGCCTCCTCCAGGTCCTCCGAGCGGGCGCCGGCGTGCTCAAGGGCGGCCCGTGGGGCGAGCGCGATCACGCGGGCCGCGCGGATCTCTCCCTGGCCTGCGGGGACCCCGCGCATGAGGATCCGGAAACTGTCCGGGGCCAGGTCAGTAGCGGCGTTGGACACCACCACCCGTGGCAGCGGGAGGCCCAACTCCTCCCAGAGCAGGCGCTCTGTCCAGCGCAGGAGCTTGCTCAGCTGGCGGCCCTGGCCAGTGGCGGGCTGGGCACACTGGGTAAGCGACCCGCCCAGCTCGAGCTCGACCACAGGAGGCGGACGGCGGGCCCAGCCATCGCTTCCAGCTTCGACATCCCCCCCCCGGTGCGCGGGGAGACGGCGGCGGGAGAGCAGGGCGGCCAGGGCCAGGGCGCCTGCCCCGATGATGGCGAAGGGGATGGCAGGCAGGCCGGGCACGAGGGCGAGCAGCAGCAGGACAATCCCTGCCAGGGCGAGGCTGCGCGGGTGGCTCAGGAGTTGCCGGCCCAGCTGCCGGCCAAGGTGTTCATCGCCGCTCCCCTCGGCGGTGGCCACGCGGGTGACCACGACGCCGGCGGAGAGGGAGATCAGCAGGGCCGGGATCTGGCTCACAAGGCCGTCGCCCACTGTGAGCCGGGCGTAGACCGAGGCAGCCTCCTGAATGCTCATGCCCCGGCTGAACACGCCGATGAGCAGGCCGCCGCAGATGTCGATGAGGGTGATCAGGATTGCCGCGATGGCGTCCCCCCGCACAAACTTCATGGCGCCGTCCATGGCGCCGTACACCTGGCATTCCCGTTCGAGCTCGCGTCTACGCCGCCCGGCCGCTGCCCGGTCAAGCAGGCCCGCCCGCACGTCCGCGTCGATGGCGAGCTGCTTGCCCGGCAAGGCGTCGAGGGTGAAGCGCGCCGCCACCTCGGCCACCCGCTCGCTGCCCCGGGCGATGACCAGGTACTGGATAACGGTGAGGATCAGGAAGATCACCGCCCCCACCACCAGGCTGCCGCCCACCACGAACCCGCCGAAGGAGGCGATCACCTGGCCGGCGTCGGCCTGCAGCAGGATCAGCCGGGTGGAGGAGACGTTGAGCCCCAGGCGGAAGAGGGTGGTCAGGAGCAAGAGGGTTGGGAGGGTGGAGAAGCCGGCTGCTCCGCGCGACCGCATGGAGACCAGCAAGATCAGCAGCGCCAGGGAGATGTTGCATGTGATCAGAATGTCCAGGAGGGGGGTCGGCAGGGGCAAGATCAGCATGGCCACGACGCCCACCACCATGGCCGCCAGGACGGTGCCCCATGGCCAGGGCCGCCGCCCCGGCTCGGGCCCTGTTGTGACGAGATCCTGGAGCTTCATGGCACCCCCTCTCACGGTCCGGCGCAGCCTCGGAAGTGCGGCTGGCGGCTGATTGGGACAATGGTATCATCCCTCGCTGGACGTTGGAAAAGCTGGAAATGGACACAATTGATCAGAACGAAATAGGCCAGGAAGAGGAGGCGCGGCGCTTCCTGAACTTCATCCGTGACCTGCCCCTGACGCCCCCCCGCGAGATAGATGGGCGGCTGGAGGAGCTGGGCTATCGAGGCCAGGAGATTCCGCGGCGGGCGGTGGCCCTCATGGCATACCGGCATGTACGGCGGCTCAAGCGGATCCACCTGGACGGCGTGGGCCGCGAGCGCGTGATGCCCAAGACCAACTATCTGCTGGTTGGGCCCACGGGCTGCGGCAAGACCCACCTGGTGGAGCTGCTGTTCGGAGAGATCCTCAAGCTCCCCACGGTGGTGGTGGACGTCACCACATACTCGGAGACCGGGTACGTGGGCCAGGATCCCAACACGATCCTCACCCGGTTGCTGCACGCCGCTGACAACAGCCCGATGCTGGCCTCGGCGGGCATCGTCTGCCTGGACGAGTTCGACAAGCTCTCCTCGGGTCAGAACAACGCCGTGTTCTCTGGCGCGGGCACCACCAAGGATGTGACCGGCCTGGGCGTGCAGCGCGAGCTGCTCAAGATGCTGGAGTCGGGGGAGGTGGTGGTGCCGGTGGAGATGACCCACTCCACCTTCGGCGAGTACGTGGCCATGCCCACCGACGATATCTCCTTCATCGCGGCGGGCGCCTTCTCGGGCCTGCCCCAGCTGCTCCGTATGCGCAACTCCCGGGGCGGCGGAATCGGCTTCGGCAACGATCCGGAGACCGGTGAGCGTCTGCGGGACGACGCTATCGCGGTGAGCCTCTCCGCCGAGGAGGTTGAGGCGGTTGCCCACTTCCAGGCCTACGGATTCCTGCCCGAGCTGATCGCGCGGTTCACCCGCATCGTGCCCTTCGACGCGCTCTCGTCCGAGACCCTGCAGGAGATCCTCTCCTTCGCCGTGGTGGAGCGTATGAGGCTGGAGTTCGAGGAGGAGGGCCTGGAGCTCGAGCTGGCCGATTCAGTGCTGGACTGGGTGGTGGCCCAGAGCCTCAAGCGGGAAACCGGCGCCCGCGGGTTGAACTCGTTGATCACCCGGGTGTTGGAGGAGGCCGCCTTCGACACCTTCGCCGGGGAGCACCAGGGCAAGGTGTCGGTGAAGGTTGAGAGCGGACGGGTGGTGGTGACAAAGGAGTAAGGGGCCGGCCTGAAATAGGTCCGTCGCATCGAGGGCGCCGAGGCGCCCCGCTGGCAAGGCGCGAAGAGGACGCATACTGGTTGTACGCAACCGATGAGGAACACCGCCAGCGGGGATGGATCGGCGGCCGAATGCAGGAGCTATTTCATGCCGGTCCCTGAGGAGTTGAAGCTGGGCGAGGCGGCAATCATCGAGGCCCTGGCGTCCCTGGGCTGCGCGGAGCCGCCGGCGGGCGTCACCGGAATGGGCGATGACTGCGCTGTCATCCCCGCGGGGGACCGCTCAACGCTGATCACCGCCGACTTGCTGGTGGAGGGCGTGCACTTCCGCCGGGAGTGGACCTCGGCGCGGGACCTGGGGCACAAGGCCCTGGCCGTGAACCTCAGCGATGTGGCGGCCATGGGCGGCAGCCCGCAAAGTGCCTTCCTCTCCCTGGCCCTGCCGGCTGACCTGGAGACCGCCTGGCTGGAGGCGTTCTCCTCGGGGCTGGACGCGTTGGCCTGCGCCACGGGCACGGTGTTGCTCGGGGGCGACACCACCCGCTCCCCCGGACCGGTGGTGATCAATATCGCCCTGCTGGGCCACGCCCCGTCGGAGCGGATCAAGTACCGGCACACCGCGGAGCCCGGCGACCTGATCTGCGTCACAGGCACGCTGGGCGACGCGGCCGCTGCCTTGCGGTTGCTGGAACAAGGGCTGACCTCCGAACCGTCAGGGGACGAGGCAAACCTCCTGACCGCGCTGCACCGGCCAATCCCCAACCTGGAGCGGGGGAGCCTCCTGGCCGCACTGGACGGTGTGCACGCCATGATGGACCTCTCCGACGGCCTGGCCACGGATCTCTCCCGCATGTTGGCCGCGTCCGCGTGTGGCGCGAGGATCGAACTTGAAGACCTGCCCCTGAGCGCTGCCCTGCTCCGGGTGAGCGAGGCCCACGGTTGGGACGCCTGCGAGCTGGCCGCCGCGGGTGGCGAGGACTACTGCCTGCTCTTCACGACGGACCGCGACGCTGAGCTGATGGAGGCCGCGGTGATCGGTGAGGTTGTGGAGGGTAAAGGGGTGAGCTGGCTTCGAGGTGGCGCCCCGGTGGAACTACCTGGCCATGGCTTCAGCCACTTCCAGGGCTAGAGGCTGCGGCGGCGGGAAAGCAGCAAAAGGGCCAGAAGGAAGGCTCCCGGAAGGGCATCACGCGATGAGCCCGGGACGCTGCACCCGCCAGACAGGGTGTTCATGCTCTGGCCCACGCCGCCGTCCAGCTTGGGCTTGGGAACGGGGGGGCGGCTGTCCTTCTTCTTGGGCGGCTTACCCTGGTCCTTCTTGGGTGGCGCTTTCATGTCCTTCTTGGGCGGGACCTTCATGTCCTTCTTGGGCGGCGGCTTGTGCAAGTCCGGCTTTGGCGGCTTGTAGACGTCCGGCTTTGGCGGCTTGTAGACGTCCTGCTTCGGCACGCCCTGATCCGGTTTGGGAGGATTGATCACGCTGTTGGCGGCCAGCTTCTTCACATCGGCGAGGCTGCCGTTGAAGCGGTTCATGTCGCAGCTGCCGATCACGCCGCTGACCTTGCCCTTGTCCGTGTACTGCCAGATGGTCCACTTGTTCCAGGCGTTGGGCACAAGGGGGCACGACTTGGTGGTGTAGTGGGCGGTCCAGAGTGGGTAGGTGTTGTACTTGGTGGTGGCCGCGTTGGCGTCCCAAAAATAGGAGCCGGTGTAGATGATGGGGCGCCGGCCAGTGTTCTGCTGAATGTAGGCGATCCACTTGTCCACCTGCTTGACCACCGCGGAGGTGCTCAGGCCGCCGTTCTTCTCCAGGTCCAGCACCGGGGGCAGATCTCCCGGCTTGAGCCCGCCAGCCTTGTTGATCTTGCTGATCATGAACTTGGCCTGGTTCACCGCGTTCTGATCCGGGCGGAAGAACTGGTAGGCGCCGCGGATGATGCCGTTGGCCTTCATGCCCTGCCAGTTCTTGGTGAAGTAGGCGTCGTCGTAGTTCATCCCGTCGCTGGTGCGGGCCACGCCGAACTTCACCCCGTCGGCCGCCACCTTGGCCCAGTCCACGGTGGTCTGCCACTTGGACACATCGATGCCCTTGGTGGTGGTGCCGCTGCCGCAAACGGTGTGCACGGCCCAGTACCCGTGGCGGACCATCCACTCCTCATGGTCCTCTGCAGTGCAGGCTGTCAGCAGGACACAGGCGGAGAGCAGCAAGCTATGGGGCCGAGGGGTAAACATCGATGATCCAGTGGATCAGTATACCCGAGGTCCGGGGCGGTTCTTATGGCACGTATTGCAAATGGGTCACAAAGTGCAGGGCCACGGCGAAGGCGAAGGCGATGAGGGGCGTGGCCAGCCACCCCAGCCCGATGCGCAGCACCACGGCGGCTCGGATGGCGTTGGCCTGCTTGAGCAGCCCCACCCCGATGACCGCGCCCACCACTGCCTGGGAGGTGGACACGGGCACGCCAACCCAGGCGTAAAAGTGGACGGTGATCGCCTCGGCGAGCACCACGATCAGGGCGGAGAAGGCATCCAGCCGCACGATGGAGCGGCCCACGGTCATCATCACCGGCTTGCTGTAGGTGATCACCCCCACAGCGATGCTTGCGCCGCCCACCAGCACGGCCATGGGAACGTCCAGCAGACCGGCTGCGGTGTACACGCCGGTGACGTTGGCCACGTTGTTGGCGCCCAGGGCGTAGGCCCCGTAGCAGCCGGACAGGATCAGCCCGGCGCGCATGAGCTGGTCCTGGGAGTACATGGTGAGCTGGGCCCGGTTGAGCAGGCTGCCCAGCAAACGGTAGAGGATGGCGGCCACCGCCAGGGCGCCGATGGGCGTGCCCACCCAGCAGAGCACGACCTTGGGCAGGCCGGCCAGGTTGAGGGTGTCTCCGAACATGCCGATGCCGATGAGGGAGCCCACCACCGCCTGGGAGGTGGAGGAGGGGATGCGCAGCAGGGTCATCACCGTGATGGAGATGGCGGCGCTCACCGAGGTGAGCGTGGCGCTCTGTAGGTTCTGGCCGCTCAGGGCGCGGATGGTTTCGATGCCGGCCTGCCCTTCCAGCCAGGCCCCGGCCAGCACGAAGATGGAGGAGAGGAGGGCGGCCGTGCTGAACCGCACCATGCGCGAGGCCACGGCCGTGCCGAACACGTTGGCCGTATCGTTTGCGCCCAGGGACCAGCCCAGGTAGACGCCGCCCAGCAGGTAGAGCAGGGATAAGGAGAGGACCACCGGCGCTTCCTCAGACCCGGCGCTTGACGCTCACGATCATCAGCCGGTCGCCCACATGCTCGGCGTGGTCGGTGACCTGGGCAAGCTGTTTCACCAGCTCCTTGAGGACCAGCTTGGTGCCGTCAGGGATGTCTTGCTTGAAGATGGTGCGCACCAGGCGGCGCTCCATGTGGTCCGCCTCACTCTCCAGGTTGTCGATCTCGTTGGCCAGGGTCATCACCCCGTTGCTCTTGCCGTCGCTGCAGAAGATGACCCGCACCGCCTTGTTCACCACCTCGCAACAGGAGCAGGTGATGTCCACCATCTTATCGAAGCTCCCCTTGAGATCTTCAGGGATATCAACATTTTGCAGCTGAATGTCGTACAGAACCCGCTCGGCCTCGGAGAGCAGGGCGTCCACGGATTCGAGCACACCCAGGATGTCGCCCCTGGACTCGGGGATCAGGGCCTTGGAGTAAAGCTCCAGCTCGATCTTTCGCCGCATGTCGTCGGCGCGGGACTCCTCCTTGTGGGTCTCCTTGACTCGAAAATAGAACTCCTCGCTCCTGCCCTCAGTGGCGTAAACATCCCAGCTGTCACGGAAAGAGCGGATACACCCAATCCAGACATCCATGTACTTACCAACCAGGACCTGGACCCGACGCTGCTTGGCGGTGAAGAAGTCAAAAAATCCCATGAGCCTGCCTGCCATGTGACAAAAAACCGTATTTCTAATGTGACATTTATGTGACGCGAAAAAAAAAGGCAAGTCTTTTTAAGGGGGTGAAGATAAAGAGAGAGGGTCAGACCCTCTCTCTTTAGACCGGCTGGGCAGGGCTAATGGGTTGCGCCGCTGGCGGCTGCCCGGGGCACCCTCCAGTCCATCATCTCAGTGGGGGCGGTGAGGAATTTTTCGGGCTCGGGCAGGCGCAGGGCCATGCGTAGTACGTCGTCCATGTGGTCCACTGTGACCAGCTGGATGGCCCGCCGCGCCATGGCCGGGATCTGGGAGAGCTCGCGCTCGGAGCCAGCGGGCACCAGCACCGTGTGGATCCCCGCCCGCCTGGCGGCCAGCACCTTCTCCTTGAGGCCGCCCACCGGCAGCACGCGGCCACGCAGGGTGATCTCGCCTGTCATGGCCAGGTCCCTGCGCACCGGCACCTGCAGCAGGGCCGAGACCAGGGCCGCGGCCATGGTGATGCCGGCCGAGGGGCCGTCCTTGGGGATGGCGCCCTCCGGGAAGTGCACATGGATGTCGATGCGCCGGTTGAAGTGGGGGTCCAGGCCGAAGCTGGCCGCCCGCGAGCGCACATAGCTCAACGCCGCCTGGGCTGACTCCTGCATCACGTCCCCCAGCTTGCCGGTGAGCACCAGCGCGCCCCGGCCGGGCATCACCGCCACCTCGGCCGGCAGTAGGTCCCCACCGTGGCGGGTGACCGCCAGCCCGGTGGCCACCCCCGGCTCCTCCACCTTATCCAACTCGGTCTGGCGGTACGGCGCCACCCCGAGCAACCGGCGCAGGCTCCCCTTGTTGACCCGGCGCGGCGAGCTCTCCTCGGCACCCGTGTTGCTCACCGCCACCTCCCTGGCCACCTTGCGGCACACCGCGCCGAGCTGGCGCTCCAGCTCACGCACGCCCGCCTCCCGGGTGTAACCATGGATCACGCCGCGGATGGCGCCGTCGGAGAGGGTGAGTTGCTCCTCGCTCAGTCCGCAATTTTCGCGCTGCCGCGGCGCCAGGTAAGCTCTGGCAATCTTGAGCTTCTCCTCCTCGGAGTAGCCGGGCAGGTGGATCACCTCCATGCGGTCCATCAAGGGCAGGGGGATGGCCTGCAGCGTGTTGGCCGTGGTCAGGAACATCACGTCGGAGAGGTCGTAATCCAGCTCCATGTAGTGGTCGTTGAAGGTGCAGTTCTGCTCCGGATCGAGCACCTCCAGCAGGGCCGAGGCTGGGTCCCCCCGGAAGTCTGCGGACATCTTGTCCACCTCGTCCAGCAGGAGCAGCGGGTTGCCGCTGCCCGCCCGCCGGATGGCCTGGATGATCTTGCCAGGCATGGCGCCCACGTAGGTCCGCCGGTGGCCGCGTACCTCGGCCTCGTCCCGCACGCCGCCCAGAGAGATGCGCGCGAAGCGGCGGTCCATGGCCCGCGCGATGCTCCGGCCCAGGGAGGTCTTGCCCACCCCGGGCGGGCCCACCAGGCACAGGATCGGTCCCTTGAGCCGCTCGTTGAGGCTCTGAACGGCCAGGTGCTCCAGGATACGCTCCTTGACCCGCTCCAGGCCATAGTGCCCCTCGTCCAGGATCCCTTCTGCCCGGGACAGATCCAGGCACAGCGGGGTCTTCTCATCCCACGGCAGGGCGAGCACCCAGTCGATGTACTGCCGCACCACCGCGGCCTCGGGCGACATGGGCACCATCATCTTCAGCTTGCGCAGCTCGCGGTCCACCTTCTCGCGGGCGTCGGGGGGAAGGTGCTTCTCCTCCACCCGCTGCTGCAGCTCCATCATCTCCGCGGCCATCTCGTCCTGGATGCCGGCGCCAGCGTCTCCTGCGTCCGGGGGCGGCGCGTCGGCCTCCATGGCGGGCGCGGGGCGGCCCTCACGCTTGGATCGCTCCAGCTGCTTTCGAACACGGGAACGGATCAGACGAGAGGTGCGGATCACCTCCACCTCCCGCTGCATTAGCAGGTGCAGCCGCTCCAGGCGGTCCATGGTCTCGGGCATGGCCAGCAGCTCCTGCTTGTCGCCCAGCTTCAGCGGCAGGTGGGCGGCCAGGGTGTCAGCCAGCTGCTCCGGATCGTCCAGGGCCTGGATGGAGTAGTTCATGGTCGGCCCCACCTTCTTGCTCTCCTTGTAGTAGGTGCCGAAGAAGTCGCGCACCGTGCGGGAGAGGGCCTCCAGCTCCACAGTGAGCGGCTCGGGCCTGGACAGGTCGCTGCCCTCCACGAAGAAGAGCCCCTCCGCGTCGAGGAAGCGCTCGATGGTCACCCGCGCCTTGCCCTCCACCAGCACGTTGGCGGTGCCGTCGGCCAGGCGCAGGAGCTGGATCACCTTTCCCACGGTGCCCACCGGGTGGATCTCCTCCAGGGATGGCTCGTCCTGGCCCGGGTCCTTCTGGGCGGCCAGCACCAGGGTGCCGTTACCGCGCTCCGCCTCCTCCAGGGCAGCGATGGAGCGGGGGCGCCCCACCACCAGGGGCACGACGATATGGGGGAAGAGCACCATGTCGCGCAGGGGCAGGAGGGGGAGGGTGTAAAGGGTTGGTTGCTTCTCGGTTTTCTTGGTCATGGTCCCTTGGTGGGTTGATGTGGGATAGTGTAGGTAATTGTATTCCATTTGACCACCCGGACCAAATATTCCGCCATGTGGTAGCCTGGGCGCCATGAGCTGGACCGTCTGGCAACGCCGCACCAAGTGTCAAAACTGTGGCGCCAGGATCCCCGTTCCGCCCGAGGGGCTGTACATGACCTGCGAGTATTGCGGGACACGGGCACCGGTGCCGGACATGGAGTCTCGTCGCAAGGCTCAGGAGGCCGCGGCTCGGGATGCGCGCAGGGCTGAGAGGGCGCGGCGCCGGGCAGCCGAAGGGCACACCATGGATTCACCGCCCCCGCGGCAGCGGACCGCTGGCCGCCCGGGATGCTTCGTCATCATCCTCGTCCTGGCCATCTTCACCTTCACCTCCTGGCAGACGGGCCTGCTCAGGACCCTGCTGCGTCAGACCGGCTTCGGGGCCTGGCTCACCACGGTGGAGTCCCGCATGAGCGGCGAGCCCCGGCAACATCTCGGCCGCGAACCCAGGCAGCAAGCGGAGCCGGCCCGGACGGCGCCCAGGAAGAAGCCGAAGAAGACCACCCGCCGCCGCAAGCGCCCCCGCAAGCGCCCCGCGCGCAAAGAAAGCAGAAAACAGCAGCAGGCCCCTCGGCCCGTGGGCCCCACCCCCGCGCTGAACCCCCCACCCCCGGTGGCCGCACCGCAGGGGGTCCCCCAGCAGTTCGAGGTGCCGGAGACCGACCTGGATCGAGCCCTGGAAGATGACGACCTCTAGAGAGACAGATCGCGGCATCTGGAACACCAAGACCTGGGCCGAAATGGGCCGGGCCTGGCGCGACCATCTGCGCTACTTCCTGAACCAGGTTTCATCCCGCGCCCCTGTGGAGGCGGCCCTGACCCTGGCCGGTGAGGACCCGGAGTTCCAGCGCATCGCCCGGGAGTGGGACAGCATGGATCTGGAGGCCCGCAAGGAGGCCGCGCACTACCTGGACGAGCTGGCCCGCAAGACCGCATACCAGACCCGCCCCTACTGCCAACGGTGCGGCACCTGCTGCGAGAACTCCGGGCCCACCCTCTACCTTGAGGACCTGCCGCACATCCGCTCCGGCCTGCTGAGCCCCGGCCGGCTGGTGACCCACCTGGCCGGCGCGCGGGTCTACTCCCACTTCCACGGCCGAGAGATCACCCTGGAGCGGGAGGTGGTGATGGTCGCCCCGGACGAGCG
>CAZCFB010000048.1:0-7045 GCA_964497805.1 uncultured Kofleriaceae bacterium
GGCGTCCTCGCCGCTTGCTCGGCCCACTCGCGGCAAGATGCCGCGTCTACTTACCACGAACGGTGAAGCTGTCCCAGATCCGGTTCTTCACCGCGCCCGGCGCGCCCTCGTAGCCCACGATGTCCATGTCCACGTCGCGGCCGCGCACCGTGACCCGGGCCATGTTGTGGCCGCACCCCCGGCTCTGCATGTAGGCCAGGCTCGGCTCCTCCCTGGGGGCCGGGAAGTTCTGACAGTAGTCGCCGGGCATGTAGGCCGAGCCGCAGGGCCCCACGGTCACATGGTGCACGCCGCTGCCGTCCCCCGCGTAGCACTGGCGCGGCCGGCTCTGCTTGGGGCTCCGGGTGGGGCTGCCGTCATCGGGCACGTAGAACCGCTCGTACATGTGGGCGTGGCCCGAGAACACGGCGGTGACGTCGTACTTGCGGAAGAGCGCCTCGTAGGGCCAGCGCACCGAAACCAGGTTATCGCCCCCGCCCATCTCATCCATGTAGGTGTTGTAGGCCGGCTTGTGCATCACCACGAACAGGTGATCGATGCTGGAGTCAGCACGGGCCAGGCTGAGGTGACGCTCCACCCACTTGGGCGGCGTGCACACCTCCCAGCGCGTGCCCACCTCGAAGATGACGAAGTAGGCGTTGCGGTGGCGGAAGGCGTAGTAGAGCTTGTGGGCGAAGCCGCTGGGCACCAGGTCGAGGTCCCGCGGCTCCTTCTTGTTCTCCGAGTAGGTGGCCGGATCATCGCGGTAGGTGATGGGGAAGTCAGCGACGTAGTCGTCGCCCAGCAGGGCCGCGTTGCGCACAAAGAGCTGGTGCTGCAGGTACTCGCGGAAGTTGACGATGCCCAGGTCGTAGTCCATGTCGTGGTTCCCCACCGCGGGGAACATGGGCACCTTGTCGAGCATCTTGGCCAGGCAGGAGGCGAAGATATGGTAGGTGCCCGGGTCCCGCGCCTCGTGCATCAGGTCGCCCACATGGAGCATGAACTTCGGCTTGAGCTTGAGCACGGCGTCGGGCAAGGAGTTGAGCTCCGGGGGGCCGGCGTGGCAGTCGTTGTTGTGAAACTGCGTATCGCCCAGCACAACAAAGGAGAACGATCCGTCGTCCGGGCGCGTGGCCACATACGGCGGCGGCGCAGGCGGCCTGGCCGGGGTCACGGGCGGCGTGGCCAGGACAACCGCGGCCAGGGCGGCCACGGTCGGATCCAGGGGCTCTCGCCCGGCGCACAGCTTTCCATCCAGGTCCTGCCCCACGCATCCTGGAAACAGGAGGGCCGGCAGCAGCGTGGCTATGAACAGGCAGGCGCGCATGAGGTGCCCACAGTCTAGCCATATCCATCCCGGCGTCCAGGCACACCGACCCTGCCGCAGAGATATATTCAATGGATTTTGAGACCGGGTGAAGTCTGGCTTCCCTCCCCGCGAGAACGTCTTATACTGGCGCCCAGCCATGGACCGAGGCCCACTACATACCTGGACCCGCCTCCCGTGGGGCCTCCTGCTCGCCTCCCTGCCGGTGCTCCTGCTGCTGGGGGTGATGGCCAACTACTACGGCGGCATGGTCTCGGACGACGCCTACATCTCCTTCCGCTATGCCCGCAACCTGGCCACGGGTATGGGGCTGGAGTGGAACCCCGGCTACCGGGTGGAGGGGTACTCCAACTTCCTCTGGGTGGCCGCGCTGGCCCTGCTCAACCTGCTCGGCGCTCCCATCGAGGCGGCCGCGCAGTGGCTCACCTGGCTCTCGGCCGCGGCCGCGGTGGTGTTGATCGTCTGGGCGGGCCGGCTGGAGCGCGCCGAGAAGACGGCCTGGGCCCTGGCCGCCCTGGCCCCCCTCCCCCTGGTGGCCAGCTTCCCTTACATCTGGTGGACCTCCATGCGGCTGGAGACGGCCGCCTTCGGCATGCTGATCCTGCTCACCCTGCTGCTCTTCGCCAGGGAAGAGGCGGACAGCCGCCCCGACTACCGCCCCTGGGGATCGGCCATCCCCCTGCTCTGTCTGTTCCTGATCAGGCCCGAGGGGCCGGCCTTCGCCGCGGTGCCCGTGGGCTTCCTTGTGATCGGCCTCCGGAGCCGCGCGGACCTGGCCCGGGTGATTCAGAGGCGCTGGCGCTGGGCCCTGATCTGGGGTCTCGGCTTCGTCATCTACCAGATCTGGCGCGTCAGCTACTTCGGCGAGCTCATGCCCAACACCTACCACGCCAAGGTGGTGGGGTGTGACCAGTTCCACGAGGGGTGGGTCTACCTGCGGCGCCTGGTGAACGAGCGCCCCATCTACGTGGCCCTGGCCGGGGCCCCGCTCCTGCTGGGCGTACTTGGATCCAGAGTTGGTCGCTTGCTGATGGCCGCCCTGACCTTGCTGGTGGTGATCATCACCCTCGAGGGTGGCGACTGGATGCGCGAGTGGCGCATGTTCCAGCCATGCGTGCCCATCGCGGCCGCGGCCATCGGCGTGGGCCTGCAGCGGGCCGCGCGCCTTGGTTGGCCGGCAGGGCTCTCCGCTGCCCTGGGCCTCCTTATTTTGGTCGGCCAATTGCACAACCTGATCGGCACGCCCAGGTCAGAGTGGGAGGCCGCCCTGCGCGGCGAACGCCGGGGCCAGCTCATCAACATGGAGGGGGACATGACCCGGGTGAGCAAGGACGTCGCCACCTGGTTGCGCAAGGAGGCCAAGCCCACCGATCTCATCGCCGTGAACCACGCCGGCGCCCTCCCCTACTACGTGGGGCTGCCGGTGCTGGACATGGCCGGGCTCAACGACAAGCACATCGCCCGCCGCCCCGGGCACGGGCTGATCCACACCAAGTGGGACTCGGACTATGTGCTCAAGCAGAAGCCCGCCTTCGTGGTGCTCAACACCAAGACCTACCCCCATGACTTCGAGTACTCGCCGGGCTATTGGCAGGGAGAAACCGACCTGGTGCACCACCCGGACTTCAACCGCTTCTACGCCCCGGTGAAGAAGGTGTGGACCTGGAAGGCCCTGCACCTGGCCGCCCGGGACAGCCCGGGGTCAGCCGGGGAGTTCCACATCATGGTCTTCCGCAGGGTGAAGGAGAAGCACCAGCGGGTGGGCCCCTGCCTGGACTTTGAGTCAGGCGACTTCACCGGGTGGACCGCCTCGGGCGAAGCCTTCGGCGAGGGTCCAGTGAACCGCCGCCCGCCCCCGGGCGTGCGCGAGGACTTCATCGGCAAGTGGATCGTGGACAGCTACCGCGCCCTGGACGCCCGCACCGGCGTCCTGCTCAGCGATCCGTTCAAGTTGACAGGGGACCGGCTGGAGCTGGTCATCGGCGGCGGCGGCTCGGAGCAGGTGGGCGTCAGGGTGCTGATGGAGGGCCAGGAGATCTGGGTCACCCGTGGCCACCGCGACCACCAGCTGCGCCACAAGCGGTGGGATGTGCCGGATGAGTACAGGGGAAAAGAGGTCCAGATAGAAGTGTTCGACAACGGCTCCGAGGAGTGGGACCACATCCTCGTGGACAACATCTGCCAGTACAAGAAGCTCGAGGAAGAGAAGACGGAGCCAACCGCGGCGCCGGACGCGGGGGTCGCCCCTGACGCGGGGATGTAGACGCGGCATCTTGCCGCGTGTGTCAGCTGAAAGCTGAAAGCGGCGAGGACGCCGCTTCTACTTCTTCTTTTTCTTCCGCTTGGCGGGGCGCTTGTCCGGCTTCTTCTCGCCGCCCGGAGGAATGTGCCCCGGGCGCCTGGCCTTGAGCGACCAGATGATGGTGACCACCCCCACCAGGAAGAAGGGGATACTCAGCCACTGGCCCATGGTGAGCAGCGCGTCCCTGTCCAGGGCCTGGTACGCCTTGAAGTACTCCACCACGAACCGCAGGGCGAAGTATGAGGTCATGAAGGTACCGAACAGGAGCCCAAGGGGCCGCTTGTCCTTACCTGCCATCCGATCCACCAGGAAGAGCAACGCCAGCACCGCGACGCCGATGATGGTCTCGTAGATCTGGCTCGGGTGGCGCGGGATCATGGCCCCCCGGTCGAAGCGCGGGAAGCAGAAGGCCCAGGCCAAACCATCGGCCTGTCGCCCCACGATCTCCGAGTTGAAGAAGTTGCCCACCCGCACCAGCGTGGCGCCGATGGCCACCCCGAAGATCACCCGGTCACACAGCTCCAGGTAACGGATCTTCGAGATCCGGTGGAACAGGTACACCCCGGCGAGGATGCCCACCGTGGCCCCATGGCTGGCCAGCCCCTTCATTCCCCCGCGGATGTCGAACACCGACAGCGGGTTACTGATGAACACGTCCCAGCGGTAAAAGATCCGGTGCCCAAAGAAGGAGCCGAGCACCGCGCCGAAGAAGATGTACAGGAAGTAACGCCGGGCCAGGTCCAGGTCCATCCCGGGCCGCCCGAACTGCCACAACAGGGTGCGGTAGCCCAGGTAAAAGGCCGAGGCGAAGAGGATGCCGTAGTAGCGGATCTGGAGCGATCCGAGGCGCAAGATGATGGGATCCAGGTCCCAGATTGTGCAGTTTGCTTCCAAGATCTCTACTCGCTTACCTGGGCCTTGTCCGGCAAGTTCACCGAGAAGGCGAGCCGCACCTCCTCCTCATGGCCGGGGCCCAGCTCCAGCTTCCAGTTGACCAGACCGTCGTCGTCCAGGTGGTATCCGGCGGTGGTCTCCTTGTCCACCTTCACCTTCACCGCCTCGATCTCCGACACCGGCACACGCTCGTACAGCTCCACCTCCACCTGGTCCTCGCCCTGGTTGGCCACCACCAGCTTCACCCGGGTGAGCTCCTCCCGGCGCCCGCCAAGCAGGCTCCCCCGCCTCTGCTCGTCGCTCACCTCGCGCAGCACGGTGAGGTCGTCCTCCGAGCCCCAGGAGAGGGTGAACCGCTCGGACGGCGCCACGTAGCCGATCCTGGAGCGGCCCACGTACCCGCCCTCGCGCACCAGGCTCACCGGGCCGGCCAGCAGGGGCAGCTGTTGATCCGGGTTCACCTGGAAGGAGCGCATGAAGACATAGCGGGCCTTCTCCGGCAGGCAGGCGAGCTCCAGCTCGGCCTCGGCATCCCAGGTCCCCACCCGCACCCGGTGCGGGCGCCCGTCAGAGGGGATAGTCACCTTCGCCTCGGCGGTGTAGTGCCTGGGCTCGCCCCCGTCCTCCAGTCCTGGAGGTGTGTCGTCCTGTCTGCGCTCGGCCCCCACCTCGTCCGCCTTCTGGATCACCTGGTCGCGGGACTCGATCTCCAGCACATCCCGCTCCTGGCGGCTCCTCTCCCGCAGGTGGAGGTGGTCGTCCTCAAGCAAGGGCAGCGTGGCGCCCAGGGCCGGACGCTCGGTGGAGAAGGTGAGCGCAACGTCCTCCCACGCCTCGCCGGTGCGCTGCCACACTGTGCCGTGTGAGCGCCAGGCGACCGTGGCCTTGTCCGCCTCGCCCTTGCTCAGCTCGGCGTCGTAGGCGGGCCGCCACAGAGCGCAGGGCACCTGGTACTGCCACGCGAGCTCCACCTGGCCGCCCGTCTGCGCCTCCACCGCCGTGATCAGGGCCGCCCGGTACTCGGGCGCGGGGCTCAGAGAATCAGCCAACTCCTCCAGCGCCCTGATGATCCGCCGCCGCCGATCGTCCTGGGCCCACTGGAGCTTGAGCATCTCCTGCTCCAGGGTGGCCGCCTTCTTGCCCAGCCGATCCAGGTCAGCGGTCCAGCTGGTGGATGCCTCCCCCACGGTGAGCCGCTCCTGTAGCTGGGTGATCAGCTCCTCGGCGGCCAGATCCAGCAGGTGGCGCTCGTGCGCCCTGCCCGAGGCCAGGTCCAGCGCTTCACGGTAGCGAGCCAGCCGCGCCTTGAGGGCCTTGCGCAGCTCCTGCTCACGGTGGGGCCGGGCATCAAGCGTGCGGTAGGTGCGCTCAACCCGCAGGTCCAGCAGCCGCGCCCCCTCAGGCGCCTGACAGCGCAGGGTCCGGTCGCACAGCAGGGGCGTCAGCCCGGAGGCGCGCACGAGCCGCTTGCCCGGGGGTAGCTTCACGGTGGCCCGCCTGGTTATCTGGGCCCGGTCCTCGTAGACCACGACCTCCTGGATCGGGGCCTCCACCTCGATGATCTTGTGCTCAGTCACGGCGGTTCCCTCCCTGGATCGCCATCTTGCTAGGGATGGTCACCTGGTATTTGAGGGTGCAGATCTTCTCCGCTCCCGGGTCCAGGTCGAGCACGAAGCGCAGCCCGCCCCGCACCAGCCGCCCGCGGTCTCGCTGGTCGTACGGGATCGCCTCCGGGATGGTCACCAGCACCTCCACCTCCACGTCCTTCTCTCCGGTGACCGGCACCCGCTCCAGCAGCTCCAGCCTCACCGGGCGCTGCAGCCGGGAGCGCACCTCAAGGGTGATGGTGTGCTCCAGCACCGAGTCGCCGCCGAAGATCCCCTGCGACCGCTCCTCGAAGCGGCAGTTGCGGGCCACCACCAGGCCTGGCTCCACGCCCAGCCCCACGGTCACCTCGCCGCCCCGGGGGGTCGTGGCCAGGGGCCCAGTCACCAGGTAGTCCCCCCCGCGGTAGACCCTGATCGGCCCGGCCAGCAGGGGGAGCCCAAGCGGGTTGATGAAGGTGCACTGCTCGTACACGTTCTGATCCAGCGCGGGCACGCAGCGGTAGACCCGGCGCACCGCCCCCTCCCGGCGGAGCAGGCCCACGCGGTGGGGCGCGCCGTCCGAGGCCACCGTGGCCGGGCCCTCCGAGGGGTAACGCACAGAGAAATGTCCGGCGGACAGCTCCAGGGGGGCGCCATGCTCGGGCACCGGGAGCTCCACCCGCCCCGAGGTAGGGCCGGCAAGGCAACGCCGCAGCTCGTGCACGGGCAGCCCACCCAGCTCCGGGTCCTTGGCAGCGACCTCGTCCATCCAGGAGCGGGCCTTGAGCCGTCCGCGGCTGCTCCCCTCATCCGGACCGGCGAGCTCCAGCCGGTGGAAGGCCAGCGCGTCCTCTCCCGCGTCGGGCATCGGCACGGCAGGCTCGGGCTCTGCCTTGGGCTCTGCCAGCTCCTGCGCCATGGCTCGGCCCGGGCTGGGTGGAGGAGCAGAGCGCC
>CAZCFB010000048.1:7145-17768 GCA_964497805.1 uncultured Kofleriaceae bacterium
GTGCGCTGGGCCAGCGAGGCGCGCAGCACCAGCTCGGCGCTGTCGTCAACGCGGTCCACCCGCAGCTCGTACTCGGGCAGCCAGCGGGCGGCGGGCACCAGGTAGCTCAGCTCCAGGTCCAACAGGCGCGTGCGATCCGAGGCAGGCTCCAGCCGCAGCAGGATCGCCTTGTGGGCCCGCGCGGCTCTGCGCCCGGCCGCGTCCCCTTCCCGCCGCAGCTCGTCCCTGGCAGCCTGGATCCGGTCGTCCAGCTTCTCCAGCTCCAGGCCCAGCTCCCGCACCTGGTCCTGGCCTGCCCCCAGACGCTTGGTCAGGGTGGGGATCACCTTGAGCCAGGCCTTGGCCGTGGGCCGCGCCGAGAAGGCCAGCGGCTCGGGCAGGTCGGTGACCGAGAAGGCCCCTGGCTCCAGCTCCCGCAGCTGCTCCAGCTCCCAGGCTAGCCGGGCAAGCTGCACCTCCAGCTCAACGCGCTGGCGCAGCAGATCGCGCAGGGCCTCTTCCCCAGGGCCGCGAAGCGCCGCCCCCGCGGACGCCAGCTCCAGCTCAACCCGCAGGTCCAGCAGCCGGCCCCCACCCCTGGCCAGGCCAGAGACGCGCACCGAATCATCCTCCATGATGACTGGCAGCCCCTCCAGGCGGCAGGCCGCTACAGATCCGGTCCGCAAGTTGAGCCGCGCTGCCCGGGTAATCAGGGCCTTGCGGCGATGGATCTCTACCCGGACGATCCGGGATTCCAGCGTGGTGCTCTCACTCATGTGTAACCCCCGCGAGGATTAGACGTGGTCGATGATTACCCCGCGGACCTGCCCGTAGACCCAGTTGCCAGCCAGCAGGAAGAAGATGGCCCACACCGACACGTAGAGCAGATCGCCGATGGCGGGCCACTGGTCATGCAGAAGCAGGGCCCGGTAGCTTCCCACCACGGCGGTCATCGGGTTGCAGTCGATGATCTGGCGCAGCATCGGGGGGAGAAAGTCGCGGGGGTAGAAGATCGGGGTCCCGAGGAACCAGATGGTGATCAGGGAGTCGGTGAGCGCCCCGAGGTCGCGGAACATCACCGTGACGCAGGCGATGGCCGTGGAGATGCCCATGGAGATGGCCATCTGCAGCGGGATCAGCGTGAAGACGAAGATCGCCTTGGGGCCGGGCGGCTTGCCGAAAGCGAACAGCAGCACGAAGAAGATCAGCAGGGCGATGCTCTGCTCCATGAGCACAGTGGTCACCCGGGACGCGGGCAGCGCCGCCGGCGGCATGGGCAAGCGCCGCAGCAGGTGCGCCTCGTTTATGAACACCGTCGCCGAGCGCCGGATCCCCTCGGCCACCGTGTTGAAGGCGATCATGCCGCAGATCAGGAAGAGCCCGAACTCGGTCACTCCCCCCCTGGCGCCCACCTTCACCTTGAGCACCACGGCGAAGATCAGGGTGTACATGGTGATCATGATCAGGGGCTGAACCACGGCCCAGACCACGCCCAACGCCGAGCCGGAGTAGGCGCCCCTGAAGTCAGTGACCGCCAGGCGCTTGATCAGCGCCAGGGAGCGGAACACATCAAAGAAGAGCGTCCCAGTGCCGGCCACAGGGTCCTGCGCCGAGGGATGCGCGGCTGTGTTCTGTAGGGATCCGTTACTCAATGGAGATGCTTTCAAGCCCTGCCTGGAGGTCTGGCAGCTTGTCCAGGAAGCGCATGCGCTCGTCCCGGGGCAGCAGCGGCCCCTTGCCGCCGTCGAACTTCATCGGATCAACATGCTTTCCTCGCACGTAGATACCGTAGTGCAGGTGGGGACCGCTCGCCAGCCCGGTTGAGCCCACGTAGCCGATTACCTGGCGCTGGCGGACCTTGCGCCCGGCCTTGATCCCCCGGGCGATGCGGGAGAAGTGCATGTACACCGTGCTCACATGGTTCTTGTGGATCAACTGGACCATCTTGCCCGCGCCGCCGTAGCGGCCGGCCTTTGTCACCTTGCCGTCTGCGGTGGCCCACACCGGCGTGCCCGGATCCGCGGCGTAGTCCACGCCGAAGTGCCCCTTGGTGCGGTGGAGCACCGGGTGGTAGCGCTTGCGGTCGAACTTGGAGGAGATGCGGCGGAAGTTGAGCGGGATGCGCAGGAACTGCCGGTTCACCGAGCGGCCCTCCGGCGTGTAGTAGCCGCCCTTGCCCGCCCGGGTGGTGTAGTGGAACACCTGCCGCTTGCCGAGGATGCCGCGGTACTCGCCGGCCATGATGCGGCCGTAGCCGTAGAACTTGCCGCCCAGGTATCGCTTCTCGAAGATGAGGCGGTACTCGTCGTCCTCGCGCGGATCCGAGTACCAGTTGATGTCGTAAGAGAGCAGGGAGACGAAGCGCGAGATCAGGGAGTACGACTCCCCCTTGCCCAGGATCGCCGTGTCCAGGGAGGTCTTCACCTGGCCGGCCAGCTTGATGGTCTTGACGTCCAGCTTGCGCTCGGCCTTGCGCGCGCGCAGCCCGCCGTCCCGCCCGCGAGTGGCCACCACCGCAGAGATCTTGGAGAGGCGGTAGATGAACTTCTGCAGCTGGCCGCTGGCTGGATCCAGGTGAACCTCGAACTTGTGCCGCGGCTGCAGGGTGCGCATGTCGAGCACCGAGCGCAGGGCCTGGACCAGCTCATCCACCTGCTCCGGGCCGAGCTTGACCGAGGCCAGGGCAGTGGAGAGGCCCAGGTGCCCCTTCATGGAGCCGGTGATGACCTGGGTGCCTGCCTGGGCCTTGCCGCCCAGTACGGCCTCATCCGCCGGATCCGGCGCGGCCTTCATCTTCTCGGCCGCCTCGCCAGCCTTCTTGATGGCCGAGGCCTTGAGGATGTCCTGGATGGAGGTGCCGCCGCGGAAGAAGAAGACGTAGACGTTGATCCCCACCAGCACCGCGAACAGCAGCCCCAGGCGCATACTCCCCTTCCAGCTACCACCCCGTCTGGAGCGGTACTGTCTGGAGCGGAGGCCGTGGTAGCTCTTTCGTCTCATGGTCTGGTAGCGGGCAGTGCGAGTAGCCGTGGCACCGCCGTAGGCAGGCATGTGGATACCATGGTGCCCGAGTGGGCGTCAACAGTGGCTCAAGAATAGTTAATGTTTAGCTTTAACTATTGCTGGCCGCTGTTATTAGTTCCCGAGCGTTTTCCCGCGCCTTCTTGGTCACTCGCTTGCCGCCCAGCATCCTGGCCAACTCCTCCACGCGGTCCTTGTCGCCCAGCTTTCGCAGCTGACTCCTCGCCCGCTTCTTGCTAAGGGACTTGTCCACATGAAAGTGGTGGTCAGCGTGGGCCGCCACCTGGGGCAGGTGGGTCACGCACAGGACCTGGCGGTGCCGCCCCACCTCTGCCAGGTAGCGCCCCACCACATCGGCCACCGCGCCCCCCACCCCGGCATCCACCTCGTCGTAGATCACCGTGGAGATGGGATCCCGCTCGCCCAGCACCCGGTGCAGGGCCAGCATCACCCGGGAGAGCTCACCCCCGGAGGCCACCCGCGCCAGGGGCCGCGGCTCCTCGCCCGGGTTGGTGGAGATGCGGAGGTCCACCCGATCCCAGCCGGCCGGGCCCAGGCGCCGCTCCCCGAAGACCAGGGACGGCTCATCTCCCTCGCGGGCGGCCTGGGCCGTGACCGCCACCTGAAGCCGGGCCCCCTCCATACGCAGGCGGGCCAGGTGGTCGGTGACCTCGGCGGCCAGCTTGCGGGAGGCCCGGGTGCGCGCCCGCTCCAGCTTCGCTGCCAACTTCTCGGCCTTGGCGCGGGCCTGCTCCAGCCCTGCCTCCAGTTCAGACCTCCGCTCCTCCAGGCTCTCCAACCCTTGCAGCTCCTCTTGCAGGATCTCCTGGTGAGCCAGCAGCTCCTCCACGCTCTTGCCGTGTTTGCGGCTCAGGCGGAGCAGCAGGTCGAGCCGCTCCTCCACCTGGTCCAGCCGCCTCGGATCCAGCTCCTCGGTGGCGGCGTAAGCCCGCAGGGTGTGGGCCACGTCCTCCACCTGCACGGCGGCCTGTTCCAGCTGAGCCGCCAGGTCGGCCAGCTTGGGATCCAGGTGAGCCAGCGAGGAGAGGCGGCGCTGGTGCAGGGTCAGCAGCTCGGTGACGGATCCATCTCCCGAGTAGAGCTGGTCCTCGCCCTCGGCAGCCGCCTCCAGCAGCTCGGAGGCCCGGTGCAGGCGTTCGCGCTCCAGGCGCAGCTCCTCCTCCTCCCCCGGGTTCAGGGCGGCGGCCTCCAGCTCGCGGAGCTGGAAGGAGAGGAACTCCTGGCGTTGGGTCCGCTCTGCCTCGTCCTGGCTGGTGCGCCGCAGCCTGGCCGAGATCTCGCGGAGATCTCCGTGGCGCCCGGCCATGCGGGTGAGATCCCCGCGCTTGAGGGCCGTGGCGTCCAGGATCCCGCGCTGCACCGCGTGGTCGGACAGGCGCTGGTGCTCGTGCTGGCCGCTGATATCCAGCAGGTCGCAGGTGAGCCCGCGCAGCACCGTGAGGGTGCAGAGCGCGCCGTTGACATGGACCCGTCCCCGCCCTGAGCGGGCCACCACCCGGCGCACCAGCAGCTCCCCCTCCCCGTCCGGCAGCCCGGCAGCCTGCACCGCGTCAGCCACGGTGGGACGGCCCGAGATGTCGAAGAGGGCCTCCACCACCGCCTCCTCCTGGCCAGCGCGCACCATGTCACCGGAGGTCCTGGCCCCCAGGAGCAGGGCGGCGGCGCCCACGATGATCGACTTACCCGCGCCCGTTTCGCCGGTGAGCATGTTGAGCCCCGAGCCGGGCCGCAGCTCCACCTCTTCAATGATGGCCAGATCCTTGATATGCAGGTGCACGAGCATCGGTGGAGAGCATTGAAGCTCATATGGCCAACGGCTTCAAGCCGAACAGCCGGGGACGCGGCCGCGGTCCCCGGCAACAGCCTGGCGTGGCCAGGCGAAGCAACATTGCGGGCCGATGGCCCGTAGCGGGCGCGCCGGGGCAAATCGCCCCGGCGAGTGCGCTAAACCAGTTGACAGGGTGCCTCCTAGACAGTACAAACTCCCGGTTTCGCGAGCTGGACGCGGTGCGTCCGCCCATTGAAGGATAGATAAGGAAATAAGATGTCTAAGACTTTTCAGGCCAAGCCTAATGAAGTGCCCCGTGAGTGGGTCGTGGTGGATCTGGACGGGGTGACCCTCGGCCGGGCGGCCACCGCCATCGCACGTATGCTCCGCGGCAAAAACAAGCCCCAGTTCACGCCGCACGTGGACACCGGCGACTTCGTGGTGGTGATCAACGCCGCCAAGGTCCGCCTGACCGGGCGCAAGGAAGATAACAAGGTCTATTACCGGCACACCGGCTATGTCGGCCACCTGCGCAGCAGGACCGCGGGCGAGATTCGTGAGCGCAAGCCCGCCGACCTGATCACGCACGCGGTGTGGGGCATGCTGCCCAAGGGCCCGCTTGGCAGGAAGCTGCTCAAGAAGCTCAAGGTTTACCCGGGTGCAGAACATCCCCATGAGGCTCAGCAGCCCAAGGCAGTGGAGGTCCAGGCATGACCACGGACACGCAAGATCGTTACTACGGCACCGGCCGCCGCAAGGCCGCCGTGGCACGTGTATTCATGACCCCCGGCAGCGGCCAGATCCGCGTCAACGGCCGGACCGTGGAGGACTACTTCCCCCGCGCCACCAACATCCTGGTGCTGATGCAGCCCCTCGTGCTCACCGAGAACGAGGAGACGTTTGACATCAAGGTCAACCTGCACGGAGGCGGCGGCACTGGCCAGGCCGCGGCGATTCGGCACGGCATCTCCCGCGCCCTGCTGCAGTACGACGCCGAGCTGCGCCCGCCGCTGAAGAAGGCCGGCTACCTCACCCGCGACGCGCGCGTGAAGGAGCGTAAGAAGTACGGTCAGCCCGGCGCCCGCAAGCGTTACCAGTTCTCCAAGCGCTAGAGATTCAGGCCGCTGGACGGCCAGGCGAATCCCTTCCCGCTTCATCCCTCATGCCCACCTACAAGGTCCGCGAAACGGAGGCAGGCCTCCGGCTGGATCGCTTTCTGCTCGGCCGCATGCCGCACCTCACCCGGGGTGAGGTCAACCGGTTGCTGCAGGCGCGGGAGGTGCGCCTGGAGGGGCGGACGGCGGCCAAGGGGGCGCGCCTTCGGCAGGGGCAGCGCGTGGAGGTGCCGGGGGAGGCCGGAGCTCGTGGGCCGATCCCCCAGCCAGAGCTGCCCCTCGAGGTCATCGCCGAGACCGAGGGCATGGTGGTCCTGGACAAGCCGGCCGACATGGCCTGCCACCCCCTCCGCCCGGGAGAGCGTGGCACCCTGGCCAACGCCCTGCTCGCCCGATACCCGGAGTGCGCGGACGCCTCGCCCGAGGCCCGGGAGGCCGGGCTGGTCCACAGGCTGGACCGCTCCACCTCCGGTGTGATCCTGGCGGCCCGGGACAGGGGCACCCACACCGCCCTGCGCGGTCACTTCAGCGGGGGGCGAGTGAACAAGGAGTACCTGGCCCTGGTCCAGGGGAGCCTGGCCGGGGACACGGAGGTGACCGCCTCGGTGAAGCCGGCGCCCGGAGATCCGACCCGGGTGGTGGCCGTGGACGAGTACCTACCCGAACCAGCGCACGAGGCGCGCAGCGTGATCAGCCCGGTTGAGCAGGTGGAGGGGTACACCCTGGTCCGGATCCAGAGCAGCACCGGCCGGCGCCACCAGGTGCGGGTGCACATGGCCCACCTTGGCCACCCCCTGGCCGGGGACACGCTCTACGGCGGGCGGGAGCTTCCCATGTTCAACGGCGCCATGCTGCATGCCAGCAGGGTGATGCTGCCTGATGGCGAAGGGGATTTTTCAGCCCCCGCGCCGTGGGACACGGTGTTGGCGACCCTGCGGCGCTGAAGCCCCTCACCCCGGGACCTGCTCAGGAAGCCTTGATGGCCCCCGCCTTGATCAGGGCCGGGACCAGCAGCAGATCGGCCAGCAACGCGGCCACGAGGCAGAAGGGGAGCAGGGTGCCGAACATGGCCGTGCTGAAGTAGTCGCCGAACCCGAAGGGGAGGAAGCCGAGCACCAGGATCACGGTGGTCATCATGATCGCCCGGCCGGCGAAGTTGAACGTGCGCTGGATGGCGCCGTCGGGGGCGCGGGCTGCCTCGATACGGTATCGAACCAGGAAGTGGATGGTGTCATCCACGCCGATGCCGATGGCGATGAGCCCCACCATCAAGGTGTCGCTGTCCACATAGTCCATCAGCCCCCCCATGACCCCGCCCAGGGCGAGCAGGGGGAAGATGTTGGGCACCATGGACCAGAGGGCCATCCGCAGGCCGCCCAGGGCGAAGATCATCATGATGGTGATCAGCAGGATCGATACGGCGAGCCCGCGGCGCTGGCCGTTGAGGATCTCGTCTATCCAGTCTCCTATGAGGTAGGTCAACCCTGACGGCTCGATGGTGGCCCCCTGGCCGAGCTTCGGCCCCATGCGCTGCGCCCTCTTGCCCACCACCGCGCTGGTGCGCAGCTCCCCGTCGTTGAGGCGCAGGGTGATGCGCATCTGCCGCCGCTCGAAGTCGATGAGGCGGTCCAGGTCCTCTCCCCCGTTCATCTCGAACAGGAGCACATACTGGGCGATGGCCTGGCGCGTCCTGGGCAGGGGGCCGCCGCCCGGGTCGAGCTTCTGGTGCATGTCGCGGATCAGATCGATGAAGGAGAAGGCCAGGTCCACCTCGGGCAAGGCCACGAGCTGGTCCTGATAGCGGGCGATGCTGGCGAAGGTCTCCGGGTTAAACAGGCCGTCCCGGTCCGGCACCTCGATGAACATGTCCAGGCCGGTGGCGCCCGCGAAGTTCGACTTGAACCAGCGCAGGTCCTTGTTCAGCTGGTGGTCCCGGGGGAACCGGCTGGAGAAGTCGGCCTGGATGTTCAGCTGAGAGATCCCCACGGCGATGAGGACCCCGCACAGGGCGAAGGCGGCCAGGACCCACCTCGTGCGACGGGTGGCCAGCCAGTTGGTCCGGTCCAGGAGCCTGTCGATGACCTCGTGGATGCGCGACGTCGCCCCCACGCGCAGAGGCTTGGGCTTGCCGAGCAGGGAGAAGACGATGGGGGTGATGGTCATGGCGATGAGCAGGGCGCTGGCCACGCCGGCGCCGAACACCACCCCGGCGGTGCGAAAGACCGGCGTGGGGATCAGGGACATGCAGATGAACCCGACGAAGGTGGTGATGGAGGTGAAGAAGCAGGCCCTGCCCACATCCTGCGCCGATCGCAGGATCGCCTCGTCCTTGGACCTGGCGCCCTCCAGCTCCAGCAGGTAGGCCGAGCAGAGGTGCACCACATCAGAGAAGCCGACGATCATGATCACGCCGGGGACCATGGTCATGATGATGTTGATCTCGGGGTCGATGGCCACCGCCAGGCCCATGGTCCAGATGACGGCGAGCAGCGACACGAACCCTGACAGCAGCGCCGGCCAGAGGCGCCGGAAGAGCAGCCAAACCGTCACGAGCAGGATGACCACCACGAAGGGGAAGATGGTCCTCAGGTTGTAGTAGCTCTCCTCGATGGTCGCCGAGAGGGAGACCAGAAACCCGGCCTTGTGGATGGGCCCCTCCACCCCGGCCCGGGCGAGGATATCGGCGACCTTGGAGACGAACACCGGGCCCCGCTCTGCGGAGAAGCCCTTCTGCTTTTCGGGGTTGACCTCCACGAAGATGGCGGTGCTCTTTCCGTCCTTTGAAACCACGGTGCCGCCCACCAGCCGGTCCTTCCTCAGGGCCTCCGCCAGCTCCTTTCGCCGCGCAGGGTTGTCCAGCGCCTCCCGGGCGAAGCGGTTGATCTTCAGGGTCTCCTCATGGTCCACGTGGATCTGCTGGGCGTCGAAGAGCGAGATCACCCGGGCCACGATGCTGAAGTCCTGGATCTCGTCCACCGCCTGGCGCAGGCTGGCCTGCTGCTCTTTGCCGAGCAGCTCGGGCGACCGGAAGGCGAAGACGTTGACCTCCTCGGTGCCGTACTCGCGGATCCGGTCCTGGTAACGGGAGAAGGCGGGGCTCTCGCCAAAGAAGAGCTTGGCCAGCGACGAGGCCACAACGCCCCGGGAGGCGCTCCAGCCAGCCAGCGCGGTGATGCCGGCGACGACCAGCACCACCAGGAGGCGGTGGCTGATGATGAACCTGAAGTAGGCCTTCACGCGCCCAGGTTACCCTGGCGGCCGACCGGGTGCGAACAAGGACAGCGAGCATCTACCCGTGGAGGCGCGCAGCGCCTGCGGTATGATCGCGGCATGCACCGGTGCCTCCCCCTGCTGTTGGCGCTCTGGCCCGCGGTGGCCGCTGCCCAGCCCCCGCCTGGGCAGAGCGCGCTGCTCAATGGCATGCACGACATGCAGGCAGAGTCCTGGATGAAGGGGGCCACCTCGGGGTGCGACAAGGGCTGGATCACGGACCTGCAGTACATCGGCTCCAGCGGCACGCCCGGGGCCAACTGCCACGCCTCGGCCACCAAGGCCGGGATCTCCATCATCCAGCGGCTGGACGTGTCCGGCTCCGAGTCAGTGCCGAAGAACAGCTCCAAGGCCCCAGGCTACGCCTCCGCCTTCGCCGCGTTTGTGGGCAAGTGCCCCAACATCCATGTCTGGATCGTGGGGAACGAGCCCAACTTCACCTGGAACAAGAGCGATCCGGACTGCTCCTCGGCGGCCTACGCCGCGGCCTACGTGGAGGTCCACAAGCGGGTGCACGCCCTGCCCGGGCACAAGGCGGATCTGGTGCTGGTGGCGCCCAACTCCCCCTACTCCCCGGGCTGCCTCCAGTCCCTGCGCATGATCATCGACAAGATCAAGGCCAAGGGGGTCAAGCCGGACGGCTTCGCCCTGCACGCCTACACCCAGGCCACCTCGGGATCGCAGCTCAACACCAGCTGGGTGACGAACACCAAGAAGGCCAACGACAACACCATCGACCAGTGCCCGGGCGGGGCCACCTGGAGCGACACCTGGCACTGGAACTTTCACATCTACCGGGACTACATCAAAAAAGTGATCCAGCCCAAGGGGCTCACCGGCGCCCCGGTGTTCATCACCGAGAGCGGCAACGCCTGCGCCGTGAAGAAGGGGAACGCCTGCTACCCGGACAAGGACACCGGCTACTTCCAGGCCCTCTACGCCGACGCCGCGGCCTGGAACAAGACCGCCAAGACAAAGGTGCGCGCCATCACCCCGTACCGCTGGACCAAGAACGACGACGGCACCGGGCGGGACTTTGAGATTGGCTCCAGGAGCAAGCTGCTGGGCGACCTGAAGAAGGCCTTCGCCAAGAAGCACGCCTGGACAAAACCCAAGTGCGGCGGGCCGCAGCCGGGGGCATGCACCCATGACGGGGAGTGCTCCGGGCAGAAGATCTGCGACCTGGGCTCGGGCCTGTGCAAGGCAACCGCAAAGTGCGGCGCGGCCGGCGGGTGCAAGGCTGGCTACACCTGCCGCACAGCCAGGGGCGACTGCGTGCCCATCTGCCGCGGCGCCGCCAAGGTTACCTGGTCCCCGGGGAAGCCCGAGCCAGGCAAGAAGGTGAGCTTCGATGTGTCCGCGGCCTCGGCGTACGCCCACGTGGGCCTCGGCATCCAGGGCCCCGCCGGGGCGGTGGCCACGGTATGGGGCGGGGTAAAGAAGGTGGGT
>CAZCFB010000048.1:17868-31945 GCA_964497805.1 uncultured Kofleriaceae bacterium
CGAGGCCCCGGCCTGGGTGCTGTTGCTGGCGGCCCTGCTGGCGCTCCGCCGCAGAATGAGATAAGCCGTCTGTGCAATGACCTTCGTCGCTCGATTCTTCCTGCTCGTCATGGTGGTCGGCTTCGCCGAGCTGTACGTGCTCATAGAGGTGGCCGCCCGGCTCTCCTTTGTCGCCGCCGCCGCGGCGTGCGTGCTCACCGGCGTGGTGGGCGGCGCGCTGGTGCGGCAGCAGGGCCTGAACACCCTGGCCCGTATGCAGGGGGCCATGGGCCGGGGGGAGCTGCCCGCCGAGGAGATCGTGGCGGGCATCATGCTGCTCATCGTCGGGGCCACCCTGATCTTGCCCGGGTTCATCTCCGACGCCACCGGCTTCCTGCTGCTTATCCCGGCCGTTCGCGGCCGAGCCGCCGCCGCCCTGGTGCGCTACTTCAAGGCGCGCGGCCTGGTGGCGACAGGTATGGGTCCGGGGGTCATGGGCGCGGGCTTCCCCCCCGGCTTCCAGGCCCCGGGTGACGGCCAGGCTCCCCGGCCACGCGGCCCCATCATCGACATCGAACCTGATCCGAAAGAAGACTGAGCCCATGCCCGCCCCACCTGAATTGAACGAGGAGTTGGACCTTTTCCAGGACCCCCTGCAGCCCTTCTCCCGCGTCGACACCCTCAAGGCGGTTGGGCGCTGGGCCGTGAGCATTCCCCACCTGGCCAGCTGGCTCCTGCTCTTCAACCTGCTGGACAAGACCTTCATCCCGGGGCGCAAGTTCGACAGGCTGGGCAAGTTCGTCTGCCGGCGGGTCACCGGCCTGGCCGGCATCGAGGTGCGCCAGCACGGGCTGGAGCATCTGGCCCCCGAGGGCGCTTATATCTTCTGCATCAACCATGTGAGCCTGCTCGACCTGTTCGTGGTGTTCCAGTCGATCCCGTACTTCCACCGCTCCTTTCAGGACCAGAGCCACTTCAAGATCCCTGTGTACGGAGGCTGCGTGCGGGTGTTCGGCCAGATCCCGGTGGACCGCAAGGACAAGGAGCTCAACCGGCAGGCGTTCCAGCGCGCGGCGAAGATGATCCGCGGCGGGGACAGCTTCGTGGTCTTCCCCGAGGGGCACCGCACCCGCGACGGGCGCATCGGCCCCTTCTACCCCGGCGCCTTCCGCCTGGCCATGCTGGCCGGCGCCCCCATCGTGCCCATGGGCCTGCGCGGCCTGCGCAACATCTGCCCCGCCGGCGACTGGCGCGCCAGGGGTGGGCGGGTGGACGTCCTGTTCGGCGAGCCGATCCCGGTGGAGGGGCTCGGCCCTGATGATCTGCCGGAGCTGGCCAGAGACACCCGCCGAGCGCTAAACGAGCTCATGCGGCAGGGGCCGCAGCAACGGGTGCCGTAGCCCTCCGGCAGTGCTAGAGTAACCAGCCATGAATCTGGTCCCATTCCCCGAAAAGGTGATGGTGCAGACGGTGAGCCGCTGCAACGCCGCCTGCCGCTTCTGCCCCTACCCCACGGTCAAGGATGACCTGGACCAGGGGGTGATGGAGGAGGCGCTCTTCCGCCGCATCATGGACGAGTGCTCCGAGCACCAGGATGAGGTGCAGAGCGTCATGCTCTACCTCATGAACGAGCCGCTGCTCGACCCCAACATCGTGCCGCGCATCAACTACGCCAAGGAGCGCAACCCCCAGGCCACGGTGCACATCCTGACCAACGGGTCCCTGCTCACCGACAAGCGCGCGGACGCGTTGCTCGATTCGGGCCTGGACTGGATCGGCATCTCCGTGCACGGCTTCTCCGAGGAGGCGTACAAGGAGGCCATGGGGCTCAAGCGGGACGTCACCTACCGCAGGGTGGACCGCTTCGTGGAGAAGGCCATCGCCAGGCGCGGCCCTGAGTGGCTGATGGTCACCTTCAACGGCGGCGGCCCCATCACCGTGGAGGAGCGGGAGGCCGAGCTGAACCACTTCCGCGAGCTCGGGGTCAAGCGGCTCAGCTACTTCGGCAGCTCCATCAGCCGCGCGGGCAACACCGACGTGGTGCCGGCGCCCGAGAACGAGCAGGTGCTCGGCTGTAACAGCATCTGGTGGCCCGAGATGCTGCATGTGCTCTACAGCGGCGAGACCATCCTGTGCTGCATGGACTGGAAGCGGCAGGTTAAGCCGGGCAGCCTGGCCGATCAGAGCATCACCGAGCTGTGGCACTCGAAGCCGTACATGGCCATTCGCGAGATAGTAAACGGGCAGCGCCCCCTCCCCGAGGGGTTCCCGTGTAGTCGCTGTGAGGAGGCAATGGTGCAACCAGTTACCCCACACACCTCCGCCGATGTGGCGCTGGTGCTGACCCCGTGCGCTGTCATGGACAGCGACGGTTCCACCCTGCCCGGCGTGCAGTCGGCGCTGCGCCAGCTCGGCATGACCGAGACCCTGGCCGACATGTCCGAGCGCGTCTACCAGCGCATGGGCAACGACATGACCCACCTCTGGCACCGGGCCGGGCACGGCATCGTGCACCACGGCGACGGCTCGGCCGAGCTGCTGCGGGACACCCCCGAGCATGTGGAGTGGTGCGCGGCGCGGACCCGAGAGGTCCCCGCTGACAACCTGCTCTTCTTTATCTGCCAGTCCAACCAGGCCGTGGCCCTGGAGGTCATGCGCAGGATCAAGGAGCGCGACCCGGGCAAGTTCATGCTGGCCTACGGCACCGTGGACAAGCCGGGCCAGGTGCTCGACGACTTCGGCATCCCGTACCTGCGCCACAGCCGGACCATGGAGACCGCGGTGTGGGTGGGCCAGAGCATGGGCCGCGACGTTGAAGACCCCGCGCGCGTGGCCGAGCGGGAGGCTGAGGCGGAGCCCGAGGCCGCGCCAGATGACCAGGAGCCCAAGGTGGTTGAGCCGCCCTGGCGGCCGCCCGGGTGGGAGGGCACCGGCGCCGGAATGGTGGAGCCGTCTCCCGAGGAGCAGCGGCCTTCGGGCGTTTCGCGGGCCCTGTCCAGCCTGCAGCGGGCGGGCAAGGCGGCCCGCTCCTTCGGGCGCTCGCCCCTGCTGGCCACCCAGGAGGTGCGCCGCTCCCTGGGCGAGGCGCGGGAGGCCCTGATCGGGGCGTTCATCCCGGGCCGCGGCCCGGAGTTCGAGGCATCGCCGGGCACCGCCGGCACCCCGGGCGGCAGCGTGCTCGGGGAGCTGGAGCGCCCGGGGTTGAGCGGAGAGACCGGCGGCGACGCGGCCGACGAGCAGGCCCGGGCGGAGGAGCCCCTCCAGCCGGCCCGGCCCGTGCCCAGGCCCGAGCCGGTTGAAGAGCCCGCCGAGCCCGCGCCCGAGCTCGAGCAGCAGCAGGAGGAGGGTGGCGAGTGTCCCCCTCATGATCCAGACCGGCTCCCCATTCCCGAGACGCCCTGGCAGAACCGCCCGGACGAGGGGCGGCCCATGGACGTCATCCTGGCCACCGCCGCGCCCTGGGGCTACACCAACCCGCCCACCGCCCTGGCCCACCTGGCCGGATACGCCCGGAACAAGGGGTACGGCGTGGACGTTCTCGACCTGAACGTGGACCTCTACCATCGCCTTGGCAGGGACTGGGAGCTGCTCTGGCATGTGGAGAACAAGAACTTCTGGAGCAACGAGACCACCTTCGACCTGCTGCTCGACGTCATCGGACCGCACCTTGACGAGTACGCCCAGATCATGGCCGAGCACCCGGCGCCGCTCATCGGGTTCTCGGTGGTGGACCCCAAGGAGCGGTGCACCATCGAGCTGATCAGGCGGATCAAGGCAATCTGCCCGGACAAGCACATCCTGCTGGGCGGCCCGGCCTGCGTCACGCCGGAGTACCGGCAGATCTTCATAGACAATGTCCCGGAGCTCATCGACGGCTACGCCATGGGCGAGGGCGAGGCGATCCTTGTTGAGGCCATTGAGCGGGTGCGCGAGGGCGAGAGCCTGTCGGGGTTGAAGGGGGTGTACATCCAGACCGCCACCGACGCGGAGCCCGAGGAGTACAAGCGGCGCAAGCGGATACTCCCCCTGGACGGGATCCCGTTCCCTCACTACGAGGACTTCCTGCTCGACCGCTACCCCGGCGACGAGCTCATCGTGGAGTGGAGCCGCGGCTGCATCGGCGCCTGCAGCTTCTGCAAGGGCAAGATGATCGACGGCAAGTACCGCACCCACTCCGCCGAGGCGATCCTGGCCAGCCTCAAGCACTACGTGGAGTTCCTGCACATCAACCGCTTCACCGTCTGCGACCCGGTGATCAACGGGGACGTGGAGGAGATGGCGAAGCTGTGCCAGCTGATCATCGACGACGGGCTGGAGCTGGAGTGGCGCGGTGAGGCGATCCCACACAAGGGCCAGACCGCCGAGGTGTTACAGGCCATGCGCAAGGCCGGCTGTTACGAGCTACAGCTCGGCGTTGAGTCGGCGTCGCCCAAGGTGCTCAAGCTGATGAACAAGCTGCGCCTGTTCGGCCCGGACGAGGCGGCGGAGGTTGTGCGCGCCGCCCACGAGGCGGGCATCCGCACGGCGCTGTTCACCATCATCGGCTTCCCCGGCGAGGACGAGGAGGCGTTCATGGAGACCTACAACTTCGTCAAGGAGCACGCCGAGTACATCGACGAGTTGAAGTCGATCAACGCCCTGCACATCATCACCGATACGCCCATCCACATCCGCGCTGACAAGTACGGGCTCTGCTTGCCCGAGGTGGACTACCACTACAAGTGGTCCACGGTGGACGGAGAGAACACCCACGCCGTGCGCATGGACCGCGTGCGGAGGCTCAAGGAGCTGGCCGACGAGCTTGAGATATTTGTGCGCGAGACGAACCTGGCCGAGGGGAAACACAAGAGCCTGCAGGAGGCCCTCGGCGAGGAGCAGAAATCGCGCGAGGAGCTGGTGGCCGAGCTCCAGGAGCAGGTCAGGTCAATCACCAGCGTTTGACCTACTCCTTCACGGCTGCCCTCGCGGTTACCCCCACAACGTAGAGCACGCCAAGCGCTGACAACCATGTGAAGTGTTGGTCGTAGCTGGGCCAGATGGACACCATGAGCCAGCCCGCGGCGGCGTACAGGTTCAGACCCGCGCCCACCCCGCGCCATCGCCCGGCGAGCAGGCCGTAGCCGAGCAGCACCGCGTGGTCGTAGCAGGGCACCTCCGCAGCGACGGGGATCAGCCCCACCCCGAGCAGGGCGGCGCGCCAGGTTTCCTTCCCCCGCACGGCCAGGGCGAGCAGCACAAGGTAGGCCCCGATGAGCCCCAGGTGGACTGGCCGCCGCTCCTGGTAGGTGCGCGCTCTGGCCTGCCGCCAGGCGGCGAAGGGATCCGCGGCGCCCGGGTTCCGCAGGCGCGCGGCCCTGCCCGCGTGAGAATAGGATGCCACCACTCCGAGCCCCATGTTGTTGCTCAAGGGGGCGGCCATGTGTCCCTCCACCTTGGCGGCGAAGCGCGGCCAGATCTCCACCCCGCCGGCCGCCACCGTGGCTGTGGGCGCCAGGGCGGCCAGGGAGAGGCCCACGCCCAGAGCCAGGCGCCGGTGCTCCGTCGTGAATAGCGGCCGAGCGCGCACCAGCAGGCGGCGACCCATATCCAGGCATGGCCCCACCAACAGCGCCCCCGGAAAGAGCCGAAGCTGCGCCGCGGCGCCCAGGGCCAGCCCGGCCACCAGCGGACGCTCTGCCCCGAGCGCGCACACCCCCCCGACGCTGAGCCCGAGCCAGGCTTGCCGTAGGATGGTTCCGTTGAGGAAGCTGAACCGCGTGGGGTAATTGCACAGCCAGTACGCCCCCGCGGCCACCCCCCGACGTGGGCCGAAGACTCGCAGCACCAGAAACCACATCAGCCCGACGACCAGGTAATCCACCGCGCCGGACAGCCGGAGGATCAGCTCCGACACCGGCCCCGCCGCGCTGAACAGGCGGCCAACAAGGGCCCACACCGGCGCGCCGTTGAACCCGTGGTCCGTGATGAGGCCGTGCCACGCCGGGACGGACATCTGCCGTCGGAACCAGGCGACGTCCCCGGTGAAGGCCAGCCACCTCGACGGAGAGAAGCTGGCCTTGCACCGCCCGGCCCGCTCCACCTGGCCAGCCGCCCGGACCATGCTGAGATCCCGCAGGTCACGCACCGCCCGCCTGTTCAGGTCCCCCGCCGTACCCGCCGCCAGGTCCGCCGCCAGGGTGCAGTCATAGAGCCCCTGATAGCCCAGCTCGGGCAAATATTTGGGGCCCATGTAGTGGTGGTAGGCGTCGGCCAGGGACCGGGTTCCAGACCAGCCCCCCTGGGAGATGAGCAGGAACGCCACCAGGCCCGCGGCCACGGCGGCGGCCACCCACACCGGCGTATTTTTGTTGGTGCCCCCAATCTTCGCCGGCCAACGCAGGAGCCCGGCGGCCACGGCCACCCCGGCCAGCGCCCTGCCCCACTCCCCGCCCGAGAGGCTCCTCACCTCACTCCTTCACCGCGGCCCATGCCGTCACCGCCACCACGAAGAGGACGCTCAACACCGAAAGCCAGGTGTACTGCTCGTCGTTGAGGGGAAAAAGCCAGACCACGAACCAGCCGGCCAGGGCGTGCCAGTTGAGCCCCGTGGCGACCCCGCGCCACCGCCCTGCCAGCAGCCCATAGCCCAGCAAGATGGACAGGTAGTAACAGGAGGGCGAGGTGGCCATTGGGATCAGCCCGATGCTGAGCACAGCAGCTCGCCACGGTTCACGCCCCCACACGGCGCGCGCCAGCAGGAGCACAAAGAGCCCCACCAGCGCCAGGAAGCCGGTCCGCCGCTCCTGAAAAACCTGCTGTCGGCTCTCCCGCCAGCGACGGTACGGGTCAGTGGTCCCTCCCCGCACCAGCTTCGCCGCGCGGGTGGCCGGAGTGTAGGAGGCCACCACCTTGAGCCCCATCAGGTTTGTCGACGGCGTATCCAGATGAGTCACCAGCTTGTTGGCCAGGGCCCGCCAGGTTTCAACGCCTCCGCTGGACACGGTGGCTGCGGGCACCAACAGCAAGATGGACAACCCCAGACCCAGCAGGAACCTGCCATCGGGCAAAGAGAGCCGCGGCCGGCCGCCCCCCACCAGCGAACGAAATATATTCAATAGAGGGCCAAAGAGCAGGGTCGCGGGAAAAATTCGCAGCAGAGAAGCAGCCCCCAGCGCCACCCCGGCCAGCAGGTGCCGCCCCGCGCGCAATCCACACACACCCGCCACCGAGCAGAAGAGCCACGGCTGCCGCAGGAACGCACCGCCGGTCCAGTAGAAGCGGCCCGGGAAGTTGCCCAGCCAGAACGCCCCGGCGGCCAGGGCGGTCCGCACGCCGAAGGACCGAATCACCATGATCCAGATCAGCCCGTAGAGCATGAAGTCCAGGGAGGCCAGGAAGGCCACCTGCACCGGGCCCGCCCTCCCCGTGGATGTGAGCAGGCGGCCCACCATGATCCAGACCGGGGTGGCGTTGAACCCGTGGTCCTTCTGGATGTCGAGCCAGCGCCCCCGAGGCTGGTGCGCGCGAAAAAAGCCCACGTCGTGGGTGAACATGGCCCACCGCGCCGGCTCGAAGAGTTCGCGACACTTGGCGGCGCGCGGCAAGGCGTCCGAGGCTCGCTCCATCTGGTTGGTGTTCAGGTTCCTCAGGTACCGCGCCGAGAGATCCCCCCCCTGCCCCGCCTCCATGTCAGCGGCCAGGGTGCAGTCATAGAGCCTGCGGTAGCCCAGCTCCGGGAAATACTTGGCGCCCATATAGTAGTGGTAGGTGTCCCAGATATGGACCGCGCGGCGCACGTTGTTGCTCGCCACCCACAGCCACACCCCGAGGGCGGCCAGCAGGGCCAGCAGGATCAAAGCCCACCCTCGCCGTCCGGGCCCCCGCCATGCTCTCCCTGCGCCCCAGGGCCGGCGGTCCACCAGCAGCCACACCGAGGCGGCCAGGCTAACCAGAAACTTCAGCCACTCCGAAACGGTGAAGCCGATCACGCGGCGGTTCCCATGCGCTGCATTGTAGTGCCCGCCCACCACGCGCAGCAACATGGCCGCGCCTATTTCCTTGAGCCCGGAGCCTCGAGGTGCAAGCCTGAATGGGCCAATGTCCCGCCCTGTCTTTCTTGCCCTCGCCAGCTCTCTGTGCGTCGGCGCCACCTTCCTGCTCTTCGGGGCAGCCCTGGGCGAATTCTTCATCCTCGATGACTTCGTCTGGCTGCAGTGCGCCCACGACACGGTGAACAACGAGGCGAGCCACATCTTCACCCGGCACATCAACTTCTTCTTCCGCCCGGTGGTGCACGCCCTGTTCGGCCTGCTCTACGCCCTGGCTGGCCCGGATCCGGCGCTGTTCCACGGGGCGACGCTGGTCCTGCACGGCCTGGCCGCGGCCCTCCTCGGCCTCCTGGCCCGCGAGCTCTCGGGCGGCGCCACCTGGCGTGGCCTCCTGGCCAGCCTCACCTTCGTGCTGATCCATCCCGCCTACGGGGAGGCCATGGTCTGGGTTTCCGCAGCGTCCGAGCCGCTGGTGGCCATCTTCTCCCTGCTGGCCGCCCTCACCTGGCTCCGCGCGCTCTCCAGCGAGAATCCCAGGCGTGGCCCCTGGCTGTATCTCGCCTACCTCTCCGCCCTCCTGGCCCTGTGCAGCAAGGAGTCTGCGGTCACCCTGTGGCCCCTGCTCATCCTGATGCAGCTCGTGCTCTCCCGGCTGGGCAAGCTGGCGGCTGGCATCACGCGGTCCACCCTCTGGCTCCACCTCCCATTCCTCGTCCTGCTCGCGAGCTACCTGATCATGCAGTTCGTGGTGCAGCAGCAGAGCCCGCTGGTGCGCAGCGGCATGTACAGCCTCCACTGGAAGGCCGGCCTGCTCCTGTTCAACTGCTTGACCCGGCTGGCCATCGCTGGCGGCGGGCCTCTGCTGGTGGCGCTCCTGCTCCTGCTCGCCGCCCGGTTCCTCGGCTGGCAGGCGCGCCCGGTCACGTGGCGCCCTTTGCTGATCACGAGCATGGGCTTGCTCGGAGGTGTCCTGCTCGCCCTGCTCCCTTACGCCTGGTTCAAGGGGGAGATGGTGGCGAGCCGCTACTTCTACCAGGCCGCGCTCCTGGTGGCCCTGGCCCCCGCCCTGGCGCTGGCGCCCATCTCGGCGGTGAAGGGTTGGCGCGTCGGCGTGGCGGCCTTGCTCGTGCTGGCCGCGGGCTGCCTGGACGGCGTGCGCGGCGCCCGGCAAGAGATGGCCCGGTACAGGCTGGCCGCCACCCCGGTGGAGCGGTTCGTCAAGGCCGCGGCCCGCATCAAGCTGGGCGGCAAGGAGCTCCTGATCATCAACAGCCCCTTGCGAGGCCTCCACCTGCGCGGGGCAATGTACGTGTTCCACCCGGACCACACCATCAGGGTCTGGGGCACCCACCGCAACCGGATCCCCCCTCCCTGGGGCAAGCGGCGCGTCATGCGCTGGGATCCCGTCTCGGGTCACTTCCGCAAAATCCAGTGAAGGCCGCCATGGCAGCCCGGGCCAGCGCTTCTACTCCACTGGCTCCACCTCGCGGATTCGCTCGCTAACCGGATCCCAGGCCAACACCTCTCCGCGCACCCAGCGACGGGGGAGCTGGCGCCGGTCCACGGCCTGGATCCGGAGCTGCCGCTCGGCATGGAAGAGTCGCATCGCGGCTTGCAGCTGCTGATCCACAAGGTTGCCGTCAACCAGGAGCAGGCTCTTGTCGCTCTCCGGGATCCGGCCGAGGGCCCTGACAAAGAGCTGGTTGGCGTGAGCCGCACGCTCGTACCGGCGCACCTCTGACAGGCCCACCGGCACGGCCCTCACTGCCATGGTCACCAGGGCCAGCGCCACCACACCGGCGCGCAAGTAACCCGGCGCCTTCGAGTCCAGCCAGACGCCCCAGCAAAGGGCCAGCCCCGCGGCAAGCACCAGCCCCGGAAAATAGAAGTACCGGCTGGCCAGCACGTCGCCGGTGAACATGGCGTAGGGGGCGATGACCGCCAGGTAAGCCAGGGCCAGGAGGCAGGCCATGGCCAGCATCCGCAACATTGACCGGGGAGGCGGCCGCCTCCGAACCAGCGTGAACAGGAGCCCCGCCGCTACCACCACGAGCGCCGGCCATGCCTGGCCGAGCTGGTCTGTCAGGCAACCCAGCCCGAGAGGCAGGAAGTGTGGACCGAGGGCGTACATGCCGCTGCGGACCAGGTAGTTCACCTGCTGCGTCTCCAGCTGAAAGTGCAGGTACGCCCCGAGGAGCAGGACGAAGGGGAGGTAGAGCACGAGCCGCGCCTTCAAAGGCCTCCTGGCCAGACGAAAGCCCAGGTGCATCAACACCATCAACGGTAACAAGCTCACCGCGGCTTCCTTGGCCGCCAGAGCGAGCAGGAAGAGCACAAAGGTCAGCATGTAGGCGCCCAGCCAGCGCTCCTCCACAAGCGCCGCGCGCCAGGCGATGAGCGCGCCCAGGCAGAGCGCCACGTACAGGGGCTCGGTGACGGCCGAGATCCAGACCAGCACCTCGGTGTATGAGGGGAGCAGCAAGAAGAGGGCTGCTCCGGCCAGCGCCACCATCCAGCGGCCGTTGAGCCGGAAGAGGAGCCACGAGAGGAGGCCAGCGCACAGGGCGTGCAGGATCACCGTGCTCACGCGGTAGGCCATGGGCGAGAGCCCGGCCAGGGCGTGGATCACCGCGAAGTGGAGGTGCGCCGCCGGACGGAAGAAGTTCGAAATGCCCCGGTTGAACAGGGTGGAGGGAGAGGTGAGGCCCTTGCTCGCGCTCTCCAGCCAGACAAAGTCATCCAGGATGAAGTAGGCCCCGAGCACGGGATGGTACACCAGCAGGGTTAGCACTGCGGCGAGCAGCGCCACTGAGAGGCAGAGGAGGAGCGCATGGGGCCCGGGTCGCACCCCCCGTCTATACCATGGAGCAGGGGTCGTAGGATCTCCCCCCTGTAAGGGGTGTCACAAATAAGCCATTTTTTGTAATTTTCACTACATTTCAGCTGTGATCAACGCACGCTGGGCTCTTGACAAGACGATCAAAATATCGTTTTATTTCAACAGATTGGAAATAAGCGCGCCAACCAATACTCCGCCACTTTTCTTCAAGAAAGATCCTTGACTGGCTAATACCCAGTCAGCTATTCTCATTTGAAGCCTGGGACTCGATGGTCGGGTCCTGTTCTTATAACGCAGTATGTAGCCCAAAAAGGGTAATCAAATGACCAAGAAGAACTCCAAGCTGTTCGTTGGTGTCGGCGTACTTTGTTTCGTCGGCGTCATGGCCCTCTGGCTGGCCTCCTCCGGTGACCGCGCGATCGCGGACGCCGACCAGGCGCCGGTCATCACCCAGACCCTCACCATGGCTGTTGATCAGGCCAAGGTCCTCAACGGCAAGACCCACAGCAACGTGGCCTTCGCCCAGACCGACGGGCTGGTGCAGCGCTTGAGCGTGTACCTGAACGTTCAGTCCGACCAGGCCAAGCAGGTCAAGGTCTACCTGACCTCGCCGTCGGGTACCCGGGTCCTGCTGGTTGACGGCTCCAGGACCAAGGCCACCACGGCCAAGGGCCTCGAGGGTTGGTTCGGCACCAACGGTCTGCAGACCGCCGAGTCCCTGGCCGCCTTCGCCGGCGAGCCCGTGACCGGTAGCTGGACCCTGACCGTGGACAACGCTCTGTCCGGCAAGCTGGTCAAGTGGAGCCTGAACTCCGACGTCGGCCCCAACACCACCATGGCCGGCATGGAGACCTACGGTGAGTACACCGGCCAGCCCACCACGGGCGGCGGCTCCTCCGGTGGCGGCTGTGACTGCCAGATGGGCAACGGCAGCCAGACCGCTGGCGCGGCTCTGACCCTGACCATGCTGCTCGGTCTGGTGCTCGTGCGCCGTCGCGCGTAGTCGCATCAAGCTGTAATCTCTGGGCGGGGCCTTCGGGTCCCGCCCTTTTTATTTGGGACGCATACAAGTTGAACCGCCCCGCCATTGCTGGAATAATTCATTCCACCTAACTGCTCCCGCGAGAAGTAAGAACTTCATGGAATTGAACCTAAAACGCACCATCAGTTGGTCACTGCTCGGACTCCTGGTGCTGGTCCCCATGGCCCTCTCCTTCTGGGTCGACTCCCCCGGTCAGGTCAAAGATGTGATCCTCGTTGGCGTGGTGGCGCTGGCCTCCATGGGCTGGCTCTGGCTCTCGCTAAGCGAGGAGAGCACCGAGGTACAGATCACGCCTCTGGTCATTGTGCTTGGCGTCAACATGCTGGCCTGGGTGGTGACCCTCGCCGCCTCGCCCTACCCCGACGCCGGGCTCCAGCCTCTGAGCAACCGCCTGGCCGGCGTGGGTGTCCTCCTGCTCATCGGGTTCTTTCTTTGTAGTAAACGATCGCTGGCCCTGGCCCTGGGCTTCATCCTCGTGGCGAGCAGCGTCATGTCCATATACGGATTGCTGCAGTTCTTCCAGCTCGATCCGCTGCAGAACACGGCCGGGCTTGTGGGCCACTTCCGAGTCTCGAGCACCGCCTCTCACCCGAACATCTTCATCACCTTCCTGGTGGCGTGCTTGCCGTTGAACCTGGCCGCCTTCTGGTTGCTCGGCCGCAGCGCCGCCGTACGATCCCTTGTGGCTCTGGCCCTGCTGCTCAACATCGGGGCCGCGGGAGTAACCCTAAGCCGCGCCGGTTGGGGCGCCTGGATCCTGACCCTCCTCTTCTCCCTGGTGGGGATCTGGCTGCTCTCTCGCCGCAAGGCCGCGGACACCGGGGCCGACGATCCCGGCCAGGGTGGCAGTTCTTACTTGCTGAAGCTGGGCGTGCCCCTGCTGCTGGCCGTGCTCGCCCTGGGGGCCCTGGCGCTGAGCCGGGCTGACCTGGATCCCGGGGAGCAGGAGCGGCTCCTCTCTCTGCGCGGGCCCACGGTGGAGAAGCGCCTGCTCATCTGGACCGGCGCGTTGAAGATGGCAAAGCAGGATCCGATCCTGGGCAAGGGCTTGGGCACCTTCCGGACCTTCCTTCCGGAGGTGCGCGATGCGCGCCTGGCCAAGTACTTCCCGCGCAACGAGTACCATGTGGAGCACGCGGTAAGCGAGCCCATGGAGGTGCTGGCTGAGTCTGGAATCCTCGGCCTGGGGGCCTGGCTGGCTCTGATGGGCGTCTTCTTCTTTGGGCCCCTGATCGCGGCCCGCAGGTCGTCAGATCGTTCCCTGAGCGTGCTGCTCCTGGCCTGCGCCGCAGGCGTGCTCGGCCTCGCCGCCCACGGCGCGGTTGAGGTGTGTCTGCGCTTTCACCCGCCCATGTTCATGCTCTGGGTGCTGCCCGGTATCGCCCTCGCCGCCACGCGGGCCGCGGACTTGAAGCCGCGGGTCTTCCGTACGGTGCCGGTCAACGGATGGGGTGGACGCCTGGCCCTGAGCGCGGTGGTGGGTATGGCCTTCGGCCTGGTGTTCGCCTACACCCTGAGCGACTTCGTGGCCATGAAACATGTGAAGAAGGGGCGCAAGGCCCTGGCCGCCAACGCGCCAGACAAGGCCGAGCGGGCCTTCGCCAGGGCAGTGGCCACCCGCAGCGGTAACCTGGAGGCGCGCTACTTGCGGGCCTACGCCCTCTGGAAGATCGGCAACCTCAAGGAGGCGGAGAAGGCGTATCGCAAGGTCATCCAGGGCGGCCCCAACTACTTCGACGTCAACCACAACCTGGGCCGGGTCCTCTTCGAGCAGGGCAAGACGGAGGAGGCCGCCAAGTACGCGGCAAAGGCCACCCACCTGAACCCGTTCCACATCCCCTCCCACGAGCTGACCGTGCGCCTGGCCCTCAAGAATGGGAAGCTCCCCATCGCGGCCAAGATGGCGGCCCACATGATGAAGATCGGCGACCACCACCCGGCGTCGCATTTAACGCTAGCGAGGGTGAGGATCGCCGAGGGGAAGAAGGGGGCGGCGAGGGGAATCCTGGATGGGGCGATTAAAAGGTTCCCAAAGGACGTCCAGCTAAGGGCGATGCGGAGAGGATTGAAAAACTAGAAACTGAAAACGGGAAACGGGAAACGGTTGGAATTGGATCATTTCCCGTTTTGGCATTTCCCGTTTTACGGATGCACCAGAGGTGCATACGTAGCTTCCTCTTTCCCTTCCAG
>CAZCFB010000049.1:0-2325 GCA_964497805.1 uncultured Kofleriaceae bacterium
TTCTTCTTGCCCTGCTCGAACAGGTCTCGCACGCGAGACGCGCCCACGCCCACGAACATCTCAACGAAGTCGGAACCGGAGATGGAGAAGAAGGGCACCCCTGCCTCGCCGGCGATGGCCCGGGCCAACAGGGTCTTTCCCGTACCGGGCGCGCCCATCATCAGCACGCCCTTGGGGATGCGGCCACCCAGGCGGGTGAACCGCTTGGGGTTCTTGAGGAACTCGACGATCTCGGTGACCTCTTCCTTGGCCTCCTCGATCCCGGCCACGTCCTCGAAGGTGACCTTCTTGGAGGTGTCGGACAGCAGCTTCGCCCGCGACTTGCCGAAGCTCATGGCCTTGCCGCCGCCCGCCTGGATCTGGCGCATGAAGAAGAAGAAGATCAAGAAGAGGAAGATCACCGGCAGCCAGCTGATCAGGATCGACTGCCAGAAGGTGTTCTCCTCCGGCGGCTCGATGGCGTAGGCGATGTTCGCCTTGTCCAGCTTCTCGCGCAGCTTGCTGTCCATGGGCTGCCCGATGGACTTGTACTTCTCGCCGTCCTTGTACTCGACGGTGTAAGTGGTGCCCTTGACCGTGACCTTCTCAAAGGTATCGGGGGACCGCTCAACGTTTGCGATGAACTTGGAGAAATCCTGCCGCTCCTCCTCCTTGGTGGGGGCGGTGAAGAGCTGGTAGATGCTGACGAACATCAGGATCAGCAGCACCCACAGCAGGATGGTCTTATGTGATTGCTTCAACTCGGGTGCCTCCCAATTAAACGTGTCTCGATCATTAAACGAAACACGGCTTCCCTCTGTTCCTTCCTATAAATATTGACCCGCCAGGGCGCCGATGGTTCTCAACTATTTGGTGCCCCAGCCAGCAGTACCATTCAGGAGCACCAGACCCGTAGTCCCGCCTCGCCTGCCGGGGCCGAGCACCAGTGCGCAACCCTGAGCCCTACCACTAGCACCAGCTTTTGGCGATAAAAAACCAGGGGGATCCTCCGCCGCTTCGCTCGAGGGATTTTAGCATCTGATAACAGCTTCGCCACCTTACGGCTCTTTTCAGGGGCGATCTCCAGCCGATCTCCTGGCTCTGGAGCGCGAACCAGCATGGGAAACCCCACCTGCTCCGCGGCCAGCAGGTGGCCCCCCTCCACCGGGCTCGGATCCCCGGGGGACACCTCGCGGACATGCAGCGTCCCCCCGCCAGGGAGCGGAAATTCTCCGGGGCCAGGGATCTCCACCGGCTCCAGGGGCGCCGACTCCTCCACGCTCCGGCCCCTGCGCGGAACCCAGGTGAGGGTGTCGTAGCTGCGCTCAACACGCACACCAGGCAGGTCCAGGGTGGAGGTCCCATCGGGCTCCCGCTGCACCAGATCCACCATCTGCTGCACATGGGCCCGCTCCAGGCGGCGGGCAGTGCCGGTGGCCTGCTGGTGGGCCAGCAGCAAGACCCTGGGCAGCATGGCCGCTGGCAGGCCGGCCAGGGAGCGCACGTCAAGCCCACGCTCCAGGCCCTCGCCCGCCCGGACCAGGGCCTCCCCGCACACCGTGGTCAGGGCCAGGTCCTCTTCCCGGCAGATCTCGGCCAGGCGGCACAGGGCGTCCACCACCCGCGGGTTCTCCTGGCGCAGCAGGGGCATCACCCCTTGGCGCACGCGGTTGCGCATGTACGCCTGCCCCGCGTTGGTGGGATCCCTGACGGGCCGCAGGTGGAGGCTGGTGAGGTACGCCTCGATCTCCTGGCGGGTGGTGGCCAGCAGCGGCCGAATGATGGTTCCATCCTGCCAGGCCATGGCCGCGAGGCCGCGGGGACCCGCCCCACGCACCGCCCGCATTATCACGGTCTCGGCCTGGTCGTCGGCCGTGTGTCCCAGAGCCAGGCGCTGGCAGCCTTCCGCTTCGGCGGCCTCGCCCAGCAGGAGGGCGCGCGCATCCCTGGCCCGCTCTTGCAGGTTCCCCGCGGCGCCGCCCAGCTCTGCCCTCAGCAGACGGAAAGGAACGCCTGCCTCCTCGGCCAGCTCATCGGCGCGCCGGGCCTCCTGACGAGCCTCGGTGCGGAGGCCGTGGTCCACATGCAGGGCCACCAGGCGCAGGTCCAGGGCCGGGGCCAGCCGGGCCAGCAGGTGGAGCAGGCACAGGGAGTCGGGGCCGCCGGAGAAGGCGATGGCAACGTGATCGCCGCGGTCCAGTAAGCCACGTTTCCGGATCTCACGATATGAGCGTTCTACTCCGAAAATTGTCATCGGCTTCGCCGGCTGCGTATGGGTACGGAGCTTCTATTTTGCCGGGTGGCGCCGGTTCGGCTCGTTTGTGGACTGGCAAAATAGCAGCGCCG
>CAZCFB010000049.1:2425-31926 GCA_964497805.1 uncultured Kofleriaceae bacterium
TTGTTTGGCTTTGGGAACGGCTGCGTACGGGTACGGAGCTTCTATTTTGCCGGTTTGTGCCGGTTCGTGACGTTTGTGGACGGGCAAAATAGCAGCGCCGAACCCCATTTGTTTGGCTATGGGAACGGCTGCGTACGGGTACGGAGCTTCTATTTTGCCGGTTGGCGCCGGTTCGGTTCGTTTGTGGACGGGCAAAATAGCAGCGCCGAACCCCATTTGTTTGGCTATGGGTCATAAGGATTTCTTGGCTAGATCGACGGCTTGGGCGGGGTTGGTTGCGGAGAGGACGGTGTCGGTGCGGCGGTCGTCGAGGGTTTCTCCTGCCAGTTTGCGGGCCCAGCCTCCTGTTTTGGGGAGCGCGATGACTGGTTTGCCGTACTGCCAGGCGTAGGCCGCCTCGCTCAGGGTTCCTGTGCTGCCGCTCACCACCATCACCACGTCCGCCGCCAACACAACCAGGGAGTTGCGGGCCAGCCCGATGCCGGTGGGGATCAAGATGTCGAGGTAAGGGTTGGCGTCCCGGCCGTCCGGGCCGGGGAGGATGCCCATCACCAGGCCATCCGCGCCGGCCTGCCGCGCCCGCTGCCCTCCCCGGCTGGCCGCCTCCATGACCCCACCGCGGCCCCCGCAGGCCAGGACCCACCCCTCCTGGACGATGAGCCGGCCGAGCTCCTCGGCGGTGGCCTCCACCTCGGGATTGGACACGGATGAACCGCAGATGGAGATGACGGGGCGCCGTTGGGCGTGGGGGGGCATGTGGGTCATGGCAGGAGTGTAGCGGACGCCATTGCGTCCGGTCGAGGTCGCGATGATCCCCCGGTGTCGGGAGCGGGAGCGGGAACGGGAGCGGGAGCGGGAACCAGGAGCCGGGAGTCGTGACCGTGGCCTGCGGTTCGGGTAAGCTGGGGCAATCAATGGAACTGCCGCCCAAAAAGGACCAGCCCATCGGGATGAAGGTGGGCAACTACGTCATCACCGAGGCCATCGGCGCGGGCGGCATGGGCGCGGTGTACCTGGCGGAGCATCCGGAGATCGGGCGGCGGGTGGCGGTGAAGATGCTGCCCCGCCACCTGGGCCTGGCCCCGGGCCTGGCGGACCGATTCCGCGCCGAGGCCCGCGCCGTTACCCTCATCGAGCACCGCAACGTCATCGAAATCTACGACTACGGCCAGACCGATGACGGCCAGCTCTACTACATCATGGAGCTGCTCAAGGGCCACGAGCTGCTGGACGAGATCCGGGCCCACTCGCCCATGCCTGCGGAGAAGGTGCAGCCCTACCTGGAGCAGATCTGCGCGGCCCTGCAGGCGGCCCACGACAGCGGCGTGGTGCACCGGGACCTGAAGCCCGAGAACATCTTCGTGTTGGACCGGCCCACCCTGGCGGTGAAGGTGCTCGACTTCGGCCTGGCCAAGCTGCTTGACGACACGGACCCGGGGGCGAGCCAGACCGCCACCGGCCAGATCATGGGCACCCCCCTGACCATCGCCCCGGAGCAGGCTGCCGGACGCCCCCAGGAGATCGGCCCCCACACCGACATCTACTCCCTGGGCGTGATCCTGCACTGGATGCTGGCCGGGGAGCCGCCCTTCAAGGAGGAGAGCACCGCCCTGCTGCTGGCCAAACACATCAGCGACCCGGCGCCGCCCCTGGCGGAGCGGTGCCCCTCTGTGCCGCCCGAGGTGGCGGACATTGTGGACCGCTGCCTGCTCAAGCCCCCGGAGGACCGCCCCGCCTCTGCCCTGATGGTCCACTCACGCTTCGCGGCCGCGCTGGAGTGCAGCGAGCCCACCGCCATGCCCCAGGATGTGAGCGCCGGCTTCGACATGGCCGACACTGCCCCGTCTCATCCGGGTGATGTCACCTCGGCGATGAGCCGCACCTCGGCCTCCATGGTGGGGGAGATGGCCACTTCCCCGTCCAGGCGGCCAACGCGGGACCGCAACCTGTTGCTGGCCGCCATCGGGCTGCTCCTCGTGCTCGGGGTTGGCGCCTTCCTGATCTCTCGCGCGGGGAGCCCCGTCGCGCCCGAGCAACCGCCGGTAACCGAGGCCCCGCCCACCAAGGCGGCCGCCGCCCTGGCGCCGGCCCCACCCGACGCCGGCCCGCCCAGGGTTGCGGCCAAGCCGGACGCCGCGGTGGTCAAGTCAACACCAGCGCCCGCGCCACGCAAGAAGGCCGCCACCCGCAAGGCACGTAAGGCCCGGAAGCACAAACGAAGCAAAAAGCGCCGCGCCCCGCGCCGCGTCAAGCCGACCGTGGCCAGGCCGGCGCCCGCTCCTGCCCCGGCCCCGGCCAAGAAACCGCCACCGCCCGCTGCCACGCCACCCATGGGCGAGAGCACCGTTCCCCTCGAGCTATGACCAGACAGACAAAGCCCCTGCTCCCCCTGCTCCTGCTCGCATGTCTCATGGCCTCGAACCCGGGGCCTGCCCTCGCTCAGGCAGGCAGCGCCACGCCGGCCAGCGCCGAGGTCAAGGCCAGGGTCAAGGCCCTGTTCCAGCAAGGCGAGACCGCCTACCGCGTGGGAAAGTTCGCCGACGCCCTTGAGCACTTCCGAGCGGCGCTCAAGCTGTACAACCGGGCCAGCATCGTGCTCAACGTGGCCCAGTGTTACCGACAGCTCAAGCAGACTAACCAGGCCCTCTTCTTCTACAAGCTGTACATGACCCAGTGGGCCAGGGAGAACCCGGACCGGCCCTCCCCTTATACAGAGGAAGTGTCCCGGCACATCGCCGCCCTGCAGGAGCAAGCCGAGCGCTCCTCGCGGTCTTCGCTGGTGTTGACAAGCAGGCCACCCGGCGCGCGCATCTGGCTCGACGGCCGAGAGCTGGCCATGACCTCGCCGGCCACTCTCAAGGACCTCTCCCCTGGCAAACACAGCGTGGTGCTGCGCAAGGACGCGCTGCACTACACCGGCTCCGTTGAGCTGAAGCCCGGGGCGCAGACCGAGTTGGTGGCCATCCTGGAGGAGATCACGGCCTCTGTGGCGATCACCACAGTGCCGGACGGCGCCCAGGTGCTGGTCCAGGACCGGCCCGCGGGGAGCACCCCCCTGATCCTGAAGCTCCCAATTGGCCAGGCGACCATTGAGCTGCGCAAGGAGGGTTGGGTGACCGCCCGCCGCCTGGTGAAGGTGGACAGCCCCCACGACCTGAAGGTGAACGTCTCTCTGCAGAAGCTGGCCAAGATCGTGGTCACCTCCACCCCCTCGGGGGCCACCGTCTTCATCGACGGCAAGGGGACGGGGATCACCCCCGCGGAGCTGCCCGTGGATCCGGGCCAACACAGCGTGCGCCTGGTGCTGGCAGGGCGCGATCCTACTGAGCGCCAGCTCACCCTGACCCCCGGCCAGGAGATTGTGGTCCACGAGGAGCTGGAGCTGAGCCAGGAGCTCAAGGATCGCAAGAAGCGACGCTCTCTCATGAAGGGCCTGGGTTGGGCCGGAGTAAGCCTCGGCATCGTGGCCACCCTGGGCGGCGCCGTGCTCACCATCTACGGACAGGTCACCGGCGACGAGGCGCGCGACGCGTACCAGCAGTCCTCGGTCCAGAGCCGCATGGACGCCGCCATCGACGATCAGGTCTTTGCCAGCACAGTGAGGGGCTGGGGCATCGCCACCGCCTCGGTGGGGGTGGCCCTGATCATCGCGGGGGCGGTGTCCAGAGGCCTGGCCCCGGAGGCCGTCCCCGAGTCGATCACCGTGGGCGTGGCGCCCGCGCGGGGCGGCGGATTCCTCGGTCTGGGAGGTACCTTCTGATGGCGATCCGAACCATGATCATGCTGGTGGCGTTTACTGCGGTTGCCGCAGCCGGGTGTGGTGATCCGGTGCGGGACAACCCCCTGGACCAGAAACGGTGCGAGTACCCGTGCAGCACGGGCGAGATGTGCCGCGACGGCGCCTGTGTCAAGGACCCCTGCCCCGAGGGCCTGATCCATGTGGAGAAGCAGAAGACCGAGATGACGAACTTCTGCATGAGCCCCGTGGAGTCGTCCAAGCAGAGCGGCTCCTCAAAGGCGAACATCAAGGCGGGTTTCGATCCATGGGTGGACGTGCTCCCCGGTGAGGCCTGGGCCGCGTGCCGTGAGGCGGGCTTCACCCTCTGCCGCCAGGGGCAATGGTCCGACGCGTGCGAAGGGCTCAGCCACGACGGCAAACATGACAACGCCCCGGACGGAGAGAAGTGCAAGGGAAAGGCCCTGCACAGGACCGGGGAGAACGCAGGCTGCGAGGGAGGATTCACCGGTCTCTTTGACCTCCTGGGCAACGCCGCGGAGTGGGTGACCAGCCACAACTCGGGAAACAGCATCTCCTCGGGGCACGGCACGGCGGGGGGCAGCTACGAGAACGGACACCTCGACTGCTACACCAGCAAGTCCGAATGGAACGTTGATGACAACCACGGCGCCACCGGCTTCCGCTGCTGCGTGACATGCGACAGCAAGGGCACGACCTGCAAGGCCAACCGGGAGTGGTTTCAGTACGCGGTGAAGGGGACCGGCGGGTCCGGTTCGGGCCAGACCGCCGCCAAGGACATGTGGGGACGCTCCGCCAAAGACATCTGGATGCTGACGGACACCGGCGTGGCCCATTACGACGGCCACGCATGGAGCCAGGACCAGGACATCGGCAGCGTGAACTCAACCACAGCCATTGACGGGCTCCCGGATGGCAAGGTCTGGGTGGTCGCTGGCGACAAGGTCCATTACTACAACGGCACCACCTGGAACGAGCTCAAGCCCAATTCCCAGCAGATCAACACCGTGCTCGATCTGTCCGTCAAAGACGCCGCCTCTGTCTACATCGTGACTGACAACTCCGGGGGCAAAAACAATTCAGTCTTCCGCTGGGTCAACAATGACTGGAAGCCGGTGGGCAAATACACCGAATCCGCCAACACCCTGTGGGTTAACAGGAACACTGGGACAATCTGGGTGGGGGGCCAGGATGGCAAGCACGCCCGCTACACAGGCACCGCGTGGGAGCCGATAAACAGCAAGACCGGCGACCACTTCAGCGATATTCACGGCACCTCTGATGACAATGTCTGGGCGGTTGGCACCAGTAACAACTCGTCAGATGTGCTGGTGGTCAAAAACGTCAATAAAGAATGGAAGCCCCAGGACATCAAGGACCTTGGCAACGCCACCCCCAACAAGGTGCTCGTCCTGAACAAGGACAAGGTCTGGCTCTCGGGAGACAGGCCGTACATCCGAGACAAGTCGGGCAAGTGGACCTTGATGCATGGCCAGCTGTCGGGCGCTGTCTGGGTGCCGGATCCTTCCAAGCCAAACCTGGTCTGGATAGGCACGACCCGCTACTACTAATCCAGTTACAACCTGAGGAACTGACGTCATGAGCGACGATCTCGCAATCCCGCCAGCTGACCTGCTGGCCACCCTGATTCAGCGCCCCGACGAGGCCGACGAGGTGGCCAACCAGATCATCGAGGACCCCGCGGCGGCCCGCTGGATGCCGTCGGTGCCGAGCCCGCTGGTGCACCGGTTGATCAGCGAGGTGGGCATGGGCGACGCCGGCGAGCTGCTGGAGCTCTGCTCCTCGGAGCAGGTGCGGGAGGTGCTCGACCTGGAGCTGTGGCAGGTGGACCGGCTCAAGGGGTCGGAGGCCCTGGACTGGGTCCACTTCCTGAGCACCCTCTCCCACGCGGTGGCCATGCGCCACATCCGCGGGCTCGACGTGGAGTTCCTGGGCTGGCTCCTGCTGCGCTGGTGCCGCATCTACCTGGTGGAGGACGGCAACTTCCCGGACGAGCCCGAGGGCGTTGGCTGGACCTCTCCGGACCAGTGGTTCGTGGTGGAGGTGCTGGGCGGTGACAAGGCTCAGTGCGACCAGATCATCGACCTGCTGGACCGCCTCTACCGCGATGACCCGGACGAGGCCCGGCGCATGCTGCAGAACCTGCTCTGGGAGCTGCCCTCGGAGCTGGAGGAGTACAGCTACCGCTGGCGCACCGGCAGGCTGGAGGACCTGGGCTTCGCGAACCCTCAGGCCTCCCTGCTGATCTACACATACCTGGATCCCGGCGCCGTGACCCTGGATGAGGGGACCGCGGACCGCGCCCTGCGCGCCGATAGCGAGCCGGCCGTGCAAACTGGGGGCGCGCTCACCGTTCTCGTGGGCGACCCGGGGGAGTCATTCTGGACCCGGGCCACCGCGGCCATCCCCGACGGAGAGGAGCGGGAGCGGATCTCACGTGCCCTGCTCACCGTGGCCAACTTTGCCCTGGCCGCGGACCGGGTGCCGCCGGCAGACACCGAGGCGGCCGGCCGCAGCATGGCGGACCTGCACCACCGCCTCAGCCTCGGGCTGGAGCACCTGTGCGGGGGCGACCTGACCCTGGCCGTTGCCGCTCTCGGCAACGTCGCGCTCATGCGCCTGGCCCGGCTGGGTCACAGCCTCGCCCTGGACCTGAGGCGTGCCCTGCTCGGGCTGCAGCGGGAGGGCAAGCTGGGTCACCGGCCGGGAAGCGCCGCCCGCCTGGATCCCCCGCTCCGCCGTCAGATCTCGGGGCTGCTGCGGCCGCGCCCGCGCTTCCACGACACGAGGACCGGGAACCACCGCGCCTTCCATACTCTGGAGGAGGTGGCCCAGGCCAGGACCTGGATCGCCCGGACCCACAACCTGACCGCCCTGGGCGACCAAATGGGCCTGCCGGATCCGTTCCCCGAGGGCGTCACAATCGGCGGGGTGTTCCGGGCCAACGTGATCAAGGGCGAGCCCGGGCCGGTGGACCAGGAAATGCTCTCCTCCTGGATGAAGGAGCACTTGGTGCACGGCAAGCTGAGCACTGCGGCCATGAGCAGCGCCGGGGAGCTTGGTGGGGAGCTTGGCGAAGCCGTGATGACCGCCGTGGCCGAAGAGCTTGGCGCGGTTGATCCAGAGGATCTGGACCTTCGGTTTGTTGAGGGGATCTGGACGAGGGCTTAACTGGAGAACAGAGAACGGGGAACGGGGAACGGGGAACCGAATAGGTCCTGGCCCGGTTCCCGGTTCCTCATTCCCCGGTTCTCCTCTCAACCTCACAAAGCAACGCCTTCAGAACTGGGAATCCACTTATCGGATCCCTGTTCTCCAGATCCGTCAGCTCGTTGACGTTGGCCTTCCGCCACGCCTCCGGCGCCAGTGGCCCACCGCCTCCCATGTCCACCTCCACCACCCCTGCCGAGATGTCCTCCGTCACCCACGCACGGAAGGGGAGCCTCCCCCTGGGGGTGGCCACCCAGACCGGATCCCCGTCGGAGATCCCCCTGGCCCCGGCGTCCTCCTGGTTCATCTGCGCGCGCGGATGCGGATCCCGGCGGGTGAAGGAGGGGGTGTCCAGGAGCTGGGAGCGGAAGGTGTGAGGCCGGCGCGCTCCCGAGGAAAATACCAGCGGGAAGCGCGCGACGAGCTCGGGCTGACGCGCTGGCCCCTCCGCCGGATCGGTATAAACGGGTAGCGGCTCGTGGCCATGCTCGCGCAGCCACTCGGAGGTGAACTCGAACTTGCCCGTGGGGGTCTCGAAGCCGGGCTCTCCGTCGGTGCGCAGCTCACTCCGGCGGTGTTGCCCCGCCCGTAGCGGCGGCAACTCCAGCTGCACGCCGTCCGGGCTCCGGGCCAGCTCCTCAAAGGTCACGCCCGAGCCCTCCAGCGCGTACCTGACGGCCGCCTCCTCATCCGCGGGCCAGCGGTGGCCATACCCCAGGCGCCGGGCCAGCTCGGCGAAGATCAGGTAGTCGTTGCGCGCCTCCCCCCGGGGCGAGATCACCGGCCTCCGCAGCAACACACGCCCGTCGTCGGTGCGGAAGTATGAGAGGTTCTCGAAGCCGGTGGTGGCGGGCAGCAACAGGTGAGCATGGCGCGCATCGGCAGAGGGGAAGCGGTCGACCACCACCAGCAGGTCCAGGGCGGCCAGAGCGCGCTGCCACAGCCCGGGGTTGGGCCAGGCCGTGGTGATGGAGGCCCCGCTGATGATCAGGGCGCGCACTTCGTACGGCTCCCCCTCCAGGATGGCCCGGGGCAGCAGGGCGGCGTGGGCCTCGTTTCGCACCGCCCGGTAGAGGGGGTACTCGTCGGCGCCGATGGGCGGGCGCCCCCCGGCCGGGGGTTCAGTGAGCAGCCGGCTCAGGCGTGGGCGGTCCCTTGGGAGGACCACCGTCCCCCCCGCCGCGTCGATGTTGCCGGTGAGGGCCTGCAGGCACCAGAGGGCGCGCAGGGCCTGCACGCCGGAGTTGGAGTACTCCAGCCCGCTGTAGCTGATCAGGGCGCACCCGCTGGCCCGGGCCAGGGTCCGCGCCAGCCACTCCTGGTCCGTTGGTCCCACGCCGGTGATCTCGGTCACACGGTCCGGGGTGAAGCCGGCCGCGTAGGCGCGCAGCTCCTCGAAGCCGTGGGTCCAGCGCTGGACGAACTCCTGGTCATGAGCCGCCGCCTGGATGATCTGATTGATCAGGCCCAGGGCCAGGGCGCCGTCGGTGCCGGGGCGGATCCTGATCCAGCGGGCGCGGGTGGCCCGGGCGGTCTCGCTGCGGCGGTGATCAATGCTCACCATCTGCACGCCCCGGCGGCGCGCGGCCAGCAGCCTGCGCAGGACCCTGGGCGGCCCGGCCGAGGCTGGGTTGGCTCCCCAGAGCAGGGCCAGCTCGGCGTTCTCCAGGTCAGGGCAAAGCTCCCGGCGGTCCTCGCCGAAGCAGGCGCGGCTGGCGATCATGGCCTGGGCCGTGTAGCAGATGGCCCCCACCCCGGTGGTGTTGGGCGAGCCGAAGGGGAAGAGCACCGCGTTGGCCGAGCTCTCGCTGGTGGCGGCCGGGGAGAACAGCTCGTTGAGGCTGTACTCGAAGTTCCCCCGCCCGGTGTAGATACACACCGCCTCGGGCCCATGCTCGGCGGCCACCCGCCGCAGCTGCCCGGTCATGAACTCGTACGCCTGCTCCCAGCTCACCCGCTCGTCCGGCGTGTCTTCACCAGGGGAGCGCAGGGTGGGGTGGAGCAGCCGCTCGGGGGAGTAGACCGTCTCCACGGCCCGGCGGCCACGGGGGCAGCTCACCTTCACGCCAGCCCGGTCGGGCCGGGGCGACACGCGGACCAGGCGCCCGCTGGCTTCATCCACCGAGGCGTCCACGGGGCAGCCAAAGGGGCAGACGCCGCAAAGAGTGGGCACCACCCGTCGGGCAGGCTCTCCCCCTGATGGTTGTTCACGAGAACGCGGCACAGAAGCTCCTCTTAATCGGAAACCGTCCCCACGGCAATGGGTGCTATACAGGAATCATCACACACCAGGAGCTGATCAGAGATGCCCGACTTTCTCCAGGGGACCCGCCCTACCCTCTCTTTCCTCTCCGCGGAGGACCGCGAACAGATCCACGCCGCCGTGCTGCATGTGCTGGAGCATGTGGGAATGAAGGTGGCCCATGAACAGGCGCGGGAGCTGCTCCTGACCGCCGGCTGCCTGGCCGGTGAGGGAGACCAGGGCTCGGTGCGCATCCCGGGCGAGCTGCTGGACAGATGCCTGGAGACGGCCCCCCCCGCCATCAAGGTGTACAACCGACTGGGGGAGCAGGCCATGGACCTGGGAGGCCGCCGGGTACACTTCGGCAGCGGATCCGACCTGCTCTTTGCGCAGGAGCCCGGGCAGAGCGGCCGCCACCGGGCCGTGATGGATGATGTCCGCCGGGCTGCCCGGCTGGCCGACGCCCTGCCCAACATCGACTTCGCCATGACCATGGCCACGCCCTCGGAGGCGCCCCCGGACCACGCCTACCTGCTGAGCGTGCGCGCGTTGATGGAGAGCACCGTCAAGCCCGTGGTCTGCACCGCGGACACCCGGGCAGACCTGGAGGCCATCTGGGATGTGGCGGCCATCCTGCGTGGTGGCGAAGAGGTGCTGCGCCGGGAGCCGTACGTGATCCACTACGCCGAGCCGGTGTCCCCGCTCAAGCACCCCTTCACCAGCCTGGACAAGCTGCTCTTCTGCGCCGAGAAGGGGATGCCGGCCATCTACTCCCCCGCCCCCATCGCGGGCTCCACCGCGCCAATGACCATGGCCGGTCACATTGTGCAGGGGCTGGCAGAGTGCCTCACCGGCCTGGTGATCCATCAGCTCCATGTGGAGGGCGCGCCCTTCCTCATGGGCATGGGCCCGGCGGTGCTGGACATGGCCACCGTGGAGTGCTCCTACAACGCCCCCGAGTACTACCTCTCTTATGTGGGGATCATCGAGATGAGCCACCACTACGACCTGCCTAGCTGGGGCTACGCCGGCCACAGCGACGCCAACCTGCCCGACGGCCAGGCGGCCCTGGAGGCGGGGCAGATCACCCTGCTTGCCCAGCTGGCCGGGGCGAACCTGTGCCACGACGTGGGCTACCTGGACTTCGGCCGCATGGCCAGCCTGGAGCAGCTGGTCCTGGGCGACGAGCTGATCTCCCAGGCCCGCCGCCTGTGCCGCGGCATCCCGGTGGACCGGCAGACCCTGGCCCTGGACGTCATCGAGCAGGCGGCCGAGGACGGAAACTTCCTGGGGCACCCGCATACACGGAAGAATGTGAGGACAACGCAGTGGCGGCCGAAGTTGTTGACGCGGCTGGGGTACAACGCGTGGAAGGAGGGCGGGGAGAAGGACCTAAGGGCGAGGATTATGGAGCGGCTTGAGAAGGTGGAATCAGGGCATGTGGGCACCCCAGTGCCAGAGGATGTGTTGGCTCTTGTGGAGGAGCGGGTTGGGCGATTTGTCGCGGAGCATCCGGCGAGCTGAACCGGGGAACAGGGAACAGGGAACAGGGAACGGGGAACCGAATAGCCCTGGGCCATTCCCGGTTCCTCATTCCCAGTTCTTCATTCCCCGGTTGATTCAGCCGCTCACGGCTGGATGGCGATACTCCCCCCAACCTCGCCCTTGGTCTTGTTCGAAAACAAATTCGCAAACCGAATCGTATGCACCTTCCCTGTCTTTGGGTACACCAGCAGCACATCGCGCTCGGCCAGGACGGTTAGCTCGCCGTTGTCGCTCATGCTCAGCTGCATCGGCTTGCCGCTGAGGGCGGTCATGTTGAGTTTGATGACCTTCTCGAACTTGATGGTGCTGCCGCTGGTCTTCACCACGCTGATGTTCTTGGAGCCCTGGTTGAGCACGTAGAACACGCCCCCGGAGCCGGCTGCCACCGAGACGGGACCGCGCTGGCTGGAGGGCAAGGCCGTGGTGTTCTTGCTCCCCTTGAGCATCAGGTTGACGCGGTGCCCAGCCATGTTGGTAACAAGCGCGGCGCTGCCGTCGTGGGACAAGGCCATGGAGAAGCTGTTGCCCGCCTGGACGGCCCAGTTGATGTCGTCCTGGCTTTTCACGGCCGGGGTCGCCCCCGACAGGTCCAGGCGGTACAGCTTGTAGGAGGGGTTCTTGGAGCCGGTGCTGGAGAGCGCCACGGCCACCTTTGCGTTGCGCGCCGAAGCCAGGGCCAGGGTGGTCCCCGTTGCCAGGCCTGATTTCCCCAGGGAGAGGGTCGCGGTCCTGGACTTGGGCGGCTCGATGTAGAAGGTCCCCTTGTCCGTGGCGGCCAGGGTGTGGTGGGTGGAGGTCACGGTGATCGCCTCCACCTGTCTGGGGAGCTGAACCGGGTTCTTCTTCATCGGGTGGTCACCGGTCCAGGCCAGGTAGACGCGCCAGATGCCCCGCGCCGAGGAGGCGAGCAGCTTGCCGTCCGGGGAGATCGCCACCGCCCCGGCGCCCTTTCCCATGCCCTTGGTGCCCGGCGAGATGTCGAGGTACTGGTTCATGGTCCCCACCTCGGGTAAGGCGAGCATCCACACCTTGCCGGCCAGGTCCCGCATGGCAGCCAGCCGTGTGATCTGAACCGTTCCCTCAAACGAATAGCCGTCGCTGGTGCTCACCTTCAGGTCCCCCTTGCCCGGGGCGATGCCGGTGGGCACCACCAGCTCGATGAGTTTGCCGGAGGGGGCCTTGGCGGAGAGCGCCTTGGCATCGTAGGCTCGCCCGCCCGTGTCTATGAGGGAGAGCGTGTCCAGCACGATGGGGGCCTCGTCGCCCCCCTCGATCACCTGGATCCGCCCTGTCTGCCCCACCACCAGGTGCAGGCCCGCGGTGTCGAGGCTCATGGTGGGATCGCACCCGGCCGCGGCCAGCGCCGCCAGGAATACGTATGCTCTCCGGGTCATCATGGCCACGCTCCCTGTCGAACCGTCGCGGTCCGGTCGGCTGGCAGGGTTCCCACCACAACCCCCACGGTGCCTCCGACCACCGCCGCGCCGATGATGGTCCAGAACCACCACTCCTTGTAGATCGGCTTGCCCACCGCCGCTGCCTTGCCCACCTCGCAGCGTCCGTCCCGAGTACAGTACCTCCCCTCCAGGCAGTCAGTGTCCCGGCTGCACTCCACCCTGGGCGTCACGGACACGCCCCGGTTGAAGAAGTGCTTTGCGAACATTGGCTCCTGCCCCTGGGCCACCGTCGCCTGGTAACGCTTGACCCAGACGCCGCCATCGGCCCAGCTGGCCTGCACCGCGCCGCCCTGGGCCGTGGCCACGAGCACCAGAGAGGCGGCCTTCACCAGCTTGGCCAGCTTCGCCGCGCCCGGCCCTGGCCGTGACCCGGCCAGCTCCTCTCGCACAGTGGCCGCCGCCGAAGTGAACTTCCTCAGCTTCTTTCCGGCCTTGAGGTCCATGGTGACGTTGGACACCCTGCCAGCCTTGACCTCCACCCAGATGGCGGAGGACCTGTAGCCAGGAGCCTGCACCCGCACAAGGTGTGTGCCCGGGGTGATCCCGGTGAGGGTGGTGGGCGCCACGCCGGCCGGCGTTCCGTTGAGGTACGCCTCGCCCGGCCGCGTGCTCTTCACCGCGATCTCGCCGGTCTGGGCGAGGCCCGCGGTCGTGGCCTGGTAATGCTTGATCAGGTCGGGCGGGAACACCGCGTCGTCCATGGCCGCGCCCGGGGCGAAGGCGTATGCGTCGATGAAATGGCGCGTGGCCGCGTCCAGCTCGCCGTTGTAGAAGGCGGCCGCCGCCAGGTAGTGGGCCGCGGTGGCGTACTCCGCGTGCGTGATGGCAGCCGGGTTCATGGCCAGGGCCTCGCGCATGGTCCCCAGGGCCGCCTCCAGCCGCCGTGAGGCCTTGCCGAACTCCAGGGTGTCGTAATCCTCCACGGCCACCTTGACCTCTGCCCTGGCCTCCCTGGCCCTGGCGCTGGCGCCCTTGCCCGGGCGGTGGAGGGCGGTCGCGGCGTCCACCACCTTACGCCCACGGGACGCGATCTCCTGCTGCAAGGCCTGAGCGGCCATGGCCGCCGCGCGGTACTCCTCGCCCGGGCGCGGGGGCTCAATACAAATAATGGAAACCGCCCCCTTGTCAGCCAGGGCGGCCGCCGGGAGCAGGAGAATAAGGATCCAGACAGGCCAGACGCGCATGGCCTTAAAACTATTATGTAGTTTCCCAACCGGTCAAGATATGGTAGGTCCTCCCGCTGTAAGTTGTCCGAGGTATTTTTTCTGGAATAGCCCTGAAAGGATCGGGGTTGTCGCCATGAGCTGCGGGCCTACCGTAGTTCGCGACCCCCATCGACACTGAACAAAGAGCGAAGCGATGCCGCAAGAACGGACCATGATCCAGGTTGAAAACCTGACCAAGGACTACGGCACAATGCTGGCTGTTAACGACATCTCATTCGAGGTGCACAGCGGCGAGGTGCTGGGCTTCCTCGGCCCCAACGGGGCGGGGAAGAGTACGACAATGAAGATCCTGACCTGCTTCCTGGCTCCCACCGCCGGGACCGCCACCCTTGGCGGCCACAACGTGGTGGAGGAGTCGCTGCAGGTGCGGGAGCTCGTGGGGTATCTGCCGGAGAACACCCCCCTTTACCCGGAGCTGACCACCCTGGAGATGCTGGAGTTCGTCTCCTCGGTGCGGGGCGTGAAGGGAGATCGGCGGGACGCCCGGCTGCGTGAGATCAGCCGCCGGTGCGGCCTCAACGATGTGTTGGGGCAGCCGGTTGGCGAGCTCTCCAAGGGCTTCAAGCAGCGCGTGGGCCTGGCCCAGGCCATGATCCACGATCCACCGATCCTGATCCTGGACGAGCCCACCTCCGGGCTGGATCCGAACCAGATCGTCGAGATCCGGGAGCTGATCAAGGAGATCGGCCAGGAGAAGACGGTCATCCTCTCCACCCACATCCTGCCCGAGGTCCAGGCCACCTGCGGCCGCGTGATCATCATCAACGAGGGCAAGCTCGTGGCCGACGGATCCCCCGACGAGCTGGCCCACCGCGACGCGGGCAACACCTACCAGTTAATGGTGGAGGCCGCGGACGACGGCGCCGTCAAGGACCGGCTCTGCGCGCTGGAGGGCGTGATCAAGGCGGAGGCGACGGGCGGCGAGGAGGGGGCCACCAGCTGGGTGGTGCAAGGTGAGGCAGAGAAGGACCTGCGGCGCGACCTCTTCGGCTGCGTTCGCGACAACGACTGGGTGCTCCTTGAGATGCGGCGCCACCGCGCCAGCCTCGAGGACGTCTTCCGCAAGCTGACCCGGGAGTAAGCCATGGGAAAGACCCTATCCATATACAAGCGTGAGCTGGGGGCGTACTTCAACTCGCCCGTGGCCTACATCGTGGTGGCCCTCTACCTGCTGGTGGTGGGCTACATGTTCTTCGCCCAGTTCTTTCTGGTGGGGGAGGCGACCATGCGCGACATGTTCGGCCTCGCCCCAATGCTCTTCACCTTCTTCGCCCCGGCGGTGACCATGAGGTTGCTCTCCGAGGAGAAGCGCAGCGGCACCATCGAGCTGTTGATCACCATGCCGGTGCGCGACTGGGAGGTTGTGCTCGGCAAGTTCATGGCCGGCCTCTCGGTGCTGGCCGTGGCGATCCTGCTCACCCTGGCCTACCCCATCACCATCAGCACCATGGGCGCCCTGGACTGGGGCACCGTGGTTGGCGGCTACCTCGGCCTGTTGCTGCTGGCCGGTGCCTACGTGGCCATCGGCCTGATGGCCTCCTCCTGGACCCGCAACCAGGTGGTGGCGTACATGGTCGCCTGGGTCATCACCTTCGCCCTCTTCATCGGCGGAAAGCTGCTGCCCCTGATGCCCGGCTCCATCGCCACGGTCATCGAGCACCTGAGCCTGGACCTGCACTTCAACAACATCGCCAAGGGCGTCATCGACACCCGGGACATCATCTACTACCTGTCGCTTATCACGGCCTGCCTGCTCGTCACGGTGCAGACCCTCGATAGCCGCCGGTGGCGGTAAGGAGGCGGTCATGGCGAATCCATCAAAGAACCTCGCCCGCGGCAGCAACGCCGTCATCTACACCCTGCTGGCCATTGGCATCCTGGTGCTGGTCTACATCCTCGCCCTCCGCGTGCCCAAGCGCGTGGACCTCACCGAGAACCAGGTGTTCACCATCAGCCAGGCCTCCCGAGACATGGTGCGCAAGCTGCCCGACCGCCTGACCATCAAGGCGTTCATCAGCAGCGACCTGCCTGCCCAGGTAAAGAGCCACGCCAACTACCTCAAGGACATCCTCCTGGAGTACCAGGAGTACTCCGAGGGGCGGGTGCACTACGAGCAGCTCGACCCGTCGCGGGACGAGAAGATCAAAGACGAGGCCCGGCGGCTCAAGGTGCGCAGCGCCCAGCTGTCTGTCTACGAGAAGACCAAGGCCTCGGTGAGCGAGTCATACCTCGGCGTGGCCTTCATGTTCGGCGGCAAGGTGGAGTCGATCCCCTTCGTGACCGATGTGGCGAACCTGGAGTACGAGATCTCCAGCACCATCCGGCGCCTCACCAGCAAGAAGAAGAAGGTCGGCATCACCTCGGGCCACGGCGAGCCGAACACCTACCAGGGGCTGCGCGCCGTGCAGCAGCAGCTCAAGGACTACGACGTGAGCTCCGTGGATCTTAAGGAGGGGAAGAACCCGATCCCCGACGACCTCGACGTGCTCATCGTGGCCGGCCCGACCCAGCCCTTCGCCCCCCGCGCCAAGTATGAGCTGGACCAGCACCTGATGCGGGGCAAGTCCCTGGCCGTGCTTGTGGACGGCATGACCCTGGAGACGCCGCGGGGGCAGATGCCGCAGGGGCAGGCGCCGCCGCGCATCGCCCGGGCCAACCAGGTGGGCCTCAAGGACCAGCTGGAGTACTACGGGGCCAAGGTTGGCCACGACCTGATCTTCGACAAGCAGAACGCCCGCGTGGTGCTGCCCGCCGGCGGCGGCCGCCGAGTGTTCACCAACTACCCAGGCTTCCCCGTGGTGACCAACTTCAACAAGAGCAACCCCATCACGCGCGACATGCAGGGCCTGATCCCGATCTTCCCCAGCTCGGTCGACCTCACCAAGATGGTCACCGAGGGCAAGAGCGGCGTCACCGGCACGGTCCTCGCCTCCTCCTCGGACGGGAGCTGGCGCCAGACCGGCTTCTTCCTGTTCGACCCGCTGCGCCAGCCCAAGCCCACCAAGGAGAAAGGGCCCTTCCCCCTGGCGGTTTACGCCCAGGGCACCTTCAAGAGCTTCTTCGCCGGACGCGAGGTGCCCAAGCCTGGGCCGGCCAAGCCCATGCAGGAGAAGAAAGAGACCCCCAAGCCGGACGGCAAGAAGGCCAAGGCCTCGGCGCGCCTGGTGGTGGTGGGCGACTCCGACTTCGTCAAGGACGAGTACCTGGGGCTCAACCCGGCCAACCTGATGCTGTTGCTCAACATGGTTGATGTGCTGGCCCAGGACACAATGCTGATCTCCATCAGGGCCAAGACCCAGACCCGCCGCCCCCTGGAGGCGGTGGACGAGGGGACCATCACCATGGCCACCTGGGGCAACGTCGTGGGCGTGCCGCTGATCTTCGTGATCTTCGGCGTGGCCCGTTGGCGCTGGCGCAGAGTGACCAGGCGGCACCGGGCGGCGAAGCTGCTCGGCGGAAACGAGTAGGGAGGGGATTTGCCATGAACAAGAAGACGCTCATCGCGCTGGTACTTTTCGCGGGCCTCCTCGGCGCTGTCATCTTCCTCCAGTCACGGCCCGAGCAGGGCGAACGTGTGGGGGAGCGGCCGCGGCCCATACCGAGCCTCAAGGGGACGAAGATCGACAAGCTCTCCATCACCGCCAAGGGCAAGACGGTGGTGATGAAGAAGGAGAAGGACGCCTGGTCGCTGATCCAGCCGGTGGCCTATCCGGCTGACAAGTACTCCGCCGACACGGTGGTGGAGAAGCTGCAGGGTCTGGAGTTCGGCGACCTGGTCACCGAGCGCAAAGATCGCCACGCGGAGTACGACCTCTCCGGAGAGAAGTCGATCCATGTGGTGGCAGAGGCGGGTGGGAAGAAGGTGGCCGACGTCTACCTGGGCAAGGTGATGGAGGACTTCACCATGTTCCGCCTGGCCAGCAAGGACGATGTCTGGCAGGCCGTGGGCGCCCTGCGCCACGCCTTCGACCGGGAGGTCTCCAACTGGCGGGACCGCTCCGTGATCAACTTCAAGCAGGAGGAGGCGCGCAAGATCTCCGTGACCACCGCGGCAGGCACCATCAAGCTCTCCCGCAAGGACGAGAAGGCGACCTGGAAGGTGGACGATTCCCCCCTCAAGATCGACCAGCTCGACACCGCCACCGTGGACGGCCTGCTCTCCTCCCTCTACTCCCTGTCTGCCCACTCCTTCGCCGACAAGCTCACCGCCCAGAAGGCAGGGGTGGACCAGCCGAGGGCGACCATCACCGCCACCACCAAGGACGGCAAGGAGCACACCTTGCTGGTGGGAGCCAACGACAAGGAGAACAGCTGGGTCCAGCGCAAGGGCGCCGAGCAGATCTTCGTGCTCCAGAAGCACACCGTCGACACCCTGGTGAAGCGGCCCATCGACTTCCGCAACAAGTCGGTGCTCTCCTTCAAGGCCGACGACGTGGTCAGCCTGCGGCTGGACAACCGCAAGGAGAAGACGGCGGTCACCCTGAAGCGCAAGGGGAGCGACTGGCTGGGCGACGGCAAGAAGGTGTCAGACACGACCAAGATCAAGGCGGCCGTGGAGGCCCTTGCCAGCCTCAACGCCGAGGGCTTCGCCTGGCAAGACCGGGCGGCGCTGGGCCTTGACGCCCCGGAGTGGATCCTGGAGATCGCGCTCAAGGACCGCACCCGGCACACCCTGCGTGTGGGCAGCGTGGAGAAGGACGGCATGGTGGGCCTGGCCCGCGACGGCGTACCCGACCTGTTCACCGCCCGCAAGTACAGCCTCGAAACCTTCCTGCTCGACCCGAAGAACTTCAAGTAGGCTCGGGCGTCGGCTTATCGCAGCTTCGCGTCTTCTTCTGACACCCACCCAAGCTCCACCACGCCCCACAGACCTATCATGATGGCCTCGGCAGCGTCGTGGCGCATGGGACCTGTGGGCCGGAGGGCGCCCGATCTCTGGATGACCTGAAGCGCGAGCTCACCAGCGGTTCGCTTGGCCTGCTGTCCGGTGCGCTGCTCCCGGGGCAGAAGCAACCGCTCGCGCCATGCCTCGGCCCCCAGCCGCAGCACCCGCACGCCTCTCTTGCCTGCAACCGATTCCCAGGGGGCCGCCAGGGGTTGTGGGCCCTCCAGAGCGAGCGCGGTCAGCGCGGGCGCCTCGCGGCTCAAGATGCCAGGGACGGCTGCCCGCAGGCGCTTGCGCGAGCCGAAGTTGGTGGATCTGTAGGCGCGCAACCGGCCGTCCTTGCCGTACAGGGCGAACCCGCTCCGCAAACCCAGGTCCACCGCCAGGAGGGTCACCGTGTGACCAGGCGCTTGATGGTCCGCAGCACCTTGTCCAGGCTTGCTCCGCTCAGGCGCACCTTTTTGACCCGCTCGCCTCGTGTAACCGTCCCCTTGAGGTGCCAGCTGCCGCCCCGCTGCTTGCCGTACTTCACCGCCCCGGAGAGCTTGGCGTTGCCGCCCGCCAGGTCCATGGTGAGGCTGCTCACGCTGATCCCGCCTTTCTTCAAGGTCCCGGTCAGGGCGACCTGCTCCAGCTCGGCGCCCCCGGCGTGAACCCCATGGACCTTTATCTTCAGGGCGCCGCGCTGGCCGCGCGGGTCCCCTGTCTTGATCAGCCCCAGCACCCCCTCGAAGCCGAGCAGCTTGAGCTCGGCCTTCTCCGCCTGGAGCGTGGGCTTCCGCGCTGGCCCGACCACCACGCCGCTCCCCACCAGGGTGTTGTTGAATGGGTTGTAGACCAGCGTCTTGAGGCTCAGGGGGACGCCGGTGCTGGCGGTGAACCGACGCGCCGCCAACTCGCGCAGCTCCTCCCGAGGCGGTGGGTCCTCCGCGTGGGCCAGGGGCGAGAGACAGGTCAGGCAGACCAACAGAATCGGCGCGCGGATCAGAAGTCCTCGTCGTCGTCAGAGGGCAGCGCGGCAGCCGGCCACTCCCAGGTGGGGGAGCTGGAGATCGGCATGTCGTCCGGGTAGTAATCGTCCTCGTAGACGGGCCGCCTCACCGGCTCCCCGTAGCCGATGGTGGCGTACGGATCGATCTCGGGAGCCGCCGCCGTGTTGGCCATGTCCTCCGGCATCTCGTGGTGCTGCTCCATGACGGGGGTCACCTCTCCGGAGTCCGCGCCCGCCACGCTGCCGAGGAAGAAGAGGGCGTCCCGCGGGTCCATGAACCAGTGCAGGGCGTCGGTGCGGTAGATGTCCTCCAGGGCGTCGTCGGCAGAGAGGTACCGGTCCTCGGCGTCGGAATTGGTGAGCCGCACGAACAGCTCATCCGCCAGGTCGGGCAGGTCCGGCTGCACCTCCGAGGGGAGCGGGGCCGTGGGGCCGGGCACCACCCCGGTAAGCATCTCGTAGAACACCACCCCCAGTGAGAACAGATCACAGGCGGGGGCCAGGTTGTTGGGATCGGCGATGGCCTCCGGGGCCAGGTAGCAGGCATGGGTTGGCGGGAGCAAGGCCTGGCGCAGGTCCGGGTGGTCATAGAGGATGATCTCCCCCATGCCCAGGTCGCTTAGCCGAACGTTACCGCCTGCGTCGAAGAGAATGTTTTCTGGCTTGATGCCCGCGTGGAGCAGGCCGCAGTCGTGAACGTAACGCAGGGCGTGCAACACATGGAAGGCGACCTTGAAGGCGAGCAACGGCGAGAGGGAGGTGCTCCCCCTCAGCAGCTGGCGCAGGCTGCCTCCGGGCAGGTACTCGCTCACCACGTATGGCTGCTCCCGCAGGGTGTTGGCGTCGAGCAGCCTGACGATGTTCGGGTGGGCCAGGCGCGCCTCGGTTTCCACCACGTCGAGGAAGCAGCGCAGCACCTGCTCCCGGCGGTGGGTGGTGAGCCCGTCCATGTGGGTGCCGAACTCCTTGACCGCCACGTCCCGGGCCAGGTTTATCTGGCGCGCCAGGTAGACCGTCCCAACGGCGCCGCCACCCAGCTCACGAAGCCGCAGGTAGCGCCCGTCCTCAAGGCCCTCCACCTGCCCCTGCTCCTGCTCGTTGAGGGCCGTCACCGACGGGAGCATGCCAGTGGTGGAGTTGGCGTCGCCCTCCATGTCGCCCAGGGGATCGACCCGCATGTTGGTGATCGATTCCACCTCCAGGGTCTGGCTCGGATCCTGGTCCTGGTCGTCCATTGGGAGCTGGTTGATGAAGGTGTCCACGTCGTCGGCAGCTTCCCCCTCCCCCATGGGCCACACGCCCGGGCCGGGCACGGTGGGGACCGGTTCCTCGGGCTCAGGCACCCACTCCTCCCGCCCGGGGATGGCGTGAGCGTCCTCCGCAGGCTCCGGGGGATCTCCGCCTGGACCAAGTATCGTCGGGTCCAGCCCGATGGAGGATTCCTCCTCAACCTCAGGCTCTGGCTCTGGCTCTGGCGACGGATCCGGCTCCGGCTCTTTCCGTGGAGCAGGCTTGGGGTCGCGGGCTGGCCGAGGCTGGGGCATGGGCTTTCCGGCAAGCACCGGGCGGAAGTGGTGAACCACCACGCTGGCCAGGATCGGCGCGTACTCTCCGGTGAGCACACGGTGCCCGTCGGCGGTGAGGGAGACGTTCCCCTCCTTCTCATGCTTCAGGTACGTGTAATGACAGAGGAAGGTAACGAAGTGCTCCAACTCCAGCGAGAGCTCATTGCCGAGCTGCCGCTCGATGATTTCAACGGGAACCCCTTTCCCCTCTTCCCCCAAGGATGCCACGCACTGCAGCACGAACCTCGATTGTCGGGTTAAGGCTTCCTGGGAAATCTTGCCACCTGACGGCATCACCACCCCCGAGTTAACTGGGCACTATGACTCTGGAAGGTAACTTGCAAAACCGGTCATCGCAACAATGGTGAAAAGCGAAGCGCCGTCGAACATTGCCGAGGAACGCCCTCCCAGTCGCCATGTAAAATGAAACTCCACAGCAAGGAGTTACCCATGTTCACGCTCCGCTTCTTTGTCTTTGTCTCATTTCTCCTGCTCTGCGTCGGTGCCGGTTGCGGAGAGGTAGAGCCGGCAGGCGACGGGATCAAGGCCAGCGGCGGGACCCGGGGCGCGCTGAGTCCAGGCGCCTTCTTGCCTCTCAGCACCACCCGCACGGCGCTGGTGGATGCGGCGGGGCGCCAGGTGATCCTGCGGGGATTGCAACACCACTCCCTGCAGGACGTGGACTACTACGGCCGCCAGGTGACGCCCGGCGACTACCCGCTCATGGCGTCATGGGGCTTCACCACCCTGAGGGTGGCCACATCATGGAGCAAGATCGAGCCGAAGAAGGGCCAATACAACGCGGCCTATCTCCAGCAGATCAAGGGGGTGATGGACCAGGCCCACAAGGCGGGGCTCACGGTGATCCTGGAGTGGCACCAGGATCTGTGGGGACGCTGCGCTGCGGACAAGACCTCATCCTTCGCGGTCAATGCCAACGGGGCCCCCGACTGGACCTGTCCCCCCGGCTTCAAGCCCACCTCCACCCTGGATTCCTGGACAGTCTTCGACAACCTCTGGGCCAACAAGGGCGGGCTGCAGGACGCGTTCATCGCCGCCTGGCTCAGAGTGCTCAAGGAGGTGGGGAGCCACCCTGCCCTCCTGGGGCTGGACGTGATCAACGAACCACAGGGCACCGGCGGAAGCCCGGCCCTGGAGCGGGACAAGCTCTTCCCCGCGTGGCGCCGGATCGTGCCCGCCCTGCGCAAGGGCGGCGCCAAGGGGCTCTTCTTCCTCGACGCCACCATCATGCGGAACGAAACCCTGGAGATGTACACCGAGCCCCTGGACACCATCGGCCCGGACCTGGTGTATGCGCCCCACCTCTACTCCGGCTGGCTGCTCATGTATGTGCTGAACCGCCCGGTGCCGGCCGACGAGAAGCGTCGGGACTTCAAGGCTGCGCTGAAGCAGGCGGCGGCCCTGCGGCTGCCCATGTGGAACGGCGAGTGGGGGGTGAACCTGAACCTCGGCACCTCTCTTCAAGATCTATGGACCCACGTCTCCATGGAAGACGAGTACATGGTCGGGTCCTCCTACTGGGCCTTCCAGAAGGCGGTGCCGGGCCAGGGTGACGCTTCGATCTCCGGGGCCCAGGCGATCAAGGACAAGGATGGCAAGGTCCGGCAGGAGGTGGTGGACCGGCTGTCGAGGCCCTACCCGATCCAGACCCCGGGGACGCTGCAGAAGTTGGAATACACAAAGGGTCCAGCCGGCCCTCGAGGGGGCACGCTCACTGTGAAGCTAAAGATCGACAAAGCCACCACCGCGCCGATGGTGCTCTATGCACCCGAGCGGCATTTGACGAAGAGGATGTGTCTGGAGGTGAAGGGGGCAGGAGCGTGGGTCTGGGATCACCACGAGAAGAAGGAACACGTGTTGGTCCGATTCGACACCGTCGGAGATTTCACCGTGACCTTGAAGCCCTGCGGCTGATTCCGCGGCTCAATCCACCTGCAGCAAGAAGATCTTCAAATAAGTCCCCTCGCTGAACGCCGGCAATACCGGATAATCCTCCGGCTGCCCAAACCGTTTCACCACCAGGACCCTGCGGCCGGCCTTTGTGGCGCCGATGCCCACCGCGCGATCCAGCTCGGCGGCGCCCAGCTTGGCCGCGTTGCATGCCAGGCAGATCAACCCGCCCCGCTCGACCAGGGGCAGGATGTTGGCCGTGAGCTCGGCGAAGTCCCTTGAGGCGGTGAACGCCTTGCCCTTCACCGTGGAGAATGTGGGCGGATCCGCGATGACCAGGTCAAAGCAGTTGCCCCGCTGGGCCAGCCGGGCGGCCACGGCCATGGCGTCCCCGGTGACGAATTCCAGCCCCGGGGCCTCCGGATCCAGGCCGTTCTCACTGAAGTTGCGCCGCGCCCTGGCGTGGGCCCTGGCCGCGCTGTCCACGCTCACCACCTGCGCGGCGCCGGACATGGCTGCCACCAGGCTGAAGGCGCCGGTATAGGAGAAGGTGTTCAATACCCGCCGCCCGCCTGCGTGCTCGGCCACCAGCTGCCGGCCCAGGCGCATGTCCGGGAAGATCCCGGTTCCCACGGGAGCGGTGACGTCCACCAGGTAGCGGAAGCGGCCCTCCGTGACCAGCAGCTCGTTGGGCGCGACCACTCCCCGTACGAGCTCCGCGCCAGGCCGCGGTTTGCCAGCTCCTGGCGGAGCAAAGCGCCGCTGCAGGTAGATGCCGCGGGGAGCGAGCACCCGCTCCAGTCCATCCAGCAGGTCGTCCTGGTAGACCCGGGCCAGCGGTGTGTACTGGCAGACCACCAGGTAGTCGGCGTACCGGTCCACCGTAATCCCGGGCAGCCCCTCGGAGTCTCCGTTTACCAGCCGGTAACAGTCCAGGGGTGCCGGCTGGAGAAGGCGCCGGCGCATGGTAACGCACCGTTCCAGGGCCTCCAGCACGTAGCCGGCGTCCAGCTCTTGCCCTGGCGTGAAGCAGAAAACCCGAAGCAGGGGTTTGCCCTCCGGCTCCAGGATGGCCCGGCCGGCGAACCGGCCCGCCTCGTCCACAACGTCCAGGCACTTGCCCGGCGTCGCTGGCAGCTCTCGCCCCTTGAGGGCGGAGGCAAAGATCCAGGGGTGGCCGTCGCGCACCCGGCGCGCCACGTCGGTGCCGATGCGGGCCTTTAGATCCCGGCGCAGGGGCCGGGTGTCGACTGGTGCTTTGGGTTTCCGTGCCATGGCCCAGCATAGTAGCCCCATTGGGGGGATCCACAAGCCAATTTCAGCCGTATCATGGAGGGGCGAAAAGCCCGTAGAGACTTGACAAACAAAAGAAAAGTGTGCGAAACGTGCGGCTCGGAGCGAAGTGCGCCCCGTGTGTGCAACCTAACTACCGAGGTAAGAAAATTGGAATCGTTGGCCGGCACGACTATCGGTGATTACAAGCTCTCCGACTCCATCGGCGTTGGCACCACGGGTGAGGTGCTGCGTGCGGAGGACGACTCCGGATCCCCCCATGCCGTCAAGGTGCTGCACCAGGCGTTGAGCCTGTTCAGCAGGGTAGAGTCCTACTGGGAAGAGGTGCAGATGGTGGGGATGTTGAACCACCAGCACATCTCCGTGGCCCAGAGTGGAGATTGGTCAAAATCCGGGCGGTTTTACACGGTTATGCCTCTGTTGCATGGCCTGGATCTGGCCAAGGTTCTGTCGGATAACGACAAGATCCCTGCCATCCAGGCGGTGCGTCTTGTTGGCCAGGCTTGCCTCGCCCTGGAGGCGGCTCACAACGAGGGCATCGTTCACGGCGCCATCAAGCCGGAGAACCTGTTCCTGGTGGCCAAGGATAGCCCCGAGGCCTTCTCCACGAGGATCCTCGACTTCGCCAGCGGTCACCTGCTGGACGAGGACTCGGAGGATCCACCTGTTGGCGTTCCCAGCCCGGAGTACATGGCCCCGGAGCAGTTCGGCGAGGACGCAACCAAGGCGTCGGACGTGTACGCCCTGGGCGCGGTGCTGTGCCACTGCCTGCTCGGCCGTCCCCCGTACGCGGGGAACCGCGACGAGGTGAAGAAGCAGCTCGACACCGTGGATCTCGCCCTGCCCGACGGGCTCTCCCAGGAGCTCACTGACATCCTGGTCAAGGCCCTGGCCAAGAGCCCGGACAGCCGCTACGCCGACGCATCCGCGCTGCGGCAAGCCCTCGAGGAGTGGGCCGGAACCAAGCCGGAGGAGCTCACCGTGGCCCCGCTGCCGGTGATGGGCGACCTCACTGCGCCGGCCTCTGCCCCCCCCGCCCCAAAGAACGCCCCCCCTGCTCCCAAGAAGAAGGAAGAGCCGGCTGTCGAAGAACAGGAGGCACCGGCCGAGGCATCTCCGGAGCCTGCAGAAGTTGACGCCGCTTCACCCCAGAGCCTTCCGGAGGGAGGCGAGGACGGCGGCAAGGCCAAGGAGGAGGAGAAGGTGGAGCAGGATACGAGCAAGGACGAAGGCGGCGCCAAGCTGCCCGAGGACACCGAGCTGGCCGCCATCGCCGAGGAGGCGTCGACTCAGCTCAAGGAAAAGAAGGCGGCAGCCAAGAAGAAGGGCCCGCCTCCGCCCAAGAAGAAGAAACGCAAGCGCGCGGCCGCGCCGGTGGAGAGCTTCCGCGACGGCGACGGCGACCTGGTTGAGCTGCCGGTGGAGCGTTCGGTCAAGGCCTTCGTGCAGACCCTGGACATCGCGGCTGACTTCAACCCGGATGATGCGACCCACAGCGGCAACGGCCACGCCGAGACCATCGACAGCGCGGTTGATCAGTTCATCGATCAGGCCCGCGCCTGGAGCGCCGCCCTTCCCCCCGAGGTGACAGACGAGGAGAAGCTGGCCGCCCTGGCCAAGCCCCCCGTCATCGAGAAGGTGGTGGAGAAGGAGGTGGCCGCGGCAGCGCCCCTGGTAGCCCCGGAGGGCGACGGTGGCGGCAACAGCAAGGCCATGGGCTACGCCGCAGTGGCCGCGGTGGTTGCCGGGCTGCTTGTGTTTGGCATCACCAAGATGATGACCCCTGAGGTCCAGCCGTGTGACCACGACGTGGCTGCTGCTGCCGCGCCCGCTGCGGCCCCCGCGCCCGTGGATGAGCCCACGGGCGATCCCGCTGCCGCGCCTGCGGCCGAGCCCATCGATGAGCCCCCGCCGGCTGGCGAGCCCGCGCCTGGCCCCACCACCGAACCTCTCGCTGGCGGTGAGCCTGCGCCTGCTGGTGAGCCCGCGCCTGCTGGTGAGCCTGCGCCTGCTGGCGAACCCGCGCCTGGTCCCACCTCCGAGCCCCTCGCTGGCGGCGACCCCGCGGCCGAGCCCCCGCCCGCACCGGCCCCCGAGCCTGCGGTCGCGCCCGAGCCCGCTCCGGCCAAGAAGCCTGTGGCCAAAAAGAAGCCGCGCAAGAAGAGGCCGCGCAAGGCCTCGGCCAGAAAGAAGCGGCCGGCAAAGAAGAAGGCTGCCAAGAAGAAGCCCGCCAAGAAGAAGCCTGCCAAGAAGAAGAAGTCTGGCGGCGACTGGGTGGATCCCTTCTCCCAGTAGCCCGGGGGCTCCCCGCTAAAACTCACCCGTCGATTTGCTATGCCCCGAGATTCATGAAGTATAGTGGACCCAGTGAACAGGAATCAGGAGATGCCACGTGATTAACCGCAGAGGAAGGGCCGGCATAGGTCTGTTGCCGCTGTTTCTGCTGGCAGCCGTGGGGCTCTGTGCGCCCCGGTACGGCTTTGCCCAGGGAGAAGAGAAGAAGCCGGAGAAACCTGCCGCCGAAGCCCCCGCCGCGGAGGGCGAGGGTGAGGAGGAGATGGACGAGGAGGAGCGCGCCGCCAAGTACTTTGCCGACGGCAGCAAGGCATACACCGACGGCAAGTACCAGGTCGCCATCGGCAAGCTGCTCAAGGCGTACGAGCTGCGCCCCGCCCCGCCGATCCTGCTCAACATCGCGCGGACCTACGAGAAGCTGGACGACAAAAAGAACGCGCTCAAGTTCTACAAGGAGTTCCTGCTCAAGGCGCGCATGGTGGACCCGAACCGCCCCATGGTGGAGAAGGTCGTGGCCGAGCTGGAGAAAGAGGTTGGCGGCGGCACCGGCGCTGTGACCTCCGCGGCCGGCACCGAGACCCCGGGCGTGGCCACCACCAGCGACGAGCCGAACCTCAAGATGGTGCGCAAGGCCCAGCTCATCCATACCCCCGTGGACGCGGGCACTTACAAGAAGCCCCTGATCCTGACCTGCGAAACCCCACCTGACGTGGACGCCTCCTCGGTCATCGTCTTCTTCCGGCGCTCCGGCGAGATCAAGTTCCGCCAGGTGGGCATGGATCAGCAGGGCGAGGCGTGGGTGGGCCAGGTCCCGGCCCGCTACATCACCACCACCTCTATCCAGTACTACATCGAGGCGTACCAGCGGAAGGGCGACATGATGCGCGTGGCCGCGGTCTACTCATCCAAGCGCACCCCGAACATCGTGGTCATCGAGGGCGCCAAGGTGGCGCGGGTCAAGGGCGTTGATCCCGGTAGCGACGGCGACGAGAAGAAGGTAGACAAGCCCAGGTCCCCCTGGTTCAAGTGGATGATTGTAGGCGGGGGCGTCGCGCTGGCAGGCGGCATCGTGGCCGGCATCATGGGCGGACTGGCCATGGACCGGGGCAACGCCGTGGAGAAGGTCTACAGGGAGAAGAGCTGCACCACCAACGAGTGCAAGAACGGCTACGAGCTGCTCAAAAACCTGCCCACGCGGACATTCAACCAGCCGATCAGCTCGGGCGGTGAGTCCCCCCAGGACTGGGAGAAGCAGGGCAAGAACTTCGAGAAGGGAGCATACGTGGGCATCGGCCTGGCCGCGGCAGGCGCCGCTGCCGCTGCAACCTTCCTCTATCTCCATCTCACCTGGGAGCCACCGGTGGAGGACGACACCCCCATCGCCACCAAACCGGGCACCCGATTCATGGCCAGCCCCTGGGCCAGTGAAAACGGCGGCGGCTTTGTCGGCCGCATCGACTTCTAGGGAGGAGACGCCATGAAGACTCAAGCGACGATACTTACCTTCTGTGCCGCCCTCCTCACCCTGGGGGGCTGCTACAACCCTGACCTGGGTCAGAACCCGTACCTCTGCGCGGACACCGAGCAAAACGACTGCCCCATTGGGTACAAGTGCGTGCCGAATGTCCTCCCCGGCAAGGATGTTTGCATCAAGGAGGACAATATCCCCCAGCTGGACCAGGGGACACCGGATTGCGGGCCCGCCATTACCCCGACAAAGGACGGCTCCATCTACCTGGACCAGGGGCATTGCGTGGTAGCCCAATCGTCCGTGGGCTGCCTGGACGAGTCGAGCGAGCCCAACGACCACGGGGCTAAGGCTACCGCACTGATCCACCAGGGCCTGATCACCGGTTGGGAGATCTGCTACAAGGGCGACGTGGACCAGTACACCATCAAGGTTGGCGCGGGCCAGAAGCTCACGGTCAAGGTCAAGTTCACCCACAGCAAGGGTGACCTGGACGCTGCGCTGGTCCTGCCGGATGGCTTCGTACAGGCCAGCCGCAGCAAGACCAACGACGAGGAGGTCACGGACACCAACACGGGCACAGAGGCTGTGAAGTACGTGCTCGGAGTGTGGGGCCACGACCTCGACACCAACACCTACGACCTGGACATCACCATTCAGTAGCCGCCTCCCCCCCCCGGGGGAGCGCCTCCCCCCACCCCCTCCATCCCAAGTTCTCCAAGGCAGATCAAAGTGCTGGAGAATACGGCTGTTCTGCTACACAATATGCTCTGTCTAACCCTGGACCCAGGACGGCCTGTCGTTACACACGGTCGGCCACAGCCACGGATGTGCAAGAGTTATGAGCCGTATCGGCGAACTACTCCTTAGGGAAAAGCTGATCAGCCCCGAGCAGCTCTCGGAGGCGGTCGACGAGTCGCGTAGGTCTGGCGGACGTATCGGTTACAGCCTGACCAAGCTGGGGTACATCGAGGAGTCGGAGCTTACCAACTTCCTCTCCAAGCAGTACCACGTCCCCTCAATCAACCTGAACGACTTCGACATCGATGATGAGGTGATCGCCCTCATCCCGAAGGACGTCTCCCAGAAGCACCGCTGCATCCCGATCAACCGCGCGGGATCGTCACTCATCGTGGCGATGAGCGACCCGTCCAACATCTACGCCATCGACGACCTCAAGTTCCTGACCGGCTACAACATCGAGGTCGTCGTCGCCTCCGAGGTGGCCATCGAGGAAGCGTTCCACCGGTACTACGACAAGGTGGACTACGACGAGGTGATGGACGGCTTCGACGAGGAGGAGATCGACTTCGGCGAGGAGGACGAGGACGTCAACGTGGTGGACCTGGAGAAGGCCTCCAACGACGCCCCGGTCGTGCGCCTGGTCAACGCCATCCTCATCTCCGCCATCAAGAAGCGCGCCTCGGATATCCATGTGGAGCCGTACGAGAAGCACCTGCGCATCCGCTACCGCATCGACGGCGTGCTGTACGAGGAGATGCGCCCGCCCCTGCGGCTGAAGAACGCGCTGGTCTCCCGCCTCAAGATCATGAGCTCCCTGGACATCGCCGAGCGGCGCCTGCCCCAGGACGGCCGCATCAAGCTGAAGCTGGGCAAGGGCCGCGAGATGGACTT
>CAZCFB010000050.1:0-31649 GCA_964497805.1 uncultured Kofleriaceae bacterium
GCGTGGGCGGCGGCATCTACACCAAGGCCGCCGACGTCGGCGCCGACCTGGTCGGTAAGGTCGAGGCCGGCATCCCCGAGGATCACCCCCTGAACCCCGCCACCATCGCCGACAACGTGGGCGACAACGTGGGCGACGTCGCTGGCATGGGCGCCGACCTGTTCGAGTCGTACGTCGGCTCCATCATCTCCTCCATGATCCTGGGCACCGCCTTTTACGCCTCAATCAACGCCGCCGGCATGGACGGCATGAACGGCGTGTACCTGCCCATGGTCATCGGCTTCATCGGCATCATCTGCTCCATCATCGGCACCTTCTTCGTCAAGACCAAGGAGGGAGGCAACCCCCAGACCGCGCTGAACACCGGTACCGCCATCGCTGGCGTGCTCATGGTCGTCGGCACCGTGGGCGCCATCTACATGATGTTCCCCAAGACCGCCATGACCGTGCAGGACGTCATCACCGGTCAGGCCGCCACCTTCCAGTGGTGGGGCCTCGCCATCGCCATCGCGGGCGGCCTGGCCGCTGGTATGGCCATCGGCTTCGTCACCGAGTACTACACCGCCACCGAGAAGAAGCCTGTCGAGGCGATCATCGAATCCTCCAAGACCGGCCCCGCCACCACCATCATCCAGGGTCTGGCTGTCGGCATGAACTCCACCACCATCCCGGTGCTGCTCATCTGCGCCGCCATCCTGCTGGCCTACCACTTCGCCGGCCTGTACGGCGTGGCCCTGTCCGCGGTTGGCATGCTCTCCACCACCGGTATTCAGCTGGCCGTTGACGCTTACGGCCCGGTGGCTGACAACGCTGGCGGCATCGCCGAGATGGCCCAGCTGGGCCGCGAGGTCCGCTCCCGCACCGACCACCTGGACGCGGTCGGCAACACCACCGCCGCCATCGGCAAGGGCTTCGCCATCGGCTCCGCCGCTCTGACCGCCCTGGCCATGACCGCCGCCTACATTACCAAGCTGGACGCCGGCGGCTTCACAGTGAACCTGAACGCGGCAAACCCGTACGTGCTCGTCGGGCTGCTCATCGGCTGCGCGCTGCCCTTCCGCTTCTCCGCCATGGCCATGGTCGCCGTGGGTGAGGCGGCCCAGGACATGATTCAGGAGGTCCGCCGCCAGTTCAAGGAGATCCCCGAGCTTCGCCCCGCCCTCATCGCGGCCCAGAAGGCCGAGTCCGAGGAGCGCGAGCCCAACGAGGAAGAGGCCAAGATCATCGACGCCGCCGACGGAAAGGCCGAGTACGTCAAGTGCGTGGACATCTCCACCGCCGCCGCCGTCAAGAAGATGGTGGTGCCCGGCATGATCGCCGTGGTGGTTCCCCTGCTGGTTGGCGTCATCGACCCGTCCATGCTGGGCGGCCTGCTCATCGGCTGCACCATCTCCGGTGTGTGCATGGCCATCTTCCAGTCCAACGCTGGCGGCGCCTGGGACAACTCCAAGAAGCAGACCAAGGACGGCGGCAAGGACACCTACGGCGACGACTACGAGGAGATGCACAAGGCCACGGTTACCGGCGACACAGTGGGCGACCCGCTCAAGGACACCTCCGGTCCCAGCCTGAACATCCTGGTCAAGCTGGTCAGCGTGGTGGCGATGATCATCGCCCCGCTGCTCGCGGCTCTGCACGCTGGTTGATCGCTCTGACCTGAATTACCCCCCCCCCGCTTTACCCCCTCAATTCCTCTCCAGCGCCTGATACGGCGCCAGCAACCCCTCCGTCTCGCTGGCGGGCAGCGCCCTGAACTTCGCCGCCTGCTCGGGCGTGAACATCCTGTCCAGCAGGCCCGGCGCGGCGGCCGCGGTCCAGGGGCCCAGGGCCGGGTCCACCCGCGGGTCCTTGAGCTCCGGGGCTTTGGTGAACTTCAGCCCGATCCATCGGTTCAGGGCGTCGGCGGTGAGCAGGTTGGCCAGCCCGTTCCAGTGGCCGTCCTTTTTGAAGTACATCTCTTGCTCGATGTAGTGCCCCGGCTCGTTGAGCTGGAAGGCGGAGGCCAGGTAGAGCACCGAGTACTCCCGGGCAAGCTGCTTCGCCAGGCCGCGAGAGCTAATGTCCGGGAGCACGACAATATGAAACGCGCCGCCCTGGGCCTCCACCTCTCGGCGCCAGGTATCGAGCACAGCGTGGAACAGGCGGGAGCCGGGGTGGATGCGCGGGAGCTCTCCCTCGAGCATGGCCAGGGTGTCCTCCTTCATGGAGGCGCGCAGCCTGGTGCGTAGGCGCTTGCGTTGCCTGGCAAAGGCCGGGTCGATCACCGCCCCGTACTCGTCGCGGTACAGGTTCTCCGGCCCCTGGCGGAGCAGGCGGGACAGGCGGCCGCGATCCAGCACTCCCCGCTCCATCAGGAAGTAGGTCAGGTAGAGGCGGCGGGCCAGGCGCAGGGCGGGTCCCGGCTCACGCAGGCGGCGCCTGACCGGCTGGCCGTCGGGCCCCAGGGAAAAGAGCCGCGTCTCGAACAGGTTCCGCAGGTCATTGCCACAGTGCAGGTAGTACACATGGTCCAGCCTGATGCCGGGGTGGCGCTGGCGGAAGCGGCGGAAGGCGAGCAGCTCTTGCCCCAGGCCGTAGCCGTCCACCCCGAAGTTGAGCACCTCTGCGTGGCCCCCATCTGCGCGGGTGTTGAGCAGGTAGTGCAGGGCCTCGGTGAAGGTCAGGGGCGCGGGCAGGAAGATGTTCTCGGCGAAGGAGTCGCCAAAGAATGCGTGCACGGCGGCGCCGGGCTCTGGGGGGAGGAGGACCTGCCGGTGCATACGCATGCCCAGGGCGTTGTGCAGGACCGGGTGGGCCTCGCCAGTGTCCGGATTCCTGGAGCTGGAGCGGTGCCCTGGCGCCCGGTGGAAGCCAAGGTCCATGTCGTCCACCCACTGCATGGAGGCCGCGTCCGCGTACCGGGGGTGGGTCACGCGCAGGGTGGCCTCCACCAGGAGCAGGGCCACGAGCACCCCCGCGAGGACCAGGCACAGCCGGATGAAGAGACGTTTGAACACAGGAGATGAAGTGTATCGTGGGACGGGACCGCGTCCCCAACCCGGAGCCCCACGTGACTAACAGGCTGATCGCACATATCCGCTGGCAGGACCCGGACCCGATCCAGCTCCAGGTCCAGCGGCCGCGGGTATTCCATGGCGACGATCTGACCAGCTTCCATGATCCTGAAAGCGGCGTGACCTGCGCCGCCCTGGGCGTCTTCACCGATCCCGCGCCCAGCGGGCCGGACTGCCCCTGGCTGGTGGACCTCTACCGCGCGGAGGGGCCCGGCGGCTTGCAGAGGCTGGATGGACACTTCCTGATCTTTCTCCACGATCCGGCCGAGGCCCGGGCCCTGGTGGTTCAGTCCCCCCTGGGCTACGGGCTGCCCGTGTACCACGCCAGGGTGCCCGGCGGCATTGTCCTGAGCACCTGCCTGAGGGAGGTCCTGCTCCAGCTCCCGAGCAGGGCCCTCAACCAGGAGGCTGCCCTGGATTTCCTCTACTACGAGTGGGAAATCCCGAGGTCATCCACGTTGGTGCAGGGCGTGGAGAAGGTCCCGCCGGACAGGGTGCTGGAGATCGACCTGGCGCGGCAGACCGTGGAGCTCTCCGCCCCGCGGCCCTGGCCATCCAACACGAGTGAGCTGGAGGCCCGGGACCTTCTGGTCCCCTCCATCACCGACAGCATGCAGCGGCTCCACGGCGCCCTGCGCCGGCCGGATATGACCCTCACCCTCACAGGCGGCTGGGACAGCAACCTGTTGCTGCACACCTTGAGCAACCTGGATCCCGCGCCCACCGTTCGTGCCCTCACCGTGGAGGGCGGCGCCATGGGCGACGAGCTGGAACGCGCGGCCCGCATTGCGCGCCTCTACCCGGGAATGGAGCACCGGGTCATCGATGTCCCCCCGGGGCTGGACCACCTGCCCGACCTGGTCTGGCGCTATGAGGGGGCCGTGTTCCAGGAGGGGATCTTCCTGCGCCATGCCCTGGCCCGGGAGGCCGCCCGCCACGGCCCGGCGCTGCTCATGGGGGCCACCGCGGACCCGATCCTGTACCGGAACCTGGGTAAGCACTCGCGCCATCGGCCGTTCCCCCACGCCGGGGCGCCGGCACACTACATCCGCCTGGACTACCAGCTCAAGATGCACGAGCTGATGCTCAACAGTTACGGTGTGCAGGGGCTATACCCCTTCTTGAACCGCGCCACCGCCCGCTGCGCTTACGCCCTGGGAGACCGCAACCGGGACAAGGCCGTGTACAAGGAGCAGCTCCGCGAGCTGCTGCCGCGGGAGGTGGTGGCCAACCTGCACAAGAGCGGCTCCCTGGTGGACACCCTCGCCATGCACCGCCGCGATTCGGCCCGCCTGAACCGGGTATTCCAGGGGACCCTGGCCCGGCAGCTGCTGACGCCGGCCATGCTCGGCAGCCTGGAGCGCGAGCCCGAGCAGCACCGGCACATCATGGTGCTGCACCTGGCCTACCTCCATATCTTCCACGAGCTGTTCATCACCGGCGAGCACGACGCGGACTTCGGCCGTGCGGGATGCGACTTGGAGCTAGGTGAGATTTTGTAGGGGACGCGATTGCGTCCCGGAGGGACCTACAGGCAGGAAATGATCCCCATGCAGTTCTTGTTCTGGGCGGCCTTGTAAGCGCACAGCTGCTTGGCCTGGGTTTGGGCCTGGCAGGCCAGGGTGCAGGCCTGCTGCTGGGAGGAGGGGATGAACCGGCACGGGTTGACCAGGTAGGCGCACACGGTGGTGCAGTAGCTGGTGGTGCTGCCCACGGTCAGGGTGTACGGGCCACGGTAGTTGTTGTTCTCGTTGGACTCCTTGACGATGTTAGGCCGGTCCACGTAGGCCCAGGAGTAGTAGGTGCCCGCCTTGAGGGACGCCTTAATCGCCACGCTGGTGCACGCCTTGGTGGCCAGCGCGGGCACGGTGCCCTTGGTATCTCCGGCCGTGTACTGCGAGGGCGGGTAGGTGCGGTTGTAGTAGATGTCCACGGTGGTGGCCGTGGAGGAGCTGAAGCCGTTGTTGCACACGTTGGCGTAGTAGACCACGCCGCCCGAGGAGTTGGTGGTGGCGGTGAGGCTGGACACGATCAGGTCCGAGGTGCCGGTGCTGCCCACGGTGACCTTGAGCGGGCCGTAGATGTTGTTGGCCTCGTTGCTCTCGATCACCGCGTTGGTGCGGTCCACCCAGAGCCAGGAGGTGTAGGTGCCCGGCGTGAGCTGGGCGTAGATGTTGCGCGTGGTGCACGCCCCGGCGGTGAGGGTGGAGGTGGAAGTGTAGCGCTCGCCCACGTCCGTCACCTTGGGCTTGGTGGTGCGGTTGTAGTACAGGTCGATGCGGGTGTAGCCGGCCGTGGCGTTGCCCTTGTTGCACACCGTGACGTAGTACATGGTGTAGCCGGTGGAGTAAGGGGAGGTGGAGACGTTGGTGATCTGCAGGTCGGCCTTGCCCGTACCGGAAACCTTCACTGTCACCGGGCCGTAGATGTTGTTGGTCTCGTTGCTCTCCATGACGATGTTCGTGCGATCCAGGTAGACCCACGATTTATACGTGCCCCCTGGCAGGGTCAGGTAGGCGGTGCGGGTGGTGCACGCCCCCGTGGTCAGCGACTGCAGGGAGGTGGTGTAGTTGCCCGGGGCCGAGCCGGTGGGCTTGGCGGCGCTGTGGTAGTACAGGTCGATGGTGGTGTTGCCCGACGTGGCGGTGCCCTTGTTGCACACCGTGATGTAGTAGTAGACGTAGCCGTTGGCCTGGCTGGTGGAGACATTGATCACCTGCAGGTCTGGCTTGCCCGTGCCCGGCACCACGACCTTCACCGGCCCGTAGGTGTTGTTGGTTTCCGACACCTCGCTCACGGCGTTTGTGCGGTCAATGTACGCCCATGAAGAGTAGGTGCCCGGGGAGAGCACCGTGCTGAAGGAGCGGGTGCTGCAAGCCCCCGGCGCCAGGGTGTACACGCTGGTGGTCATGTTGCCCGGGGTGGAGGCGGTGGGCTTGGACGCCCGGTTAAGGTAGAGCTCCAGGGTGGAGTAGGAGGCCGTCACCGAGCCCTTGTTGCACACCGAAACGCGGAAGCGGGTGTAGGAGTAGCTCGACATGGTGGCGGTCATGCTGGCGATATACAGGTCCGGCTTGGGCACCACCACGGTCACGGTCACCTTCACCGGCCCGTAGGCGTTGTTGGTTTCGCTGGATTCCGGAACCTTGTTCTTGACGTCGGCGAAGGCCCAGGAGCTGTAGGTGCCGTTCTTGAGCGTGGTGGTGAAGGTCACGGTTTTACACTGGCCAACGGCGAGGCCGATGATGGTGGCCTGGCCGGTGGGCGCGGTGGCGTAGTTGGGCGCGCTGCCGCGGTTGGCGTAGAAGCCCACCGTGAATGTGCCGGTGACGGCCGCGGTGCCCTTGTTGCAGGCCGAGGCCTTGTAGGTCACGACGCCGCCGGTGGTGGTGCTGGCGGTGAGGTTGGAGATCGAGAGGTCCGCTGTCTTGGGTGAGGAGAGAGCCCAGGGCACCGGGCCGTACACGTTGTTGCTCTCGCTGCTCTCCTTGATCAGGTTCTGCGGGTCCACCAGGGCCCAGGCCTTGTAGCTATTGCCCGCCTTGCCCGGCACTGACCAGATGTAGGTCTTGCATGCATTGGGCGCCAAGGAAACCACGCCCAGCACCTTGTTGGCCTTGGCGGTGGAGGTGGGGGCCGCGCCGCGGTTGGCGTAGAGCCAGAGGTAGGAAACCTTGCCCGAGGCGGCGGTGCCCTGGTTGCACACCTTCACCGTGAAGGTGCCGGTGGTCTTGCTCGTCTTGACCGTCATGGAGGTGACCACCATGTCGGCCTGCTTGATGTTGCCGCCCACGGTGAACTTCACCGGGCCGAAGATGTTGTTGCTCTCGACGGTCTCCGCCACCGCGTTGCTGAAGTCCACGTAAGCCCAGGACTGGTAGGTCTTGCCCGAGGTGAGGGCCACCTTGTACTGCAGGTTGGTGCAGGCGGCGGCCGCCAGCGCCGGAACGGTGATGATGGTGTTCCCAGGCGTGGAGGGCTTGGGTTTGGTGGCGCTGTTGACATAGACGGCCACCCTGGTGGCGCCAGCGGCGCCCTTGCCGTTGTTGCACACGGACACATCGTAGGAGGCGGTGCCAGTGGTGGAGTTCACCTGGACCAGCATGTTCGCCACCACCAGGTCCGGCTTCTCGGTGGGCTTGGTGGTGACCGTGACCCTCACCGGGCCGGAGGTGTTGTTGGTCTCGTCGGTCTCGGCCACCGCGTTCTCCGCGTCGACCTGGGCCCAGCTGTTGTAGGTGCCGCCGGCCACGCCGGAGTCGGCAGCCTTGACCGAGTAGCAGCCCTTGGGCTTGAGCGCCGGGACCTTGGCGACCTTGTCGCCCTTCTGGCCCACCTTGGGCGCTGCGCTGAGGTTACGGTAGAAGTGCACGTTGGCGGCCGCTGAGTCGCCGGTGCCCTCGTTACACACCTTGCCCACGTAGGAGATGGTGCCCAGGCCGCCGGTGGCGGAGAGGGTCACCTTGAGATCCGGCGCCGTGGGGTTGGACTTGCACCGCTTGGCTGCGGTGCAGTCCGGCGCGGTCGCGCAGGCCAGCTGGGCCATGCAGACGTTCTCGGGAGACTTCGGATCAGCCTGGCACTTCTGCTCACACTGGACCACCTCGGCCGGGCCGATCATGCCGCAGTCGCGCTGCATCTCGCAGATCTTGCCGCAATCCGGGACACACGGCGGGGGCATGTCTGTGCCGGCCTCATTGGGGATGTAGCCGTCCCACGGGATGCCCGTATCGTACTGGGTAATGCCGCCGTCATTGTCATCACCGGCGGAACTTGGCTGGCGCCCGCAGGAGGCAACGAGCAGCACGGCGACTCCCAGAGAAAGAATGGCAAGATACTTACGCGTCATTTTCGCACCTCAGGAATGGCGTTTATCTGTCCGGTTAATTATGAATACGTTGATCATATCAGGCCTGGTTATTCAAAGAGCTTTGCGCCCATGGAAACGGTCCCAAGTGGGTTAGTATTCCCGTGGCGATGATCTGGTCCCACCCCATATATTGTGCACCATCAGCGCGAGGGCGTGCGAATTTCAAGCACGAGGAGGCTTAACCGTGCGTATTTATGTGCCTATTCTTGTTCTCCTGCTGGCGCACCCCGCTGGCCTGGCATGCTCAGATTCGGAAACGGGCGGCACTCCGGACCCCGACACGCGCCCCGCTCACGACCTGGGCTCCGACCTCCGCCCGGACGGCAGCCGGGATCTCACCTCGCTGGACCTGAAGCCGGACGCGCCCCGCCCGGTGGCCAAGATCTGCAAGGATCTTGCCTTGAAGCCGCGCGCATTTGACGCCAAGGGGCCCTTCGGCGCTTTGCGCCACAGCGTGGTGGCCGACTTCACGCTCAAGTTCCAGGATGGCGGCAGCTTCACCCTGAGCAAGGACTGGACCGGCTGCGAGAGCTACATCTTCCTGCTCGATTCCCTGCGCTACAGCCAGCAATCATCCAGCGCCTCAATCTGGGACAAGGACCTGGCCACGCTGGTGGCCTACTCCCCCACCAACGTGCACTACTTCTTCATCGCCGAGACCGCCAAGTCCAAGACCGGGACCCAGCGCAAGGACATGCAAGCCCGGGTGGACAAGGTGCTCGCCGCCCTGCCCGCGGACAAGAAGGCCCACTGGAAGGCGCGGCTCCATGTGGTGGCCACCCACGGTGACGACATCAGCGGGTGGATCAAGGGGATCATGGGCATAGGCGTGGGCGGCTACGGCTTCGCCATCGACCGCTTCCAGCGCCTGCGCGGGGTGGGCTCCCTGGCAGACGTGCACCGCTACAGCGCCGCGCTCAAGGCGGCCAAGGTCTGGCCCTACGGCGCCAACATGGCCTACGCCGCCCACGAGGCCATGTACTACAACTACGAGGCCAAGCGGCAGGAGCGCCTGGACGCGGAGACCGTCACCGAGGTGAAGCTCTGGAAGGGGGAGGTGATCAGCCAGTACGCGGAGATGGACGTGACCCTGCCCGACGCCAAGACCATGGCCACCTTCGACACCCTGGAGCTGGACGTGACCCAGCGCTGCCCCAAGACCAACAAACCCGAGTTTGGCAACTGCGGCGCATGGGACTATATCTCGCACATCTTCATCAAGGACACGGCGTCCAGCGCCTCGGACGCCGGCGCCGCCAAGTGGCTGGAGCTGGGCCGCCTGATCACCACCTACCACCGCGAGGGGCGCTGGTTGCTGGATATGAGCGCCATGCTGCCGCGCCTGGCAGCGGGGGGGAAGCAGCGGTTCAAGTGGTCGTGGGCGCCCTCATGGAACAAGCAGCCCACCGCCACCACCCTGTCGCTGCGCCTCTCCAACCGGAAGAAGGGCGCGCGCCCGGTGAAGCTGATCTCCCTGTTCGCCGGTGGCAAGTTTGGCACGGACTACAACAAGAACTACAAGCCGATGACGGTGAACGTGCCCTCCACGGCCAAGAAGGTGACGCTGCACGCCATCATCAGCGGCCACGGCATGAGCAGCACCTACAACTGCGCCGAGTTCTGCAAGCACCAGCACAAGTTCATGGTCAACGGCAACTCCTTCATGCAGGAGTATCCCGTGGCTGGCAACAAGGACGGCTGCATGAAGGCCATCGCCAAGGGGGTGGTGCCCAACCAGTGGGGCACCTGGTGGCTGGGGCGGGGCGGCTGGTGCCCTGGGCAGCAGGTCCCGCCGTACGAGGTGGACCTGACCAAGGTGGCCCCGGCGGGCAAGGCGGCCACCATCTCCTACTCCGGCCAGTTCAACGGCGGATCGCCGCCCACGGAGAGCAAGCCGGGCACCATCACCATGAAGTCGTACCTGGTGATCCACGAATAGGCCGGGGACTTGCTAACCATCGATCCCGCCGCGCTGGTAGCCGCTGCCCTGCTGTTGGGCCTCGGCGCGGCGCTCTGGTTCGGCTTCCGGCGCGCGACCCGGCGCACCCGCCAGGAGCTGGCGCGGGCGCGGGCTGACCACCAGCAGGCCATGGCCGCCTTCGCCGCCGCGTCACCTGGCCGGACCGAGGTGGCGGGCGAGGGGTGGGCCGCGGTGGAGGCGGGGGAGGGGGGGCTGCTCCTGCGCCTCACAGCGGGGGCGGACCTCAAGCGCACCACCTTCATTCGCTACAACACCACCCTGGAGGTGACGACGGAGGAGGGCAGGTTCACGCTCCCGCCCGGGGTGGAGCGGCTAGAGCTGGAATACACGCGGCCTGGCCCGGACCTGCAACAGCTGGCCGCCGCCGGCCTCCCCGCGGAGTTCATGGGCGAGCTGGCCCGGGTGACCTCCGCCCTCCAGCTGGGCCCGAGCCGGTTCAAGCTCACCGCCCGCCCGGGCACCAGCTCAACCCACCGCTACAGCTACGGCCTGCACCTTCTCCTTCGTCCGGAGGACACCGAGCGCCTCTGGGCCGCTGGCCGTCGTCTGGCCGTGCACCTGCTCATGGAAGAGTGACCACCATGCAAACCCACCGTTCTCTGCTGCTGTTGGCTGTCCCAATGCTGTTCGCCACTGCCTGCCCGCCCATCAAGGACTCCTCGGAGCAGTCCAAGGAGCAGTCCGCCCCGACGGTAAAGGAGGCGGCCGTGAAGGAGGTTTCCCCGGCCGTCAAGGCGCCTGCCGCGAAGCCGGTGGTGAAGGCGGAGGCGATCCCCGAAGTGGCCAGCGCCGGGAAAGTGACCGAGCCTGTAAAGGTCTCTCCGCGCAACGCCCCGCGGGATCCCGCGGACCCGGCGGCGGCTCGCAAGAAGCCCCTGGACATCGAGGCCCTCTACAGGCTCCCCACGGTGTCCGACCCGCGCTGGTCTCCCGACGGCAAGCGCCTGCTGTTGGTTGTATCTCGCTACAAGCTCCGTGAGGGCAAGACGGTCCGCGACATCTACATGGTGGGCGCGGACGGCGAGGGCCTGCGGCGCATGACCCGGCACAAGGGCTCGGACTACGGCCCGCGCTGGGCCCCGGACGGCAAGTCATTCCTCTTCCTCTCCACCCGCGAGGAGAGCACGCAGGTGTGGCGCATGCCCGTGGACGGTGGTGAGTCCGAGCAGCTGACCCACCTCTCCACCGGCGCGTCGAACCCGTCATGGACCCCGGACGGCAAGAGCATCGTGCTGGTGAGCAGCGTCTACCCCGAAGCGGGCGCCGACGACGCGGCCAACAAGAAGCTTCAGCAGCAGCGCAAGGAGAACCCGCTCAAGGCCCACCTGGCCGACGAGCTGCTCTACCGCCACTGGACCAGCTACAGGGACGGCAAGCGCAAGCACCTGCTGCGGCTGGACCTGGCCACAAAGAAGGTTTTGGACTTGACCCCCGGCGACTTCGACAGCCCGGCCTTCTCCCTGGGCGACGGCGGATACGCCATCTCCCCCGACGGGAAGGAGCTGTGCGTCGTGAGCAACCGTGCGGCGCCGGGCGAGCAGGCGTGGGGTACCAACAAGGACCTCTGGATCGTGCCTCTGGACGGCGGCGCGGCGAGGAACATCACCGCGGCAAACCCGGCTTATGACGGGCACCCCGCCTATTCGCCGGACGGCAAGAGCATCGCCTACCTGCGGCAGAAGATGCCCGGCTACGAGGCCGACCGGTTCGAGCTGGCTATTCTTGACCGGGCCACGGGTAAGGCGCGCGCCCTTGTCGGCGGCTTCGACGATTGGGTCCTGGACTTCAAGTGGTCCGCGGACAGCGCGAGCATCACCTTCAAGGCGCCCATCAAGGGGCGCTTCCCGCTGCTACGGGTGAACGCATCCAGCGGCAAGGTCAGCCGACTCGGCGTGCGCATGTCCCGCGGCTTTGACCTGGCCTCCGACGGGCGCATCGCCTTCATCGATACGGCCGTGGACAGGCCCACCGAGCTGTTCCTGACCGACGCTGAGGGCGCGGGGCAGCGCCGGATCACCCGGTTCTCCGAGAAGGTCACCGCCGCCCACGACCTGCGCCCGGCCACGGAGATGTGGCTGCCCGGGGCCGGTGGGCGCAAGGTGCACACCTTCGTGGTCACCCCCCACGGGTTCAAGCCCGGCAAGCGGTACCCGCTGATCATCAACGTGCACGGGGGGCCGCAGTATCAGTGGTCCGACATGTTGCGCGGCGACTGGCAGGTCTACCCGGCCGCGGGCTATGTGGTGGCCTTCTTCAATCCCCACGGCTCCATCGGCTACGGGCAGAAGTACACGGCGGCCATTAGCAAGGATTGGGGCGGCAAGGTGTACCAGGACGTGATGAAGGTGACCGACGCCCTGTGCAAGCTTGACTATGTGGATCCGGAGAAGGTGGGCGCCATGGGCTGGAGCTACGGCGGCTACATGATGAACTGGCTCCTGGGGCACACTGACCGGTTCAAGGCGTTGGCCTCCATGATGGGGCTCTACGACCTGGACTCCTTCTACGGCGGCACCGAGGAGCTCTGGTTCCCAGAGTGGGACCTCGGGGGCACGCCGTGGAGCAACCCGGCCTCATACCGCAAGTGGTCGCCCTCGGAGTACGCGGGAAAGTTCAAGACGCCGACCCTGGTGATCACCGGGGAGAAGGACTATCGCGTGCCATACACCCAGAGCCTGCAACTCTTCACCGCGCTGCGCCGCCAGGGCGTGCCGGCCCGGCTCATCGTCTTCCCCAACGACGGCCACTGGCCCAGCTACGTCAAGTCGATGCCGCTCTACTACGCGGCGCACCTGGACTGGTTCTCCAAGTACCTGGGAGGAGGCGGGAGCCCGTGGAAGATTGAGGAGATGGTGAAGAAGGGGATTGGGAACTAGGAACGGGGAACTGAGAACGGTGAACTGCCTCTGTCATTGAGCTAGATCATTCCCCGTTCTGTCATTCCTGGTTTAAAAGCTACCCTCTCTAACCTGCCCCTTCTTCAACCCCTTGCGTAGCTGCACCACCTTCTCCGGGGTCACGCTCTGGTTCTCGGGCAGGGGTACGTCTCCCTTCTCCTTGCCCATGGTGGCCACGCTCTTGAGGTCGGCCAGCTTGTCGGCGCCGGGCACTGCGCTGGAGCTGTCGTCGTAGTACTCGAACCAGGGCAGGCCGTGGCGCTCGTACTCCTTCGCGGTGGGCGGCACCGTCGGGGGCTCCTGGCCGGTGATGGCGCGCCAGGTCATGGAGTTGCACAGGTGGATGAAGCAGCGGCTCCCCCTGTTCAGGTCCCAGTCCTTCATGTCGAATGGGTCGTCGTAGATCTCTTGCTCCATGCGCCCGCCCGGGGCCAGGCCCATGTCAGCGCATGCTTCGTCGGCCTCGGACTCCTCGCAGGGCGCGCAGCATGGAGCCGGCGCGGCGAAGCCCATGGCCGCTGACCGCCTGGCCATCATGAGGCGCCGTTTCGGGAAGCGCCGCTCGAACACTTCGCGCTTCATTGGGTAGACCATCACCTGCAAGCCGCCCACCTCGGCCTCCCCAGTGATCTGCTCCTCGGCGGAGTAGCCTGAGCCCAGGGGCATGGCAACGAACTGGCGGATGAAGCCCTCGTCCACGCAGTAGCCATCCAGCCAGGGCTGGTTGGGCGCCACAAGGTAGTCCTGCGGGCCTGCGGCGAGCCCCTCGCGCCAGCTGTCGCCCGTGACCGCGTTGATCTTGCCCGTGGCCACCTTGATGGCGAAAGGGTAGGCGGTGTCGTGCCGCTCCACGAAGGCGGCGTCGAAGTTGAGCCAGGTCGCCTCCGACTGGTACATGGGCATCATTACTCCGCCATGCTCCACCCACTTGCGGGGCACCTGCGGGGCAAAGTCGTCAACATGGCGCAGGGGAAACGCCCCCAGGCCGGGGGGCAAGGGGTAGTGCCCGTCGTCATCCGGGATGCGCAGGGTGCGCTGCAGCTCCACCCGAAGCTCGGCCCGTGGGTGGACCTTGGGGAAGGAAAAGACCAGGCCGTCTCGCTTGAGCTCAATCATGGGACACCTCTCCTTTGTGGGCCTTACTGGGGTACTACCAGTCGCCGTCACGCACCTCGCGGACCAGCCTCAACACGGCGTGGTCCGGCATCTCTCGCAATTCTCGCAGCAGCCGGGCGAAGAGTACGGGCCGCTTCAGGATCACGTCCTGCAACTCGCTGGAAACCTTGCCCGCCAGAGCGAGCAACAGGTCTGGGTCCTCCCCCAACTCCTGGGCCAAGGAGAGGATGGTGGCCTCGCCCGGAGGCGCCACCTCGCACCGCTCCACCTTGCTCAGATAAGAGGGCTGCACTCCCACCCGGCCAGCCACCTGCCGCACGGAAAATCCCGAATCCGCCGCCTTGAGGGCCTCCCGCCGTTGCCGAACGTAGCTGCCAAATGATCCGTTCATGTGTATACTGTGTACTAAATGGTACACGCCGTCAACCCACAAATTCAAAACCTTAAGTCTAATAAGAGAGGGTCAGACCCTCTCTTATTAGACTCCTACTTCGTTCATCTAGAAATCAGGTGTTGGCCAAATAGCAGCACCGCCCCCAAAATAGCAACAAAGCAGCACCGTCCCCCAAATGCTATTTTTCGGTTATTTGGAGGGCGAATGTGCCGTAGCTGTAGGAGGAGTCGCTGGTGGCGTCCACGGCCACGATGTAGGTGCCCGAGGCGGTGGGCTTGAGGGTCAGGGTGCTGGTCTTTCCCTTGGAGATGTAGCCGGAGTAGACGTCGCCGGTCTTGCCCTTGCTGCCGCAATCCGCGTTGATCTTGGTGGCCGAGCAGGTAAACCCGAACACGTACAGCTTGGCGGAGGAAAAGTCCGGGGTGAGGCTGATGTCGTAGCTCTTGCCCGCCAGCATGGGCACCTTGTAATAGACCTGAGATCCGTAAGGGATCGACTTGTAGTTGCCGCAGTTGATTGCGGTGCCGAACTCGTTGGGGACCCCGGTTGTGTCGCCGGTTGTCTTTACTGTGCCGCTGGTGAAGGTCAGGGCCTTGGCGGCCTGGCAGCGCCCGTTGGCCGCGGCTGTAAACGGCTCGATGTCTACCTTGAAGCTGCCGAAGTAGTTGTTGCTCGAGCTGTCGATGGCCATGTACCCGGTGGTCGCAGGCGCGCGGTAGAAGAGCAGGTTTGGGACGGTGCTGCTGCTGTAGGCGGACAGGTATGCTCCGGTCTGCCCTCTGCTGCCGCAGTCCGCGTTAATAGAGGTCCCGTCGCAGGTGCTGTTGAAGATGTAGAACTTGGCCGAGAAGCTGGGCGAGACGGTGAACTTGTAGGTCTGGCTCTTGTTCCAGGTGAGCTTGTAGTAAACCTGCGGGCCGTCAGCGGCCAGGGTGCTGGTGCACTTGATGGTCCCCGGGTACTGGTTGCTCGCGCCGTAGGTGGTGCCCGTTACCGTGGTCTTGGCGCCCTTGACAGTCACGGCCGTGGCCTTGGCGCAGGTGTCGTTCACCGGGCGCTTGAAGCTCTCCACGCCGAGGGTGAACTTGCCCGAGTACGACTCGGAGCTGCTGTCCACAGCGATGGTGTAGTCCGCGGTCTTGGACGCGGTGAAGACGATCTGGCTCGGCTTGTCCTTGAAAATGGTGCCCGAGAAGTCCCCACTCACGCCCTTGCTGCCGCACGCGGCGTTGATGTTGTTCATGTCGCAAGCGCCGCCGAAGATGTAGAAGCGCGCGAAGGAGAACTGGGGCGTCACCGAGACGATGTAGCTCTGCCCAGATGTGAGGCCCACCTTGTAGTACGCCTGCCCGCCCTTGAGCGTGTATGAGCTGCTGCCGCAGTTGATGCCCGTGCCGAACTCGTTCTTGGCGCCCTCGGTGGAGCCTTGAACCGAGACCTTGCCTCCGGTGAGGGTGAGGCGCTGGGCCTTGGCGCAGGTCACATTGGTGGGGGCGGTGAATTCCTCAACGATGAGGGTGAAGTCGCCGTTGTTGCTCTTGCTGGAGCTGGTGCTGTCCACGGCGATCAAGTAGTCCCGGGTCGCCGACGGGGTGAAGAAGAAGGAGGCGGCAGAGCTGGAGGTCGCGCTGGAGCTTGTGACATCGCCGGTCTTCCCCTCGCTGCCGCAGTCGGCGTTGATCTGGCCCGCGCCACACCCCCTGAACAGGTAGATCCTCCCTGATGAGAAGGAGGCCGAGAGCGAAACCTTGTAGCTCTTCGCCTTGGTCAGGGCCACCCGGTAGTAGACCTGCGAGCCGAGCATGGTGTTGAAGCTCGCCCCACAATTCACCTGAGTACCATACTCGTTGGAGAAGCCGGCGGTGGAGCCGGTGACCGTCACCGAGCCGCCCTTGAGGGCCAGCCGCGAGGCGCGCTTGCAGAGGCTGTTGTCCACCGTGCCTGCCTCATTGACGAACTGGTCTGCGATGGTGCCGCCGCCGTCGTCGGTGGTGGATTCGGTGTTCCGCGAGCCGCAGTTGGCGGTGAACAGGGCGATGGCGAGAAAGACAGCGAGACGGGATACGTTCATTGCGATTCCTCCGTGTGCAATATCAGCCGGGGAATCTTAGCAGAACGGCGGAGCCTAGCTCTTCTGGGCGCCCTTCTTGCTGCCGCACCCGCACCCGCCGCCCAGCACCTTGCCGTACTCCTTGGCCTTGGTGTTGTGCACGGCGAACTCCTCCGAGACGGAAACCGCGCCGGTTGTGGTGGGTTTTGAGAGGAAAAAGAGGGCGACAAAAAAGAGGGCCAGGCAGCCCGAGATGATCAGAAAAACAGTCATGCGGTAAATATGTCCGAGATACCGTCAGGCGCAACCCACACGCCATTTAGGGGATGGCTCCTGCGTCATATTAGTGGACGTGACTGCGTCCTCAATATGCGTACCCCACGCGCAGGTACCCGCTGGCCAGCTTCTCCGAGGCGTCCTCGGCGTTCTTGCAGCCCATGGCCCGGTTCTGCCGGTTCACGCACTCCTGCGGTGAGAACGAGTACCAGAGGTAGCGGAACGCTCCGTTGAGCCGCATGAAGAAGCCCTTGTAGGTGAAGTAGAGCCCAGCCTCGGCCTCGATGCCCCCGGTGGAGCTGCGCCCGTAGCCGGTGTTGTCATTGTTCTCGATGTGCCCGGAGTTGAAGACCAGCAGGTAGTCGAACCCTGCGTTGAGCCCCACAGACCAGTTGGCGTTGGCCGTGAACGGCACCTCCAGCCCCACCAGGGCCAGATTCAGGTACTGGTGCGTGATGTCCGGCAGCTTGATCAGGTCCTGCCCATCGTGAATCACGAACAGCTGCCGCCCGTAGTCCAGCCCCGCGATATATGTGGGGCTCGTCAGGCGGCCGAGGATGTTCCAGCGGTAGCGCAGGCCCAACTCCATCACGGAGTAGGTGGTGTTGAAGGGGCCCTTCTCGTTCTGCGTCTTCCCATCATCGTTGAGCAGCTGGAGCTGGAAGACCCGGTAGTAGCGCGCGGCGATGCCCAGCCCCGCGATGGGCGACCGGCTGAAGATGGCGAAGGGGTAGAGCGCCCCCTCCAGATGAAACGCAGAGGTCATCACCGAGCTGTCGGGCGGGCGCTTCTTGGGGTCGTCGAAGTTGGCGTCATACGGCACCTCTCGGGAGGGATCGCCGATGGTGAACCAGCGGTTGACCAGCATGGCCCCTACCGAGATCTCAATGAACTTCTCCCAGGGGGGGCGCGAGCTTTGCTGGGCGTTGACCCCGCCCTGGAAGGAGCCGCCGCTGTACTGCGAGTTGAAGGTGGCGGGCTGCTGGGTCCGGCCGCCGCCGCCGGCCACGTCGAAGCCGAGCTCGTCGCCGCCGCCGCCAGCCGCTGCGTTTGAGCGGGCTCCGCCTCCGGTGGAGAATCCCGCGGTCTCGTCCTCCACCGCCGTCGCCACCTCGGCGGGGGCCTGGGGCAGAGGCTCCGGGTCGTTCACCGGGGACTGATAGGCGTCGGTCCCGTCGTCAAAGTCGTTTCGCGGCGCCGGCGCGGGGGCCGGACGCACAGCGACTGGCCTTGGCCTGCGGCGGGGGCGCGGCTTGGCTCGCTGTCGCTTCCTCGGGGTGCTGGACGCCTTGCGCGCCACGGCGGCCCCGGCGCGGCAGCGGTTAATGCTCGAGCGAACCTTGCCCACCACCCTGCGCGCAGTGCCCGGATCCACCCTGGCCCCACGTAGGGGGAGGGTGGCGCTACCGGTTCGGCGCCCGTTGTGCCCGCTGTAAACAACCACCTTGAGCACCCACCGGCTCCCCACCCGCTTGACCGAGCCGCCCACCACTGCGTCCACGCGCAGGGCCCGGGCGGCCAGGGATCTGCCCTTGGTAGAGGTGGCCCGGGAGCCCTGCTCCTTGGCCGCCCGGCTGAGGGCGCCGCCGCTCACCATGGAGTAGCTCCCCTTGAGCGCATTCTTGACCATACGCGCCGCGTCCCCACCCCTGGGACCGGAGAACCGCTGCACCGCGACCTTCTTGCGAGCGTGTGCTGATGCGGCGCCGAGCGACAGGGCGAGGCCGAGCAGAAGAGCGAGAGCTATGGGACCGCGGGGGAGCACCACTAGACCATCATACGTTTACGTATCCTGATCTAGCCAGTCCTCTTGAGTGGTGCTCTGGCCGACCCCTCGGAAGTAGAGGGCGAAATCGTCCGGGTTGGAGGCGTTGCGCAGGGCCACGTCATAGGTAACCAGCCGCTCTTGCACCAGATCCGTGAGGCTGGCGTCGAAGCTGACCATGCCGTACGGGTTCCGCCCCTCGATGATGGCCTGGCGCAGCTCGATGGTGCGCACAGGGTCCTCGATGAGCTCCTTGACCCGGGCGGTGCCCACCAGCACCTCCACGGCCGGGACCATGCCCTTGCCGTCGGCCTTGGGTAGCAGCCGCTGGCTCACCACCCCCTTTAGCACCGCGGCCAGCTGCATCCGGATCTGCTGCTGGTGGTCCTTGGGAAAGGTTGAGACGATGCGGGTTACGGTTTCCACTGAGTCGGTGGTGTGCAGGGTGGAGAGCACCAGGTGGCCCGTTTCCGCGGCCGTGAGCGCGATCTCTATGGTCTCCAGGTCGCGCATCTCGCCCACCAGGATCACGTCTGGATCCTGGCGCAGGGCCGCTCTAAGAGCCCGCGCGAAGGTGGTGGTGTCGAGGCCGAGTTCGCGCTGGTTCACCACGCTGCGCTTGTCCTTGAGCAGGAACTCGATGGGATCCTCGATGGTGACAATGTGGGAGGCCCGGTTGCGGTTGATGAAGTCCACCATGGCCGCCAGGGTGGTGGACTTGCCGCTGCCGGTGATCCCGGTGATTAGCACCAGCCCGCGCGCCTTGTCTGCCAGGTTGAGCACGACCTCCGGGAGGTTGAGGCTCTCGAACTCGGGCACATCAGGCGGGATCATACGCAAAACGAGCCCGGGGATGCCGCGCTGCTGGAAGAGGTTGGCCCGGAAGCGGATCCCGCCGGAGGTGCTGTAGGCGAGGTCGCACTCGTGGTACTCGTTGTACTCGTTGCGTTGCCGCTCGGTGGTGGCTTCCTTGATGAAGGCGTCCAGGATCCCCTGCTTGACAGGGGGGAGTTCTCGCACCGTGAGCAGCTCGCCACGGATGCGGTAAACGGGCGGCAGCCCAACCTTCAGGTGCACATCGGAGGCGCTGATCCTCTTGGCCACCGACAGGATTTGATCAAGCATTTGTAACATTGGCCCAAACTTATCACAGTTCACTTTCAAGGTGGGATTCTAAACACTTGTCTTGTTCCGCAGGGTGCCTGCCCATATAGTTACTGGCCAGCAACGGCTACCAAAATGCACTGTCCAAGCTGTAACACCCTCGTGGGGGATTCGGACCGCTTCTGCACCATCTGTGGGACCGCCTTGGCCCTCACCGCGGGACCTCCGCCTGGCGCCGACGCTCCGCTGCAAACCCCCGCGGGCGGAGTGACGGAGGGGCCCACAACGCTGGAGTTGGCCTCAAGCGTAGGCGCCCGAAGATCGCGCGCGGGCACCGTGCTGCTCCTGCTGCTCTACGCGGTGCTCTTTGCCGGCGCGGCCTGGGGGACATTCACCTACCTCTCCCACCGCACGGCGGAGCAGGCCTCCCTCACCCTTGGAACGCCCCGGCTGGTGCGCGTTGCCGAGCCCGCCGAGCCCGCCGTGCGCCCGCCCTCCCGGAAGTCCTCGGGCAAGAGCCGCAAGAAGCCCGGCGCGCGCCGCTCCCCCCGGGGGGAGGCGCCGAAGCCTGCCCGCGCAGCCAAGCCAGGGGGCGAACCGCCCACGGAGCCCGCGCCCGCCGCCGCTGCGGTGGACGATCACGAGGCCCCGGCCGAGGAGAAGCAGCCAGCTCCCGACGCGTCCCCGGCGACCACCCCGGCCGCGAAACCGGACAAGCCTGCCCCCTCGCCAGAGGAGAACATGGAACGGTTCCGTGCCTCCCTCAACGCTGAGAGCGTCCGCATGGTGATCAAGCATTACCTCCCCCAGCTCAGGGTGTGCTATGAGCGCGCCAGCAAGAAGGGCGCCTTCGGGGGCGGGGTGGTGGAGGTCCAGTTCGTGGTGGGCACTAACGGCAAAGTAACCAGGGCCCAGGTCATCCGAAACTCCACGGGGAGCAAGGATATGGGCACCTGCATCGCCGGCGCATTCAAGCGTTGGCGCTTCCCCCGCCCTGTTGGCGGGGAAATGGAATTTATCTATCCCTTTGTCTTCGCCTCGGGAGGGTAGATGGAGAACTTCGACATTCTGCAGCACACACCCGTAAGCGAGAGCGCCGTTGGCGCCGAGATCCTCCTGTTAGACAGGGAGGATGAGGTTCGCGACAGCCTGGAGGGCCTCCTGACCGAGGCTGGCTTCGTGGTCACCGCCACCACCGATGCGGATCTCGCCATCTCATTGGTGCAGGAGAAGCACTTCACCCTGGCCATCCTCGACCTCGATACGCCGAGCCGAGAGGCGGGGTTCGCAATCACCAGCCAGGTGCGCGAGCTTGCGCCGGCCACCCGGCTCCTTGTGCTCACCGAGCGCAAGACCTTCGATCGCGCGGTGGGCGCTTACCGCGCTGGCGCCGCCGGGGTTTTCCCTCGGGGGGAGGACGGCTTCCCCGACCTGTTTGAGGCCATCGTGGGCCAGGTGGAGAAGGACGTGGGGCTGGAGCAGCGCGCTAACCTGATCCGGGAGCTGCTCGCCTTCCTTGAGGTCTTCCTGCGCAGCCTGATGCAGGTGGGGCGGCGGGCCCTGCGCGCCGAGGAGAAGGCCGGGATACGTGACCCGTTCAAGGGTGAGACCGAGTGCATCATCGTGGTGGTGGACGACAACCCGCAGACCGGCCCTGGCATCCAAAAGGCCCTTGGTAAGAAGGGCGCCTTCCGGGTGATCAACTGCCAGACGGGGGGCGAAGCCCTGGATGTGGTGAGCCAGCACCGCTTCCACATCGCAATGATCAAGGAGAGCCTGCCCGACCTGCATGGCTCCATGGTGGCCAACAGCATCCTCGACATGAAGACCGGCGCCACCGTGCTCACCTTCGCCGACAGGGGCGAGGATCCTGGCAGCGTGACCCTCGTGGCGGAGGGTGGCAAGACCTCCGTCCTGATCCCGAAGCTGGAGCGCGCCGCCCAGCTCATGGATGAGCTCAAGGAGCTGCGCAGGGGAATCCTCGGCAAGCAGAAGGAGCGGGCATACCTGGACGAATTCCGTGCCGACTACTACGACCTCCTCAAGCAGTATGTGGCGCTCCGCCGCAAGCTCACCACCCTGCTCCAGGATGACCAGTCATGACCGCCCAGCAGCCGCTGATCATCGGCATCGCCGGGGGAACCGGTTCGGGCAAGACCACGGTGGCCAAGAACGTGGCCGGCGCCCTGCCCGAGGGCACGATGCAGATGATCGAGCACGACAGCTACTACCAGGATCGCCAGGATCTGAGCTACGAGGAGCGGTGCGAGGTCAACTACGACCACCCCGATTCCCTGGATAACGATCTCCTCGTGGAGCACCTGGGCGCCCTGCGCGACGGTCAGAGCATCGAGGTGCCGATCTACGACTACAAGACCCACCTGCGCCTTGGTGAGACGCGCCAGGTTTCGCCCACCCCGGTGATTATCCTGGAGGGGATCCTTGTGTTCGTGGACGCCCGCATCCGGCGGCTAATGGACATGAAGATCTTCGTGGATACCGACCCGGATATCCGCATCATGCGCCGCGTCCGCCGGGACATCGAGGAGCGTGGGCGTGACTTCAACAGCATCCGTGACCAGTACTACCGCCATGTGCGCCCCATGCATATCGAGCATGTGGAGCCCACCAAACGCTGGGCCGACCTGATCATCCCGGAGGGCGGCGAGAACGCCGTGGCCCTGGACATCGTGGTGGGCAAGATCCTCTGGGTCCTCTCCAAGTCCGAGTGAACAACCGGCTCCACCGCTCGAACAGCTCAGGAAGCGGAGCCCCAGGCGCCCAGGGTGCCTAGAGCAGGATTCCCCCTGGATCCTTCTCCGGGATCACGCCTGCGTCCGGGGCTGCCGGGCCGGCGTCGCCGCCCTTTTTGACAGGCGCCTTGCCTGCAGGTGAAGCGGCCCCCGCGTCCGGAGCGACCTTGCCCTTTTTCTGCCCGCCCTTGCCCGGAAAGGGGAGGGGGCCCGGCCTGGGGGCGATGCTGGCCAGGAGCAACTCCAGGTGGGTGATCCACTGGGCCAGATCCTTGTGGCGCGTGCCGCCCAGCTTCTTTGCCTCCCGAAAGCGGCTCAAGGCGGTGCGCAGCTCGGCCTCCACCCGGGCGAGGCTGTTGCGCCCCTCCCGGTAGTCCACCTCCGCCAGCAGGCGGTTGGTTTCGGCCCGGATCTCCTCGCGCCCCCGGCTCAACATCAGAGCCTGAAGAGTGTGGCGCCGCGCCCGCTTCAGGTCAGCGCCCTGCTCCTGCTCCAGATCGGCCCGCACCCTGGTCAGGAGGAAGTCCAGAAATCCACGGGTCGCTTCCACCTCGCTGGCGAACTCCCGCCCCCGGCAGTCAGCCTGGACCGGCAGGACCACCGGCCGGAATGCGGCGCCCCCCACCACCTCGTGCCCCAGGGGCCAGGGGAACCGGCGGCCGCGGTGCAGCTCCATGGCGCTGCCCTTGCACACCATCAGGTAGCGGTCCCGGTTTCGCAGATCCAGGGCCAGCAGGAGACCGCTAATCAGGGAGCAGAGCACCAGGACCCAGACCCAGAGAGGAACCCCGAACAGCCCACGCCGCTTGCCTCCCGAAATTCCAGGATCCTCCGGGCTGGACTGGAACTCGCCATCTCCGTTGCTCACCGCGCCAGAGACGGCCGCGCGATCCTTTCCGCTGCTGCTGGTTCGATCCATCAGGGAAGGATCCACCTCGACCTTGGGGGAAGTTGGCCTGTCCACAATGGTCGAGCTTACCCCTTGGATCGGGCCCGGCGCAAAAATCAGCTATCCGGAACCGGGCCAGCGATCTCGCGGATCGTTGTTAGTTAGGAAAATTACAGTATTTTTAGACTGTCCACTGGAGAGCCCCTTTGATACACTATATATGCAGTTGATTTTTATTCGCTCCTGGAGGCGGTACCTCATGAAGCGCGTCCTTGCGTTATTCTTGTGTTGTTTCATATGGTTGTCCTTTCCATCTGTTGCTGATGCCCAGTTCTGTGGGGGGGGATCCCCCTACATGATGATCGTACTGGACAAGTCGGGCTCCATGAGTTCGAGCAACAAGTGGAACCTGTCCAAGACAGCTATCAACAACATGATGTCCCAGAACAACAGCATCTACTACGGGCTGATCCTGTTCTCCAGCTCCTGTTCTCCCGGAATCAGCGTGGGGTGCGGCGCCAACAAGCACGGCGCCATCATGGGGGTGCTCAACTCCAACGGTCCGGGCGGCGGCACCCAGGTGGGCGGCGCCATCAAGCGGGCCCGCACCTACCTGCAGGGGCTCGGCGGCAGCAAAAAGAAGTACATCCTGGTTGTTACAGACGGGTGCAGCTCCTCCTCATGCGGTCACTGGCAAACCGAGGCCGCCAACGCCAAGAACGCGGGCATCAAGGTGTTCGCGGTGGGCTTCGGCGCAGGCGCCTGCCCCTCCCAGCTCTCTCAGATCGCCAGCGCCGGCGGCACGGGCAAGTACTACAACGCCTCCAACGGCTCGGCCCTCAACGCCGCGCTCAAGACCATCGCCGGCCAGGTGAGCTGCTGCGGCAACGGCGTGCTCGACACGGGCGAGAAGTGCGACATCGCGGCGCCCGCCGGCTCGCCCAACGCCTGCCCCAAGAGCTGCAACGACGGCAACTCCTGCACTTACGACCAGCTCACCGGCAAGGACTGCCTGGCCGCCTGCCAGTACACGCCCATCACCCACGCCGGGCCCAAGGACGGCTGCTGCCCGGCCGGGGCCTCCTCCCTCACCGACCCGGACTGCAAGGTGCTGTGCGGCAACGGCTTGCTCGAGGCGGGTGAGAAGTGCGACCCGGGCATCACTGTGGGGCCGGGCAAGTGCCCCAGCCTCGCGGATTGTAACGACCTGGACGCATGCACCTCTGACGCCCTGTCGGGCAGCGGGTGTCATGTGAACTGCGTCAACAACCCGAAGACGGCCAGCGGCACCACCAAGGACGGCTGCTGCCCGGCCGGGGCCACCTCCCTCACGGACAAGGACTGCCCGGCGGCCTGCGGCAACGGCCTGCTCGAGGCGGGCGAAACCTGTGACCCGGGCATCGCCACCGGCGTGGGCAAGTGCCCCAGCCTGTCCGACTGCGACGACAACGACAAGTGCACCAAGGACACCCTGTCGGGCGGCGCGTGCAGCCGCAAGTGCCTCAACTCAACCATCGCGGCCAACGCCACCACCAAGGACGGGTGCTGCCCCAAGAACGCCAACTCCAAGACCGACAAGGACTGCCCGCCCCTGTGCGGCAACGGCATCATCGAGGCCGGTGAGCTGTGCGACACCGGCATCCTCTCCGGTCCGGGGGTCTGCCCAACACTGAGCAGCTGCGACGACGGCGACAAGTGCACCATCGACGCCCTCACCGGCACCGCCTGCGCGGTGAAGTGCACAAACACCAAGAAGGGCCCCAACAAGACCGTCAAGGACGGGTGCTGCCCCAAGGGTTACTCGTCGCAGCACGACGCGGACTGCCTGCCGCCGTGCGGGCCGGACAAGACCACCAACTGCGTCGACCTGTGCAAGGGCGTCACCTGCCCGGCGGGCCACTACTGCAACCAGGGCAAGTGCATCCCCTTCACCAAGAAGGACATGGGCACCAGCACGGGCCAGGAGGACGGGGGCACCACACCACCCAAGAAGGACCAGGGCGGAAGCACCACCAACCCCGACGCCGGGGTCAAGCCCTTCCCCAAGACCGAGGCGGGCATGCCCAAGCCGTTCCCCACCGAGGCCGGGGTCGTGATCCCGCCGCCGCCGCCACCCAAGTACACCGAGGCCGGCGTGTTTGTGCCGCCCCCTGACATGGCGCTCACCGAAACCGGCGCCCCCATCGCCCCCAAGACCGAGGCGGGAGTCCCGATCCCGCCCTGGACCGAGGGCGGCGTTCCCCTTCCGCTCTCCGAGGCCGGCACCTTCCTGCCCCGCGCCGAGGCCGGCCCCGGCCCGGGGCCCGGCAATCCCGCCAACGAGGGGACCTGGGTGTTCACCAACGTCGACGGCTGCGCCTGCCAGACCGGCGGCGGCATGGCGTCCCTGCCCGTGGCCTTCCTGGCTGTCTTCGGGATCCTGCTCGTGAGGCGCCGCACCCGCTAATCAGCGTAGACGTCAGGGCAGCGTCTGACAGTACGCCCCAACATCCAGCAGATCATTCATGGTGAAGCCGGCGGTCTTGCCTCCATGCATCTTTCCGCCCGGAGTACCGAAGGCGGTCTTGTAGAGTTGGCCGCCCCGTCCCGGATCAGCGGTGGCGTAGCTGGGCTGCCGGGCGTCAGGGGCGCCGAGGTCCGCCGGTCCTGGTGTCGAGCGGGTCTCCTCGCTGCACGCGGCAACGGCAAGGCAGAGCAGAATGAAGGTGGGCGCGCGCATGGAAGTACTTAGCACAGGAGTTTGTGTGCAACCGCCGGCAGCGCGGAAGCGCCTGCCGGCAACAGCCCGGCGGAGCCGGGCGTAAGGACGGAGGTGCGGGCCAAGGGCCCGCACCTAACGCTTTCGTGTAGGCCGCAGGCCTACACGAAAGCGTTATTCATAATCTCACCGAAGCCGCCTCCGCCAGGCACGATGTAGCCCGCGTCATTGAGGCCGCGCTCCTTGTCCGGGAACTCTCCCGGCACGGCGGCCAGCACCTCGTCCGAGCTGAGCCCGCGGTCAAGGCGGTAGGCGTAGATGATGGTGTCGGGCTGAGTCTCGCTGAGTCGCTGTATGTACTCGGGCGTGATGATCAGGTTGGCCGTGATGATATGTGCCGGCTTGCCGGGCACGTTCTTCTGGTAGTAACCGCACACGGTGTCGATGGTGGTGCCGGTGGCGCCCATGGGGTCCGGGATCAGCATGGTCGCGGCCTCAACGTCCCCGCCGATCTTGGCCCCCTTGATGGCGGCGCCGTCCACATGCCCCTCCTCGTCTGTGGTGCGCCCCATGAGCATGTGGTCCTGGCGCACCCAGGTGGGGGTGACGATCTCGTTGAGGAAGTCGTAGCAAACCTGCGCGGGGAAGATACCGGCGCGGGCCACGCACACCACGGTCACCTTCACCTCCGGGTCCACGATGCGGCCGCTCCACACCGCCCGCGGCGTGTGCTCCATCATGCGGGTGGGCAGGGTGACATGCTTGGTGGGCATCTCAGCCGCGATGACCGTGCACACCATCTGGCGGTACAGGGCCGCCACCAGCCGGTTAAAGCGAGGCTGGCCGGTCTCCTCGGCGCACAGCTTGGCCAGCAGGCTCAGGGCCAGAGGGTCGTCGAGGATGTGCACGTTGTCGCCGTATCGGTGTTCGATCTCTGGGGCTCGAGGCATTGATCACTCCTGGGCGGGAGACGAGAAATAAAGGGTGAAGGTTTGGCCGGGTTTGATGGAAACCCACTGCGTGTCCGAGAAGGTCTTCTCCTCCTCGAAGAACACCCGCACGCGGTGGATTCCCGCGCTGAGGGGCCGCTTCCTGACAGGGGCCGCGATGGCCTTGGGATCGTCGCCGATGTACACCCGTGCGGCTGAGTCGGTGTTCACCGAGAGGAACCCCTTGCCCTTTGCGGAGGCAGGCGCGCGCGCAGGCGCCGGCCTCGGTGCGGCCACAGCGGGACGTGGACCTGGACGTGGACGTGGACGTGATCGTGGACGTGGACGTGGACGTGGACGTGAACGTGGACGTGTACGTGGACGAGCGGCGGGAGCCTTCACCTTGGCCTTGCCCGCCACCTTCGCCTCCGGCGCGGCGGCCCCGGCGTCAACCTCCGCCGCAGCCTTGGCCGGCACAGGTACGGGCACGGGCAGCGGCGCCACCCGCGGAGTGGTGGGCGCGCTGGCGTCGGGATGGCGCGCGGCGGCCACATGGCGTTTCCCGGTGACCGGGCTTCGCTGCATGAGCCAGCCGATAAAGATGCCGCCGCCGAAGAGCACCGCCCCGGCCAGCGCCACCCCCATGATCAAGGCCCGGCGCCGTTGCCTGGTGCGGTCGCTGGCTGAACGCGTCTCCTCCCGCTGTTTCAGGGCGCGGTCAAAAGCCGCCACCATCTCGGACGGGCTGCGCTGGATTGTAGGCTGTTCATCATCCTGGCCCGGGTAATCATCATTACCCGGGGCCGGCTCCAGCCCCAGGGCTTGCCTGGCGTACTTGGGGCCCTCTTCCGGGGCCATCACCGTGGCCTGGGTGTCCAGGTCGTCAGCCGAAGCCGCCGCCTCGGCGGCGTTCCCTCCGCCCACCATCACGCCCGCCGCGTCGTGAACACGGGTGGCCGCCAGGTCCTCGGGGGACTCCTCCTGCATGGGATCGTAGCCGCTCTGGCGCCGGGGAAACGCGGGGCTCTCCACGGTGGGGACATCAAGCTCATCCTCCTCCGTCAGGGTATCTCCCTCGTCTTCGTAGTCGTCCAGCCCCGGATCGTCCAGGAAGGACGCCACCTCGGAGAAGCTGACGTCCCCGTTGCCCAGGCCGCTGGCCTGCCGCACCGCCTCCAGCTCTGCGCTGATCACGCCGCCGTCCACGATGGGGAACTCGTCCTGGGTCATATGGTGCATGGTGCGGAACTGCGAAGACTCCTCGGGGCCTATGAATTCGCTCACCAGATCGGCCAGATGCTCGGCCTCGCGCCCGGCGCTTGAGAAGCGGGCCAGGGCGCGCTCCAGGTCCGACGCCAGCTGCTTGGCCGTGGTGTAGCGGGCGTCCGGCTCGGGCGCCATGGCGCGCAGGCAGATATGGTCCACCTCCTCGGGCAGGTTCGCCACCAGGGCCGACGGCGGAGGCACCGGCTGCTCCAGCTGGTAGATCTGCTCAGCCAGGGTATTGGAGGTGTACGGCTTGACCCCGGTGAGGGCCTCATACAGCGTCACGCCGGCGCCGAAGATGTCGATGCGCTGGTCGATGTCGCGTCCGGTGGCCTGCTCCTTGGGCATGTAGGAGAACTTGCCCCGGATCACGTCCGCCGTGCTGTAGTGCATGGAGATGGTGGCCCGGGCCAGGCCGAAGTCGGTGAGCTTGATCTCCCCCTCGGTGGAGAGCAGCACGTTGTGGGGGCTCAGGTCCCGGTGGATGATGCCCAGGGAGTTGCCGTCCGGGCCGCGGCGGTTGTGGGCGAAGTCCAGGGCCTTGGCCACACGGGTCATGACATGCAGGGCCGTGCCCGGGGGGAGGGGGCGCCCAATGCCGCCGTCCGGCACCCGGATCAGGTCGCAGAGGTCGCACCCGCCCACGAACTCCATGGCCAGGTAATAGCTCTGGTCCACCTGGCCAAAGTCGAGCACCTGCACGATGTTCGGGTGGGTGAGCCACACCGAGAGGCGGGCCTCATCGGTCATCATGGAGATGATCTGGGTGTCCAGGTTGAACGGGGAGAGGAGCCGCTTGAGCGCCAGGACGCGCTCGCCACCGTCCAGGGCAGGGGCGCTGGCGAGGAAGACCTCCGCCATCCCGCCCTTGCCGATCCTGCTCAGGATGTTGTAACGGCCGAATGGCTCGGGTTGCATCTGGACAAGCTCCTGTGGCGACTATACTACTGACATCTCACAAAAACGGAACGAGATCCTGTGTCCGCATTCACCGAAGTCATCAAGATTGAGACAACCCAGCGCGAGCAGTTGTTGGATATCACCAGCCAGGTCCGCCAGGTGGTTCGTTCCTCGGGGATCAATGAGGGTATCGCCCTGGTGGCCTCCCAGCACACAACCGGCGGCGTGACGGTGCAGGAGGGCGCTGATCCCGACGTTCAGAGAGACCTTTTGCACCACCTGCGCCACATGGTGCCCCGGGACCATGGCTTCCACCACGCCGAGGGCAACTCCGACGCTCACATCAAGGTGGCCATGGTGGGCGCCTCCCAGGGCCTGCCCGTGCAGGGCGGCCAGGTCGTGCTCGGTACCTGGCAGCACATCTATTTCTGCGACTTCGACGGCCCGAGATCCCGCAAGGTGATGGTTACTGTCGTCGGGTAGGGAACCAATTGTGGCCACCTGGTGTCGTACCCTTATCATTAACCCACGAGGTGCTCGCATGAAGCTCGCCATCCCAGCCATCGCCGCCCTGATCCTCGCCGGTTGCGCCGGGCAGCAGGCCGCCACCAAGACCGCGGCCGATGCGCAGAAGGACGTGGACAAGATCCCGCCGAAGACGCGGCTGGTGATGGATCCGATCAAGCTCCAGGCTCACACCAAGGGCGCCGAACCGCGCGTGGAAGTCATCGAGGCAGAGCCGCTGTTCGACAGGGGCAGCCGCGCCCTCTCCGCCCGCAACTACCGTGAGGCCCTGGCCGCCTACAAGAAGCTGCTCAAGCATTTCCCCGATTCGCGCTTCGTCTCGCCGGCGCTCTACAACTCAGGCCTCTGCCACGAAAACCTCAAGGAATTCGACAAGGCAGCGGACAGCTACAAGGAGCTCATCCGTCGCTTCGGCAGCGACAAGGAGGCCATCGACGCCTCGTTTCGCCTGGGGGGCTGCTACGCGGAGCTTCGCAACTGGGCCGCGTCAGCCCAGGCCTTTACCTGGCTGCTGCAGCGATCGGACCTGAGCATCTCCGACCGGGTGGAGGCCATGGCGCGCAAGGGGTTGGCCCACTTCCGCCTGGGCGATCAGCGCAAGTGCCGCTCCACCCTCATGCAGGCGGTCCGCTTCCACAAGTCGGTGGAGACCATCGAGCGCCTGGACTCCGACTTCTTCCTCGGCATGGTCCACTACTACCTGGGCGCCATGCCTCATGTGGACTTCCGCAACCTGAAGGTGGATCTGGGCGGCAGCATGGCCCAGACCCTGGACGACAAGGCCCGGCTGCTGTTGCTCTCCCAGGCCAAATACATCGCGACCATCAAGGTGAAGAACCCGTACTGGGCCACGGCGGCGGGCTTCCAGATCGGCTCGCTATACCGGGAGTTCTACACGGTGCTCATGACCAGCATCCCTGACTTCTCCAGCAAGGCAAAGGAGAACGCGGCCAAGGCCAACATCCCGGTGACGCAGGCCAAGGAGCAGCTCGTGACCGTGTACATGCAGGAGGTGCACAAGGCCGTCAAACCCCTGCTGGGCAAGGCGATCCGGGTCTTTGAGAAGAACGTGGTCATCGCGCAGCGTGTGGGCATCGATAGCGACTGGGTGGGGAAGAGCCGTCACCAGGTCAACGAGCTGAAGCACCTGATCAACCTGCCGCCCGCAGAAGCGGTGAAGCTGGTGGGCAAGATCAAGGCGGTACCGGAGGATCAACCGACCATGCCGGAGCCGGCTTCTGAGCCTGAAACCCCACCCCAGGACCTGGATCGGGCCCCCGCCCGGCCTGGCGATACGCCGCCCAGAGAACAAGGGGACGATCCCGGCAGGGTGATCCTCTAGGCCCCAAAATTCGCCACACCGCGTCATGTTCAGTTGGTGCTTGTGACAACACGTTGAAATATCAAGACAAATACGCGCTATGCAAATTCAATTCCTCACTGGAAAATTCCCTTGACACTGCCGGGGTAGGACTGTATTCATACCGGTGCTTAGAAGGAGTGCGTTGTAACTACGTCAAGATTTAAGGGTTTTCATTCCAGGTTCAGCTAAAAAAAGAACAAAAACTGATAGCAATAACAGGTGGCGCGCTGGCGTAGCTCAATGGCAGAGCAGCTGCCTTGTAAGCAGCAGGTTGCGGGTTCGATTCCCATCGCCAGCTCCAAGGGAACCGGAGTCCAGGAGGTTTGACGTAGCTTAATTCTTAACGGAGGGGTTCCCGAGCGGCCAAAGGGAACAGACTGTAAATCTGTCGTCGAACGACTTCGGAGGTTCGAATCCTCCCCCCTCCACCGGTAGGACGCAGTAAGGAAGGTGGAATGAGATAGCGGGCGGGAACAGATAGGCGGGAATAGCTCAGTTGGCAGAGCATAAGCCTTCCAAGCTTAGGGTCGCGGGTTCGAGCCCCGTTTCCCGCTCCGAAGAAGATGGACTGTAAACGCAGCACAGTAGCAAAAGGAGAAACGCCCACATAGCTCAGCAGGTAGAGCACCTCCTTGGTAAGGAGGAGGTCACCGGTTCAAGTCCGGTTGTGGGCTCCGCTCTAACAACAACCACTAAGGGCCTTCGGGTCCCCATGAGGCGATTCAAATGGCAAAAGAAAAGTTCATTCGAGACAAGCCCCACGTGAACGTCGGCACCATCGGTCACATCGACCATGGCAAGACAACCCTGACCGCGGCGA
>CAZCFB010000051.1:0-31585 GCA_964497805.1 uncultured Kofleriaceae bacterium
GCGCATTTAGTTTCAAGGAGTTGGCCGGGTAACCCCCGGCCTTCTCTTTTTTCTGCGTCATATGCAAGTCCCTGGGCACCTTCACCCGGGCCAAGGAGAACCAGGGCAAGCTGGGAACCCGGGGCACCGGGATCAACACCAAGGGCCTGGCGAAGCTGGAGCTGAAGGTGAAGGGGGATCCTTGCCTTTTGGACAACCTGATCTGGACGGACTACCCGGGCACGCCCTGAGCGGCGCTACTGCAGCTTGCGGCAGATGGGCTTGAGCCCATGTATCCCAGGCTTGCTGTAATTGCCTTCGCTGCGGGAGGAGGACCAGGCACGGAAACCGATGATGAAGGCCCCCTTGCCGCACATGCGTACATCACGGGGCTTGTTGCTCTCGCTCGATGGATTGGTAGCCACCTCGGCCATGTCCTGCGACGCCACATTCGCCACGCCGCTCTTCCAGGCGCTCACCTTTGCGCAGTAGAGCTTGAAGTCGAAGAGGCCGTCGGGCACATCGGCCTGGCGCGCGCTGATGCCCACCATGGCCATGTCGTTTGGGCAGCGGAACTTACGCGAATTCTGGATCAGTTGCTTGTGGGGCATAAAATCTGGCGCCATCACGCCCGCCATCTGTACCAGGTGTTCGGTGCCCAGCTTGATCTGTGCCTGGCCGGCCAGGCGGCTGGTGGCGCGGCACTTCCCTACCAGCCGGGTGATCTTGTCCATGCCTCCGCACGGCTCCGGGTAATCCAGGTTCTTACAAGTGGCGTTTAGGAACAGGCCGGAGAGCACCCCACGCCCGGTGCATGTGTCCCTGGATGCATGGATCCTCCAGGTGGCGTGTTTGTCCTTGCCCAACAAGGACAGCTCCTCGAGGGGCTGGAGCTTGCTGTTGTCCTCATGGACCCTGACGCACTCCACACCAAACAGCTTGTCTTTCTTTTTGGACGAAGAGGCCGGCGCCGCCCGGATGTTCAGGTATTTGATGGCCATGTGCCGCGGGCAAATCCGCTCGAAAGGCACATTGCTGGTGCCCGCGTTGAAGGCCTCCACCCGGACCACATCACCCTGACTTACGAGGGATTTCCTGCAGACGAGCCCCAGGCGTTGGAGCTTGCTGACGGAGAAGTTCCTGTAGTTGGTACTGGTCCTGTTGCTGGACAGGGCACCATAACCCCAGTAGGCCCCAGCCAGCCCCTGCACCAGCGTCCCCGCAGGGCAGGTTACATTACGCCACCCGTCGGCTGCCTTGAAGTGACTCACCTTGAGCGGCTGCCCACACAGCAGGCGTAGGCCTGACAGGTACCTTTTTCCTTCATGGTCCTTGGCCTCTTTGAGCTGCAGGCCCACCATCCAGCCCCGGCTGCCGCATGAGAGCCTCTGCGGTTTCTCTGGCAGCCTGCTGTCTTGCCTCAGATCGCCCACTGGAAAGAGCGCCACCTCATCCGTACTAAGCCGCTTCCGGTCGCCGCCGCACTTCCGCCCTTCCAGCCGTGCCTTGGCCGCGTCTATCAGCGCCACGGATATGGGTCCGTAGAGGCTGAACCCATGAGGCGCCGCAGTGATGGCCTTGAAGATCTTCTCCTGCAGAACGGCTTTACCAGCCACCCCGGCCGGGAAGCTCCCCCCGACCTTAATATTGCTTGAGGAATTGAGGCTGTAGAAGACATAGAAAGTGTCTCTCGGTTCACATGTCACCTGAGAAGGGAACACCTGCAGGACTGATTGGAGGTAGTACTCCGGCATGGCAAAGAGGTAAGGAACAAAGTGCTTCCTGGCACACTCGGCCAGCCTGTTGGGCTGCTCCAGCATGGCCGCCTCCAGGTCAGCCAGGGCCTGGATGATGGTCATCTCCTGGCCCATGCAGTCGCCGGTGAAGGTGACGTCTGGCACCGAGACGAACAATCCCGGCGGAACGGGTTGCCCGCCCGTGGGGAAGGCGGGGACCAGGCGCACCTTGCCGCCCTTGATATGCCGGGGATGCACCCGCATCTTGAGCGGGCCCTTGGCCTTGGGCACCAGCCGCTTGAGCTTGGCTGCCACCTTGGCCGGCACGGCCAGGGTCGCGGCCTTTCCCTTGAGCTTCTTCACCGCCGCCAGCTGACCGGACGACAGGATCAGGCTCTGGCCGGGCTGCTTGAGGTTGGCCTTCACCTTCTTCTTTGGCTTGGCCTCAACCGCCGTAGGCAGCAGGGCGGCAAGAAAGACCACCCCCATCACGCCAGCTATCAACCGCGCTCTCATGACTCGACCTCCTCCCGGGCGTTTCCGCCCCGTCCTGTGCACCAGAGGTCACCAGGGTATCAGCAGCTATGCCTTGTAGTCCGAGAACTTCACATCCAGGGTTAACTCGCTGTCCCTGCGCCCGTCCTCGTAGAGCAGCTTCTTCAGGTCCAGCCCCAACTTGGTCAGGTAGCTGGAGTAGCTGGCCAGGGCTTACCCTTGAGCCAGCCCTCTAGCCCGTGATCCAGGCGGGCCAAATGCAGGCCAATTTCAACGGCGTCGGCAACTCGTACACGAAACGTCGGAATGTCTTCGCTTGCTGCACTGCAAGACGACCTTCAAGTTTTCGCCAAACTAGGGTGGGAGATCGCTGCCAGCACCACGCCCCGGGGCCATCCGCGCTTACCACGGCACAAAGGACTTCATCCCTCACGACTATGTGCGGGACAGCGTGGTGGTGGTGTTCGCCACCAAGATCAACGACTGCACCCAGGTCAGCGGCCCCGTGACGGTTTCTGGTTGGCATTCGGTGAGGAGAGGGTGGTCTTGTAGATCCGCCAGCCTCTGGTCCATTGGCCGTATCTGGCCCCTATAATAGGCCATGCGAACTTTGCTTCTCCGATCCTTGCTGCTGCTGGTCCTGCTGCCCAGCGACGCCGCGGCACAGAGCTGGACCTTCCATGGCGTCGTCGCCCAGGGCAGCCAGCACGACGCGGTGCGCGGGCCCAAGAGCGTCATCCACCTGGTCTCCAGCCGCTACTACCAGATCAACGCCAACCGAAAGGTGCTGGTGGACGAGGCGGTGGGCGACGGCCAGCAGGGCAGCCTGAGCTTTCCGCCGGCCATCGCGGCAGGCGACGACGGCACCGTGCACCTGGTGACCCGCCACAGCGGGGCCATGAGCGGCGGCTATGACATCCGCTACCGCAGGCGCAACAGCGGCGGCAAATGGGACCGGAGTTACCTGGTGGGATCGCGGGTCAAGCGCAACTATGTGGTGGGCGTGGCCTGGGCCGGCGCCGGGCAGGTCTACATGAGCTCAACTCAGGGGGGCGGCAACGTCTGGGGCGACATCCATATCTGGCAACCCGGGGCATCCTCGGCCAAGCTGCTGGGCAAGGTGAGCGGGATCTGGCGCGCCGACTGCCACGCCCGCCTGCGGGCCACGCCGGGGCGGGTTTTTCTGGTTTCGGGCAAGCCCGACGGCAGCGGGGGCACCGCCTACCTGACGTACGGCAAGACCGGGTCCAGCCTGGTGGCCGACCTGAACAAGAACAAGAAGGCCCACAAGGCCGGCTCAGGGCGCACCGGCTTCCCTGACGTGTACATGGACGCCAAGAAGAACGTGCACTTCACCTTCGGCGCAGAGAAGGCCGCGCACTACAACAAGTACAGCTCGTCAGGGGGCAAGGCCTACGGCTCGGACAGGCTGCTCGCCTCGGGGCTGGGGAAGTGGCACCTCTCCTCGGGCCTCTCGGCGGTGGCCGGCTCCGACGACGGCAAGACGGTGGTGGCGGTGGTCGTGCGCAGCGACGGCACCCAGGCGGCCAGCAACAGCGACCTGCTCTGGACCATTTCAACCGACAGCGGCGCCACCTGGCGCAAGGTCCAGGACACAAAGCGCAACACCAACGCGGGGGAGGGGCGCCGCCTGCCGCGCCTGGTGGCCATGGGCAACCGCTTCTTCCTCTTCTACGGCGACAAGTCGGCCTCCGGCATCAGCCTGGCCACGATGCATGCCGTCGCAAGCACCCCCGACGCCGGCCCCCCGCCGCCGGACAAGGGGGCTCCTCCCAGGGACAAAAAGGTCTCGCCGCCAAAAGACACCGCCGTTACCCGCGAAAGGTCGGCCGTTCCGGATGTGACCACGGGGCAGGATGGCGCCGCCTCAATACCCGGCGGCAAGATTGAGGGTGGCTGCAGCTGCGGCGTCACCCCCGGCTTCGATCCCGGGGCGGCCATCCTGGCCCTCGCGCTGCTCTTTTTCCTGGGGCGCCGCCGCCAGGGAGCGTAGCTCACCCCACGCAGAGCTTGTTGATGAACACGGTGACGCACTTTTTGCCCGTGTCCGGGCACTTGCCGTCCTTGGCGCAGCGCTCGAAGCACCGCTTCAGGATGGGGCAGCAGTAGTAGCCCGCGCGGCAGTCGGTCTTCTCGTCGCTGCAGTCATCGCCATGCTCGCCGTCCTTGATGCAGCGGCCCTTGCCGTTGCAGCTCTTGAGGCCCACCTTCTTGCAGTCCGCGTGGGTCTTGCAGGCGCCCGGCGGCGGCGGGGTGCCGGGGGAGACGCAGGCGCCCTGGGCGTTGCAGATGCTCTTGGGCGAGGCGCACTTGACGCCCCCGTTGGTGCAGGTGGGCTTGACGCACCGCCCGGTGGCCTTGTCGCAGTGGGAGTTGGGGGCCTTGCACACCGCGCCGGTGGTGCAGGTGAGCGCCCGGCCGCACAGGTTGAACTGCTTGTTGCAGTGCAAGCCATAGGGCGTGCAGTCGGTCTGGTTGATGCAGGTGGGGATGGGGATGCAGGTGTTGTTGTGACAGATCGCCCCCACGCTGCAGGTCTTCACCTCGTCGCCCACCGTGCAGGCGCCGCCCTTGACGCAGGCGCCTGCCGAGCTGCAGATGCACACCCCCGCGCACCCGCTCTCTGCCTTGCAGTCCGAGGCCCGCACGCAGGAGGCCGGGTTTGGCTCCAGGTCCAGGTCCGTGCTGCCGCAGCCGGCTGTCAGCAACGTCACGGTCGCGAACAACACCAAATGGGCGGGCGACTTGGTAGCCATGGACTCTCTCCAGCTGTCGGTTGGTAACAAATCGATTATATAGTATCGATGCTGCTCACCATGCGCCGCTGGCTCCTCCGATTCCTGCTCGCCCTGCTGGTCCTTCTCGTCCTGGCCTTGGGCGTGGGGCTGGCCCTGGCCTGGGAGACCATGGGCTCGGGTCCGGATGAAGCCCGGGCCGCCCGCATGGCCGCCTCGTCCAACTCCGCGGACGGGGTGTTCGTCAACAAGCAGCCGCTCTGGAACGACATGCTCGGCTCCTTCACGGGGTGGGGCGACATGAGCGAGGTGGCGGTGCCGGATGAGCCGCCCCCGGTAGCCACGGATACAGCCCGCAACCTGAAGGAGCCCGCGGGCCCCCTGCGCGTCACCTGGCTGGGGCACTCCACCACCCTCATCGAGCTGGCTGGCAAGCGGGTGCTCACCGACCCGATCTTCGGGCAGAGCCCCTTCCCGATTCCGGCCCTGGGGCCCAGGCGGTGGTACGCGCCGCCTCTCCCCCTGAGCGCGCTCGAGGATGTGGACGTTGTGTTGATCTCCCACGACCACTACGACCACCTGGACCACCCCACCATCCTGCGCATGCGCGGCTGGGATACGACCTTCGTCGTGCCCCTGGGCGTGGGCGCGCACCTGGAGTACTGGGGCATCGATCCCGCGCGTATCGTGGAGCTCGACTGGTGGCAGGAGCAAAAGATCGGCGACCTGCGCGTGGTGGCCACGCCCGCGCGCCACGCCTCGGGGCGCCAGGTGCTTGATCAGAACCGCACCCTCTGGGCGGGCTACGCCCTCATCGGCCCAAAGCGCCGGGTGATGTTCTCCGGCGACACCGGCCTGTTCGACGGCATGAAGACCATCGGGGAAAAGCTCGGCCCCTTCGACCTGGTGATGATCGAGGTGGGCGCATACCACCGCGCCTGGCCCGACTGGCACGCCGGCCCGGAGCAGGCCATCCGCGGCCACAGGATGATGCGGGGCAAGGTGTTCATGCCCATCCACTGGGGCCTGTTCAGCCTGGCCATGCACGGCTGGACCGAGCCGGTGGAGCGGGTGTGGGTGGCAGCCAGGGCGGCCTCGGTGAAGTGGATCGCGCCACGCCCCGGGGAGGTTGTGGACATGGACGCGCCGCCGGAGCCGCGCAGGTGGTGGCCGGCTGTTCCATGGCAGACCGCCGCCCAGGACCCGATCATCGCCACCAGGGCCGGTGATCCGGAGGTGAGGTACACTCCGTCCTGGGAGTGAGCCGATGCCGAAGGACGGACCAAATACACGAAAGGTGTTGCTCCAGGCTGTCATGGCCCTGGCTGCCGCGGTGGCCGGCGCCATGGCCGGCGGCCTCGTTTATGGCGGCGACCCCGAGGTGCTGCCCGCCGCGGCCCTGATGGCCCTGTTCACGCTCCCTGCTCTGGCCGTTCACGCCCTGTTCGTCTGGCGCGGCAAGGGGAAGCGGGCCTGCCTCTGGGCCTACTGGGGCACCGCCGCGGTCACCGCCGCCGCCTTCGCCGTGATGGCCCTGGTGGCCGTGAACTCCGCGGCCTCGGCGGGGTACAGCGATGGGGGCGACGAGATGGCCGTCTTTACCTCCGTGGTGGTGGCCTGGTCGCTTGCCTGGGCCGGAACCCTGATCACCGCCATGGCAAGGCGGGGGTAGCCCGGAGCGTACCAATTACATGCGCAGCCACCTGATCCTCCCGCTCCTGACCATGCTGGCCTCCTGGCCCGCAACCGCCCTGGCCGATGGCGGCGCCCTGGAACCCCTCTACCGCCGCATCGCCGCGGACCTGAAAGCCGGCAAGCCAATGGTGATCACCACCCATGTGGCCCTGTGCGACAACAGGGTGATCCCATGCGGGAGCAAGCGACTGGGCGACGGGGACAGCCCGGGCAAGAACCTGTACTGGGGCGGGGCCTCGGGCTTCAAGGCGACCTTTGATTACTCGCGCGCCTGGCGCCGGGTGCTGCTGGACGATGGCGACGGGAAGGTCATCATCCAGCGCGCGGTGTACTGCCTGCGGGTCAAGCGGCCCTCGGCCCGGTGGCGCGCCCTGGGCGTGCGCAAGGGCTTCAACGTCTACCTGGTGGGGCTCGGCTACAGGGGCACGCGCATCGCCCGGGCAAGTGACGCCTTCATCCAACAGGTGATGGGGGAGGGGGGCGTGACCATCAAGCTCCCGTCCGGCACGACCCTGAAGGCGGGCGGGCAGGGGCATGTGGTGGGTTACGCCGGGCACAACCACCTGATGGATGATCCGTCCTACAAGTTCCCGGCGGCCACGCGCAAGACCCCGGTGGCCTTCTTCGCCCTGGCCTGCATGACCTCTCCCTACCTCAAGGGGCACCTGCCTGGTGAAAACCGCAGGGCCCTGCTCATGACCCGCACCTTGATGTACCCCGGCGCCTTCACCATCGACGGCCTCGCCCGGGCCCTGGCGCGGGCAGCGACCCAGAAGCAGGTCTTCATGTCCGGAGTGCGCAGGTACGCGGCGGCGCAGAAACGCCCGATCAGCGCCATCCGCAGAGCCTTCATCCACGACGGGGATCGCCGCTTCCGCGCGCCTTGACACCGTGTCCGCCTGCGTGGTGCAGTCGGGTACCCGTGAAAATCTATACAAAGATATTCATCGGCATGGCCGTGGGCATCGTGGTGGGCATCCTGCTCGGTCCCAACTCCGCCCTGCTGAAAGCCGATCTGATCGTCTCGTACGATCCCACCAAGCTGAAGCTCCTCACCGCCCCGGGCGGCAGCCCCGCCGGGGTGAAGTTGCCCCGCGTTGAGACCCGCTTCACCCTGCTGGAGGAGCGCGGCCATGGCAGCGACCGGTACTACAGGGTCTCCTTCAAGATCTCCAAGCGCCACGCCCTCAAGGACAAGAGCGGCCGCCTGAAGCCGGGCATCACCCACGAGGTCTGGATCAAGGCGGGGGCTGGCATCAAGCCGGTGAGTTCAACAGGGGTCGCGGTCATCGCCGCGGTGGAGCCGGTGGGCCTGATCTTCCTGCGGCTGATCAAGATGATCATCGTGCCCCTGGTGTTCGCCTCCCTGCTGGTGGGCGTCGCCTCCCTGGGGGACATCCGCAAGCTCGGCCGGGTGGGCGGCAAGACCCTGGGCTACTTCCTGCTCACTACCTGCCTGGCCATCAGCATCGGCCTGGCCGTGGCAAACATCATCCGGCCAGGGGACTACATATCGGCGGAAGACAAGAAGAACCTGGTGGCCCAGTACTCCGGGGCGGCCACGGCAAAGGCCAAGAAGGCGGGTGAGTCCCCCTCCGCGGTGGACAACCTGCTCGGCATCATCCCCACCAACCCGGTCAAGTCCATGGCCTCGGGGGAGATGTTGCAGATCATCTTCTTCGCCATGTTCTTCGGCATCGCGCTGACCCTGATCCCCAAGGAGCGAGCTGACCCGGTGGTGGCCATGTTCGAGGCGGTCAACGACGCCATGGTGATGTGCGTACACATCATCATGAAGCTGGCGCCCTACGGGGTGCTCGCCCTTGTGGCAAAGGTGGTGGGCACGTCCGGGTTGAGCGTGCTCAAGGCCCTGGGCGTGTATACCGTGACCGTGCTGCTGGGCCTCGGGATCCACGCCACGGCGGTGTACACCTCGGTGGTGCGGGTGCTGGGCAAGATCAGCTTCGCCAACTTCTGGCGGGCCGCCCGCCCGGCCCAGCTCATCGCCTTCTCCACCTCGTCATCAAGCGCCACCTTGCCGGTGTCCATGGAGTGCGCCGAGAACAACCTGGGTGTGAGCAACCAGATGAGCTCCTTCGTGCTCCCCCTGGGCGCCACGGTGAACATGGACGGGACGGCCCTGTACCAGGGCGTGGCCGCCATCTTCATCTCCCAGGTGTTCGACATGCACCTGACCCTGGGGGACCAGCTCAACATCGTGCTCACCGCCACCCTGGCCTCCATCGGCGCGGCCGGGGTGCCCGGGGTGGGTATGATCACCCTGGCCCTGGTGCTCACCTCCATCGGGGTGCCCACCGTGGGCGTGGCCCTGATCCTCGGGGTGGACCGGATCCTCGACATGTTCCGCACCGCTGTGAACGTCACCGGCGATCTCTCCGCCACGGTGATGGCGGCGTCCACCGAGGGCGAGGAGCTTTCCTACAGGGAGCCGAAGCCCAGGGACTGACGTGTCCTGGCCCATCACCCATCTCCGGCCAACAGCTGTATCCGTCCGTGTTGGGCTGATCTGCGCCCTGCTCGTGGCTGCCCCGGCCGTGGGCTCGGCCAGGCCCTTTATCCGGGTGGAGGGGACGCGCTTCATGGAGGGCGGGGCGCCCTTCTACTTCGTGGGCGCCAACCTCAACGTGATGCAGGGGGCCGTGGCCCGGCGGCGGGCCGGGGACACCATTGCCGCGGCGGCCAGGGACGGGTTGCGGGTGGGCCGGATCTGGGCACTGGGCGAGGGGGTCGCGCGGGCGCCGGCCTGGAAGGTGCGACACGAGCTCTTCCGGGCGGGACCGGCGGGGTGGCAGGAGGAGGCCTTCGTGCAGCTCGACCGGGTCATCGCGGCGGCGGCGGCTCAGGGCCTGCGTCTGATCATCACCCTGAGTAACCGGTGGCCCGATTACGGCGGGGTTCCGATGTACCTGCGATGGGCCGGTGTGACCGGGGAAGAGGTGTACGGACACCGTGACCGCTTCTTCACTGAACCCCGCTGCCGAGCCCTGTTCCAGGAGCATGTGCGGCGGGTGGTGGGGCGCACTAACTCCGTGACCGGCGTGGCCTACCGCGACGACCCCACCATCATGAGCTGGGAGCTGATGAACGAGCTGGGGGGGACTCCCGAGGCGGCCCCCGCGCGGCGGCGGTGGGTCCAGGAGATGATCAAGACGGTGCGGGCCATGGACCCGAACCACCTGGTTGTCCCCGGCACCCTGGGCTATGACCTGCGCCTGGAGCGGCGGGACTGGATCGCCATGTGCTCCCTGCCCGGCGTGGCGTACTGCGACCAGCACGCCTACCCCACCAAGGAGCACCGCGCCAGGGGGCCTCGAGCCCGGGCTCTGTTTATCGACGACCGGGTCCAGCTCGCCCACCATGTGGTGGGCAAGCCCATGGTGTTCGGAGAGTTCGGGTTCCCCGACCGGGGCCGCATGGGGCAGCGGGCCCGATCGCACGAGCGGTTTCTGCGGCGGCTGTTCCACGACGGCGGGAACGGGGCGCTGGTCTGGATTTACCAGCCGACGATTCCCTGGAAGCGCCGGTTCGGGGTGATGGTGGACCGGCGCCGGCACCGTGTGGTCAGGCGGGCCCTGGCCCGAGAGGCGCGGCGCATCAAGCGCCGGCAGCCCCGATGCAAAAACCGGGCGCTCGGGCCGGACCGGGGGACCGAGCCGATCTGGCCCACCCATGCTCTGCGGCGTGGTCCCCACAGGAGGCCGCACCGGCAGTGGCGCCGGGCTGGCGGCGAGGCGGCCCTGGAAATCCGGGTGGACCGGTTCCACGCGGCCCGGTTCGAGACCTCCGGCACCTGGGGCGGCGGCGCGCTGGTCCATTTCTACGGGCGGCGCACCGGGTGGGTGGAGTACCGCTTCCGGGGGCCCGGGTTCACGCCGGCCAGGCTCGTGGTGCGAGCGCGGCTCTCCTCCGAGTTTCCCGGAAAGGCCGCGCCTGCCAACGGCGGCTCGAAGGTGCTGGTGCGCCTGGACGGGGAGGTGGCGGCCGCCCTGGCGGTGGCGCCCGATGACGGAGCGGGGGGCTGGCACGAGGTCGCGGTGACGGACAGCCGGATCCTGGCGACCATGGCCAGGGGAATACACGCCCTGCGCCTGGAGGTCCCCGAGGGGACGGGCGCCAACGGCCTGGCGATTTATGGCCGCCGCACTCCGCGCTGCCAGGAGCCGGAGGGCGCCGATGGGCCGTTGACGCTGCGCGCGCATGCGGCGCAATGAGCAGCGCCCCGCCTCATGGCCCTGGCCACAAGTTGACACGCCCGCCGCGCCCACCGAAGATCGTCGCATGAAGTGCCGAACCGCCGCCGCCCTTGCCCTGCTCATGGCGCTGCCCGCTGCCTGCGACAACACCGTCTCGGGGGCCCCGCGCGTTAGCCGCGATCCCGCGGCGCAGGCCCGCTATGAGGCTGCCCGGCGCATCCTGGCCGACATCAAGGACCTGAAGAAGCGCAGGCGGGTCATCTACGCCGAGTGCAAGACGGTGGAGCTCCTCTTCTTGAAGGAGCTGAAGAAACACGCCTCCCCCCGGGGGCGTGCGCTGGCCAAGGAGATCAAGAAGGCCTGCAAGGGCATTGAAGCCCACGGGGATCCTGGAACATAGGGAGAATGATTGTGCGCAGACTATCCATATTTGTCCTCTTGGCCGCCATCGCCGTGCCCGGCAGCGGCTGCGGCCTGCTTGAGCTCACCCTCAGCGCGGACCGGAAGACCATCAGCGCGGGCGGCAACGACCACGCCACCCTCACCGCCTCGGTGGTCAGAGGGGATGAGGCGGCCGAGGCCGGGCTCAAGGTGTCCTTCAGCACCACCGCGGGCAGCTTCAGCACCTCCTCCACCACCACCACAGACCTGGACGTCTCCACCGACGCTCAGGGCAAGGCCACGGCCAAGCTGTACAGCAGCCCCACCCAGGGCACGGCCAACGTGACCGCCTCCTACTACGACGACGGCAGCGGGCAGACCTACACCGACAGCCTCACCATCACCTTCGGGGCCCCCACGGGAAAAAACAACCCGGTGGACGGCAAGTTCCGGCTCTCCTGCGACGCGGTGAACATCGCGGCCCTGCGCACGCCCACCCCGGACATCAAGGTGACCTGCACGACCACCGCGGTGAACCGGGAGGGCACCACCATAGCGGCCAAATCGCTCAACCCCTCATTCATGATGGAGGCGGGCACCATCACAAAGACCGACGACTACTACAGCGGCAAGCGGATCTACCTGTACAGCCCCAAGGGGGGCAACCCCGCGCCCAAGGACGTGGCCCGGGACTCGGGCCTGGGCGAGCCCGGCTACCAGGACAAGAACGGCGCCTCCCGCAACCCGCGGGACGGCCTGGTTACCCTGGTGGCCTACGTGGACGGGGAGGAGGCGTTCACCGACACCAACGGCAACGGTAAGTACGACCTGGGCGAGCCGTTCATCGACGCGCCGGAGCCCTTCCTCGACACGGACGACGACGACACAAAGGACCCGGCCGAGCAGTACAAGGACGTCAACGGCAACAACAAGTGGGACAAGGCCAACGGCAAGTGGGACAGCTCGGTGAAGATCATGGCCATGTACAAGATCCTCTGGACCGGGCCCGTGGACAGCTCCACCCGCACCAGCCGCCTGACCACCAGCAGCGGCTCCACCGCCATCGCCGACGGCGGCCAGCTGGACATCCAGGCCTACCTGCTCGACGCCAACATGAACCCGGTGGCCGCCTTCGCGGGCAACTCCGACTTCCTGGAGTGGAAGCTCAACGCTGGCTCCTCGGACGCCTACTCCAACGACACGACCACGGTCACCCTCAAGAACCTGACCGGCTTCTCCTTCAACAACACCGCCTCCAACGAGCGCAAGCGGTGGAAGCTGATCCCGAACTCCTTCACCTCGCCCAAATACTCCTTCACGGTGACTGACTACTACCCCAAGGACGGCACCACCAGCCCCATGAACTTCTCCGTGGCGGTCACGGCGGGCCTCTCGCCAGGGCCCAAGGAGTCGGGCTACTACGTGTCCCAGGTGACCGACTCGATCACGGACAAGCTGAACGGGACGTGTGACTGATCGGCGAGGGCGACGGTCAGGGAGATACGCGCCAGCGTCTCCGCTTTAGAATAAACGGGATGTGCACCTGGTCCGCCTTGTAGTCCACGCACAGGGCGTACATCACCAGGTTCACCCCCCAGCGCATGGCCAGCTCCCGCTGCCTTGCGCCTCCGGGGTAGACGCTGTTTTCCCACTGGCCGAAGTTGTCTCGGGCCCAGGCGCCGGCCAGGTCGTTCTGGCTGTAGACCAGCAAGGTGCGCCCGTGGCGGGTGATCCCCTCCAGGTGGGGCACGGTGGCCACCCGGCCCACCGGGCGCTGGAGCAGGTAAAAGGACCGGGCCACTGTGTGCTCCGCCTTCAACCGCGTCAGCGGGGTCTTGGGGAAGAGCGCCGCCACCAGCCGCCTGACGCTCAGGTCGAACGGGCCGCCGGGGCGCGCCTCGGCGCTGTCCACCAGGAGGAAGCCGCCGTGCACCAGGTAGCGGCGCAGGCGAGAGAGCTCCCGGTCAGACCAGCTCGGGAAGGGGCTGTCTCCTCCGAGGTAGAGGAAGGGGTGCCGGAAGAGCTCCTTGTGGGTGATCCGGATCTGGAGCGGCTCCAGGTCCATGTCCACGCTGCTGCGCTTCTCCACCTCCCAGGCCAGGCGGCCCAGGGCGCTGGGGCGCGGCACCGGGCGTCCGCCGCTGTACAGGAGCTGGGCCAGGCGGACCTTGGCCCCGGGGCCGATGGCCTGGGCCGCTGACGGGAGGAGGGGGGACAGCGGGAGGGCGGCCAGGGCGCCCAGCAGCCGCCTGCGGGTAATCCTCACGGGGCCGCCACCACCTCGCCCGCCTCCTGGGCGGTGAGCATTCCCTGGTCCTCGAGCTTGCGGGCCAGGCTGGAGTAGAAGTTGAACAGGAGCTGCCCCTTGAAGCGGGGGGAGTCCATGCGCTCGTTGGAGACCCGGTGGATCAGCGTGATCATCACCGCCTTGGGCATCTTGGCCCTCACCGCCCGGTATATCTCCGGATCCTTCTCGCCGGAGTCGCCCACCAGGATGAAGCGGTAGCCGGGCAGCAGCGCCATCACCTCGTAGATGCGCTTGATCTTGTAGGCCACCTGCTCGGTGAGGGCGTCGGTGCCGAAGTCCTTGAGCCTGATGGGGCTCGGCGGCAGGCCCTGCCCACGCAGGAATGCGGAGAGCCGGGCGTACAGGTTGAAGGGCGAGCCGGAGACGAACACCAGGGGGTAGCCCCTGGCGGCCCACACCTTGTAAAGGGCCGGGGCGTGGTTGAAGGCGCGCAGGTCGTGGAAGTTGGACAGGAGCACGCGCTTGATCATGCGCGCCTTGTTGGCCACGCCGGTGCGCAGCAGGGTGTCGTCCATGTCGCTGAGCACGGCAACGCCGGGCTTGCTCGGCAGGACATGCAGCTCGCCAGGGGCAACGGCGGGCGTCGGCCCCAGGCGCAGGCACTTGCCCATGACCCTGTGTCGGCCCACCTTGATGGGGCCCTTGACGTCCACCTTGAAGAAGCCCTCCTCGTCGGTGGTCGTGAGCAGCTTGCGGCCCAGCACCTCGATCTGAACGCGGGCCTTGGGGACCTCGTCGGTCTCCATGACCTTGATGGTGCGCCACGCCTTCTTCAGGCGGCCCTCGCCCTTGGCGGGAGGCGCGATGTCTGGGTGTTCGATGACCCGGCCCCACAACCGCGCCCCTGCCGTTGTGCCGATGCCGTTGTAGATCAGGGTCATGGTTCGCTCGTCGCCGGCCATGGCCGAGGCGGGGAGGAGCTGCGCCACCGCCACCACCCAGAGCAGCCGCCGCAGCCAGCGCCAGGCGCGCCGCGCGCTGCCGATGATGGGACGGTCCGCGGCGATGGAGGCAAACACGGCGGCCAGGAGGATGGGCAGGATGGCGCCGGGCAGGTTCCCCGTCAGGATCTGAAGCAGCCCAACCGCCAGGGTCACCGCGGCGAGCACCCAGTGGAGTTTGCGGTAGAACATGGGACGTGAGGATAGCATGCTCATCTGATGGAACAGGCGGATCCACCCCGTCCACATGGTAGAATGCCGCTCAGTTCATCTGCCATGAGAACCCCACTGCCACAGGATCTGCCGGAGGAGGGAGAGCGGCCCCAGCACGACCTGGACGGGGTGATGCTGGGCAACTACCAGGTGATCAGGCGGATCGCCCGGGGCGGAATGGGGGACATCTACCTTGCCATGCACTCCCGCCTGGGCGGGCAGGTGGCCATCAAGGTCCTGCGGCCCGATCTGGCCAACCGCCCGGACGTCGTCGAGCTCTTCTTCAACGAGGCCAGCGCGGTCAACCAGATCGGACACCCGAACATCGTCAGCATCATCGACTTCGTGGAGCTGTACGACCAGTCGCCGCCCCTGGTGTACCTGGTGATGGAGTTCCTGCAGGGGCAAGACCTCGGCACCTACCTGCGGGTGAACGGCCAGCTGAGCGCCGCGGACGCGGTGGACATCTCCCTACAGGTCGCCAGAGCGCTGGCCGCCGCCCACGCGGTGCAGATCATCCACAGGGACCTGAAGCCGGAGAACATCTACCTGCTCGACACCGACGAGGACGGCCACCGGGTCAAGCTGTTGGATTTTGGCGTGGCCCGGGCGTTCGGGGAGCAGCACCTGCACACCGTGCCAGATCCCAACACCACCGTGGGCACGGCGGAGTACATGGCGCCGGAGCAGGCCACCGCGTCGCCCCAGGACGCGCGCACCGACATCTACGCCCTGGGGGTGGTGATCTACGAGATGCTCTCGGGCGACGTCCCATTCACGGCGCCCACCATCCGCGACCTGTTCATCAAGGTGTTGCGGGACCGGCCCGCGCCGCTCTCCAAGAAGGGAGGCGGCCACGCCAATGTGGACCTGCGCCTGGAGGCGATCGTGCTGCGCTGCCTGCTCAAGGAGCCGGCCAAGCGGTTTCAGAGCGCCAAGGACCTGATCTCCGCGCTGGATGGCTACCGCCAGACAAAGCGCTCACAGGGGGACTTCTCCACGGAGGACGATCGGCCCTTCCGCCCACGCGAGGACTTCGTGGTGCTGGAGGATGAACCGGAGAGCGCGCTCAAATGGAAGCTGCTCATCGTCATCGGGCTGCTTGTCTTCGGGGTTGTGATTGGGCTCATCATACGCATTGCCACCATCGACCCGCCGCCTGAGCCAGAAAAGATCCGCCCAGTGAAGAGGTAGCTGGGCCGCTAGCCCGCCTTCCCGTTGGTCAGGTCGATGCAGTAGCCGCGGGCGCCAGGCTGGGCGCAGGTCTTGTTCGCGCCCGAGCAGGCCGTCTTGCAGCAGACATTCTTGATGCAGAGACCAGAATCGCAAGCGCCGTGGCCAGTGCAGTGGGAGCCGAGGGGGCGCTTGGTCCCGTCGCACCGGCCGCCCACCTTGCACTGCTTGCCCGGCTTGCACTGACTGTTGCCGGTGCAGGGGAAAATGCAGGCCGGCCTCGGGGTCGGGTTGCAGCGGTACTCCTTGCAGTCGATGTGGCCGATGGTCTTGTTCAGGTCCACGCAGGCGCCTGTGGTTGTGCAGATCTTGGGTGGGTGGACCTTGTTCAGGTCATTCCCTCCAGTGCACTTGCCGTTTTTGCAGATGGCTCCCGCGGGCAGGGGGGAGCAGGTGCCCTTCTTGCCCGCCTGGTTGCAGCGCATGCAGATTCCCTTGCAGTCGGTCTTGCAGCACACGCCGTGCAGGCAGAAGCCGCTGGCGCACTGAGCGGCGCCGGTGCAGGCCTGACCCGGCCCCAGGAGAACCTGCTGATCCGGGGTGAGCGGCAGGTCCGGTGGCGGCAGGTCAGGTGGCGGCGGCACATCCAGGTAGACCTGCTGGTCCGGCGGCGGGGCCTGGTCCAGGGGGATGGCCTGGTCCAGGGGGATGGCCTGGTCCAGGGGGATGGCCTGGTCCACCGGGATGGCCTGGTCCACAGGCGTGGCCAGATCAACCGGCACGGCCAGGTCAACGGGCTGGGCCTGATCCGGCCCCTGATCAGGAACAGGCTGGGTTTGGTCAGGCCCCTGATCAAGCGGCTGCGCCAGGTCCGGGCCCTGGTCCAGCGGCTCGGTCAGATCCGGGCCCTGGTCCAGCGGCTCGGTAAGGTCCGGGCCCTGATCCAGAGGCAGGTCGGGCAGCAGATCCAGCGGCTGGCTCTGATCCATGTCCACCAGCTGGTCCTCCGGCACTGTGAAGTCCGCCGCGTCCGCCGTGTTCCCTCCGTCGGGGGGGCGGTCGTACCGTTCGCTCGGGAAGTTCCAGCAGCCAGCCATTGTCGGGACCGTGGCGAGCGCCAGGGCCAGGAGAAGGGATCGTTTCATCAGAACCTCCCCCCGACGACGATGCCGCCGCCGTCCTTTAGAGGCGTCACTGCCACGGTGGGTTTCTCGGGCTCATAGGGGTAGAAAATGTACACCCCCAGGGTTCCAAGGGCGGCGGCTCCGGCCAGCACGAAGGAGGCGATGGCGACGTTGCCCGCGGCCGTGCCGGTGGACTCCAGGTCTTCGAGCTCCTCGTAGGGGGTGGCCGGATCATTGAAGGTTTCGCTCTTGTCCCAGGCGATGCCTGCGGTGATGGTGGCGGTGAGCAGCAGGGCGGCAGTGGCCCCGGTGCCGGCCCAGATCAGGACACGCCGAGTGCCGCCGCCCACTGCCGGGAAGAAGCTCCCCTCCTCCTTGGGCGTGGGCTCAATCTGCTCCGGGGACGGCTCCGGGCTGGCCACCGTGGCCGCCCTGCATGTGGCCGTCATCTCGTTGATCTCATCCACATGGGGCGAGCCCGGCTGGGCCGACAGGTGCTGCTCAAACAGGGCGTTGGCCTGCTCGCACTCCCCGAGGTTGTAGTGGCACTGCCCCAGGTTGAACAGGAACGCGGGTAGCGCCATGACCTTGTGAGCCTCCCGGAACAGGGGAATCGCCTCACGGTATTCGCCCAGCTTGTAGTGCTGTTCGGCCTGCCGGAACAGATCTTTGGCCCGTTCAAGCTCGAACAGCTCATTGGCGTGGGCGGTGGAGGGGCGCATGGCCCCCGTGGAGAGGGCGGCCAGGAAGAGCAGGGCCGCGATGGCTGGTCTCGAGTATTGGCGCATATTCCAGATCCTGGCGCTTACAGTAGCAGAGTAGGCTATAAGAGTGAAAATGCTCCTCCCTTTGCGGCTCAAGCGGTACTGGCTCTGGCTGATCGTCTTGGCTGGCCTCGCCGCCGCGCTCTGCTTCGTGCCGCTGTTCAACCTGCTCGGCTACGAGTTTTCCCTGGCCCTGGCCGTGGCGGGCAGCGTGGCAGGGCTGCACCTGGGCTCCGTGCTGGTGGCCCATGCGCGCCGTCAGGATGAGGGCATGATCCTCTCCCTGAGCGAGGGCCCCCGGGCCCTACTCTCCATGGCAGGCCGGGCCGCGCTGGCCTCCCTCTCCCTGCTCCTGGCGCCGCTCGCGATCATTGCCCTCAACGCCCTCCGCGTGAAGAACTGCGACCTGCTTGAGGGGTTACTCTTCTACCTCATGCTCCCGGTAATGAGCGTGACCATCGCCGCGGTGGCCGGCACCCTCTGGGGGACGCTCACCTCCTGGCCCTGGCTGTCCACCCTCGGGGCCATGGCCACCCTGCTCACCTCGGTGGCGTGGGGCGTGTATCGCTTCATGGACGCGCCAGCCATCTTCGCCTACGACCCCTTCGTGGGCTACTTCCCCGGCGCGCTGTATGATGGCACCGTGTCCTTGGGAGGCACCTTCCTCCTCTACCGCCTGCACAACCTGGCCTGGCTGGCCGGGGCCCTGCTCCTGGCCGCCGCCCTCTTTGATCCCCTGGACCTGCGCATCGCCCCGCGATCACGCCGTCCCGCCATGCGCTGGCTGCTGGCGGCCGCGCCATGCCTGATGGTGGGCCTGAGCCTTTTCCTCCTGCGCGGTGAGATCGGCTTCGCCATCTCGGCCGACAAGGTGGCCGAGGAGCTGGGCGGCGAGCGAAAGACCGCGCATTTCACCATCCACTACCCCAAGGCCATGCCCGCGGCCAAGGTGGACCTGCTCGCCCGGGACCACGAGTTCCGCTTCGCCCAGCTCAAACGCTTCTTCGGAGTGGCGCCCTCCAACATCCGCTCCTTCATCTTCGCCTCGCCAGGGCAGAAGCGGCGCCTCATGGGCGCCGGGCGCACCTTCATCGCCAAGCCGTGGCGGCGCGAGGTGTACCTGCAGCAGCGCGGCTTCCCCCACCAGGTGCTCAAGCATGAGCTGGCCCATGTGTTCGCCGGGGAGTTCGGGGATCCGCTGTTCGGCGTGAGCCTGCGCTGGGACCCGCTGCCGCGCTTCAATGTGGGGCTCATCGAGGGCGTGGCCGTGGCCGCGGACTGGCGCCCATACGACGAGAACACCGCGCATCAGTACGCGGCGGCCCTCAAGCGCACAGGCCTGGCGCCCCCGCTGGCCAGCCTCTTCGGCGCTGGCTTCCTGATCCACGCCCCGGGCCGCGCCTACACCCTGGCCGGCTCCTTCTGCCGCCGGCTGGTGGATCAGTACGGCGTCGAAAAGCTACGGAGGGTTTACCAGTCGGGCGGGGACTTCCTGGGCGTTTATGGGCAACCTCTGGTTACGTTGCTGGGGGCATGGTCCACCTGGCTGGAAGGCCAGACCGTGCCCGCCGAGACCCTGGAGCTGTGCCGCGAACGCTACCGCCGCCGCAGCATCGTCAGGCGGGTGTGCGGTCACGAGGTGGCCAGCCTCGTTGAGCGGGCAGAGGAGCTGATGGCTGACCGCCGCCACGACGAGGCGTTACGCTTGATGGGGCGGATCTGCAGCTTCGAGCCGGGAGAACCGGGGCACCACCTGCGGCTGCTGTACGCCCGGGTGGAGGCCCGCCGGCTGGACCTCGCGCTGGCCGGCGCCCGCAAGCTGCTGGCCCGCGAGGGCATCAGCGGGCCACTCCGGCGCCGCGTACTGCAGCTCATGGGCGATATGCACTGGTGGAAGGGCGAGGGCGCAATGGCGGAGGTGCACTACCTGCGGGCGGGTAAGCTGGCCGCGGAGCCAGGGAGCCGACGCGGACTCAACCTCCGGCTCTGGGGCATGCGCCGGGGTGGAGAGATGGCGGGGCTGGTGCAGCGCTACATCGCCCCGGCGCCAGACGACACGCGGGATCCTGGGCGGGACATCTTTTTGGCCCAGGAGATCCAGGCAGCCCTGCCGGCGAAGGGGGAGGGCGCCTCGGGCCTGGGGCACTACCTGGTGGCCAAGCAGCTGCGCAACAAGGGGCACTGTGACCTGGCGCTGGGGCCGGGGCGGCAGGGGATCAAGCTCGGGTTGCCAGATCTTGATTTCGTCATCGAGGCACACCTCGATCTGGCGCGCTGCCAACACCGCCTGAGCAAATTCAAGGACGCGGCGGCAACAATCAAGAAGCTTCACGAGCACTTGAAGGCCATTGGACGCTCTCTTCCAGGGGGAACCGCGCTCTTGATTCAGGACTGGCAGGAGCGCCTGCGCCGGGATTCCAGCCCTTCACTGTAAAAATGCACGTAAAAACGCTGGCGTTTATAGGTCAGCGGTGGTAATGCGGTTTTCTAAGTCTGGCTGAGTCTAGATAAACCAATGTATTTCATACGCATGGCACCGATTCTTCAGCACGATGGTGCCTTATCTGGATCAGCTCCACCCTTCCTGCCCAATACACGAGTCAACTGTCTGACGAAGGTCGCGCCGCGCCGCGTTAGCGACGCAGCGAGGAGGAATGTATGACCGACTCACTTGCCAAGAAGAGGAAGATCCAAAAGAACATGGGGAACGTGGAGGTCGAGATAGAGCGCTGCAAGGGCTGCGCGTTCTGTGTCGAGTTCTGCCCCACGGGCGCCCTGGAGTTGAGCGGAGAGTTCAACGCCAAGGGCTACCACCCGCCCATTCTGGTGGATCAAAACTACTGTAACGGTTGCGACCTTTGCGGTCTCTACTGCCCGGACTTCGCCATCTTCGGCTACAAAGTGGGGCCGAACCCCAACTACGTGAAGCCTGAGAAGAAAGAGTAGGGCGCGCGTTGCGTGGCCTGGAAACGGAGAAAACGATCCCTGTGATCGAGACAAATCATAACGGAGGACTTCAGTCATGAAGGCAGATCCTGCGGGCGTCCTCACCGGACGCCATTACCTGGACGGCAACCACGCCTGTTGCGAGGGCGCGTTGGCCGCTGGCTGCCGCTTCGCAGCCGGCTACCCGATCACCCCGTCCACTGAGGTTGTTGAGCGCATCGCTGCGCGCTTCCCCCATGTGGGCGGCGTGTTCATTCAGATGGAGGACGAGATCGCCTCCTCCATCTGCCTGCAGGGCGCGGTGTGGGCCGGCCGGAAGTCACTGAGCGTGACCTCGGGCCCCGGCTTCTCACTGATGATGGAGCATATCGGCCTGGCCGCCATCATGGAGTGCCCCACTGTGTGGGTTAACGTGCAGCGCGGCGGCCCCTCCACAGGCTTGCCGACTCTGCCCGGGCAGGCGGACATGATGCAGGCCCGCTGGGGCAGCCACGGCGACTACGAGATCATCGCCCTGTGCCCCTCGTCTCCCCAGGAGTGCTTCGACTTCACCGTCAAGGCCTTCAACCTGGCCGAGATGTACCGCGTACCGGTCATGCTCATGATGGACGAGTGCGTGGGCCACATGACCGAGCGCGTGGACATCCCGCCGGCCGACGAGATCGAGGTCTACCCCCGCCGCTACACCACCAAGGGCAAGGAGGACTTCCTGCCCTACGAGGTGAATGACGACAGCCCGTACATGGTGCCCGACATGATGAAGGCGGGCGACGGCCTGCGCTTCCATGTCACGGGCCTGACCCACGACGAGCGCGGCTACCCGGTCATCAGCCAGGAGGCCCAGGAGAAGTTGATCCGGCGCCTGGTCGACAAGATCCGCCTGCAGGCGGACGACATCATCGACGTGGACGAGGACCAGATCGAGGGCGCCGACGTGGTGGTGGTTTCTTACGGCATCACCTACCGCGTGGCCCTGCGTGCCATGGCCATGGCGCGCGAGCAGGGCGTCAAGGTCGGCTCCCTACGCCTGAACACACCGTGGCCGTTCCCCGAGAAGCGCATGCGCGAGCTGGCCGGGCAGGTGCCCGCGCTGGTCATGCCCGAGATGAACCTGGGCCAGATGTACTACGAGATGGAGCGCTGCGCGGCCGGCCAGTGCAAGACCGTGCTGGTTGACAGCGCCGGCGGTGAGGTGTTCGACCCCGAGGTCATTTACAAAGCAATCATGGAGGTGGCCAAATGAGCGACGAGAGCCACGTCAACCCTGTCCTCCCTTACATCCGCGAAGACCGGATGCCCCATATCTGGTGCCCGGGCTGCGGCATCGGCACCACGGTGAACTGCTTCGGGCGGGCCCTGACCAAGTCAGGCCTGGACCTGGACCAGACCGCCATCGTCTCGGGCATCGGCTGCACCGGCCGCGTGGCCGGCTACGCCAACCTCGACTCCTTCCACACCACCCACGGCCGGCCGGTGGCCTTCGCCACCGGGCTGAAGTTGGGCAACCCCGACCTGAAGGTGATCGTCTACTCCGGTGACGGCGACCTGTCGGCCATCGGCGGCAACCACTTCATCCACGCCGCCCGGCGCAACATGGACATGACCGTCATCTGCGTCAACAACCTGATCTACGGCATGACCGGCGGCCAGGTTACCCCCACCACGCCGGAGCCGGCCGTGGCCACCACGGCCCCGTACGGCGCCTTCGAGCACACCTTCAGCCTGCCGTTCCTGGCCGACTCCTGCGGCGCCGTATACGTGGCCCGCTGGACCGCCTTCCACGTGCGTCAGGTGACCAAGGCCATGAAGGAGGCTCTGCTCAAGCCGGGCTTCTCCTTCGTTGAGATCATCGCCCCGTGCCCCACCCTGTACCAGCGGCGTAACAAGCTGGGCGACGGCCTTGCAGCCATGAAGTACTACAAGGAGAGGTCGGTGGTGAAGAACGGGTGCGACACCCGCGAGACCACCATGGACTTCCAGGACCAGATCGTGTGCGGCAAGTTCGTGGATCGCGAGCGCGCCACCTGGCTCGAGGGCTACAACCAGCGTAACGCTGCGGCCATCGGCGCCCGCTACCGTGAGTACCCGTGGCGGGACAGCAAGGAGGGTTAAGCAAATGAGCGTAACCGAGATCAAGATCGGTGGCTTCGGCGGTCAGGGCGTGATCCTCACCGGCATCATCGTGGGCAAGGCCGCCGCCATCTACGACGACAAGTTCTCCACCATGACCCAGGCCTTCGGGCCAGAGGCGCGGGGCAGCTCCTGCTCGGCCCAGGTCGTGGTTTCCCCGGAGAAGATCCTCTACCCGTACGTGAGCCGCCCGGACATCCTGGTGGTCATGAGCCAGGACGCCGCCACCCGCTTCGCGCCCCTCCTCAAGGAGGATGAGAACGCCATCATGCTTTACGAGAAGGACCTGGTGAAGCTGGACGGCATCGACATCAAGGGCAAGGCCTACGGCATCCCGGCCACCAGCTTCGCCGAGGAGCTGGGCCGCAAGATGGTGCTCAACATCGTCATGGTCGGCTTCTTCGCGGCCATGCACGACGTCATCGGCGCCGACGCCATGCGCGAGGCCGTTAAGGTCTCCGTGCCCAAGGGCACCGAGTCCCTGAACCTGTCCGCCTTTGACAAGGGCTACCAGTACGGAAAAGAGCTCCTGGCGTAGCGGTCAAGCCCAGGTAGAAGCTTCCACTCCTCACCTCTTCACCTTCTCCCGCGAGCATCTCCACCTCGATACTTGCGGTACTCCCCTTCACTGGTCCGCAATAGCCCAAAGCTGTAGTGTGTAATTTCCATCGGGTACGGAGATGACATGCGCAACAGGGTAGCCTGCCTCGGCCTCGCGCTCATCTCACTGGCCTGCGCCGCGGATGACCTGGGCTCTGATCTGCATCCTGACGCGGCGCCGGGGGACCTCCATTCCACGACACGGATACCCGGCACCTGGGAGACCATCCCCGGTGTGACCTTTCAGATGGGAGCACCCACCTCGGATGCGTGCAAAGCCAGCGACGAGATGGCGCACAGCGTGACGCTCACCCGTACCTTCTGGATGCAGAGCACGGAGGTGACGCAGGAGCAGTTCAAGGAGGTCATGGGCTACTCGCCTTCGTATTTCTCTTCCTGCGGTTCCTCCTGCCCGGTGGAGTCAGTCTCCTGGAGCGAGGCAGCGGCGTACTGCAACGCGCTCTCCACCAGGGCCAGCCAGACACCGTGCTACGCGTGCATGGGCAGCGGGAAGGAAATAACGTGCGACGAAACCGCCGTTGTTCAGGCCAGCGGGATCCACGCCTGCCCGGGGTACCGCCTCCCCACCGAGGCGGAGTGGGAGGCCGCCTGTAGAGCGGGGGGGAATTCTTCCCTGTACAGCGGCGTCGTTGAGGCGAAGCATTGCGGCGCCTGTTGGATCCGGGCCGCAAGCGCGGACCAGGTGGCCTGGTACTGCTACAACTCGGGCGGGAGGCCGCACACGGTCGGCGGCAAGGAGGCCAACGGGAAGGGCCTGTACGACATGCACGGAAACGTGATGGAGTGGTGCCATGATGGGTACCACGCCTTTTTGGGGACGAAGCCAGTGAAGGATCCGGTTGGCCTGGGCATCAACAAGGTCGTCCGCGGCGGATCCTGGATCAGCAAACCGGTCGCTCTACGGTCGGCGGCGCGAGCCAACTTCGCGCCCACCTTCCGGCAAAACAAGATCGGCTTCCGCTGCGTGGCGACGGGGAGGTAAGACAGGCCCATGCAGCCCGGTCCCAACGAGGTCCACCTCTGGTTCGTCTCCCCCGACGAGATAACCAACCCCCTGCTCATCGACGCCTACCGCGCCCTCCTCACCGAGGAGGAAGAGGCTCGCCGTGTGCGCTACAAGGTGGAGCACGCGCGGCAGGAATTTTTGGTGGGCAGGGCGCTGGTGCGCACCACGCTCTCACGCTACGGGGACATCGCCCCGGAGGCGTGGCGCTTCCAGATGAACGAGCACGGACGGCCCGACCTTGAGCCGGCGCAGCGGGGGGAGCCGGAGCTGCTGTTCAACCTCTCCCACACCCGTGGGCTGGTGGTTTGCGCCGTGGTGCGTGGCCAGGACGTGGGCGTGGATGTGGAGGACACCCGGCGCATGACCGACGGGGTGGCCATCGCGGACCGGTTCTTCTCCGAGGCCGAGGTGGGGGACCTGCACAGGCTGCCGGCGCATCACCAGCCGGACCGCTTCTACGACTACTGGACCCTGAAGGAGGCGTACATCAAGGCCCGGGGCATGGGGCTGGCGCTTCCGCTGGGCGGGTTCTCCTACCACCTGCTTCAGCCGCCGCCGCCCAGGATCTCCTTCGAACCGGCTCATATCCATGACACCCCGGAGGCGTGGCAGTTCTCGCTCTTCTCGCCCACGGAGCATCATCGCGCCGCCCTGGCCGTAAAAAGAGGAGAGGGGGCGCCGGCCATGAAGGTGACTTTGCGGTGGGTGGTGCCTCTGACCGGGGAGGAGGAGGGACTACAACCAAAAGGTGAATTCTGGCTGTAATTAGTATTTAATGGCCCAAGGCGTACAAACAATGGCCCTGAAAATCGGCACAGAAAAGCACTTTCGCTGGCTCAAGGGCGTGGTCGTGGCTTTGCTGGTGCTCAACCTGTTTGACGGGGCCTTCACCATCTACTGGATCTTCGCCGGCCTGGCCACCGAGGCGAACCCCTTCATGGCTGAGCTGATCAACAAGTCCCCCATGCTGTTCATCGTGGGCAAGCTCTCGCTGGTGTTCCTCGGATCCTTCTTGCTGTGGCAGCGACGCAACCACGCCATGTCGGTGGTGGCTCTGTTCGCGGTCTTCATGATCTATTACTTCGTGCTGATCTATCACCTGCAGGCCTTCAACCTGGGGCTGATGACCCGGCTCTTCGGCTGAGGCCGGGAAGGGTTAGCGCCCCAGCTTCTCGCAGACGCTGGAATCCGCGCAGTCGGCCATGAGGCAGAAGGTGGCGAGCTGCCTGAGCAGGCCAGTGGCTTGCTCGGGGTGGACCTGGGCCAGGTTCCGTTGCTCCCCCGGATCCGCTGGCAGGTCGAACAGCTCCAGCTGCTCATCCTTCCACCCGTAGTGGAGCTTGAACCGATCAGTCACGAGCACTGACATTGAGTCCACGCCCACCTTGCCGCTGACCTGCCGGTAGCTCCTGGCCACCACATGGTCGTGGAAGACCACCTCGGGGTGCCCACGCAGGCGCAGCCAGCTACGGCCCAGGCCGCCACCGCGCGGGCCATCCTCGCTGCCGAGGCCGAAGGCTCCCAGCACCGTGTGGGGGATGTCGTGATGAGAGCTCAGCTTGTCGAACTGGCCGGCCGGGAGGCCTGGACCGATCGCCACCATGGGCACCCTGAACACCACCTCCTTGCCCGTGTGGCCGTGACCAACCAGCCCCTCCTCGCCCAGGGCCTCGCCATGATCTCCGGTGATGATCACCAGGGTGCGGTCCATGCGCCCCTGCTGCTGGAGCTGTTGGAAGAGCCGGGCCAGGGACCTGTCCAGCACCTTGAGCGGGGTCAGGTAGCGAAGCGCCGACTCGGTGGGCGCCGCGGTCATTGCATCCTTCTCCGTGGTGCGCCGGAACCGGTACCAGGTGTGTGGTTCCCAGTAGTGGAGCCAGACGAAGTGCTTGCGGGCGCCCAACCTCTGGATCCGCGCCAGCGCCATGTCAGTGATCTTGCTGGACCAGATCCCCGGGGACTGGGACGAGTCGAAGCCCATGTCCTTGCCCCAGGCCACGCCCTTGCTGGCGGGGGCGAAGCCCACCACCGCGGAGGTGGCCACGCCGGCGCGTCGGAGCTTCGCGCTGATCAGCGGATCCTCATGGTGGCCCCTGCCGAAGATGGGCGGCAGGGAGAAGCGGGTCTTTGAGCTCGCGGCGTAGCCCCGCAGGAAAGACGCGCCCCTCCCCGCGATCTTCCACAGGCGGGGCATGGCCGCCGGGGTGAGCGCGTCTGGCCGGAAGCACTCCACCGTGATCAGGATGACAAGATCCACCGTGCCTGGCGTGTAAGCCGGGTCACCCACGGCCGGCCCCAGGCCCAGATCGCTGTCCTTGAACTGAGTTGATCCACCGCCAGCGCCCCGGCACTTGAGCGATGGGGGCAGGTTGATCTGCTCCAGGACGCCGCTGGGACGGCCCAGGGCTGTGGATACGCGCCTGTTGAGCTGTTGCAGCCGGTTGCCGTGGCGGCTGCTGAGCCGCAGCAGGATGGGCCAGTCTGGCTGCCGGCTCTGGAGCGTGGCGTAGGCCAGGATCGAGCCACCCGCGAGGGTGGCCACGAGCAGGAGGAGCCCCGGGAGCCTCGCTTGGGTGAGCCGGCGCCGCAGCGGTGTCAGGAGGGCGAGGAAGCCGGCAGCTGCCACGAAGTGGGCGAGCATGTGCAGCTCAGGATAGAAGAGCGGGTTGAGCCAGCAATCGAGCAGCACCATGGCCGAGGCCAGGGCAAACAGGGCCACGGCCGACCACCTGCCCAGCGGCCTGGAGGCCAGGTGATAAAAGAGGGCCAGCAGGCCGGCGCCGGCCAGGACGAAGCCGAGGTAGAGCATGGGGAGCCTGCGCTCCAGCGGCGAGGTGATGAGCCACATGGCCGCCAGGGCGGGCAGGAGCGGGGGAACCCAGCCGCGGTTGCTGCCCCATCTCCCGGGCGTCTTGAGCAGGCTGAATATCCGGGACAGGATCGTGGCCGCGGGAGCGATGAGGGCGGTCAGGAGGGCGGCCTGGCTCATGGCGGCCAGGGCAAGCAGGCCGGTCCGGGCAGGCGAGAGCCCGCCTTCAACCAGGAGCAGCGCGCCGTCGACCAGGAAGGCCATACCGCCGATGACCAGGGCGAGCACCAACGCCCAGCTCGACAGATCTCTGACCGCGAGGAGCAGGCGTTCCCGTGTGGCGCTCATGAGCGAGGGTTCATCTGCCAGCACCTGCAGATAGACTCCAATCCAGGGTGACGCACGCTCAAGGTCCAGCTCCCGGTTGCGCCATCTTCAAGTAGCGCTCAAGCAACTCGGTCTGTCTTGATCGGACGGGGATCTCTCGGCCGCCGATGAAGAGATGTTTCGCCCTGGCAGACAACTCCAGGGGGTGGGCGGTCCAGAGCACCATGTTGGCCCGGGCGCCTGGCTTGAGCGCGCCCCGTTCGGTGAGGCCGAAGATGGCCGCCGGGTTGCGGGTCAGCGCGGCCAGGGCGGCGTGGCGGGGTAGGCCCCATGCCGCGGCGATGCCAGCCTCCTGGCGCAAGAAGCGGATGTTGTGTGCCTGGCCGTCCGCGCTCAGGCCGAGCACCACCCCGGCGCGGTACATGCGGGCCGCGTTGTCGTAGCGGCTGGCCAGGGCGTCATAGCTCAGGGGGAGGTTGCGATCCACAGCCACCAGCACGGGCACTTTTGCCCGGGCGATGTCGTCGGCCACACGCCACCCCTCGGCAGCGCCGCTGAGCACCACCCGCACCTTCTGCTCGGCGGCCAGGCGCAGGGTATCCAGGATGTCAACCGCCCGGTCCACCCTCACCACCAGAGGCGTCTTGCCCTCGATGACGGGCACAAGGGGCAACACCTGGGTCCTGGGGTAGCCGAGATCGCGGAACCTCCGGCCGTCCACCGCGGCGCGGTTCTTGCGCAGGTCTCTGGCCGCGTCCAGCAGCCGGCGCAGGTGCATCATGGCCAGGGAGCGAGATCCGCCGGCGGCGCGCGAGCCAGGGATGCCGAGGTTCACATGCACCCCAAGCGGCCCCCTGAGCCCCGCCTCGCCAGGGCGCAGGCCGGCCAGGTCGAAGGCCGCGGATTGGCCGGAGATCAAGCCCCCGAAGGGGCGCACAACGGCGGTGGTGAAGCCCTCGGCGCGGTTCACCGGGATGGCCGCGCTGTGGGGGTTGAGCGCCTCCCAGGCGCGCAGGTCGGCGCGCACCGCGGGGACGCCTTTACCGCCGGGGCGGTGATCTCGCGCGGTGGGCTCGAGGCCGATCTCCACCATGCCAATTGCGCTCTCTGTGGCCACCAACCCGGGTGTGAGCACCAGCCCGCTGCCGTTGATGAACCGGGCGCCGGCCGGGGAGCTCACCTCGGGCCCGCCAACCGCGGTGATCCGGCCGCCCTGGACCACCACGGTCCCGTCCTTGATGGGGGGGGCGGTCATGGTGTGTACCGTGGCCCCGCGAATCACCAGGGGCTGGCCAGCGGCGGCAGAGGGCGCGGACGACCCGATGGCGGGCGGCGGGGTGACCCACCTGGCCGGAAGGGCGGGCTCCTTGCCCACCGCGGGAATGGGCTCGAGGGCGGCTGGCCTGGGCACGGTGCCGAGCTCAAAGTCGGTGGGGCGCGACCCGGCCGCGTGCCCCGCGGCGTTGGCGTCTCTGCGGTAGGCGATGCGCCCCTCCACCAGCACCGCCGAGGTGCGGGTGAAGATGGAGAAGGGGTGGCCGTCCCACAGCACCAGGTCGCCCAGCTTGCCCACCTCGATGGAGCCGGTGAGTTTGTCGATGCCGAGGAGCTGGGCGGGCCCGCGGGTGACCAGCTGCAGCGCCTGGTCCTCGGAGATCTTCAGGCCGGCGTCTCGGCCCCGGTGGTAGGCCAGGGCCGCCTCCTGGTTCAGGCGCTGGATCACGAGGGCTGAGTCGGAGTGCAGCGCGGCGGTGACCCCGGCGCCGCTGAGCAGGGCCGCGGCCTCGGGGATGGCGTCCATCGCCTCGACCTTGAACCCCCACCAGTTGATCCAGACCACAGCCCCTGTGCCCGCGGAGTGCAGACGGTCGCGCACCTTGTACGCATCGGTGGCGTGGTGAAATGCGGCGATGGTGAAGCCGAATGAGCTGGCCATATCCATCATCAGGGACATCTCGTCGGCGCGGTAACAATGCATGTGCACGCGCACCTCCCCGGAGAGGATGCCGGCGATGGTGGTCAGCTCGTGATCGACCTTGGGCGGCGCCGGCGGCATGTCGTCGTTTCCGTGGCCGCCGCGGCCCTCGGGAGCCTCGCCAGCACATCGCTTCTCCCGTCGCTTCTTCCATTGCGAAAGGGCCAGCCGGTGGCGCTTCAGGTCCCGCGTGTACTCCCTGGCTTTTTGGAAGGCGGCGCGCACGCGGGCGAGGTTGCCCATGCGAGTGAAGGGGCCGCCCTTCTCGGCGTAAATCCGCTTCGGGTTCTCTCCGCACGCCATCTTGATGGAGCGTGGAGCGCCGGCAAAGGCCAGGTCCTTGGCCGAGCGGCCGGGCAGGGGGCGGATCACCTGCCCCTCGCCGCCGATGAGGTTGGCGGAGCCGGGGATAACATGGAGGGCGGTGACGCCCGCGGCGAGGGCGCGGGGGAGGGCCGGGTCCTGGGGCCAGATGGCGTCGGCCACCCGCACCGAGGCGGAGATCGGCTTGCCCACCTCGTTGCCGTCCCCCTGGCCCTTGAGCCCGCCCGGCGCCGGGTAGACGCCGATGTGGCTGTGCGGGTCGATGATGCCCGGGGTCAGGTGTTTCCCCTTCCCCTCCAGTAGAAGCGCTCCGTCGGGCGCCTCGATCTTCTGGCCCACCTGCTTGATCAGCCCACCTTCCAGCAGCACATCGGCCTGAGGGAGCACCTGGCCCGCGGCGGTCCAGACTGTGGCGCCGCGGATCAGGATGGCCTTGGGCGCGGCGCTGGGCGGAGCGGTAGCTTCCTCGTTCCCAGCCTCGACGGAGGTAGGCAGGGGCGGGCAGCTGGCCTCGATGGCCTTGGCCGGTGGGCGGCACCCGGCGGAGAGGATTATCAGAACAAGCAGAGCGAATGAACGCATGGCGGGTCCAATGTGGTGGTGTCCAGAGAAAATAGCAGATTAAGATATGGGCGTGCGTTTGACCTTGATCATCGTGGCGCTGTGGGTCCTGGGGTGTGGGGAGGCGGATGAGCCGCTCCCCTCCGACTTTGGGCTGGAGCCGGACTCCCGCCCTGACCTCGCCTCGCCGCCAGATATGAAGGCGCCGCCGCTGGACAAGAAGGTCACGCCGCCGCTGGACAAGAAGGTCACGCCGCCACCGGACAAGAAGATCACCCCGCCGCCAGACAAGAAGATCACGCCGGACAAGGCGCCGCCTCCGGACAAAGGGGCGCCTCCGCCCCTGAAGATCCACCTGTCCCCCACAGGCAAGGACTCCCGAGACGGCAAGACTCTCAAGACCGCCATCCTCACCCTGGCCCGGGCTCAGCAGATCATCGCCGGGCTCAAGCCCAAGGGGGAGGTTCAGGTGCACATCGCCCCGGGCACATACCAGGGGCAGAAGGTGATCTGGACCTACACCGATCCGGCGCTGAAGATTCGCTTCATGCCCCTGGGCGGCGGCAAGGTTCGCCCCATCTTTGACGGCTGCCTCACCAAGACGAGCTGTCCTGGCGGTACCTGGTTCATCCTCAAGCATAGCAAGGGGGAGCGCACGAACCTGCACTTCGAGTACGTCCAGGTGCAGAACTACCACACCGCCATCAGCCTCAACGGCGACCGGAACAGCACCAAGACCTCCAACAGCCACAACCGAATTTACGGCTGCTACTTCTACAACATCGGCAACGTGTACAACCCGGCGCTCAACTACAGCACCGCCGCCGTGCGCCTGGTCAACTCCGACGACAACGTCATCGGCAACACCCACTTCATCAACATCATCAACACCAAGAGCGCCGGGTTGATTCACGCCATCTACGCGGCCCACCTGTCAGACCGAAACCAGATCCTGGGCAACCGTTTCAAGAACAACAGCGGCGACCCGGTGCGCCTGCGCGACTTCTCAAACTTCAACGTGATCAAGAACAACAAGTTCATCAAGGTCGGCGTCTACGCCGGCTACACCGACTGGTACTGCAACCACGACATCTACACCAACTGCAC
>CAZCFB010000052.1:0-31066 GCA_964497805.1 uncultured Kofleriaceae bacterium
AGTGCCCCGAGGTCCACGGTAGCTGTGACGTCTGGATTGCTGTTCGGCGCTCTAGAAGCTGAAGCCGGCCCCCAGGGATGCGCCTGACGGGGTGACTGCCGGGGCGACCCACGCGGAGGATGCTGGCCGCTCGCCGCCGCCGCCCGTGTAGTGGAGCACGAGCAGCACCGCGCCGGTGGCCAGGGCCGCTCCGCCCGCGGCGAGGGCGATGATGGCTCCGGTCTCCAGGCTCTCGCCCGTGTCCGCGGTGTCAGCCACCTCCGACCACTCCTTTCTGGCCCCGTAGGCGTCCTCCACTTCGCTGGCCTTGCTTGAGGCCACGGCGCCCATGGCAGCGCCGGCGCCCAGCAGCGCCACGCCCAAGCCGGCGGAGATCCAGCCTGCCAGCCCCTTGATGCCCATGCCCCGCCGGTCGTCCTCCTTGCCGGGCTTCTCCTCCTTCCCTGCTTTCTTCTTTTCCGCGGCCAGCCTGGCGCGCAGGTTCTTCACCCGCGCGTTGAGCAGGGGGTCCGCATCAGGGCGGGCCTTTTGGAACACCTCGTATCTCTTGATCGCCTCCTCAAGGTTCCCAAGCGCCTCATGGCAGCGAGCCATGTTATAGAACAACTCCGGCTTGCCCGAGTACTTGTGAGAACGCTTGAAGTTCTCAAGTGCCTCGGCATAGTCGGCTCGGTGGTAAAGCTCCTCTCCCAGCTTGTAGTACCGCTTGGCGAGCTCGGTGCTCTCATCAGCGGTCGCAGCAGCGGGCGACAAGAGCAGGGCGATTACGATGAGTGTCGCGGAGCGCATGGTCCTTCCAGGCATAGTAAGCATGATGGGTACAAGATTATCTATCCTATGGTTCAGTGAAGCAAACCAGGGACAGCGGACCCCGACCATCACCGGTTCCAGCGTTCTGAAGAACTCCCGCGGTGGCTACAGCAGGACCTTCAAGTCCAGGCCGCCCGGGTACATGTAGCTGGTGTAGGAGCCCACCCCATAGACGGTGATGCCGGCCTTGTCCGTGGACTCGATGATGTGCCCGCCGCCCTTGATCTGCACCTTGGCCACACCCATCTTCGAGGTGCTGTTCACCGGCACGAAGGCGCTGAAGGGGAGCGCGACGCCGTCGAGCTTCACCGTGGCGGTGATGGGCGCGTGGATGTTGACGTAGTTCTTCTGGTAGGAGGCCGGGGCCAGGAAGTGGTAGGTGGTGCGGTACTGCTCCACCGGCACGGCCAGGGCCATGGCCGGATCGTTGGGCGCCCCGTCGCCGGCGGTCTTGGTGGAGTAGTTCTGCCCCACCATGAACTTGACCAGGGCGAAGCGGCCGGTCCCCTTGACCTCGAAGTCTTTGCGCGTGGCGAACTCGAACCACTCCCCCTTGCCCAGCCTGCGGGTGGCTTCCACCTGCGGGTTGAAGGTGATGATGTTCTCGCCCGCGGCCGAGACCACCCTGTAGAGGCTCGGATCATCCCCCGAGGAGATGTTGTGGCTGCCGATGTAGTGCTTGCCCATGGAGGTGGTGGGGAAGATCGACTCCTCCAGGTGGTCGCAGGCCCACTTGTCGTACGGCACGAAGGAGCAGTTGTGCCCGGCCAGCACGGCCACCGGGTTGTCGGCCTTGATCACGGTGCCGGTGAGGTCCGTGGTGTCCTTGAGGTCGCAGTAGCTGTTGCCCTGGTTGTCGGACTTGACCTTGGTGCAGCTGTCAGGCAGCGCGGACAGGATCTGGAGCACCTCCCACTGCTTGAGGGTGAAGGTCCCGGTCTGCCCCTTCTTGTAGGCCTTCACGTTGCCGTCCCCGGCAAGGGTGTCGGCCGTGAAGGTGACCGTCAGCTTGGCGCCGCCGGCGCCGGGAGCCACCACTGAAAAGAAGCCTGGAGACTTGATGATCTTGCTCAGCTGCTTGACCAGCATGGAGGGGCGCGAGAGGACCATGTACTCGGTGCCGAAGGTGTGCTCTGGCACCAGCAAGGAGGCGTCGTTGGAGTAGGAGTAGCACTTGTTGTCGCCCGGTTTCTGGTCGCCGCCCTGCTTGCAGTCATGGTTCAGCACATAGTCCAGGGCGTTGAACTGGTAGACCGACACCGGCCGGTTGGAGGTCAGCTTGTAGGCCGAGGCCTGGAGCTTCACCGATCCGAAAACGGAGGGGAGCTGCTTGAGCCCCTTGATCCAGGGCAGCGGGATGGTGGCCACGCTGCGGGCCGCGACGGTGACCTGCTTGAGCGACGCGTTGCCCATGGACGCCACCTTGACCGTGGCCGCCCCGGTGCTGGTGTTGGCCACGGCCACGGCGAAGGAGAAGTCCCCGGCCAGGCTGGCGTTGAGGGTCACCGTGGGCCAGTAGTCGCAGCCGATGTAGCTCCTGGCCGACCGCGCCTGCTTGCACAGATCCACGCACGCGCCGGCGCTGCAGGTGCCAGCGGGGCAGGTCTTGATCTTGGCGCCCACCTTCCCCTGCGAGGTGCAGGCGTGCGCGTCGTCGCCCACGCACGCTCCGCTGGTGGGATCACACGCCACGCACGCGCCCAGGGCCGCGCTGCATACCTGCGGCGCAGCGCAGGTCTTGACCTGCTTCCACTTGCCGCCCTCGCAGATCTCCAGCGCCGTACTCAGGCAGCGCTTGCTCCCGGCCTGGCACGGGGCGGCGCCAGCCTCAAGGGGCAGGCTCGCGTCCGGATCTGCGGCCTCCTCGGGGTCCACACAGGCGCCAGGGAGCCCGGCCAAAAGACACAGCATCAATCGTACGAAACCTCTACCCATGTTGAGCCGCTCCTGGGCCAAGTATCGAGCGCCAGCGAGATGCGGGTCAAGGAGAGGGGCGAGTCATGCGGGGCGCCGTGGCGCGGACCTCGGCGCCCGGGCGTGTGTAACGGATATCCCCCCTACCGGGAGGCCAGCTTGCGCTGCTTCTTCTGCCTCTTCTGCTCCAGCTTCACGTAGCGCTCCAGCAGCATGCGGGCGGCGACGTGGGCCTTGATGCGCCACTTGGCGGGGTTGCCCAGGAGCACGGCGAAGGCGACCTTCGGGTTGTCGGCCGGGGCGAAGCCCACGAACCAGTTGTAAAACAGGTACGGATTTTTGCGGGCCAGGGAGCCGGTCTTGCCAGCCACCTTCATGTCGCCCAGCATGGGCTTCCCGCGGCGGCTGTTGAACGCCCTGCGCGCGGTGCCCATGGTGGTGGTGCGCACCATCATGCGAGACAGCCTGGCGGCCACCTGCCGGCTCATCACGCGCTGTCCCTTGTTCATGCGCGGGGGCTCCACGGCGCCGTCGGGCTTGACCACTTTCTGGATGATGGTGGGCCAGCGCATCTGCCCCTTGTTGGCGGCGGTGGCGGCGATGAGGGCGCCGTGCAGGGCGCTGAGCTCGGTGTACCAGAAGCCGGCGGAAACCCTGGCCAGCTCCAGCTTCTCGGCGGGCACGGCGGCCTTGCTGGCCGCCACGGGCAGCTCAAACGGGATCTCGCGGTTGAAGCCGAACCGGTCGGCCCACCCCTTGAGCTTCTCCGCGTTCAGGTACTTGAGGGCCAGCTTGCCCATGACCGGGTTCACTGACTTGGCCACGGCGTAGGAGAGGGTGCGGCAGGCGGTGTCGAGCTTCGGGTTGTCCTTGATGTTGCTCTTGCTAAGGCCGCGCAGGCCGCCGTGGTAGCAAACCGTGGCGTTGGCCGGCACGCCCCGGGCGAGCAGGGCGGAGGCGGTGACCAGCTTGAAGATGGACGCGGCCGGGGCCCAGGGGGTGAGGGTGAGGGCCTCGGTGTCAACGCGCTCGTCGCGGGAGGAGTGGCCGGCCATGACCTTGACCCGCCCGCTCTTCACCTCGGTGAGGACCATGGCGCCGTAAGGCAGCTCGTAGCGGGCCATCAGTTCCTTTGCGTAGGTCTGGAGCTCGGGGTCGAGGGTGGTGACGAGCTTGCCGCCATCCTTGAGCTTCTGGACCAGCTCCCCACCCTCGGGGCGCAGGCGGTCCAGGTCCAGCTGGGCCTGCCATATGGGCTTTGGCGGCGTGACCGCCTTTCGGGCCTTCTTTTTGGCCAATGAGAGGGTGGGCCGCGCCCCGGTACGGGGGCCGTGCCGGTGTGCCATTACGGCGCCTGCGACAAAGAAGCTCAGAACAAAGAGCACACCAATAGCAGGCCTTTTACGCAAAAAGCCAAACATTTCACGCTCCTGGCTAGGTGGGCCCTATTGTAAGAGAGGTAGGGATCGGTGTCAAAAAAACGACATGTAGGTATGAACAATGCTGGGGTGGCCGACAACTTATATGGAAAGGCATAATTGATGGCAGGGAGGGACTCAGATGATCCGAAAGAGCCTGCTCGTGCTGATCGTGGCCACGGCAGCCTGTGGCGCCGGCGGAGAAGAGATACCGGTGGCCGGGGTGCACCCTCTCCAGGGCAACTGCTCCGTTTCCCTGGCCAGCAACCCCGCTGCCGGCGCCGTAGCCGGCGGGGCCACCGTATCCTATACCGCCACGGGGAGCTGCCAGAGCGGGACCCCCGAGTACCACTTCTCCATCAAGGACCCCACGGGCAAGTGGTCCAACCTGCAGAAATGGTCTGCCAGTAACACCGCCGCATGGGACACAACCGGGGACCAGAGCGGCAACTACCAGGTACTGGTCAAGGTGCGGGCCCAAGGGGTGAGCGATCCCTGGGAGGGGTACGTGTTCAGCGGCACCTACACCATCACCGGGGGCGTGGACACCTGCAGCGCGGCCACCATTCGCCGCACCACCCAGGTACCGGAGTATGTCAACCTCAGGGCCTCCGCCACCTGCCCCACGGGCAAGACCCCAGAGTACAAGTTCTTGGTCAGGGATCCGGCAAGCAACTGGCGCCTGGTGCAGAACTGGAGCGCCGACGACGACGCCAGGTGGTACTGGAGCGGCCACATGGTAGGCGCCCATGTGTACCGTGTCTACGTGCGGGTGTCCGGCACCACCGTGGCTTATGACACCTACGCCGATGCCACAGAAACATTCACCACCGGCGCGGGATACTGCCCCTCACCGACTCTCTCGGTTTCGCCGGGCGGCCCGGTCTCGGCTGGCGCCACGGTGAGCCTAACCGCCGCCTCCACCTGCGTGGGGAGCGGCGCCACGGCCGAGTACCGTTTCGTGGGCCGCGCGCCCACCGGCGTCACCACCATCCTCGGCGACTGGAGCTCCAGCGCCAACCTCTCCTGGGACACCACCGGCGCCCTGGACGGCACCCACAGCCTGTATGTGCAGAGCCGCGCCATGGGCAGCGTCTATGCATATGACGGGCAGTCCGCCTTCACCAGCTTCACCGTCAACGCCGCGGGCGGGTTCTGCACCGCGGCCACGCTGTCGGCCTCGCCTGCGTCGCCCAGCGCCGCGGGGACCACGGTCACCCTCACCGGCGGGGCCACATGCCCGGGCGGCAGCACCCCGGAGTACCGCTTTGTCAGCAGGGGGCCGGACGGGCTCTGGCGCACCGCGCGCGGGTGGAGCAGCTCCGGCACTTACGCCTGGGCGACCTCCGGCGCGGCCACAGGCACCTACACCTTCTACTTCTACGCCAGGGTCACCGGCAGCACCCAGCCGTACGAGGCGTACGCCGGCCCCATCACCCACGAGATCACCGGCGGCGCGGGGATCTGCGACCAGGCCACCGTGAGCGCCACGCCCGCCTCGCCGGCCTCTGTGGGGGACACGGTGAACATCGTGGGCGGCTCCACCTGCAGCGGCGGCGCCCTGGCCGAATACCGCTTCCTGGCCTACCGACCCGACGGGGTGTTCATGCAGCTGTGCGGCTGGAGCAGCCAGTCCGCATGCTCCTGGGACACAACCGGGGCCAGCACCGGCACCTGGAAGCTCCAGGTCTACAGTCGGCGCCAGGGCAGCCCCCAGAGCGCCGAAGGGATCTCCAGCCAGCTCAGCTACCCCCTGGTGGCAGGTACGCCGGTGCTGGAGCGGGTAAACGTCAGCAGCGCCGGCGTGGCAGCCAACGCCCACGGCAACCTCTATGAAACCTACACCGCCGTCTCCACCAGCGGGCGGTTCGTTGCCTTCTCCACAACGGCCAGCAACCTTGTCGCGGGCGATACCAACAACGCCTCCGACGTGTTCCTGCGGGACCGCACCCTCGGCACGACGACCCGCATCAGCCTGGATGAGAACGGCCTGCAGGCGGCCTATATGAGCCGGCGTCCCGTGATATCGGATAATGGCCGCTACATCGCCTTCTCCACCTACAGCGACTTGATGGCCTCGGACACCAACGGGACGTCCGAAGACATCTACATGTACGACCGGGTCACCCAGGGCCTGACCCTGGTGAGCGTCAACGCCAGCGGCGTGGCGGTGGGCGGCGACCAGGCCAGCATCTCCTCCAACGGCCGCTTCGTGGTCTTCGACAGCGCCACGGGCGTATACCGCTTCGACGCCAACACGGGCGGGGTGGTGCGGGCGGACACCGACGCATCGGGCGCCAACCCTTCAGCCGGCACGGCCGAGGACGGCGACATCTCCAGCGACGGGCGATACATATCGTTCAGGAGCCGCTACGGAGGATTGGTCAGCGGTGACTCTGGCGGCTCGTGGGACATCTTTGTCAAGGACCTGGCCACCGGCGCCATCTCCATGATTAACCGCACCGCCACGGGCCAGCAGCTGCACAACACCGGCGGCGGCCCCACCATCTCCGATGACGGCGACCGGGTGGCCTTCTTCACTTACCGCGACGCCATCCCCGCCAAGCCAACAGGCTGGGTCAATCAGCTCTACGTCAAGGTCCGCTCCACAGGGGAGGTGTTACCAGTGAGCGTGAACAACGCGGGGGACTGGGGCAACGCGGAAACCACCAGCGGGCGCATCAGCGGCGACGGCTGGTACGTTGTGTTCGAGAGCATCGCGTCCAACCTCAACGCTGCGGACACATCCGCCATCGTCGACATCTTCGTGCGCGACCTGCAGGAAGGTACAACCAGGCTGATGACGCCCCCCATCTCGGGGGCCGTTGCCGACGCCTGGAGCCGCTACCCCTCCATCTCTCGCGGCGGGGACTTCGTGGTGTTCCTCTCCCTGGCCGGCAACCTGGTCAGCGGCGACGGCAACAGCATCCGGGACGTATTCCTGGCCACAAACCCCTGAGCGGACTACGGGGTCGGCCTCACCTTCTTGCCGCCGTCGATGACGCGCAGGTGGCGGCGCATGCGTTCGCGGCGCAGAGGCTCCAGCCCGCCCTTGAGGATATCGGAGCCAGGGTGGCGCTCCAGGCCCAGCTCGAACACGGTCACCGCCTCCTCCTCGCGGCCCATGACGTCCAGCAGCGCCCCCTTGAGGAAGTAGAGGTCCTCCTCCAGCCAGGTGTCATCCTGGTCTAGGTAACGGAAGGCGCGCTGCACCGCCCGCAGCGCCTCGGCGAACCGCTCCATGTCCGCCAGCACGGCCGCGCGGGTGTAGTGCACCTCCGCGTCCCGAGGGGAGCGGCGCAGGGCCATCTCCGCCGAGGCCAGGGCCGAGGGATCATCCTCCAGGCTGGACATGATCTGGCTCTTGAGCAGCCAGGCCGACTCGTCCAGGGGCCGCAGCATGAGCGCGTGGTTGACGTAGTCGTTGGCCTCGTACACCACGTTCATGGTTTCGGGCGACGCCAGCAGGCTGCTGGCCGCTTCCATGAGCTCCTCGAACTCCATCTCAAGAGATCCCATTATCCGAACACCACCGAGTCGCGCCGGGCCAGGCAATCGTCCACCATGCCCTGGATATTGGAGCGCACCCGCTCCGTGAGCCTGCCCACCAGGAGCCGGTCCTTGCCGCCGCGAGGGCCATACTGGGCCACAAGGTCCAGGGGCTCGCCGAAGCGGATGGTCCACTTGGAGGGGAAGGGCACCGCCCCAAGGGGGCCGAGCCAGGGGAAGGTGGGGGTCACGGGCATGTAAGGGATGCCGAGGGTCTGGGTCAGCCAGGTCACCTTGGTCATCATCGGGTGGATCTCCTCGGCGCCCACCACGGCGGCAGGGATGATGGGCGTGCCCGTCTTGAAGGCCAGCCGGATGAAGCCGCCGCGGCCGAACCGCTGGAGCTGGTAGCGGTGCCGGTACAGCTTGCCGATACCCTGGACGCCCTCGGGGAACACCGCCGCGATCTGCCCCTGGCGCAGGAGCCGCTCGGCGTTGTCCTGGCAGGCGCGCACGGCGCCCACGCGGTTGAGGAAGATCCCGAGGAAGGGGAAGTGGAAGACGAAGTCCTCCACCAGGGGGCGCACGTCCCGGTTGGCGGGGTGGTCGTAGCGAACGGCGTGCATGATCATGGCGCCGTCATAGGGGAGGGTGCCCGAGTGGTTGGCCACGATGAGCGCGCCGCCCGTGTCGGGCAGGTTCTCCATGCCGATGGTCTCCACGCGCCACCAGTGGCGGTAGAGGAACTCGAACAGGGGCCGCCACTTGTCGGCGAACATCAGATCCATGCCGAAGTCGTCCACCTGCTCGGACCTGGAGCGCATGAGGAAATCGGCCAGCAACTGACGAATACCCTCGCCGGAGAGCAGGGCGCCCAGCTGGTCCAGCAGGGCCCGGTCACGCGGAGAGGAGATGGCGCCCTTGCCCGTGGAGCCAGAGCCGCCTCGCATGTCCTCGAACAGCCCGCCGGCTGGTGATGATTCGGGGCCCTGGTCCAGCCCGGGCCCGGTGAAGGAGGACGCGCCCACGCCCACCCCAGGGGTGACCTCCTCGGTGAAGGACTGGGCAGCCCGCCTGGCCGAGGCGCCGTCGCGCGGGCGTATTTCGTCGTGGAACACCTGCTTGCGCGGCTTGGGGGAAGGGGGCTTCTTCTTGGTGGTTTTCTTTTTGGGAGCAGTCTTCTTTTTGGCCGGCGCCTTCTTCTTTTTCGACGCAGCCTTCTTCTTCGACGCAGTCTTCTTTTTGGCCGGCGCCTTCTTCTTTTTCGACGCAGTCTTCTTTTTGGCCACGGCCTTCTTCCTGGCGGGAGCCTTCTTCTTGGCCGCCTTTTTCTTTGCCGGCGCCTTCTTCTTGGGAGCCTTGCGAGCCATCTATACCTCCCGCCCGCTAGGTGTGGAGCTGACAGTGCCCGCGAACTCGCGCACCACCTGCCGGATGGTGTGGGCAGGTGTGTAGCCCATCTCGTTTTCCGCCTTGGACGTGTCTGCCACGCAGATGTAGCGCATGAAGTCGAAGTACATGGGCGGCGCGTTGAATACCTGGGTCATCCAGAGCACCTTTGCCAGGGGGAAGGCCAGGGAGTGGGGCAGGGGGATCCCGATGCGTCCGGCCATTGCCAGGATCGTGCTCAGGGGGAGCACACCCTGGCTGGCCACGTTGTACTCACCGTTGAAGTCGAGGTCGATGGCCAGCTTGAAGACGTCCAGGGCGTCATCCTCGTGCAGAAGCTGGACCAGAGGATCATGGCCCATCATCACCGGCACCGCGGGCATGTCGAACAGACGGCTGACGTAGTTGTTCACCCGCTGCCCCAGGATGGAGGCCGTGCGCAGCACCGTCACCACGGAGGCGCGGTTCTCGTTACGGTGGCGCCGCGCCAGGCGCTCCGCCTCGATCTTGTCATGGAAGAAGCGGCTCCCGGACACCCCGCGCAGCTTGGACTCCTCCTTGAGGAAGTTTGGGTTGGTTTCCGCGGCGCCGTACAGGGCGGTGAGGCTCCACATCACCACCTTGTGCACCTTGCTGGCCGCGCAGGCGTTGAGCAGGTGCATGGTGCCGATGGCCTCCAGCTCGTGGGCCCACGCGGTGTTGTGAGATGGCTTGGAGAGGAAGGCGGTGTGCACCAGGGTGTCCACCTTCTGCTTGGTGAAGAGGTGGGCAAGCTCGCCGTCTGCGTTGGGCAAGGTCAGGTCCACCTTGAAGAACTCGGTCTTCTTGAAGGAGGACTTTGGCTTGCGGATATCGATGGCCAGGATCTTGCGGTAGCGGTGGTCCTGCTCCAGGCGCCGGATCACCTCCTCGCCGAGGAAGCTGTGCGCGCCCGTGACCGCCACAACCCTGCGATCTGGATCCATGGAGCCACGCAGGGCAAGGTGCTGCCCCTGGAGCCCATTTGTCGTTGATATTCCGTTGTTCATGATTCATGAAATCTAGGAGATACTGCGCAATTAGTCAAAGTGGACTCGGGGTCCCTGGAGGATTCGGTTGGAGTTCCCCACCATCGCCCTGCTGAGGGACGAGGTCATCGATCAGATCGCCGCCGGCGAGGTGGTGGAGCGGCCCGCTTCGGTGGTCAAGGAGCTGGTCGAGAACGCCCTGGACGCGGGCGCGCGCCGGGTCCATGTGGACAGCGCGGACGGTGGGAAGCGCCTGATCCGGGTGGTTGATGATGGCCACGGCATGACCCCCGAGCAGCTGCGGCTCTGTGTCCAGCGGCACGCCACCAGCAAGCTGCGCCAGGTGGAGGACCTGGACACCATCAGCACCATGGGCTTCCGCGGGGAGGCCTTGCCGAGCATCGCCTCGGTGAGCCGCCTGACCATCACCTCCCGGGCGCGGGGCAGCGGCGACGGTCACGGTTCCAGGTTGCTCATCGAGGGCGGCAAGGTGGGCGAGGTGGAGCCTGCGGCCTGCGCCCCCGGCACCACCCTCGAGGTGGCGGACCTGTTCTTCAATACTCCGGCGCGGCTCAAGTTCCTCAAGAGCACGGCCACCGAGGCGGCCCACATCGGGGACACCATCAACCACGCCGCCCTGGGCGCGCCAGGTGTCCACTTCACCCTCAAGGGCGAGACTCGGCGGGGCATCGACCTGCCACCGTGCCAGGGCCGGCTGGAGCGGTGCAAGGCCGCGCTGGGACGGTGGGGGAGGGAGCTGCGAGCCTCGGATTTGTTGGACCGGGGGTCGGGTCGGGCCCAGGCGATCCTGGCCCCGCCGTCGCAGACCATGCGCACCTCCCGCCACCTGACCCTGATGGTCAACGGCCGCCAGGTGCGGGACAGGGCCCTGCTCCAGGCGGTGCTCTCCGGATATGGTCACCTGCTCGACAGGGGGCGCTATCCTGTGGGCGTCATCTACCTCGACCTCCCCCCGGAGACCCTCGACGTCAACGTGCACCCCCAGAAGACGGAGGTGCGGTTCGCAGAGCCCAGGAAGGTGTTCTCCCTGGCTCGCCGCTGCGTGGAGGAGCTGATGGCAGTTTCGCCCTGGCTCTCGGAGCGGGAAACCGCAGCGCCGCCGCCGGCCAGGACCTATGCCTTGCCATCCCAGCCCCGTCAGGGGAGCGGCTATGGTGAACACAAGGCGCGGCTCATGGAGGCCACTCGCCGTTTCTGGTCCAGGCGGCCCGACGCCCGGTCGGCCCTGGAACAATCAGAGGAATCGTACCGGCCCGGCCCGGCCGAGGACTCAGAAAGCTCCGGTTATTTCGGAAGCTTAAACGTTATCGGGCAGGCGATGGGGCTGTTCATTGTCTGTGAGGGCGAGGACGAGATCGTTCTTATAGATCAGCACGCGGCCCACGAGCGGGTCACCTTTGAGCGGCTGCGGGGGGCCGCAGCTTCGGGGGATATCCCAAGCCAGCGCCTGCTGATCCCGGCCAGGGTGGAGCTGGATCCCCTCCAGCTAGCCGCTGCAGGCGAGAACACCGAGCAGCTGCGACAACTGGGAACGGAGCTGGATCCGTTCGACGGAGAGTGCCTGGTCCGGGCAGTGCCCGCAGTGCTGGCGGCAGCGGATCCAGGTCCCATGGTCCGGGATCTACTCGATGAGCTCAGGGGGCAGGGGGAGGGCCTGTCAGTGGAAGAGGCCCGTGAAGCCGTGCTCTCCCGCATGGCGTGCCACGGCTCGGTGCGCCAGGGTAAGGGGCTCGATCCTGCCGAGATCCTTGCCCTGTTGTCCTCGCTTGACCAGGTTGATTTCTCCGCGGCCTGTCCCCACGGCCGCCCCGTTCTGATCCAGCTCTCTCGCCAGGAACTCGAGCAACGTATCAAGCGTCAGTAACGCCCCCCACAAAACGAATCGGAATTGACGTCTGGATTTTTCAGATCCGGATGTCATGATCCTTAAGTAGTCACGCCTAACTAAAACAGCCCGTCCTTGTTTCAAGGTGCTTTTATGAGTGAGAATTTCTTTAATTTCAAGCGCATACACATTCTAACATTGGCCCTATTTGGGGCTGCCATACCCTCCACAGCAAACGCCCGGCTCGATCCCATGGGTGTGATCACCGAGCGCCTGCAGCGCGCCGAGGTGGCCATCGTGCTGGACACTTCGGGCTCAATGGCCTGGTACCCGAGCCCCGCGACCCGGATCGGCTCGGACTGCGGTGGGGATCGCAAGGGGGCCGTGGATATTTGCGGCGATGGCCTCTGCTCGGGCTCCGAAGGGAGCAGCGGCAACAAATGCAGCGCTGACTGCAACATCTCCAGCGCCACCTCCTCCCCGGCCGGATCGCCCCCGCAATGCAACCCCAGCAATGTGAAGAACTCCCGCATGTTCATGGTCAAGCGGGTGCTGCGCAACCTGCTGCCCGACCTGCGGCGGTCGGTGAGCTTCGGCATGGTCACCTTCCAGCAATCCGGATACCACCGCTACTACATGGCCAGCAAGGCCGAGACAAGGAAGGTGACAGTCTTCCTGAGCCGCCTTGAGCTGGAGCGCCTGGGCGCCTGGGACGTCTCCGACTCCGCCCCTTCTGGCAGCTTCCAGTGGTCCGGCACCACCTTCAAGCTGCTCAGCAGCGTGGGCCTGTCCACCAAGAGAGACAGCCTCTACGCCCGCATCGACAACACCGCCAAGGAGAGGCGCTTCCGTTTCTCCAAGGCGGGCATGCTCCACACCAACGCCGCCGGCAAGAACTGGAGCTACCGGGGCAGCTACTACACCTACAGACAACGCTCCATCGAGCCCTCCATCTACTTCGTCTCGGAGGAGTACCGTGGCCCGCAGATCGTGGATGGGAACGGCATCCGCTGGGTGCACCACCGCTTTGATCACCGCTACAGCTCCCAGGGCATCGCAGCCGGCTCAACCGGCAAGGTCGCGGTGCCCTTCTCGGACAGCGAGGATCAGTCCGACATCGACGGGCAGCTTTTCACCATCATCGGCAAGCTCAACACCGCCCGGAACGGCGGCATCTGGGCCTGGGGCGGAACGCCAACCGGCCCGGCCATCGAGGCCGCCGAGGGTCTGTTCAGCTCTCGCCAGGCGGGACAGGGCCCCTACGCCTCCGCCGGCCCGGATCCCCAGGCCGCTTGCAGGCCCCGCTTCGTGCTCCTGCTGACCGACGGTCAGTCCAACAACGGCATCCGGCCCTGGAACGCGGCCCGGAACCTGTACCAGAACCCGGAGTTCTCCAAAAATCCGATCCGGACCATGGTGGTGGGGCTGCCTGGCCTGCCCAACAGCGCCGTGGCTGAGCTCGACCGTGTGGCGGATCTGGGCGATGACGGCAAGGCGAACAACAGCAGGACCGCCATGGTGGCCAGCGACGAGGCCGCCCTGAACAAGGTGCTCAAGGAGGTCCTCTTCGAGCTCGTCCAGGGCGACTACACGACCACCGAGCCCGCCGTGACCACGGCGCAGGCCAGCTATACCCAGCAGGGCGTGGCGGTCATCCCGTCCACCGAGTACCCGGGTTGGCGGGGCCAGATCCGCGCCCTTGATCTGACCAAGACCCCGGCCGAGGAGCTCTGGAACGCTGGCACCAAGCTGGCCAACACCTACTACTACCAGCGGGCGCTCTTCACCGGGATCCCCTCTCTCAACAGCGGGGCGCCGGTGCGCATCATGAACAACGTCGGGATCGTCAACGTGGACGGCTCCTGCTCCGGTTGTGGCGGGGTGGGCCTGCGCGACGTCTGGAGCAAAGTGGGCACGCCGCCGCCAGACAACGAGATCCGCAAGGTAGTGGAGTGGCTCGCTGGCAAGGGGCGGGCCTGGAAGCTGCCGCCGATCATGCACTCCACGCCCGCGGTGGTGGGGCCGCCGCCCAAGTACGAACAACATGGTCACCAGGGTTTCCGCGCGGCCCATGTGGCGCGGGAGCGGCTGGTGTACGTGGCCTCCAACGAGGGGCTGCTCCATGCCATCCGCAGCAAGGACGGCACCGAGGCCTACGCCTTCCTGGTCCCCGATGCGCTGCCGGCGCTGCACCGGCTGTGGCAGCGAGGCGGGCAGGACCCCGACCCATCTCAGTTCAATTGGGTCCTGGCCAGCTCGCCCAGGGTGGAGGATGTGCCCTCCAGCGCCCAGTTCGGCTGGTCAACTCATCTGGTGCTCACCATGGGCCCGGGCGGAGAGGAGTTCATCGCCCTGGATGTCACCGAGCCCACCTCGTGCATCGCCGGAATCTGCTCCCTGAAACAGAGCCCGTTCCAGGTGGTGGCCCACTCGCGCAGCCTGCAGACCTCCAGCGTCATGGGGGAGACCTGGTCGGTGCCCACGCTGTTCTATGACTACAACAACGGCTCCAACACGCCCACGGCCCAGATGGCCATGGGCAGCGGCTATGGCAGCGGGTTGGAGGGCCACTACTACAACCACTTCAGCCAGCTCTACGCCGCGCCGAGCTCCACCCGGCACGGCAGCAGCGGGGCCGAGGTTGACTTCGCGCTGCTGGGCAGCGTGGCCACCGCGGTGGACCTGGAGGGGGGCCGCGACGTCATCGCCAGCTATGTGGGGGACCCGGCTGGACGCATCACGCGCTACGACAGGGGCGAAAACCAGGCGGGCACGTTGATGGAGAACCTGGGGGGAAAGACTCCGTTCTATTTCAGCCCCGCCGTTTACCACGCTGGCAATGACCAGGTGATCCTGGCGGCCGTATCCATGGCCCAGAACGACGATGCCCCCCCCTCCGGCGCGGTGTCAGAGCTGGTCCTCCGCAGCGAACTGGCGGGCTCGGTGGACCTGACAAATGACAACCTCACCTGCCAAATCAACAACATCTGTGGCCAGAGCCTGGGCTGCCCTGACGAGGTCCCCTCCAACTGCGTGGCCCCGTCATCCAGGGCGAAGCCGGTGGCGCGGCCGCTGATCATCGACAACGAGCTCGGCGCGGGCAAGTCCCGCTTCGAGGTCTACTACCTGATGTACGAGGAGGCGGCCACGGAGTGCGGTGAGGGTTCATCGTGGCTGATCAGGGTGGCCACCAACGGCTCCACCAAGCAGCTGATCAGCGCGACCAAGTACGCTGGCGTACGCGCCACCGGCATCACCCCTGTGGGGCAGGGCAAGGACCTGGCCATCACCCACATCGGCGTCAAGGGCAAGAAGTCCACCGCCTTCACGGTGCTGGACAACATAAACACCGGCGGCCTGGGCGGCGTCGGCCCGTACGTGGAGGTCTGGAAGGAAGTGCTGTAGGGGACAGCGTCCTGAGCTGGCGGCCACAGGCGCCGCTCCTACTCTAGAAGCAGGACGTGGTGGAGGTACAGGTCTTGGTGTCCGCCGCGCTTGGCGCGCTTGAGCCGGCGCTCCCCTTCTTTCCGTCCCGCTCGGCCACCGGCGCGCTGCTGGCTGAGGCGCCCCCCGCGCCGCCTGCGCCCGCCGTGGCGCTGGTCTTGTCGAAGGTGCAGGCCTGGGTGACGCTGCTCTTGTAGTTGAGGATGCCGTAGGAGACCCCGCCCGCGCCGCCGCCGCCGCCCCCTCCGTGGCCGCCGTGGCCGCCCTTGCCGCCGGAGCCGCCGCCTGACTTGTTGCTCTTGCCCGAGCCGCCGCCAGCGCCCAGGCCGCCGCTCTGACCCTGGCCGCCCTCGCCCCCGGAGCCGCCCGCGCCGCCGTCGCCCAGCTTGATGGCGCAGTCGCCGCTCAGGGTCACGCTGGAGGCCACCGCCACCAGGCCGAAGGACCCGCCGCCACCGGCCCCGCCGCCGCCGCCGCTCAGGGCCGCGCACCCGCCACTGCCGCCGCCGCCACCGCCCGCGCCGGCGTAATCAAAGTCCTTGTCACAGCCGCCGCCGCCGCCGCCGCCACCACCGCCGCCGCCGTTGGCGCCCTTCTTGCCGGCGCCGCCCACCGACGAGTACCAGAAGCCGTTGACCAGCGAGCCGCCGCTACCGCTTGCGCCGCCGGCCCCGTTCTGAACCCGCCCCGTCTTGCCGCTGGTGCCGTTGCCGCAGGTGGAGGATCCGTAACCGCCGCTGCCCCGATAGCCATAGCTCCCGTACACGTAGCTGGCCGCGTTGCCGCCGGCGCCGCCGCTGGTGGCGGTGCAGCTACACGGGATGCAGGTCTTGACGCCGATGATGGTGGAGCAGCAGGTATCGGCCTTGCCGCCGTTGCCTCCCGCGCCGCCGGACGGGGAGGGCGAACCGGAGCAGCTGTTGCTGCCGCCGGAGCCGCCCTTGCCGTGCACCGAGGTGTCGCACAGAGAGTAGACTTGCTTGCCGCTGCCGCCCTGCACACCGTTCATGCCGCTGGTGGCGTATACCGTGGACGCCGGCTTTCCCGCGGCGCCCTTGGCCCCCGTTGCACCGCGCCCGGCCTGGAGGGTCACCCGCTCCAGCTTCACGTTGAAGGCGGTGTCCGCGTGCACCACCTGGGACGAGCGCGACCCCGCCGCCGTGACCCCGGACGCGTCCGCGCCTCGCAGGATCATGTCCATCATGGTGACGCCCTTGGAGAGGGTGTGGGCCACCACGGTGACGTACTGGCCGGTGGTGCTGTCCAGCGCGCCCTTGACCGTGACCATGTGGGCCGTCTTGGTGCGCTCGTCCCGCTTCCACTTGGTGTCGTAGCCGCCGATGACGCTGTAGCCGTCCTTGAGCTTCACCACCTCGGCGTAGGTGCCTGCCTGGAGGTAGAGGAACTTCTTCCCCTGGTTGGCCGCCGCGGTGAAGGCGTAGCCGATGGTCTTGCACGGGATGGTGTGGGTACCGCAGTTGGAGTTGTCCAGGCCGGTGGTGGCCACGAAGACGCCGTCCTTGTACACCCCATCGATGCCGTCGCAGTTGTCGTCGGCGAACTTGGCGTCCGGCGCGTCGGTGGTGGATCCCGCGGCGCAGGCGCTCCAACCCAGTGGCTTGCCGCCGCTCCACCCCTTGGCCTCGCACTTGTACGCGCCGGTGCAGGAGCCGCCAAGGGGCGTGGTGACGGTGCACGCCTTGGTCTTGCCCACCTTGGCGGCGTCGCAATCGCAGGCGCCGCTCTTGGGCACGCACTGGTTGTAGCTTGAGCTGCCGATGGTCACCGACTCGCAGCTGTAGCCGGTGGGGCACCCCTTGACCGTGCTGCAGTCACGGCCGCAGTAGGCGCTGCCGTCGGGGTAGGTGATGCACTTGTCCGTGCCGGCCAGGGAGCACTCCTTGTCCGTCTTGCAGGGCGAGCACATGATGTTGTTCTCCGGCACGCACACCTCGCTCACCTTGCCCGGCTCCACCGCGCCGAGCACGCCGAAGCAGTTGTACCCCTTGGGGCAGACCGTGCCCTTGCACAGCTTGGAGCAGATGCCGCTGGTGCCCGCGAAGAGGCAGATGTTGGACTGGCACTCCTTGGCCGCCGTGCACTTGGCGCCGAATGGGAGCTTGGAGGCGTCTGGCAGGGGGCCGTCCGACACGGGACCCGCCTCCGCGTCGGTGGCGCCGTCATTGACGGGCCCCAGGTCAGGGGCGGTGTTCAGGTCGGGCAGCCCCGCCTCGGTGGCGGCCTGGCAGGTGGTCCCCACGCAGACCCAGGGAGAGGGGCAGGGGTTGTTCTTGTCGCAGTTGCACTGCTCGGCTGCCGGGTCGCAGTTTTCGTTAAAGATGGGGGTCGAGCTGGCGCACCCGGCGAGGGTCAGGGCAGCTGCGAATAGCGTGATGAGAGGGGTATTTCGAATCATGGGGCGAGTTTAGCACGCACCCCTTCAAAGGCCCGGTACAACGCTGTGCTCGTGCGGCGCCCCTCCGGGGGAGCCAGCCGTCCGCAGGCCCTCCGGGCCTTTACGGGGCAAAGCGGCTGGCTAATCCCAGGTAACCTTGATGCTGAACTTGGAGGTCCTGCTGGAGTAGCCGCGCACGCCGATGTACAGGGTGGTGCCCTTGGACTTGTCGTACTTGCAGGTCTCCTTGGAGCCGTACTTGTACGGGCGGCAGTCGTACTTGCTGGAGGAGGGCTTGCCCTCGAAGCGGGTGTAGATGTCCGCGTCGTTGGTGCCGGTCATCTCCACCACGATGTTGCGCGCGGAGCTGCCCACGTCCACGGAGTAGTTCTCCCACTTGCGCCGCGCCACGTCGCCGGAGGCGGTGTACTCGCCACCCTTCTTGGGCGGCACGCTGACGTTGCAGCTCAGGCTCTTGGGCACGCAGGCCATGCCCTTGAGGTGGCCCGTGGAGGAGGAGCCGAACTTGCGGCACAACATGTTCGGGCCGCACCCCTTGTCGTGCAGGCACTCCTGGGCGCACACCTTCTCGGTGCTGTTCAGGCTGACGCACACGTTGCCCACCGCGCCGCAGTCGCTGCTCCGCTCGCAGGTGTCGCAAGACTTGGTGGCGTCGCCCAGCGGGTTGGCCAGGGGGTTGTCGTCGATGCCGTGCACGCCGTACATGGCGAAGTGCCAGCTGTAGTCGTAGGTGGTGGGGTTCATCTCGCTCATGATGGAGCCGTAGGAGGCGCCCGCCAGGTTGTCATTATCGTCGCCCACCAGGGCCTCGATCACCGCCTTGGTTTCGTCCACGCTGGAGGCGTCGCTGAAGCTGGTGGTGGTGATGACGTCGGCGTTTACCAGGTTCTTCTTGTTGGGGTTGTCCTTGAACGCCTGGGCCACGTGGTAGGTGTCGCATCCGCTCATGACGAAGAGCTGGCTCTTGTCCTTGGGCAGGTCGAGGGTCTTGATCTCGGGCGGGTCCAGGTCGCCGGCGCTGGTCTTGTACCAGGAGGCCAGGGCGTAGCCGTAGGTGTAGCCGCTGTGCCCGGAGAAGATGATGACGTCGCGGGTCTTCATGCTCGCCTTGAGGTCGCGCATCAGGTTGCCGGCGCCCTTGCTGGTGGTGGCGTTGGCGTTGGCCTTGCTGTCGGACCAGGCGTAGTCGGGGCAGGCGCGCTTCTTGTTCTTCTTGTCCTTCTTCACCGCCTTGGCCCAGGAGCCGTAGGAGCCGTCCTCGTCGAAGTCCTCACACGGATCGGGGCGGAAGATGGTGATGTTGATGGTCACGGCATCGTTATTGACTGTGACGCTCTTGGTCAGCGGGCCGCTGAGCCGGTTGTACTCCTTGTACTCCTTGGCCGGCGAGGTGAAGCCCATGTCGTCGGTGAGCCACTCGTAGAGCTCGCGGGAGTGGGTGATGTCGTAGCGGGCGTGGTAATCCCAGCCGAAGTGCACGCTGATGTCCAACACCTTGTCGGCCAGGAACTTGGCGTGGTCCAGGTAGGCGTCGTAGGAGGCCTCGATGGGCTCCACCTTGATGTCGATGATGTCGAGTTCGCACTTGCAGGTGTCGGGCGACCAGTCGCCAGCGCCATAGCCTGAATGGCTGAAGCTCACCACCTTGTCGTTTTCGAGCTTGGCCATCTTCAACTTGAAGTCCACTGCGCTGGAGCTGGTCTTCTGATCCTTGCGCAGCTTGGAGAGCAGGGACTTGGTGCCGCCCACCTGCATCTTGAAGGTGTAGACATACTTGAGCTCGTCGTCCTGTTCAGCCTTGAGGCCGTCGCTCTCGTAGGAGCCGTCCAGCACCATGGCGCGCAGGCCGCCGTACTTGGCCGCCTCGCCGTCATCGGAGGACTTGTCGATGAGGTACACATGGGTGAACCAACCGATCTGCTCGGTCTTGCCCTCCATGATCTTGCGGGCGCGGGCGTCGCGCTGGGCCAGCGTCTTGGTCTTGTAGCTGTCGGCCAGGGTGATGGGCACCTCGGCGGTGACCGTGTACTCCTGGGCGGTGTTTGAGAAGAAATTATCCTCCTTGCCAGGAGGGGCGATGATGTAATCGTCGGGCGGAACCTCCAGCATCTCGGTGGAACAACCGAAGACCATCAGGGCAGCGCAGGCAATGAGAATCGAGCGTCCGTTCATTATTTTGCGAAGCATTTGCGGTTCCTCCTGTGTCTCCTGTTTCCGGAGACGTAAACCACAGCCGGCGAGGATGCAAAACACAGTCCACACTGTGAATCAAGTCATTTCGGAGGGTTATTTGCCGAAACCAGTGGCACCTGACATGACCGGCAACTGCACTGGCCGCTACTGAATTAGCCACCGCCGCACCGCGTCAAAAGTCTAATAAGAGAGGGTCAGACCCTCTCTTATTAGACTAAGGACTGGGGGGGTGGCGTCTGATACTTTAAATGCCCATGCGCTTTTTCCTGGTTTTACTGCCAATTCTGCTCACCACATCCCCGGCCCGGGCCGCTGTGCCTCCGTACAAGGCGGATGCGGAGAAGGCGGTGAAGTTGCCTGGTATGGATACCCTCAGGGCGAAGGGGGCGTGGATCTCGGGGGCAGGGCCCAAAGATGGCCTGTTCCGGGTCCGAGTAAAGGGCCACCGCCGGCTGGACATGACGTTCTTGATCCGCGCGGTGTCGGGGGGAGCGGGTGTTCAACGCGCCCTGGGGTTGAAGATCCGGCGGGGCAAGGTTTCCCTGGTGGCCATTGAGGCGGGCAAGGAGCGGCAGTTGACCCGCCCGCGCAAGATGGGCTGGCTAAGGCGTCGTAAACAGCTGGAGGTGGTGCTCTACGCGCTTGGGCCGCACCTGCTGGCCGCCCTGTTCGAGGCGCCAAAGGGAAGGGCCATCATGGCCCTCACAGCCAGCGGCCTGAAGCCCGGAGGTGGCGGTGTCGGCGTGCGGGTTGGCAAACGGCAGGGCAAAAAGACACGGATCCTGCTCGCATCAAGGCGAGGGGCATGCCAGGCCCAGATTTCTGCCCGGATGCACTGGCGGCCACACCTGGTGGCCAGGGTGCGCGATGAGAAGGTCATGGCCGCGCACAAGGTCAGCGTGGTGCTGGAGAAGCTCCCTGGTGATCCCCCGGCCCGCGCCGTGCGCACCTCCCCCGCGGGCGTGGAGTTGCTCCACTGCCAGGGCGCCCTCCTGGGGCTCTCCACCCGGATCCCGTGGAAGTACTTCGACCTGGGCTACCTCAAATCCAGCCTGGATCTGGCCCTGGACAAGCCGGGCTACAAGTTGCACAGGTCCTTCCTCTCCCCGGCCCACGTGGGGACCTTCATCAAGGCGTTGCGCAAGCGGCACCGCAAGCACTCTGTGCTGGAGGTCATCGGCAAGAGCCACCAGGGGCGCCGTATCTGGGCCCTGGGCGTGGGCAAGGAGATCCGGAAGCACCCGGAGCGCCCCACCATGCTCATCGTGGGAGCCCACCACGGCAACGAGCCCCTGAGCGTGCTCTTCGTGCTCGACGCGGTCCAGCAGGTGCTGGAGAAGGCGGCAGCCGGAGACCCGGCGGCAAGCCGCTGGCTGGAGCGGCTGAACATCTGGTTTGTGCCCCTGGCCAACCCGGACGGCCTGCACGCCTTCCTGTTCAAGGACCGCTTCTACGGGCGCAAGAACGGCAGGGACCGCCACCCCCTGACCGAGGAGAACATGGACCGCGGCGTGGATCTGAACCGGAACTACGCCTACCGCTGGAACACGGAAACGAAGCGGGCCTCCAGCGGGGATCCCAAGTCCCGCTACTACCGTGGGCCATCAGCCGGCTCGGAGCCGGAGACCCGCGCCATCATGGCCCTGGCCCGGCGCGAACGGTTCGTGGGCCTGCTCTCCTTCCACTCCGGCACCGTGGCCCTGCTGGCGCCGTACACCATCGACGGCGTGCAGAACCCGGACCCCAACGAGGCGTGGACCGTGGCAGAGCACCTGATCAAGGACCTGCCCCAGCACCCCCAGGGAAAGCCGTGGGAGGTGCGGCGGAACCTGTACAGCGTGGACGGCACGGACCAGGACTGGCACCGCTTCGCCCACGGCACCGTGGCCCTGCTGGTGGAGGGCTCCCGCTGGGCCCCGCGAAAGGCCCACACCCGGAAGAAGGTGATCCGCGCCCTCCGCCCCCTCTGGGCCAGCCTGTTCGACCGCTTCCTGGACGGCCCCGCCATCTCAGGGAAGGTGCTGGACGCAGACGGAAAGCCGGTGAAGGCGGAGGTTGTGATCAAGGAGATGGCGCCTGCGGAGGGGGAGAAGTGGACGACCAGGAAACGGGATGGGACGTTTCACCGGTATTTGCCGGCTCCTGGCAAGTACACGGTCCAGGTCAAGGCCCCGGATGGAGCCACCGTAGAGCGGACGGTAAAGGTGATGGAGGGCAGGGCGGAGGTGATGATCAAACTAGAAACGGGAAACTGAAAACGGGAAACGGGAAACGGCCCTGCGATCCGATTTGGTCATTTCCCGTTTCTCATTTTCCGTTTTGTCATTTCTAGTTTCCCCTCCTTGATCAACCTCGCGATCACCCCGGCAGCCCCAGTCAAGCTCCCCCGCCCCGGATACCCCGCCATGGCCACGATCCAGCGGATCCTCTTTTTGCCGTTGTAGATGTAGATATTCTCGCTGAGCCAGTCCCTGGAGAAGCCGGCCTTGCGGAACAGCTTGTACCCCTCGGTTGCCGGGAAGGCGCGCTCGAAGGCGTCCCAGACACGGTCGGTGCGCCCCTTGCGCTTGGCGTCCATGGCCTGGCGCAGCAGTCGCAGGTGGGGGCTCTGGGTGGCGCCTCCTCCCACGCGGAACCGCCGGCGGGCCGGCAGCTGCTCGTGCAGCATCATGCGGCACATGGTCTTGGCCAGGTCGCTCAGTGACGTGCACGCCGCGCCGTTGCAGGGGTAGCGCCCCTTACCCTTTCGGGCAGGCAGGCGCCTGCGTTTGCGCCCCTCGCGCAGGGTGATGGCCGGCGAGTGGCGCAGCCTGCGCGAGTGTCCCTCGGCGGTCCACTCCTCCACGGCATAGGCCCGCATGATGTAGGTGTGATCCAGCCCGGCGCGCTGGAAGGTGCCCTTTGGCCCGTTGATGAAGTCGAACCCGGCCAGCTGCACCAGCCGGTTGTGGGGAATGTTCTTGCTCAGGTGCACCGCGTCTTCGAACAGCTCCGACAGGGGGAAGGTCCTGTCCCCTCCCTTGTAGTGGAAGGTCACCCTCGTGCGCACGCCGAAGCCGTTGCGGCGCAGCTGCTCCAGGGCGCCGATGGCCGAGAAGAGCTTCACGGTGGAGGCCGGGTTCCAGCCCTCATGGGCCCAGGCGTGCTTGCCGTAGGTGAAGACCCTGTGGTCCACGATCCAGCGTTGGCTGCGGTTCAGGCGGGTCCTCACCACCATGGCCCGGAACTTCTTTGGGGGCTTGAAGCCGGCCCGGCGCATGGGCTTGCGGAGGGAACCTGTTTGGGTCTGTTTCTGGGTCCAGTTGCACTCGCGTGGCCGGGCAAGGGCTGGGGGGGGGAGGGCCAGGAGGGCCAGGGCCAGGGCCAGGGCCAGGGGGAGTGCCCTTGGCATTTACTTGGTGGTCAGCGCCCTGGCTTCGTCCGGGGAGGCCGCGCAGCGGAAGCCAAAGTGGTGGTAGGGCCGGTTCCCCGGCACATGGGAGCGGCGGTAGAAGGTGGTGGCATATGAGGCGGGCCAGTACCACGAGCCGCCGCGCACCACCCGGCGCCGGCGCCGCTTACACGGCTCCTTGCCGTCGCACGGCCCCCTGGGTTCGATGCCCTGGCACGGCGCACCGCACCGCTTGTAGCTTGGGGTGTACCAGTCAATCACCCACTCCCAGGAGTTACCGGCCATGTCGTAGAGCCCGAACTGCGACGGCGGGCGCTGGCCCACCACCCAGGTCCGGCCCTTCTTCGGCTTCTTCCCCTTCTTGGGCACGCCACAGGAGCGGCGCCCCCGGCGATCCATGATGATGGCGCGCTTGCAGGTGGCCGGCTCCTCGCCCCAGGGGTAGGTCCGCCCATCCACGCCCCGGGCCGCCTTCTCCCACTGAGCCTCCGTGGGCAGCCGCTTGCCCATGGCCTTACAGAAGGCCGCCGCTGCGTACCAGCTCACGCCGACCTTGGGCTGTTTTGGCCGGCTGTAGTCGTTGTAGTAGGTCCTCTGCCGTTTGCACTTGCCCGCCTTGACGCACGCAACGTAGGCCTCCACCGTGACCTCGTACTTGTCCATGTAAAAGGTCTGCACCCACACCTTCTCCTGCGGCCGCGCGTGAGGGGGCCCCTTGTCAGAGCCTCGCAGGAACCAGCCACCGGGTACGCACCCCATGTCTGGCGGCGACGGTACGTCCGCGCACGGGACCACGGCAGGCGGCTCGGGGGTGGACGCGGGTTCCTGGGCGTAAGACATGACCGGGGTGGCCAGCACCAGGAGGGTGAGAAGGGGGATCGGGTTTTTGCTCATGTCGTGAAAGACCTCATATGATCATCACAGACGCTATGCGTGCCCCATTTCATCGTCAAGGCGGCAATATTTTGTCGTTGGCCGCCATCTCCGTGGCCCTGAGCTCATGTGCAGGCCCGGCTCCGGCCCTCCGGAGCGATCCGCCCCCGCTGCTTCCGCCCCGGGATACGGTGGCCGTGAGTACCGCCACGCACGGGGAGCTGCTGGATCGCGGGATCGTGCATGGGCCGCCCCCGCTGGGAGACCGCCCATCCATCCTGATCCACAGCGGGACCCTCTCCCCAGAGGACCAGGTCATGGCCAACGAGGGCATCTCCCCATACGCTGGCCGGCCAACCATCAAGATCAATCCCAGCCGCTGGGGCAAGCTCGGAAAGGGCACCCTGGATGGCGACGCGCACACCGGGTCCCAGCCGGATCCCCGGGCCTTCCAGTACGCGGGGCCCTCTCCCTACAAGGTTCACCCCATCAAGCGCGGCAAGGGCAAGGGCATGGTGCTGCCTTACCCGCTCACCTTCGTGATCAAGAAGCTCGGCGGTTGCCGCCGCGGCCGACGGGACCACATCGCCATCGACATCGCCGGCATCGGGCCCAACTTCGGCCTGGCCACGCCGGTGCGGTCCATGGCTCGGTCAAAGGTGGTCCGGGTGGGCTTGCCCTCCAAAGATCCGGACGAGTTCGGCGACCTCGACACCGGCCTGGGCTACGCCCACCGACGGGGCCGCGCCCTGCCCCGATCCTTGGCGGTGGCAGGCTACGGCAGGGTACACTTCTTCACTCACAACTACGGCCGCTGGCGCTCCGGCGTGGTGATCAGCACCCGGGTGCTGGAGGGCCGGTACAAGGGGTACAAGATTCGCTACATGCACCTCGGAGCGGTCGCCCCGGGGATCGAGGTGGGCAAAGTGGTCGAGGCAGGGCAGGAGATCGGGCTGATGGGGTGCACCGCCATCCTCAACGACATCCCCCATGTCCACCTGGACGTCTGGACCCCGTCGGACAAGCGTCGGGTGGATCCATCCCCGATCCTGGGCCTGCGCAGCGGCCGGGTGTGGTGCCCCAGGTCAAAGCGGCGCGGCAAGAAGCGCCGGGGCAAGACCAGGAAGCGGTCGGTCAGGGCGCGATGAGGCAATTGTCGGGCACCTTCCTTGTTTGCGCGGCGCTGGTGGCGGCCGCCCCCGCGTATGCCCTGGAGCCCCTCCCCCCGGGCGTTGCCTCCCTGCTAAAGGCGGTGAGACCGGACCCGCCGCCGGCGCAGCTCACGAGGAACACCCACTACGTGGTCTCCGACGAGCTGCGCCACGACCAGTTCCGCGAATCGATCACCGGCCTGGGAGGCGCCTTCGTGGGGGTCGGCACGGACCAGAACTACAGCATGGCCGCATGGGCCCGGCCCGAGGTGATGGTGCTGCTCGACTTCGACCGGGTGGTGGTGAACCTGCACCGCGTCTACCGCGTGGCCTTCCTGGAGTCAGGGGACGCCGACGCCTTCATCAAGTTCTGGAAAGAGGATAACGTCCCGGAGCGAACCCGCCTCATCGAGCGGCACTTCAAGAATCCCAGGCTGCGGCGCAAGGTGCTCAACGCCGAGCGGTGGGGCCGCGGCCGCGTATACAAGCGCCTGCTCCGGCTGCGCAAGACCTACTCCTGGCTCAAGGTGCCCCACTTTTTGACCCACAAGGAGCAGTACGACTATCTGCGGGACATGTGGCGGGCGGGCAGGGTGTTCATGGTGCGCGGGGACCTCACCGCCAAGCGGACCATGCGCGAGCTCGCCGCGGCCCTGCGCGGGGCGGGCCTGACCCTGCGGGTGCTCTACATCTCCAACTGCGAGATGTACTTCAAGTACGACAGCCAGTACCGCCGCAACATGCGCCGCCTGCCCACGGACAGCCGCACTGTTGTGCTGCGTACGCGGGCCTACCGGGAGTGGGCCAAGGAGGGGAAGGGCAAGCTCCACTACGCTTACGTCACCCAGACCCACGACAACTTCCGCGGCTGGCTGGCCGACCCGAGGGTGCGGAGCATGCGCCAGATCGTGCCTTACCGCCGGCTCAAGCCGGGGGTCCTGAGCCTGAGCGTGGAGGACAGCCCTGTCCAGCGCCTGGGGCCCAGGCGCAAGCACCGTAAGGCGGCGCCAAAATCAAAGCCGGAGGGGACGCCATGATGGCTGCTCACCTGTTCGTCTATGTCGTGGCCGGGCTTGGCCTGGGCATCGGGATCTTCCGGGCCGTCATGGTCATGCGCTGGAACCTGAACCTGCCCGCCTTCACCGCCGCCATCGTGAAGCTGATCCGGTCCGACAACTGGGATCGCGCCCTCAAGCTGTGCGGCGCCGCCCCCTCGGTCCTGTTCGTCAGGATGGTGGAGCCCGCGCTCCGGGCGGGGCAGGGGGAGAAGTCCGGCGGACTGTACCGGGCCACGGCCATGCGGGAGGCGTACCGGGAGAGCAAGGCCAGGGCGCTGGCCCCGGACAGGTTCGGGCCCCTGCTCAGCGCGGGGGCGGCGCTGCTTTGCCTGGCGGCTGGCGGTATGGGATTGGGGTACGGGGCGCTGACTCCCCAGTTGGCGCTGGGGCTCGTGATGGGCGGCTGGGTAACGGCCATTTACTCATTTCGTTTTAGCATGAAGATTCGCAAACGTAGCGACAAGTTCTTCGAGCAAATCATCAAGGCCGCCACAGCCCAGGATTCGTCTGACGTTTGACCCATCGCCGGTGAAGGAGGGAAGATGGGTCCATGAAAAGGACCTGCCTGCCCCTCGCTGCCCTCCTATTTTTCGTCCTCACTGCCTCCGGGTGTAAGAACACAACCTCCCTCCTGACGCCCGATATTGGTGTGGCCGGGGACGGCGGAGGATCCCTGGACGCGGCCCGAAAGGACGGCCCGTCCCCCCAGTTCGACCTGTACAAGCCGCCCACGCCTGACGCAGGCGTCCCCGACGCGCCCCTGCCGGATCTTCCCCTTGTGGACATGGCCGTGGCGGACCTGCCCCGGGCCGACCAGCTCGCCCCGGACTTGATGCCGCCGGACCAGTACGTGCCCGACATGATGCAGCCCGACCAGTACTGGCCCGACCAGTATGTGCCGGACCAGTACGTGCCCGACATGCTGCAGCCCGACCAGTACGTGCCTGACATGCTACAGCCCGACACCTACCTGCCCCCGGTGGGGTGCCAGATCACGTACCCCCCCCGTGCGGCCATGCTCAAGGGCTCGCCCTCCATCACCATCAAGGGCAAGGTCACCGGCCCCATGTCCAGCCTGGACTACGTCAAGATCAACGGCCTGAAGGTCAACCCCATGCCCAACGGCGATTTCTCCCTGGTGCTGTCCAGCGACTGGGGCGTGAACATCGTCACCGTAGATTGCGTGGACAAGAACAGCAACGTGGAGCACCGGGTGCACGCGTACCACTGGTCCTCCAAGTACTGGCCCAACTCGGGCAGCGTCTCGGTGATGAAGGTGCTCAAGGGCGCCCTGGCCCGGCTCTACCAGAAGGCCATCGACGACGGCAACCGCTCCACCCTCAATGACCTTGCTTCCATCCTGCAGAAGGTGATCAACGCGCTGAACTTCGACAAGCTGGTCCCGTCGACCCTGGTGAGCGGCAAGTACAAGATCCCGCCCTGGGGACCCACCATCAGCTACAGCGTGACCAAGAACGGCAAGTTCAAGGTCAACCCCTTCTCCATCAGCCTCAAGGCGCGGACCGGCGGGCTGCGGGTCACAGGCAAGACCTCGTACCTGGAGCTGCCGGTGAAGGCCAAGGCCGGAGTTTCGGTTAGCGGCAAGGTGAAGATCTACAACCTCTCCATGACCGGGGACATCAACATCTCCAAGAAGAGCGGCGGCGCGGTGAGCGTCAGCGTGCCGTACCTGAAGATGAACTACTCCAGCCTCAAGCTGGACATGGGCAGCGGCATCATCGGCTCCATCATGTCCTCCATCACCAGCGGCATCGCCTCCCTGTTCAAGAACTCGATCCTGAGCAAGATGGAGTCCGAGGTGAAGAAGGCGCTGCCGGGGCCGGTCAAGAGCTTCGTCACCGGGTTCAAGTTCGCCCAGTCCTTCAAGCTGCCCGCCGACCTCGGGGGCAAGACCCTGAACATATACACCGACCTGGACACCATCCTGTTCGACAGCTACGGCGGCAACCTGGGCCTCAACGCGGCGGTGTATGGGTCCAAGGGCATCACCAGCGGCAAGCTGGGCACCATCAGCGTGGCCTCGTCCTTTTCGCCGCCCACAACCAGCAGCGACGCCATGCTGGTGGGCCTGCGCTACGATACGCTGAACCAGGTGTTCAACGCCGCGTGGTACGCCGGCGCCATCAAGCAGGATCTCTCCAGCCTGGTCAAGAACGGGCTGAACCCGTCGAGCCTGCCCTTCTCGCTGAGCGGATTGAAGCTCAACGTGGAGGCGCTCCTGCCGCCCATCATGGCGCCGGGCACGGGGACCAACGACTTCGAGCTCCAGCTGGGCGACCTGAAGCTCAAGATAGAGGCCAACGTCAAGGACAGCAGCGGCAAGTCGAGCACCATCAAGGCCGACGCCTATGTCAGCGCCAAGACCAAGGGCACCATCAAGCTGAGCTCCAAGAACGTGCTCACCCTCACCCTCTCCACCCAGCTCAGCGAGTACGACGTGGAGATCGACAACCTGGTGATCCTCGGCACCAACACCAACCTGGGCGGCGCCTTCGCCGTCCTGGTCAAGGAGATGGTCAAGGTGATGCTGCCCAAGCTGGGGCCCAACGTCATGCAGAGCTTCCCCCTGCCGGCCATCGATCTCTCGTCGCTGGGTGGCTCCTACGGCATCCCCAAGGGGACCGTGCTCAAGATCAAGAACGGCAAGCTGTACCAGAAGGGGAACTACGTGGTGCTGAGCGGGGAGCTGGGGTAGAGCCGCTTCGCGGCCGTCGAGAGTCGAGAGTTAGACCAACGGGCCCTTTTCACGCGGGCCTGGCAGTTATATATTCAGCAATATACTTATTTTGCCAGTATTGATATATTTACGGGAACGCCCCACAGAGCATGATGGCAAAAATGGGATGACCTCGATGCTGAAGACCGCGAAGGTACCCGCTCAATTTGAGCCCCTGTTCAAGACAGCACAGGACTACGTCAGCCGTTACTTCTCCATCACGATGCAGGACCCCACAAAGGGGACCATCGAGATTTTTGGCGAGCGATACATCCTTGTCCGGGCCGCCTCCATGTCGGTCGAGTTCTTTGAAACCGTCAAGACCCTCTACCAGGACGTGGGCGACGAAGAAGCCACCACCGTGGCCCGGCAGCTGCTATTCGATATAGCCCACGCCATCGGCCGCCAGGACGCAAAGAACTTCCACGCCAAGATGAAGCTCAAGTCGCCCCTGGAGCGGCTCTCCGCTGGCCCGGTCCACTTCGCCCACTCCGGCTGGGCGTTTGTGGATATCTTCCCTGAATCCGCCCCCACCGAGGACGAAGACTATTACCTCATCTACGATCACCCATTCTCGTTCGAGTCCGACGCCTGGCACAAGGCCGGCAAGAAGAGCGATTTCCCCGTTTGCGTGATGAACTCGGGGTACTCCTCAGGCTGGTGCCAGGAGAGCTTCGGCGTTCAGCTGGTGGCATCGGAGATCATGTGCAAGGCCAGGGGCGACGACGCGTGCCGGTTCATCATGGCGCCGCCGCATCGCATCCAGGGCCGCATCGAGGAGTACCTCAACAAGCGCCCCTCCCTGCAGAAAACCGTGAAGTACGAGATCCCGGGGTTCTTCCGCCGGAAGCAGATGGAGCAGCACATTCGAGAGGAGAAGGAGCGCGCCCAGCGCTACCTTGATACGGCGGGTGTCATGCTGGTGGCGCTGGATCCGCGTGGCCGGGTAACGCTCATGAACAGGAAGGGGTGCGAGATCCTGGGGCTCGACGAAGCCGATATCCTGGGCCAAGACTGGTTTGAAAACTTCCTGCCCAAGGAAGAGCGGGAGCAGGGCCGGGAGGCGTTCCACGCCGTGGTGGCATCGGATGCCCCGCCCATGGAGAGCCACGAGGGCGAGGTGTTGACCCGGACTGGGGAGCGACGAATCGTCGCCTGGCACACCTCAATTCTCCACGGCGCGAGCGGCCAGATCAGGGGCATCCTGAGTTCGGGGGAGGACATCACCGAGCGCAAACAGATGGAGCAGGAGCTTCAGGTCAGCCGGGAGCAGCTGTTTCAGTCACAGAAACTAGAGGCCGTGGGGCGGCTCGCGGGCGGCATCGCCCATGACTTCAACAACCTGCTCACCGCCATCGGCGGCAGCGCCGGTTTCCTGAGCGAGGCGGACGAACTGTGCCCCGAGGACAAGGAGGAGGTGACTCAGATCCTCGAGTCTGTGGAGCGGGCCGCTGGCCTGACACGGCAACTCCTGGCGTTCAGCCGCAAGCAGGTGCTCAAGCCCGAGGTGCTGAACCTGAACGCGGTCATTGTGGGTATGGAGAAGCTCTTCCGGCGGACCGTGCCAGAGAACATCGAGCTCGTGACAACACTCCGGCCCTCCGTCGGCGCGGTGAAGGCGGACTCATCGCAGCTGGAGCAGGTCCTGCTCAACCTGGTTGTGAACGCGGTGGACGCCATCGAGGGTGGGGGACAGATCATCATCACCACCGCGAACCTGTCCCTGGATGAAGCCTCTGTACACTCGGGCTACGCCATCCCGGCAGGCGACTACGCCATGATCACGGTGACCGATACCGGGCAAGGAATCCCCCCGGAGATTCAGCAACACATATTCGAACCGTTTTACACCACCAAGGGGGTGGGCAAGGGCTCGGGGCTGGGCCTGGCCACGGTCTATGGGATCGTCAAGCAGAGCGGCGGGTACCTC
>CAZCFB010000053.1:0-30314 GCA_964497805.1 uncultured Kofleriaceae bacterium
TCGGGACTGCCAGAGTTTCCATATCCCAGGGCAGGGGTGGACTTTTAGCACCCGCGCCACTGTAGGGTGAGCCGGATAACAATGATATCGGCCTATAGGGGACGGGCGCTGAGGGCTATTCCCGCACGCACTTTCCGTTCCGAGACAGGCAGCGGCCAAGCTGTTTGCACCAGATTGACTGGCGGCATTCCTCGTCGTTCATGGGCCGATTGAAATCAGGGGTTTCCTCCCCTTCACCCATGTAGCTGCCCCCGTTGCACTTAATCAGCATTTCGTGAACAGTTCTTCGGCGTTGCTGAACTCGAGTTACCCTCACATTCATGCGACGAGGGAGGGGCACGCGGTATGATCGAGCTGTTGCAGCGCCAACGTCCACCCGTCCGGCCCTGTCCAGCAAACTATATCCCGTAGGGCAAACCCACTCGGCCCTGTTGTAACAACGGCTGATCCGGTTGGCACACACTACAATGTGAGCCTGAGAGCCATCTGGCGCCATGACCGGTCGCGTCCACTTTGGGCGCCCGGTGGTGGGTTCGGGGGCTGAACTTGCGCACCCGATGAGGAGCACAGCCATGAATGTAACTGTAATTGTGCCGATTATCTGTTTCATTCATGCCTTAGAACGATAAAGCAAGCCTTTCAGGGTTGAATCAACCGGATAACGTTGTTCTCATAGTCCGCGAGATAAACCCTCCCCTTGGCATCAACATCAATTCCAACCGCATATCCAAACTTGGCAGTCTTCAACGGACCATCTTTGTACCCCTTTGATATGCCACCGGCCAAGGTGGAAACCGTGCCATTCTTAATCACTCGGATGGCCCAATTTTGATGATCTGCAACATATATTGCCCCCTTTTTATCGGACACCACACCATAGGGATACTTGAAGACAGCTTTTTGGGCCGACCCGTTTAGGTATCCTTTTGCGCCGCTCCCCGCGAAGGTGCTCACGTATCCTGCCTTTATCAACCGGATTTTATGAGGGTAGCTGTCCGCCACATAGAGGTGGCCCGCACTGTCCATGGTGATGTCTTTTGGATAATGGAAGGTGGCGGTTAAGGCGGAACCGTTGATGCTCCCGGCAGCGCCACTCCCTGCCACCGTTGTTACCTTTCCATTAGAGATCATCCTAATTCGGTTGTTATCAGAATCAACAACATACAGGTCGCCATACTTGTCGATCTGCAATCCTCTTGGCTTGTTGAACTTTGCAGTAGCAACCGGGCCGTCAGCGTACCCAGCCGTATTGCTGCCTGCAAAGGTGGAGACATTGCCGCCAGCGATCAACCGAATCTTATGATTCCCATCGTCGCTGACGTAAACGTTCCCCTTGCCATCAACAGCTATTCCTCTTGGAGTGTTGAACAGTGCCGATGCGGCGGGACCATTTTTCAAACCTGCTTTCCCGGTTCCAGCTAACGTTGAAACCTGCCCTCCCTTGATTACTCTGATCATGTGGTTGTCTCGGTCAGCCACGTAAACGGTGCCTGAACCATCAACCGCCAATGTCTCTGGGGCATTGAACGTGGCTTTAGCTGCTGGACCATTATCAGAACCTTTCAAACCGCTACCTGCCAGTGTCGTTACACCACTGGGTTGGGCGGCGTCTGGCTTGACTGTTTGGTCTGGAGAAATGGATGCATCTGGCTTGGAGGCAGTATCGGGCACCGGCCAATCGGACTTGATCTGGAGATCTGGAACCGTTTTGTCAGGGCTGAACAGATCTGGATTGAACAGGTCTGGCCGCAATGAATCGGGGCCAGCTTTATCCTTGCCGATGTCTGGAGAAATGGTGTCAGGCAAACCAACGTCCACTCCCGTATCAGTACCCTGATCTGGCGTGCCCTTGTCAGGTGTCTCAACGTCAACTCTTGCGTCCTGGACAGAACAGCCAATGCACCGTCCCCATTTGTCTCCATCATCTGAACAGGTCTGCACCCCCTTGGCACTTCCAGCACAGGGGCAGGATTGAACCTCACCAGGGGCGCATACTTTTTCGCAGCCCGTCATGACCAAGGCTGCCCCTACGAGGCACAGAAGTATCCACCTCCCCATGGTTCGGTCCTCTCTTGTAATTTCTCAGAATTATCCAAGGCGAGGTTTGAAAAGGCAAGATCACGCCCCCGAATGCTACCCTGCCCTCACCGTGCCTTTCAGATTCGCAAGCCTGCTCCCAGCCATCCGTTGACGGCCAGGACGCACGCTGCCTACCCTCCAGGGGATACCAGCCACCATCACGGGGAGGAAACATGAGGGGATGCATCCTTTGCACTGCGTTCATGACCGTTATGCTTTCCGGTTGTTCCTACGCGCTTAAACATACGGTCACACCTCCCCCGGGCATGAAATTCAAAACCACGGTTGAGGGCCAATCCCGGGGCTACAGCGGCTTTCTTGCCCTCAAGGATGCGGAGGTCAGGGCGGCGGCCAAACTGCCAGACAAGGCCGTGGCAAGGACCATTGAGGAGAAGGTGAGCTGCAACTACCAGGCGCTTCTCTTTGTGCCTGGCGTCAATCTGATCGCAGGATTCATCCCTCTCTGTTACGCAGAGATCAAGCAAGCCGTTTTCACCGGCGCCGGGGCAAGGGTTGTCTCTGAACAAGTCCATGTTGGTGTTGGTGAGGAACGCCAGGGGGCGGGCTCCTACTGGATCAACTCGAGCCAGTGCAAGGCGGGCAAGTGTACGGCCTGCCCTAGCTGGCCCACCGAGAAGCAATGCAGCAAGGCGGGCTTGGGCGGGAATGCCTGTCTAGAAATGCAGGGAGAACGCCCTGATTGTGGCCGTTAGAGACAGCTACTCCTCCCCCCCACCATCTGGATACCGCCCCTCCAACTCAAGCAAGCCAAGGGTGAGAGCCAGGCGCACCACTGCAATGGTGCTGGGGCGGCCAGCGGCGGCCAGGGCTTCGGTGCCTTCAAGTCTGGGGAGCAGGGCGGCGGCCCGTTCAAACAGCTCCTCGGGTAGCTTCACAACCTTTTGCGGCATGTCATCTCCTCGGGGGAGCATGGCCCCCTCCAACTCGCCAGCCAGGAATGCGGCGGTACGGCCCCCTTTCAATTCGGGGTGTGCTTCAAGGTGTTCCTCCAGCCGCTTTAAGGCGCCCCGTACCCGGGGGAGGTCCACCACCTTGTCTTTGTCGCTCATTTCGCCAGGTCTGCGGCCAGGAGGCTCTTAACGGTCTGTGCGTGCCACCGCTTGCCAGTACGGGGGAGCAGTCCCTTGCGCTCCAGGGCGGCGCCTACCTTGCGGAGAGACAGGCCAGCATCCCGCAGTTCACGGGCCAGCCTGATCACTTCCTGCTCCGCGTGGTGCGGGTCCAGGTGGACGCCATCAGTGGCCAGGCTCCAACCGTAAGGTATCTGGCCAACCCGCTCCCCCTTGGTTTTCTTGTGGGCCAGGGCGGCGGCGGTCCTCTCTCCGATGGCTTCTCTTTCCCACTGGCCGATTGTCGCCAGGATGTTGAGCACCATGCGGCCAGCGGCGGTGCGGGTGTCAACCTGCTCACCGACTGACAACAGCGCCCACCCTTGCTTGTTGCACCGGTCCACTAGGGCGCCAAGATCCACCACTGACCTGGTGAGCCTGTCCAACTTGACCACCAGCAGGGCTTCGGCCTCACCCTTGGCAAGCCTCTTCAGGGCACCGGCCAGCGCGGGGCGGTCCAGGGTCTTGGCGCTGGCGCCGGCATCAACGGCAACGTCCACCAGTTCCAGGTCATACAGAGAAGCGTACGCCTCAACCTTCGCCCGTTGTGCGTCCAGGCTCACACCATGATCGGCTTGCTTGTCGGTGGAGACTCTCAGGTAAGCGATTGTGCGGGTCTTGGTCATGGGCTGCCTCCTGGCTCGTTACAACCAAGAGACTACCCGAGGGCTACCTTTTGTCAACCACTGTCCGGTGCTTGACAGACGGGTTTCGGGGAAGTGTCTCACCAGGGGGCACGAGGGATAGCAAGGGAAGTGGAACAGCTTCCCTGATTCACGGTAGGGTCTACCTTGTATGGAAAACTGCCCCTTGTTTGCCATGATAGAGGTGCTGGCGAGTCGGGGCTCAACTTGCCGCCTTTTTTGTTTGGGCGGGAACGTAGCGAGGAGGGGGTATGAGCATCGCCACTAAAAAGGTAACTTGGCGCCAGGTGCTAAGAATAGGGGGCTTATCTCTGTTGGGGCTCCTCGTTTTCTTCCTTTGGATAGGCTACAGCACCAGTAGGGACCGTTCGCGAAAGCACTCCCCACCTCAAGCGGAAATGGGGGGGAAGTCGCCGACAGCAGCTCAACAGAAAGAAAGCCTCCCCGCTCATAAATTCGTTCGCCCTCGACAGCTAGGGCACAGTAGGGGGCAGATCAGGGCAATAGCTAGAGCCGGAGCATGGACAGAGGGCGAGTTTAGAAAAGTGGCCGTTCGTCTGGCCCAGAAATACAAGTATCAAAGCGGTGGAGCTTATCTGGTGACGTTTGTGTCGGACCACGCCTTGCTGAAGGGGTGGGAGGGGGGGGGCACCATCAAGCCTTCCAACTGGCCTAAATGGCTCTGCTGGGTCACGGTGGACACGGATCCCACTGGAAAGCTGTATCCAAACAAGTTTGGGCTTGCCTCGGTACTTGCTCCGAAGGGCATCGAAAAGAGGTCTGATGTCCTGAAGAAATAGCTTCAGGCTCACCCTTCCTTCTTGGGGGTTGTTTCAAGCAACGGCATCCCCAGGACGGCCCGACCCTTGTTCCTGTCCTCAGCACAGATCCGGGCGCGTATCAGTGCAGCCAGTCCATCCAGCCCCGGCGTATCCGGGGCATGTTCCTCAAACCGCTGCGCCACCTCCTCGGCCTCTTCTCGCGACCTATCGCCAAATATCGCAAGGGACGCCTGTTCGGCCAGGCTCATTTCTTCAAGGGGACAAGTCCGGGGGCGGGTTGCCATGGCCCTCAACTTCTCTAACAACTCCAACCGGGCGTCAGTAGTATTGACCCGGCGCCGGGTGGCGTCCTCCAGGCGGGCCAGACGGGCGCGTAACGAGGCTTTCATGCCGGCCCCTTCAACATGCCTTCAATGGCCTCCAGGCGGGCTTCAACCTCCGCGTCAAGGTCCGGCGGCGGCCCCACTAGGTAGGGCATGATCAGCCGGGCAGCGGCCACCTCCCCGGCCTTTGCTTTCTCCAGCAGGGCGGCGGCCAGGGCGCGCACATCTTCCTCTGACACGGCGTCCAGCAGGGCGCGGCGCAGCTCGGCCACCCGGCGCCCCATGGGATTGCCAGGTCCGCCCGGGTTGCCTTTGGTAAAGCGGCCCGCTGTATCCCGGCCTCCGTTTCCCCCGTTTGGTGACGGTGCTTTCATGATGGTTCTCCAGCGTCCAACCCGTAGAGTGCGCGCGCCCGACGGACGGCCTCCTCATAGCTCACCGTTGGCGCAACGTGGGCCATAACCTCAACACCGGCAACGGGCTGGCCGATCAGGTAACTCAATAGGAGCTTTGCGGCGCCCATGTCCCCAGCTCGGGCCTTGTCCCAAATGACGCGAACCAGCTCGGCCACCTCATCGGGGGTTACTGCTCCCAGCACGGTACGCCGTAGCTCGGCCACTTGGCGGCCGTGGGGGTTGCCCGGGCCGCCTCCGTTGCCTTTAGCGAACCGGCCGGCAGCGTCTCGGCCGTTTGAACCGTATGGTGACGGTGTGCTCATGGTGCTCTCCCGCGTCCCCTCAACATGTCCCGGCGCCGGTGTTCGCGCTATGTTCGCGTGAGAGTGCAATACGGGCCGGAACGGGTTGACACGGGATAGAACGGATTGTCAGGGGTTTTCCCTTAGTTCTCGCGGCGGTAGGTGCCAAGGTCGCGTTTCGCTTCATGTTTTAGATACCGCCGTTTTCAAGTTCAAATCCCGTTGGGGACGCCAGGGAAACGCCGCTCTTCGGGGCGGCGTTTTTCTTTGGGACGTGGCGGACCGTGTCGTCGGCGACATGGGAATCCCGGGATTCCTATTCCTCCTCGACGACCCGCGGCAGCACGCCACCCGGGCGGCCATAGTGCGGTACGGCATCTTCACCCTCCGCGCCGATGGGCTCGACGAACGCCCCGGCAGAGGGGGAGTAGTAAAGGCAGCCCAGATCCTCTGGTGGGCGGGAGCGGATGAAGACGTCGGCCAGGCCCAGCGCCTGCAGCCAGTCAGCCTTGAGCTGCTGCAGGTCGACCGGCCCGGCCAAGTGCAGGCGGCGGAGGTCCTCGGGGCGGATCTTGCCCCGGCGGCGCAGCAGTTCCAGCAGCGACAGCGGTGTGAAGCCGGGATCCTTGCCCGCCGCGGCCCAGCATAGTGCGCCAAGTGGGAGCACCTCCTGGTGCACATGGACAGTGTCTAACAGGTCGCGCGGTTCGTCCCGCCCGGCCAGGGCGAGCACCTTGTTGATGGCCAGGTCCAGAGGGTGGAGGCAGTAACCAAACTCCGGGGAGTGGACCGTGGGCAAGAACCGCCAGGCCGAGTCATGGGCCCACTCGATCTGCGTGGCCAGGTCTCCCCGGCTCACCACGGCCCTGAAGTAGCCGGGTTGCTGCATGGCCACCCGGATGGTGTTTCCCGTGCTTTCCAGCAAGGCCCGGTCCTGCCCAAAGGCCTCGGCCACCCGCTCCACCGAGTCGTGGAAGTAGTCCAGGTCGTTGCTGTAGCGCTTGCTGTTGGGCTCGATGTGCAGCGCTGCCCCGCCGGCCAGGTAGCTGTCAAAGGTGCGATTGTCTGACAGGAGCCGGGCCAGTTCGGCCTGATATTCGGTTAGCGGCATAGCCTCGCTCCAATGGCCCAGGCCCTCCGCCCGCCTTGCCGCATCAACTGGTCAGCCACCCAGGCCACATCGTCCAGGGTTACCCTGTAGGCCGGGTCGAAGGACCAGAAACACTCGGCGTGGAAATCCCGGAAAGCCCGGCGCGCCTCGCGCACCCGCACCATGTTCCGCGCTGTTCCTGGATCCAGCCTTCTCCGGCTGCGCATGCCGCCCTTTCGTCCAATGGCAGCCATGTATTTTCTGACTTCCTGACTCATGGAATAAACATAAGCCGCTTATGATGATAAATCAATGGAATAATTGTTGTTAATTAATCGGCCAGGCCATCTTGGCATAGGTCAGAGGGAACCGTTCACGACAAAGCATAGCGGCGTGCACAGCGATGGATGGTGCGGGGGGCGCTACGTCCTGGAATTGTATCCACCCTGTATCCACGCCCGCGTCCCCTGGTGTCCTCTCCAGCGGACGCCAGAGGACAAACAACAGCACAACTCACTGCAATGTCTCCGTGGAGTGGATACCAGCGGACAGGGGAGGACATCCGAGCGGACCTTTCACGCCGGCGACACGGGTGCCGAGCCCTGTAGGCTCGGGGGCGCCACTTCGCTCGCAACAAATCCCGTTGGGGACGCCAGGGAAACGCCGCTCATGATTGGGCGGCGTTTTCTTTTAAACCCTCTCACCCCACCAAAAACAGCCCGGCCCCCGGCCCCAGGGGCAACCCCAGCAGGAGCCAGGCCACCAGCAGGAGCATCCAGCCCAGGGTGAAGACCACCGAGTAGGGCAGCATGGTGGCGATGACCGTGCCGATGCCCGCCGACTTGTCGTAGCGCTGGACGAAGGCCACGATGAGGGCGAAGAAGGACATCATGGGGGAGATCATGTTGGTGGTGCTGTCGCCGATGCGGTAGACGCCCTGGACCAGCTCCGGCGTGTAGCCCAGCAGCATGAACATCGGCACGAACACCGGCGCCATGAAGGCCCACTTGGCCGAGGCGCTGCCCATGGCCAGGTTCAACATGGCCGAGAGCACGATGAAGGAGAGCATCAGGGGGATGGGGCCGAGCCCCGAGGCCTTCAGGCCGTGGGCGCCCTTGATGGCCAGGATCATGCCCAGGTTGCTGTGCTTGAACCAGGCCACGAACTGGGCGGCGAAGAAGACCAGCACCAAAAACAGCGCCAGCGTTTCCATGGCCTCCTTCATGCCCTGGATCACATCGGCGTCGCTGCTAAAGGTGCCCGCGCCCAGGCCGTAGGCCACGCCCGAGAGCAGGCCGCCCAGGAAGATGAAGGTCACGATGCCGTGCATGAAGGGGGAGTGGATCACGCTGCCGGTTTCCATGTGGCGCAAGAAGCCGTCCGCGGGCGCCAGCCCCCACACCACCCCGGCGACCAGCACGGCGTTCACCGCCAGCACCCAGCGCAGCCCGCGCTTCTCGGCGGTGGTGAGGGGACGGATCTGTTCGGCATCCTCCGCCCCCTCGCCGGTGTAGTCGCCCAGGCGGGGTGCCACGATATACTCGGTGACCAGGGTGCCCAGGGTGGCCACGACGAATGTGGAGGCCACCATGAAGTAGTAGTTGCAGGCCGGAGAGACGGGGTAGCCCGGCTGGACGATGCGCGCCGCCTCCTGGGTGATCCCCGCCAGCAGCGGGTCGATGGTGCCGAGCAGCAGGTTGGCGCTGAATCCGCCGGAGACGCCGGCGAAGGCCGCGGCCAGCCCGGCGATGGGGTGGCGCCCCACCGACAGGAAGACCAGCGCGCCCAGGGGCACCAGCATCACGTAGCCCACGTCGCTGGCCATGTTGGACATCACGCCGGAGAGCACCACCACGAAGGTGAGCAGGCGCCGCGGCGCCGCGTGCACCATCAGGCGCAGCGCCGTGGAGATGAGGCCGCTCTTCTCGGCCACGCCGATGCCGAGCAGGGCCACCAGCACCGTACCCAGGGGCGCGAAGCCGGCGTAGTTGTCCACGGTGGACTCCAGGATCCAGTGCAGCCCGGCCCGGGAGGCGAGGTTGATGGGGGCGATCACCGAGCCGTCCTTGGGGTGCACGGCCGTCACCCCCAGCGCGCTGAGCAGCCAGGAGAGGAAGATGACCGACAGGGCGAGCCCGGCGAACAGCGTCGCCGGGTGGGGCAGGGCGTTGCCAACCCGCTCGATGCCGTCGAGGAAACGGGTCAGCAGAGATTTACGGGGGGCGGGCGGCATGCTCGGCGGGTCCTCTGGCGTGGGGTGAACTGGGAAGGCTATCCTCTTTGCAGGAGACACGCCACAGGAGTTCCAGCTCGACAGGCCGACCTCGGAGTCCTGATTCAATCGAGGTCGATGAGCTTGCGGCGGATGGCGAAGCGGGTGATGTCGGAGTTGTTGCGCAGGTTGAGCTTCTCCAGCACGCGGCCGCGGTAGGTCTCCACGGTGCTCTTGCTCAGGCTCAGATAGACCCCGCCGCCGGCCACCTTGCGCATGGCGGCCTTGAGCTCGTCGGTGGAGGCCGCCTTGACCAGGAAGCCGGAGACGCCGGCCCGGATGAGCCGGGTGGCGTACTCCTCGTTGGCGTACATGGTGAGGAGCAGCACCTTGATCCCGCGCTCCAGGGCGAGGATCTGGCGGGTGGTCTCCTGGCCGTTCCCCCCCCCGGTTCAACGGGAGTGCGGCAAGGATGATCGTGGCCCCGTCCGCTGGCTTGATCGGGCGGGAACTTATGGACCGGGCCGACCTCTAACCCCCAATCATCAACAGGATGAGGGGGCGATTCGTGCGTGCTGGCCAGCACCTGACAATCCTGGCAGTCCTCATGGCCCTGGCCATGGGGGGCGGGTGTGACTGTGCCGCGCTGCGCCCTGCCGTGCACCAAAGTGGCGGCAAGGGCCTGAACCTGGCCGTGGGCTGGAAACATACCTGTGCCGTCCGCGCCGACGGCTCCCTCTGGTGTTGGGGGGACAACTATCATGGCCAACTGGGGCTGGGACATTCGGTACAGCAAGCCGGGCCCACCCGGGTGGGGGACGACAAGACCTGGGCGCGGGTGGTGGCTGGCCGGTTGCATAGCTGTGCCCTACGCGGTGACGGCGCCCTGCATTGCTGGGGTAATAACGATCGAGGGCAACTGGGTCACGGTCCCGGCCCGCAGCAAGGCCCCGGTCCAGCGCGGATCACCGAGGAGGGGCCGTGGCGGGCAGCGGCCGCCGGCTTTCAGCACACCTGCGCCATCCGCACTGACGGCTCGCTCTGGTGCTGGGGAGCCAACAATGAAGGTCAACTGGGGGACGGCAGCCGCGTGGACCGGCCCAGCCCCTCGCGTGTTGGCTCCTGGACCGACTGGCATTCCGTGGCCCCGGGTGGCAGCTTCACCTGCGGCACACGGGTCGACAGATCGCTCTGGTGTTGGGGCGGCGATTTCCACGGCGTCGTGGGTACGGAGGACAACCGGCTGGACAACTTGCCCAACCGGGTGGGCACCTCGGACACCTGGGACACCGTATCCGCGGGCATCTCCCATGTCTGCGCCCGTCGACGGGACCGCACCCTCTGGTGCTGGGGAGCGAACTACCACGGCGCTCTGGGCCTGGACCCACCAGAAGGGAGCAATGGCCCCTACCAGGTAGGGGAAGGCCAGGACTGGACCTCGGTGCGGGCAGGGGGGGGCCACACCTGCGGCACCCGCGCTGACGGCAGCCTCTGGTGCTGGGGCGAAAACGGCTACGGTCATTTGGGCGTTGGGACCACCGCGCCGCGGCGCAAGCCCGAACGTGTGGGGGATGCAAAAGGGTGGGCAGAGGTGGCCACAGGCGGGCACACATGCGGCCTGCGCACGGACGGGTCTGTCTGGTGCTGGGGCAGCCGAGAGCATGGGCAGGTGGGCGACGGCGTGCCGGAACCCGTGCTCAGCCCGGCGAGGGTGGGCCAGGCCAGGGGCTGGACCAGCGTGGCTGTGGGGAGGGATCACGCCTGCGCGATGCGGAGCGACGGCAGCCTCTGGTGCTGGGGGGAAAACCGCGAGGGCCAGCTCGGGGACCGGGAGTGGCGGAGGCGGCGACAACGGCCCGCTCGGGTGGGGACCGGCACCGACTGGGTGCGGGTGGTGGCCCGGGGCAACTACGCCTGCGGCCAGCGGCGGGACCGAACCCTCTGGTGTTGGGGGTTCGCCACTCCCGGACGTTCCCGGGTGAATACTGGTCCCGATGTTCATGACCCGGCCCAGCCAAGCCAAGGCAGCACATGGACAAGCCTGTCCGCGGGCTACGGCCACGGCTGCGGTGTGCGGGACGACGGCGCGATCTGGTGTTGGGGATACAGCATGTTGCCGGGCGACGAGGACGATGAGGATCTGACCAGGGTTGGAGCCGGCCAAACCTGGCGATCCGTTGCCGCGGGATTGAACCACAACTGCGGCGTCCGCGCTGACGGAGCCCTGTTTTGCTGGGGCAGCAACAGCCACGGCCAGCTGGGTCAGGGCCAGGCCACGGCGGAGCACTCCCGTGACCTGAAACCCCTGACGAGGTTGGGGAGCAGATCCGGCTGGGGCAAAGTGGCCGCGGGCGTTGAGCACACCTGCGGCCTGCGCATGGACAGCAGCCTCTGGTGCTGGGGCGAAAATGACCTGGGTCAGCTGGGAGACGGCACAGACCAGGATCGGCACCGGCCCGTGCGGGTGGATCCGGCCACCGGGTGGCAATCTGTGACCGCGGACTGGACCCACACTTGCGGAATACGCAACGATGGCTCCCTCTGGTGTTGGGGATACAACGCCAGAGGCCAGCTGGGGGACGGCACCCGGGAGAGCAGGCTAAAACCCACCCGGGTGGGGCGCGACTCTTCGTGGCGCGCAGTGGCCGCAGGCCCCCACCAGACCTGCGGCATCCAAAAGGACGGCAGCCTCTGGTGCTGGGGCTCGGGCGAAGAGGGCCGGGACTCACTGGGGCAAGGGGACGCGTGGGCGGACCGGCCGCGACGGGTGCGGTTTTCGGTGGACCGCAAGGCGGCTCATGAGCCGGTCCTGGCTGTGCCGCTGAAGCCGGACGCCGGGCCAACGATTTCACACGCCCGCGATGTGGGCCCGCCCGACAAGGATCCCCCTGAGGCGTCGTCTACCGACGAGGCCGCTGCGCCGGCAGGTATCCGAGACGTGGCTGTGGCCTGGGGTCACTCCTGCATCATCAAGCGGGACGGCACCCTCTGGTGCTGGGGCGAGAATCGGGCGGGGCAGCTGGGTGACGGCACCCGGTCTGCTCGGACAAGGATGGTAAAGGTGGGGGACCGAGCTGATTGGCGCGCCATTGGTACGAGCATCTCCCGTACCTGCGCCCTGCGCGCAGATCGCACCCTCTGGTGCTGGGGATCCAGCGCGGCGGCGTACTTTGCGGGGAAGAGCGCCGCCGCCATAACCCGCCCCGGGCGCGTGGCCGGCCTGGCCAGGTGGCGCACCTTTTCAATGAGCCGCGGCTACCTCTGTGGCATCCGCACCGACGGGACCCTCTGGTGTTCGGCAAAGGACGACATGCATAGCTCCGAGGTCAGCGCGCGGCCGGAACAGCCGGCCCTGTCCAGGGTGGGCGCCCGGCGCCGGTGGAGGGCGGTGTCCGTGGGCGATGACCATATCTGCGGCGTTCAGGCCGACGGCACCCTCTGGTGTTGGGGCAACAACATGGATGGCATCCTCGGCCTAGACACGAAGGAGTATTCATCTGCTCCCGCCAGGGTGGGCACGGGCCGGGGTTGGCGTCAGGTGGCCGCGGGCGGTTCCCACACTTGCGCGCTGCGGGCCGACAGCTCTCTCTGGTGCTGGGGCAAGCTCATCCCGGGCCTCGGTGAGGAGGTCATCCGGCGACCCACCCGGATGGGGCGAGCCTCGGACTGGGTTCAGGTCAGGGCAGGCGACTGGCGCTCGTGCGGCCTACGCCGGGGCGGCACCCTCTGGTGCTGGGGCGATGGGGACGAAGGGCAACTGGGCGTCGGCGACAATCTGGACCGGCGAGCGCCAGCACAGGTGGGCGAGAGCGGGGGCTGGCGCGCGGTGTCCCTGGCCTGGACGCACTCCTGCGGAGTTCGGGCTGACGGCACCCTCTGGTGTTGGGGGCGCCGGGACGCCTTCCCGGCCGGCGCAGGCTCCACGCCGGATCAGCTGGTGCCCGCCCGGGTTGGTCAGGCCACGAGCTGGCAGGACATGGTCATCACGGACAACCTCTCCTTCGGCCTCAAACGTGACGGAAGCCTCTGGAGCTGGGGGGAATACACCAACCCGGGCTGGGGAGCCGGCACCAGGGCCAAAGGGCAGGTCCCGGGTCAGGTGGCGCCTGGCACCACCTGGCGCAGCATCTCCGGCATGGGCCGTCATACCTGTGGTGTACGTGGCGATGGAACTCTGCGCTGCTGGGGCATGATGGAGAGCAGCCTGCGTGCCCCGAGCTACTTTGGAGCCCCCGATGATCCGGCAGGCAAAGACCTCTGGCAAGACTGGCGCACCGCGGCGGCCGGTTACAAGCAGATCTGCGGCTTGCGCAAGGGCGGAAGCCTCTGGTGCTGGGGGCATCAAAACCGAGGTCGCCCGGAACGCGAGATCAAGAAGAGCCTGAAGGAACCCACGCGCATTGGCGCGGTGGCCACATGGCGCGGCATCTCCACGGGGCATTCTCACACCTGCGCGATCCGCACCGACAGCTCCCTCTGGTGCTGGGGCTGCAACCACAACGGGGTGTTGGGCGACGGCGATGAGGCCCGTGGCATCTCCTGTTACGCAAGCCGGCCGGCGCAGGTTATTCGGGGGGCGCGCTGGCAACAGGTGAGCGCCGGGGGCTCCCATACTTGCGGTGTGCATGATGATGGCAGCCTCTGGTGCTGGGGATCCAACCGCCACGGGGTGTTGGGTGACGGCACCGAGGAGACCCGACTTCGGGCCACCCGCGTGGCTCGCGGAATCCGGTGGCGCTCGGTGAGCGCGGGCCGGCACGTCACCTGCGCCGTCGAGGCCAGCGGCCGCCTTTTCTGTTGGGGCAAGAATAACCATGGCCAGCTGGGTGACGGCAGCAGGGCCAACAGGGCAACACCTACCCGAGTGGCAGGTGGTAACGCATGGCGCTCGGTTGCTGCTGCCCAGGACCACACCTGCGCCATTCGCACCGATGGCGCGCTGTACTGCTGGGGCAGAAACGACAAAGGACAGCTGGGCCTGAGCAACGTGTGGGTGGAGCGGCCGGTGCAGGTGCAGGTGCCTTGAGGGGAGGGGGCGATGTGAGCATCTGGCCTTTGCCACACTCGCCACGAGATACTGGTTCTTGTGTTCGCGCTATGTTCGCGTGAGCCGGCAATACGGGCCGGAACGGGTTGACACGGGATAGAACGGATTGTCAGGGGTTTTCCCTGTGCTTTCGTGGCGGTAGGTGCCAAGGATGCGTTTCGCTTCATGTTTTTGATACCGCCGTTCTCAAGTTCAAATCACGTTGGGGACGCTGAGAACGCCGCTCTTCGGGGCGGCGTTTCTCTTTGGGACAGCCGCCCGTGTTGCCGGCGACATGGCAACCGAAGGGGAGGGCGGCAGCGGATGGATGTGTCGGCCAGGTCCAGCGCCTGGAGTCTGTCCTTTCTTTCTCCAATATGGATCTTTTTCGCCTTCTTGACCGATTCATCTACACCGGCGGATACTTGGATAAATATACAAAACGATTCTGAAGTCTTTTGCGTCAGTGTCATCCACTGCGTGCTGCACCAGAGGGCGATGAAACCACTGGACTTTGTTGGAAGGGTGCTGCATGACTCGCACCGGGTCATCCGCCTGCTCGGCAAGGGCGGCATGGGAACGGTGTACGAGGCCTCCCATATCCGTCTCAAGGAGAGCCGGTTTGCCATCAAGGTCCTGCACCCCCAGTTCGCTGAAGAGGCCGCCATCTACGCTCGCTTCAAGCGGGAGGCGGAGATAGCTTCATCCATCGGCCACCCAAATATCGTCTCGGTGGTTGACTTCTATTCCCTGGACGAAACCTACCCCTGCATGGTGATGGAGTACCTGGAAGGGCAGGACATGAAGGCCCGCCTCTCCGGGGGAGCATCGCTGGCGCCTGATGAGGTGGTCCATGTCTGTGACCAGATAAGCAGCGCCCTGACGGCGGTCCACGCGCGCGGGATAATCCACCGGGATCTGAAGCCTGCCAACATCTTCTTTATCCAGGTTCCCCCCGGAGCAGCTCCCCAGGTGAAGGTGCTGGATTTCGGCATCTCCAAGGTCCGAGATTGTACGACCCAGCTCACGGCCGAACAGTCCATCATGGGGACCCCGCACTACATGTCTCCCGAGCAAGGGGAGGGGAAGATCGATGAGATCGATCACCGGACCGACATCTTTGCTTTGGCCACAATTTGCTACCAGGCGCTCTCCGGCAAGCTCCCCTTCGCCGCCGACACGATACCGAGCATTATCTACAAGATTTGCCACAAGCAGCCCATACCGATCACGGAGCTGGCCCCTGACCTGCCCCCTGGCGTCCACGCCGTGCTGAGCCGCGCGCACGCCAAGGACAAGGCGAGGCGCCACGATACCGTTGACGCGTTCGCGCATGAACTCAAGGAGGCCCTCCGCGGTACCAAGATTAGCCTCGCCCACAGGGCTGAAGGAGCCGCGCCTGTCACGGGGATCCGCGTCACGCGGGTTGCGAATCCAGGGACCAGCAATCTCCGGGGAAAAGAGCTCCTGCGTTCCGTCTTCAATGAAACTCAGGGTGAAGGCGCAACGCGGGAGGATGTGGACCCCGGGGAGCGACCGGGCAGTCTCGACGCTGGCGTCCCTGTCGCTGCCCCGGTGGACGCGCCCCCTGCGGTGGCTCCAGCAGAGACGGTGGTCGCGAGCGTGAGCCAGGTAATCGAGGGGCCACCGGGCTCCCGCGTCCTCGGCAGGAGCGCTCTTGCGCCGGGCAACGCGGCGCCTGGGGCATCGGCAATGGCTGGACCTGGAGACGGCTTCATCGACACCACCCTTGGGGGGGCAGCGTCAGTTGTGGAGTTCCGGCCAGCCCCTGGAGCCGCGGCCAGCTTGTGGCGGCGAAGGCGGGGCATGGTCATCGGGGCCGCGGGAGGGGTACTCGCCATGGGTGTGGCCGCCATGCTCTTGTTCTTTGCAGGAAACCATGGCCCGGACCAGGCAACATCCGCGGCCTCCAGGGCCCCCCAGCCGCCGGACGAGAGGTCCTCCGGTGCGCTACCTGCTGCCCCCTCCAGGGTCCAGCGACGTACCCTGGATCCTGCGCCGCCTCCTGGTCCCACGGGAAATCCCGGGAGCGAGGATGCGACCATCCAGGTCAGGGTCCGCCTGCTCGGCCTGGTGAATGGGGCGAGGTGCACCGTGGACGGCCGTGAAGTCAAAGAAGGGACGGTACACCTCCCACCCTCGAAGACACCGTGTCTGATCGTCTGTGAGGCGGACGGGTACCAGCCGTTCAGGGCTTACGTGGTGCCGGAAAATGCCATGGATATACCCGTCCCCATGCAGCTCTCCCCGGCGCCACCAGCCGCCCCCGCGGCGAACCCGGCGGAGAGTAAGAAAAAGAGGCGGCCGCCTCGACGCAGGCGGCCCGCCAGAGTGGAAGACGACAGCGAGTTGTTCTAGAACAAAAACGGGAATGGAGGGAGCAAATGAGGTCAAGGCGGCACCGGCTACGCCCCGGCAAGCGGTCCAGCCCTTGTAGCATCATCGTCCAGGTGGTCTTGCTGCTGTGTACCCTCTGTGCGTCTTCGGCCGTCGTTGCCAGGGTGAACCCCAATGACATCGCCCTGGCCAAGGCACATGAGGCCAAGGGCCGCAGCGCGTTCGGGGAAAATGACTACAAGACAGCCCTGGAGAGCTTCAAGCGTGCTCATCAGTTGAGCCCAGACCGGGCCCACCTGGGCAATATCGGGATGTGCTACTTCAAGCTCGGCAACTGGGGCAAGGCCCACGCTTAACTCAAGAGGTACCTCGCTGCGCCGGGGAGGGGGATCACGGCAAAGAAGCGGCGAAAGGCCCTGCAGAAGATCCGCAGGATCGAGCGCACATCCTCGGAGATCTTCATCGAGGTTTCTGTCCTGGGAGCAAAGATCTACATCGACGGAGAGTTCTACGCCAACGCCCCCCTACAGAACGCGGTCCGCCTGGAAAACGGCGTGCACCTGATCCAGGCCAGGCATCCGCACATCGACGCCTATGCCTCGCGGAGGGTGGAGATTGGCCCCGGGAAGGACAGCATCGTCTCGTTGAAGATCCCTTCCACGCCAGGCCGTGGGAGCTTTTCATCCGGACAGGCACCCACGCCCGGCCAGGCGGCGGCCGGGGATGCTGGCTGGGCCGTCGCCGCTGGCATCGTGGGGGTGACCTCGTCGGTGTTGGTGCTGGGCCTGGGGATTGCTTCCGCGGCGACCATGTGCTCTCCGGCCCCGGCAGGGGCTTATTATTATAGCTGTTCGAGCCCTTCAACCGCGCTGGGTGCCTCCGCGACAGCGTTCCTGGCGGCCGGGGTGCCAGTCACCGCCTACGGCGGCAGCACGGCGCGGAACAGCCCCAAGGCCAACGGGATCCCGGCCCTCAGGGTTTCGGGCTGGGTGGCTTACGGCCTCTCCATCGTAGGGGCGATTACCCTGCTCGCCATTGAGGCGTCCGGGGGGGACCTCGCCAGCGCTGGTGCCGGGCCCATCCTGGCCACAGCCCTCGTGGGAACGGCCAGCGGGGTGCTGTTCACGGCGGACGCCTTCATCGGCGCTCGCCAGGCGAAGAAGCTGGGCCCTGTATCCCTGGACATGCCGCGGCGCCAACCCTCCGTCGTATGGACCCCGACCCTGCAGGTGGTACAAAACGACGGGCGGGCCACGGGCTCCACCGTGGGGATCCTGGGCCGTTTCTGAGGGGAGCTGGACTCGCGACGCGGCCGGCTTATTCCCGCGGAACCGTGAAGGAGAAGGTGGATCCCTCGCCGCTGGCGGACTCGACCCAGATCTCTCCACCCCGGCGCTCCACGATGCGCTGGACCAGGGCCAGGCCGATGCCGGTGCCCTCGTACTGCTGCTGCCCATGGAGGCGCTGGAAGACCTGGAAGATGCGCTCCTGGTGAGCCGCGTCGATGCCGATCCCGTTGTCCTTGACCGCGAGGACCAGCTTCCCGTCCTTTTCCCCGCCCGACACCTCCACCCGGGGCGGGGCCTCCCCCCTGAACTTGATGGCGTTGCCCACCAGGTTCTGGAAGACCTGGGTCAGCTGCGCCTCGTCCCAGTGCACGTCGGGCAGGGGGCCGGCGACGACCTCGGCGCCGCTCTCCTTTATCACGACCTCCAACGCCTCCAGGGCCGAGTCCAGGGCCCGGCGGCTGGGGAAGGTCTCGAGGGGCGACTCGCTGTCCCCGGCCCGTGAGAAGCGGAGCAGCGCGTCGATGAGCCCCTTCATGCGGCTCGCCCCGTCCAGCACGTAGTTGAAGTACGTCCCGGTCTTGTCGTCCAGCTTGTCATCGAGCCGCCGCTCGAGCAGCTGCAGGTAGCTGGTCACCATGCGCAGGGGCTCCTGCAGGTCATGGGAGGCCACGTAGGCGAACTGCTCCAGGTCCCTGTTGGAGCGCCTGAGCTCCTGGTTCGCCGTGGCCAGGTCGTGGGTCTTTCTCCGGACCTCCTCCGAGAGCAGAGCCAGGTGGGCGCGGTTTTGCCGATTGATGGCGATCAGCACATAGGCCACGGCCGCCGCCGCGGTGAGGAGTTGCAGAATCAGAGCCAGGATCAGCCAGCGGATCCGGGCGACCTCGTTGGCTACCTGCTGCCGGGTGCGGGCGTCCAGGAGGGCCATGAACTGTCCGATGGGCTCCATGATCGCCTTCTTCGCCTGGTGATACTCCCGCCCGTGCAGCAGCTTCATCGCCAGCTGCGGATCGGGCTCGCGCTGGACCGTGTACCGGCCGTCCGGGCCCTTGAACCTGCCCTCCATGGCGTGCATGGCCTGCTGCTCAAGCAGCACCAGCGCGTTGGAGCGCGCCTCTGCCTTGTTGAGCAGGGCCAGCTCCTTTGCCTCGATCCCGGCCTCGATCATGAGCTGCTTTAGCGGCTTCTTTGGGCCCATCTCCGGGAGCTTCGCGGCATCCGCCGGGGAGAGGATCAGGTCCCAGTAGACCCGATCATAATTACGTGGTCTCGGCCGCTCACCATTTCGGATGGCGAGCACTTCGTAGAACTGGTCCCGGTAGAAGCGTTGGCCCGTGGCTGCGTAGGTGCGGACCATCCGCGTCAGATCGTCCGAGCTGTGCCGCAGGCGATCCGCCAGCACATGGGAGCGGTGGCGGTTCTGGCTCACCTCCTCCAGCCCCCGCATCAGCGGATAGCCGATGACGAAGCTCGCGGAGATGGAAACCAGCAGCATCGACAGCAGCACGAGGGCCGCGACGATGCGCCGCTGGCGAGAACGGAGGGGCCTGGGCACGATCTGCCAAGGATATCCGGGGAAGGCTCCCGGTGCAAACTGGTGGGGGTCGCTTATTCCGGGCCCGGGTCCAGGCGGTACTGGTCCGGGCGGCGCTGCTCCAGCACATGGTTGCGCGGGGTGAACCGCTTGTCCCGGGCCAGGGCCAGGTCCACCTCCACAACCCGCACCTGGTCCCCGTCGGTGGGGGCCGTGGCCAGCACCTCGCCCAGGGGGGAGGCGATCTGGCTGTTGCCGGTGAAGTGGAGCGGTTTGGCGCCGCGCTCCTCGGCGCCGCAGCGGTTGGTTGTGACGGTGTAGACCCGGTTCTCCAGGGCGCGGACAGGCATCACCCGCTGGCACCAGGGCAGCACAAGGTTGGAGGGCTGGGCGATGACATCGGCGCCGGCCAGGGAGAGGCTGCGCGCCGCCTCGGGGAAGGCGTAGTCAAAACAGACCATCACGCCGAGCCTGTACTCACCCAGGTCCCAGACCGGGAAGCCCAGATCGCCGGGCAGGGCCCAGTCGGGTTCGTCGGCGAAGAGGTGCACCTTGCGGTACACGCCCACCAGGCCGTCCGGGCCCACAACAACGGCCGAGTTGTACAGGCCGCCGTCCGGATCCAGCTCGGCCAATCCGAGGACCAGGTGGCAGCTCCGCGCCCGGCACAGCGGGGTGAGGGCGGCCACGGTCGGACCATCAGCCGGCTCGGCCAGGCCGCGGGCCTCCTGCTGGTCGAGCATCTGGTAGCCGCTGATACAGAGCTCTGGCAGCACCAACAGGTCGCCCTCCACCGAGGAGGCCAGCTCCAGCGCCCGCGCCCGGTTCCGCTCCACCTCGCCGAATTCGGGTGTGAACTGTGCGTATCCGATCTTCATGGGCGCTCCATTTTCGGCAAATCATGTCCCTCGGAAGCCGACGCGAGCATGGCCTCCAGCTCGGGCTTGAGCGCCCGGGCCAGGGCGGCGTTGTACGCTCCGCTGGGGTGGCCGTCGGAGAGTCGCGGGGAGGCAGAGGGCGTGGCGCCCACCAGGACCTCGGCCTTCATCAGGGGGATCTCGTTATCACGGCAGTACTCATGCAACCAGGACTCCATCTTCTTGAACTTAGGCACCAGGCTGCCCACGTAGTAGAGCAGCACTACACGGGATTCCTTACCGGCGGCCCGCCTCAGGCGCTTGATGGCGCCGGCGATGTAGAGATCGAACCGCTTGCGGGTGAGGTCTGCATGGAGCTGAACCCAGAGCCGGTCGCGGATCACCTTCATCAGGATCGGATTCATCCACTCGCCGTTAAATGGCGGGATCCTCCAGGGCCTCATGGCCTCCAGCTTCAGCTGGATGTTCCGCTCCAGCCGCTGCTCGGCGATGATGTCGTTGGACAGCAAGATCTGGAGCAGGACCAGCGATGGCCTCTGACGAGACGACCAGAGCTGCTCGAACCTGGTCACCGCGTCGTGGAGGTTGAACAGGGGTTGGCCCGCGTTGATGTACTTGCGCGCCGGATCGAGCTTGCCCAGGTGGGCGGCCAGGGTCTGGTGGTCCGGCAGGCCGTAGCCGAAGGTGAATGAGTCGCCCAGCAGCACCACGTGGCCGCCGAGCTTCGCGTCCAGGTTGTACGGTGATCGCAACCCCGAATCGTTGATGGTGGTCTGGGGCATCTTCCCTTCGAACATCAGGGGTCGAAAGGGCCTCCCCTCGCCGTAGATCCCGGCGGGGTAGGTGGCCAGCTGATCCTGTGGGGTGACCACGTCCTCCGGCGGCACCTCCACCTCGGAGAGCTCCAGGGAGCGGAGCTTGGTCACCGCCACGAGGGCCATCCCGGTGGCGAGCGCACCGTACGCGCAGAGGCTGATGATGAGGATCTTGAGTACGGTCCTTGTACGTGACCGCCGAGATTTTATGCTCGATTCCATTTCGCCCGCCAACCTGGTTATGGATGGCTTATTTCCGCCGCCGGCGCAGCAAAAAGAGCAGCCAGGCCACGAAGGAGACCGCGGCCAGGTTCAGGGAGGTGTCGAGCATGGCCAGGCCGTTTCCCTGATCCGGCTGATCCCCGGTGGCGGGCGACCGCACGCTCCAGGCCGAAGGCAGCACTGGATCCGGGGCCTCGGCCACCCGCGTGGCCTTGGCCAGGGCCTCCACCTGCTTGCGGGCCAGGTGCTTGCCCCGGATGGGCAGGGCAGCGGCCGGGCCGCCTCCCCCCGCCGGCGGCATGGCTGCCCGGGCTGGCCCGGCGAGCACCACCTGGCAGCCCAGGGTTTCCACCTCTCTATCCTGCCCGGGGTAGGTCCCCGCGGCGATGCGGGCGGGCCGCAGGTATGGCAACTGCACCGCCTTCTCAGGTGAGAGCCAGCCGGAGACCTGGCCCGAGACGAGCCGCTCCCAGATCATGGGGACCAGGGTCAGCTTGTGCTTGCTGATGCCGTCGGCCACGCGGGCGTCACCTGGCTCGGCCAGCAGCAGCACCGCGTCCAGCTTGCCCCTGGTTAGCGCGGCCAGCAGCAGCTCCGGGGTGCCGCGCATGGCCACGCTGCTCCCGGCCAGGGTGAGCAGGGCCTGGGCCACCAGGGCGCCGCCGCTGCCCGACGGAGGAATGCCGATTCGCCCCTTGAGGCCAGGGTTGCCGTCGCTGCGCGGCGACCGGCGGAGCAGGTGCACCATGCGCGTGCCGAGCACGGCCACCGCCTCCACCCGTGACTCTCGCACCGGCGGCCTGGACCCGTCCCTGGCGAAGAACCGCTCCGCCCCGAGGATGGCCAGGCGCGCGCCCGAGTCGTGCACCCGGGCCACGGGGGTGGCCACGCCCCGGGCCGCCACCGGGCGATCGGGGAAGACGGTGCGAACCGCTTGCAGCCCGCGCGTGACCAGGGCGGTCATTTGATCCATGTCCTTGTCGGCGACCGCCACCACTAGCTCCCGGGTGGGGAGCTGCTCCGGCGTCTTGCTCTTGATCAGCTTGGCCCTCCTGAGGAAGGCGGCGGCCACCTGCTCCGGTGAGCGCCCCTGGACCTGGACCTGGTAGTTGAGCCGCTGCATGGTCGCGGTGTCCATGCGCCGCTCCAGCTTGCCCAGCAGGTCGCGCAGCGCGGGGGCGCGCTTGAACAGGTCGTCCCGCGCCATCACCGCGGCCTCGTAGGGCGGGAAGAAGGCGAGGGGATCCTGGAGCACGCGCAGGCCCAGCCGGCCGATGGCGCCGTCGGTGGCGTACCCCACAGCGACGTCCGCCTTGCCCTCGAACAGGGCGCGGAACCGCTGGCCCGGGTCCTCGATGATCAGGGCCTCGCTGGCGAAGCGCAGGCCGTACCGCTTGGACAGGGAGGCGAGGCCGTCCCGGGGACGGCGCAGGTACTCCCGCGGCAGGGCAATACGCAGGCGCCGGTTAATACTGGTCAGGTCCCCGATGGTGCGCAGCTCAAGGCCGGAGGCCAGCTCGGAGGTGACCAGCAGGCGGTAGCCGTTGTCGAAGCCCAGGGGGCCCAGCCAGGTGAGCCCGAGGTCCTTGTACAGGCGGCGCGCCTCGGGCAGGGCCGACTTGCCCCGCGTGATCTTGCCGCCCAGGAAGGTGACCCCGGTGCCCGAGTACTCCACCATCAGGTCCAGCTTGCCCGCCTGGATGCCGCGGTGGCAGGCGTAGGTGTCTCCGCACGGCTCCATCATGGCCCGGCCGTGGCCGTTGGCCCGCAGCAGCTTGACCAGCACCTGGGCCAGGATGGCCTGCTCGGCGAAGCCCTTGGCGCCCACGCGTATGGGAGTGCTGCCGCCGGATCCACAGCCCGGCAAGGGCGCGGCGATCATCCCCAGGAGCAGCGCCAGGCCGAGCCGCCTCATGAGGCATCCTCCCCGGCCGGGGCATCATCCCGTCCCTCGCGCCGCAGGGCCTTGATGAGGCACGCCGTCTGCAACAGCAGGATCAGCGAGTAGGGCACAGCGCCGCTCACCGTCACCGAGCGCAGCACGTTGATGTCGCCCATGAAGGTGATGGCCGCAGAGAGCACCCCCACGGTGACGCCCCAGGCGAACTTGCGCGAGGTGGGCGGGTTGAGGGTGCCCCCGCTGGTGAGCATGCCGAGCACGAAGGTGGCGCTGTCCACGCTGGTCACCAGGAAGATGAACACCAGCACCAGGGCGGTGACGCTGAGCAGGCCGGACAGGGGCAGGCGGTCGAACAGGGAGAAGAGGGCCAGGGTGACGTCCTCGGACACCAGCCGCGCCACGCCGCCGGCGCCGTACAGCTCCTCGTACATGCCCGTGCCGCCAAACACCCCGAACCAGAGGATGGAGAACAGGGTGGGCGCGGCCGTGACGCCGAGCACGAACTGCTTGATGGTGCGGCCCCGGCTGATGCGGGCGATGAACAGCCCCACGAAGGGCGCCCAGGCGATCCACCAGATGAAGTAGGTCAAGGTCCAGGACTTCATCCAGCCGGACATGTCCTGGTAGGGGTAGAGCTTGAGGGAGAGGGACATCATGCCCACCAGGTAGTCGCCAAGGGAGGTGACCACCGTGCGCAGGAGGAAGCCCGTGGGCCCCGCGATGAGCAGGAAGAACATCAGCAGGATGGCGATGATCATGTTGGCGTTGCTCAGCCACTTGATGCCGCGCTCGATACCGGTGGAGGCCGAGAGCATGTAGCACACCACGAGCAGGGCCAGGATCCCCCCGGCCCACACCTTGGAGTCAGCGGGGATGCCGGCCACCACGTGCAACCCGGCCACCAGCTGGAAGACGCCCATGCCCAGGGAACCGGCCACGCCGAAGACCACGGCCGCCACCGCCACCAGGTCGGCCAGCATGGCCACCGGCTCCACCCAGCGGCCCTTGAACATGGCCCGCACCGGGGCGCCGGCCAGGTAGAGGGCGTCGCGGCGGAAGCGGAAGTAGGCCAACACCATTGCGGCCAGGCCGTAGATGGCCCAGGCGTGGAAGCCCCAGTGGAAGTTGGTGATAACCATGGCCTGGCGCGCCGCCTTGGCCGTGCCTCCCTCACCCACCGGCGGCGACGAGAAGTGGATCATCGGCTCGGCCACGCCCCAGAAGAGCAGGCCCACGCCCATGCCCGCGGCGAACAGCATGGCCAGCCATGAGGCGGTGGAGAACTCTGGCCGCTCCCCGGGCCGCCCCAGCCGGATGCTGCCGTGGCGGCCGAAGGCCAGCCAGATGGCCAGCACCAACAGCGCAGTCACCGAGGCCATGAAGAACCAGTCCAGCGCTCCGAACACGCTCTCGGTCAGGGCGTCGGCGGCGCCGGACAGGACCTTCGGCGCGAAGATGCCCACCGCCCCGATGGCGGCCACAAGGGGCAGGGAGATCCGGTGCAGGTTCAGGTGCCGGAGGACTCCTCGGCCGGGGGGGGATGTTGGTTCGTCTGGCACGTACTCCTGTGGAGAGCAGCTCTTCTCTGAAGCGAATATTTGAAATCAAACAATACGGGGGCAGGTGATTATGAGCAATCGCTGGCCGTCGACGGTCTGACGGTTCCGCGGAGGATCTGGTCTGCCAGGCGGCTCAGGTCGTCAGGGACCAGCTCCTTAAGTGGTTTGCCAGCGGATCCAGCCTTTATTGGCGTCCCGGTTCATCAGCACATACCATCGCGAAGAAGGGATCGTGCCTGAAATGCACTCTACCCCGCCCACAAAGCAGGATTCGATACATCAGCGCTGGCGCTGGTCGTACAGGACCGGTGGCGTGGCCGATCCCGAGGCCCATTCCCTGCAGGCCGCCGTTGGGCTGCTGATGTTGTTGGTGGCGGGCGCTGCCCCTGCCCTGTTCCCGTTCGAGGCCGTACCCAAGAGGCTGGAGCCGAACCTCGTGCTCAGGGGGATTTCCCTGGCCGCTCTCGCCGTGGCCCTCCTGGCGACGGGCTGGGCTGTCCGGGGGGGGCTAGCTCACCCTCCACAGGGGGAGCGCTCCAGGTACCAGCGCTGGATGGTGCCCGGCGTCATCCTCCTTGGGAGCTTCCTGCGGCTGTGGAACCTGGATGGACTGCCCAACAAGATCGACGTGGACTCGGTGGAGAACGGCTTCATCGGACTCCAACTGCTGGAGCTGCTGGACAAGGGCATCTACCTGCCCTTCCTGGACCGCTGGGCGCCTGGGAATGAGTCGTTACTTTTTTACATCAACGGCTTCGTGCTACGTCATATCGACACCTCGGTGGCTGCCCTGCGGCTGCCCGCCGCCCTCATTGGCTGCCTGACCTTGCCTGCGCTTTACATTGCCGGGCGGGAGCTCTTCTCGGCTCGGGCAGGGCTCTGGGCCACTTTCCTGCTGGCGGTTTCCCCATGGCACCTCCACATGTCGCGCCTGAACAAGCGCGCCATCCTGGTCCCGTTGGTTCTGGCTCTCCTGGTGGCCCTGGTTGCCCGGCTGCCGCGCCGGCAGCAGGGGCCGGCGGGGCTCTGGCAAGCTGTGCTCATTGGCCTGGTTATCGGCATCGGCCTCAATACGTACGAGGCCTTCCGGGCCGCTCCGCTTGCCCTTGCCGGGGCCCTGCTCTGGGTGCGCTGGCGGCAGGGCGCCTTGCGCCAGGGAATGACCGAGGTGGCTACCATGGCGGCCGCGGCGGTGGTCGTCTGTCTGCCCATACTGGTCAAGCTGGTGCAAGCCCCCGAGGTGTACCTGGGGCACATGAACAACAACTATGTATGGGACCATATGCAGGCCACCTCCACGGCAGCCGCGGTCGCAAAAAACGCCTGGCTCACCACGCAGCATTTCCTCACCAAGATCCCGCTCAAACCCTTCTTCATGTCGTGGCAGGTGGCCCCCGCAGCCATGGTCACCCCGCTGTTCCTCTTCGGTCTGGTGGGCCTGCTTCTGCCGCGGCTGGAGCAGGGGGGCACCTCCGCCATGGCTCGCCCCTTGCTGGTCACCCTCTTGATCTTCATGGCCCTGCCTTTCGCCATGGCCAGCATGTCCAACTACACTCCCCGACGGTACTGCGGCGAGCTTGTCCCCTTCTACCTCCTGGCCGGGGCCGCGGTGCCGGCGCTGGCCAGGGCTCTGCGTCCGGCGCTGGGGCGGCGGGTGGTGGTCGGCCTCGGCGTGGCGCTTGCGGTGGCGCTGGTGCTCTCCCTGGCCGGTACCCGCACCGGCATGATCGACCGCATCTACACCTCCCCGGCTCACCCAAAGTTCCAAGAGGCCCTGTTTCATGAGGTCCTGAACCGGGCTCGCACGCGAGACATATACCTGGAGCGGCACCTGTTCACGGAACACTACCTGGGACACATGCTCTTCTCCGTCGAGGGGGTGCACCGCCTCCCCACGTCATGGCCCCTCCCCCAGGGGCCGCTCGTGCGAGACGTCACCATCATCGCGGATCCCGCGCCCTGGAAAGTGAGGCTGCTCAAGGGCATTGAAAGAGGGGGCCAGGAAGACCTGCACATTGCCCCGGGCGAAGGCGGCAGACTGCTCATGGCCTTCAAGATCTCACGGGCGGCCCTGGCCCGTGTCCGCGCTACCCCCGCCGCCATCCGGGGCAGCTTCTCGGGATACCTGATGGTGCCCGAGGACAACATCTACACCTTCCGCAACAGCGACGGGCGCCCGCTGGAGATCTCCATCCGCGGCAAAGTGTTGAAGGCGCCATGGAGCGGGGGACAGACGCCCCCCACTGCCCTCGCCGCAGGGCTGTCCCCGATCCAGTACCGCAACAGCTTTCCGTCCAGCGCGCCGCTATGGAAAATAGGCCCCAACGGGCCCTGGCAGCCGATCCCGCCCCAGGACCTCTGGACCTACCCGGAAAGTGAAGAGCCCGCGGCCAGCGTCCCCACGGTGGCCCTGGACGCCCCCCCTTCCCCGAGTGCGTTACCGCGCACTGTCACAAAAGGGGAACACCTTTCTGTGCCATGACATGGCCCTGGCGGGCGCGCAGCTCTATGTGGCGCAATCGGGCCGCCACCCGGTGTTCCGGCTGGGGCCTGGCGGCACCAGCCCGAAGGTCATCAACCTTCAGCGGCTGAAAGAGGCGTCGCCCGGCAGGATGGTGGGGGTCCTCTCCGAGAAACCGAAGGCGGTCACCATCGCGGTGCACGGTGAGGACTTGTTCCTCAGTCATCAGGTGGGCCGCAGGGTGGTGCGCTTCTCCAGGAGGGGCGCGTTCAAGGGCACGATGCCCGCCCCCCTGAAGCGTCCGGTGGACGTCGCCGCCAACAGCCGCGCTGTCTACGTGGCTGACCTGGAGCGGGGTGAGGTGATCGCCTGGCCCAGGGCCGGGGGCAAGCCCAGGGTCATCATCCGGCAGGCGCAGCCGCTGGCCCTGTCTGTCAACGAGCACCAGCTGGCCTACGTTGATCGGGCCAGGAGCCTGGCGGTGAGGTTTGACCTCCGCAGCCAGAGAGAGATCAGCGCGATGATTCTGCCGCGGGTGTCCATCGCCACGCGCGTGAGCCTCTCCAGGAGCGGCTGGATCGCGGTGGTTGACCGTGAGCCCGGGCTTGGACCCAGCCCCGTCAATATGCAGCTCTTCAACCCTGAAAACAGGCTCATCTCCTGGCGCCACGACCCTGCCTTTCTGGCGCGAACGCTCAGCATTGCCGGGGTCACGCCTGTGGACCTGGCCTGGGGGCCCGGACGCTCCAGGCTTCGAGTATTGACGCGGGAAAGGGTTGAGATCACCTTCCACATGCCGGCGCTCTTTGGAAACGACGCTGGTTCGCGGGATCCTGGCCGTAAAACTCAGCGTTGACCGCCTCGACGCGGAAACCGGGGAGCAGCGGCTACGTATAATCCTGCGATAATGGCCGGGAACCGGGACATGCTCCGATGAAGATGAACCTCGAGAAGAAGACCGGCGCGTGGGTTGAGCAAGGGATCATCCAGCCAGAGCAGGCGGAACAGATCCTCGAGTTCGAGCGAGACGCGGGCAAGTCCAGGTGGACCCGCATCGGCCTCTACGGGTTCCTGCTCCTTGGCGGGTGCGTCATGGCCGTGGGGGTCATCTCCCTCATCGCCGCCAACTGGGAGGTCATCCCGGCGGCGGTCAAGCTGGCCGTTGACTTCCTGATGCTCGCTGCCCTGGGAGGCGGCATCTACTGGGCAGGGATTCGGGGCAGGGAGATCGCCTTCGACCTGCTCTGCACCATCTTCATCCTCTGGTGCCTGGCCACCATCGGGCTCATCTCCCAGGTCTTCCACACCGGCGGGCAGATCCACCAGGCCCTGGCGTTCTGGCTGGTGATCACGTTTCCCCTGGCCAGCATGGGCAAGAAGATGTTCCTGCCTGCCCTGTGGACCGCCGGGACCCTGCTGCTCTTCAACGTCTGGGCGTTCACGGAGGAGTCCTGGTGGGCGAAGAACTTCCTCATGGACGGCAGCTACATCGACAGCGACAACATCTTCCCCCTGTTCATGATCGTGGCCGCCTGGACCATCGGGCTGGCCAGCGCCCTGTCCCATGTCGGCGCGTTGCAGCGGTTCGCCAGGAACCTCATGTTCTGGGGCGTGGCCGCCATCGTGGCCGCCATCGTGGCGGGCGATGTGTTCTGGCAGGCCAAGGAGGAGGTGGACGGCTTCGCGCTCTATCCGGCGTATCTCCTGCTGCCCCTGACCCTCTTCGCCGTGGCCGCCCGGCCCGACATGGGCCGCCTGGAGAAGTTCCTCCTCTCCGTGCTGTTGGGGCTCTCCTTGCTGGCCTTCATCCCCTCGACGATCTTTGCGTACACGTTCCAGCGGGGGCCCGTGTACAGCAACGACGTCCTGTTCCAGCTCACCGGCGCCTGCTTCTCCATCACCGGCGGGCTCCTGCTGGCGCTCTACTTTATCGTGCGCAGGAACGCGCCCCTGTTCCATACGATGATCATCGTCATCGCCCTCAGGTTCCTGATCATCTACTTCCAGGTCTTCGAAGATCTGGCCACCACCGGCGCGGGGCTGGTGGCGTTCGGGGTGGTGATCATGGGGCTCGCGGCGGCCTGGTACAGGCACCGCAAGACCCTGGAGGGTTGGGCCAGGAGGCTGGCGCAATGACGGTCAAGCACAAGAGGTTGGCGGCAGCGCTGGTCTTCCCGGTCCTCGCCCCGCTGGCGCTCACCGGCTACAAGGCGGTGAAGCGGAACATGGGGACCGAGCTGATCATCCCCATCCGCGGCTATGATCCTCGAGACCTCCTGTCGGGCCACTACCTGATCTACCGGCTCCACTTCGAGGAGGAGTTCTGCACCGCCCAGCGGCAGGACACCGAGCCTGTATACATCTGCGTGAAGCAGGATGGGAAGTCTGTGGAGGCGCGCGAGGTCTACTCGGCGGATCGCTCCGATCATCGCGGCTGCACCGCCATCATCAGGGGGCAGTGCAAGAGCGGCCGTTTCCTGGCAGGCGTTGAGCGCTTCTATATCCCCGAGCAGCACAGCCAGCTCCTGGATCGCATCGTCCGGGGTTGGGGCGACAGCGCAGGGCGATCCCGGCTGGTGATCAACGTCGACTACCAGGGGAAGGCCGCGGTAAAGGACCTGCTCATCGACGACAAACCCCTGCGTAAATTCCTGGCAGAGCGGGGCAAGACCAGGCCGTAGCGGCTGAGCGATCCAGGCTTAGTCGCTGATCGCCTCGACCTGGATCCAGATCCAGTCGGCTCGTTTCTGGTCGGCAAATTCAATCGCCCTAAAGGCGCATTGCAATGCATCTTTTAATGGACTTGTTAAAGGCGAATAATATCGCCTAATTGCTAGCGTCATGCGTGGGGATCGCTCACTCAGGTGAGCCTGATTGAAGCAGGGGGGCCATCTACTGTAATTTTGAATGTCAATCACTTGGCGTGATTAAATTACGCAGTAATAAAGGCCAGTTGAGCAAAATTAGAACTAACCACATTGACTTTGTATAATATTATCTGCATAAAGGTACAGCAATGCATAAAACGTCGATTACCTCACGCTTGCCCTCAAGGAGCGCGTCTTGACCCGGGCAGACCTACTCACCGTTGAGATCCCCGGTGGCGGCTATCACCGGGACCTGATCTCCTGCCAGCGCGCCTGCCCGGTGCACACCGACGCCAGGGGCTACGTGCGTGCCATCGCAGAGGGTCGCTTTGATGAGGCCTACCTCATCGCCCGGGGGCCCAACCCGTTCGCCTCAATCTGCGGACGGATCTGCGGCGCCCCGTGTGAGGCAGCCTGCCGCCGTGGGAGCATCCCTGTCACCGACGAGGCC
>CAZCFB010000054.1:0-29583 GCA_964497805.1 uncultured Kofleriaceae bacterium
GCCGCCCTGTTCGCGGCCATCGTGGCGCTGCTGCCCCCCCTGGCCGCCCTGCCCGCCCTGGCTGCCCTTACGGCGGCGTCTACGACGTCGTCGACCCGAGCGGCCCCCGCCCGGCTTGCCGCCGCCCTCCTTGCCCTGGCCGCCCCCCTGGCCCCCCGGCTTGCCGCCGCCCGACTGGCCAGACTTCTCTCCACCAGAACGCGGCTTGCGGCGCCGCCGAGGCCGCCTGCGCTTCCCACCAGGTTTGCCCCCACCGCCGGACTTGCCCTCCCCCCCCGTTGACCCCTTGGAGCCGGAGCTCTTGTTTTCGTCTGCGCTCATTTTGTATCCGTCCGAGCGGCGCCTGTCAGGCGCCCCCCTCCCTCATCTCGAAGACGAGGTTCTCCAGGGTCAGGGCCGGGTTGACGTTCCCCCGAACCGCGGCCTGGGCCCGGTCCACCGCCCGTAGCCGGCCCAGCAATTGGTCACGCCCCGCCGCGCCACCGCCTTCCTCCACCAGGACCATCAGCTGGTCCCGCAGCCGTGATCGCATGAGGTCCAGGGCGTCGGCGATGAGGGTCCGGTCCTTGCCGGCCCCTGTCGCGGCGTCAAACACGTCCCCCACCCCCTGGCCCGATGCCGCCGCCTGTAAGGTGTCTACCACCTCACCAAGGGCGGCCATGCGCTGGCCCTCCAGCAACTCCAGGGCCCGTCTGGCGCTCCCCTCGCAGAAGGAGGCCGCGGCCCGCCGCTCCTTGGCCGGGATGTCAGGGACCTCGCGCGCCAGGATTTTCCCCACCACCTCCTGGGCCAGAGGCACGAAACGCAACCGCTGGCAGCGGGAGATGAGGGTTGGGACCACGCGGTGGGGCGCCGCCGTGGCCAGCACGAACACCGTGCCAGGGCGCGGCTCCTCCACCGACTTGAGCAGGGCGTTGGCCGCGTTGTCGTTGAGGTGCTCCGCGCCGTCGATGAGCACCAGCCGGTGGCTCCCCTCGTGGGGCCGGTAGGACAGCTTCTCTTCCAGGGCGCGCACTGCGTCGATCTTGATGGTCTTGATCTGCTTGCCGGTGGGCGCGAGCACGAGCAGGTCCGGGTGCAGGCCCCGCTCCAGCTTGTCACACGGCACGCACTCCCCACACCCGACCCCGGGCCGAGACTCGCAGTTGAGGGCCGAGGCCAGAGCCACCGCGGTGGTGGCCTTCCCCACCCCAGGCGGGCCGCTGAACAGGTACGCCTGCGCCACCCGGCAATTGTCGGCGGCGCGCTGGAGAACTCGGACGGCCTGTTCCTGTCCGAGGATGTCAGTGAGGGTAGGCACCTTGAATCTCTAGCATCCCCTTAACAATTGTGTAAAGTCTTGGAGCATACGCACCCTTTATATGCAGGAGGAGAGGATGGGCATCCTCGGACGGATAAACACCGTTGTGAAGGCCAACCTCAACGAGCTGATTGACAAGATGTCCGACCCTGGCAAGGAGATCGACCTCCTGGTCACGGACATGGATGAGGCCGAACGTCAGGGGCGCAAGGAGCTGGTTTCTGCCCTGGCAGCGGTGAAGATGGCCCAGAAACGGGTTGGCGAGCTGGAGGGCGAGGTGGAGCGCTGGCAGGGGCGGGCCGAGCAGGCGGTGCGCCACGGGGACGACGTGCTGGCCCGGGAGGCTCTGGCCCAGCGGCGGGTGCAGCAGCAGCTGGTGGACGAATCGCAGGCGGCTCTGCACGAGCAGCAGGCGTACGTGGCCCAGTTGGAGGACTCCATGCGCGAGTTCACCACCAGGCTCACCGCCATCAAGGCCCGGCAGGCCACCCTGCGCGAGGAGGCCCGGGCCGCCAAGCGAGGAGGCCCCGCGGGCATTACCAGCCCGGCCATGGCCGCCTTTGACAGGATCCAGCACCGCATCGACTCCATGGAGGCGGAGGCGAACCTGGGCAAGACTCTGGACGGCCGCGCCGCTGCCACCGAGGCCAAGTTCCGGCAGCTGGAGCAGGGCCCCGATCCCGAAGTGGAAGACGCCCTGGCCGCGCTCAAGCGGAAGATGGAGGAGTAGGATTGGCCGCGAGCACCCGCAGGCGGTTGGGATCCCTGGTCCTGGCCCTGGCCATGGCCATGCTCACGGTGCTGGCCCTGGGCGAGGGAGCCCTTCGCCTGGGCGAGTGGCTCAGCCTCCGCGCACGTGGGGAGGCCCAGGGTGGTGAGCAGGCCCAACAGATCCTCTGCCTGGGCGACTCCTGGACCTACGGGCTTGAGAGCGGGGATCCGGCCACCAAGAGCTACCCCGCGCGGCTGCAGGAGGTCCTGAACAAGACCTACGGCAAGAACCTCTACAGCGTGGTGAACCGCGGCCGGCCGGGCAGGACCTCCCACGACCTGGCCCATGAAGCCCCGGACCTGCTCAAACAGTTCCAACCCAGGGTGGCGGTCCTGCTCATCGGGGCCACCAACTTCTTCGCCATCCCGGAGTTCACCCAGGGCGCCGACGGTGTGCGCCCTTCCCTGCCCGACGCCCTGGGCCCACTGGAGCAGCTACGGGTGGTGCGGGTGGCGCGGATGTTCTTCCGGCCTGCCTGGAAGCGCCGCACCGAAAAGGCCCAGGTCAAGCTCAATGCCGCCTTTCGGAGCCGCATGCGCCAGACCATCATCAAGGGCATGGTCGGGGCAGGCGGGGGCGAGGGGCCGGCCCCGGTCAAGGCGACGACCGCGGCCAACGATGGCCACATCCAGGATCCAGTCAAGGTCCTGGAGGATCTATGGCTTCGCCGGAACCGGCACCAGAAAAGGGCCTGGCCCGGGGACGCAGAGGACAAGCTCAACAACCTGTGCAACCAGTACCCCAAGCTAGCGGCCGCTCACCGGCTCAGGATCCTGTACACGGTGGATAAAAACCGGGACGCCTGTGAGATCAAGAACGCGCTCAATGTGGCCGCCAAGGCGTGCCCCGAGTGTACGTGGCCCGAGAGGGTGCTGAAGGGCCTGGCGCGGGAGGTGGACCTGCCCGCCGGGAGGCTGTTGTGGGATAACCTGCTCACCATCAAACGCACCTTTGATCAGGGTGGCGTGCGCCTCTTCATGCTCAACTATCCGAAATCAGACATCGATCAGTGCGGCCAGGCGCCCAGGGACGTCATCGCCAGGTTCGCGCGAACCCAAACTGTACCCCTGCTTGACCTCGGCAAGGTACTCGGGCCGCAGCTCGAAGGCTCCAACCTGCAGTACTACGCCAAGGTAGACGGCCACCCCAACAGCGATGGCTACCAGCGCATCGCCACCGTCCTGCACAAGCGGCTGGCGGCCCTGGGCTGGCTGGAGTAGCTGTAGAAGCGGCGAAAAACATTGGGTTCAGCGCCGAACCCGCCCCACCAAAAAACAATCGCCGGCCCGACCCAAGGAAAGGGGGAAACCGATTGTCCATTGTGAGAGGCCTGATTATAGTACCTGGCCATGGCGGAGGACATTCGGCCGGATATAGATCGGGCCCGAAAGGGTGATCGTGAGGCTTTCGGCAGGCTGGTGCGCAAGTACCAGCGGCGTGTGTACCTCACCGCCTACAGGATTACGGGGAACGACGAGGACGCCAATGATATGGCCCAGGAGGCGTTCATACGCGCCTACCGGGGCATGGCGCGCTTCGATAACAGAAGCAACTTCTTCACCTGGCTTTACCGGATCGTGGTCAATGTGTGCCTTAACCATTTGCGCAGCCGAAAGCGACGCGCCGCCCTCCCGCTGGAGAGCGTCACCCTGCCGCCTGATCTTCAGCAGGCCGCGGGCGACGACCCGGACCGGGTGCTGGAGGCCAAGCGCAAGCTGCGGCAAGTCCAGGAGGCGTTGGACGATCTGGGCGAGTCCCTCAGGGCGACGGTTGTCCTGGTTGTCATGGAGGGCATGTCATACGCCGACGCTGCCCAGGTGTTGGAGTGTTCGGAGGGGACCGTGGGCTGGCGCATGCACGAGGCGCGGCGGAAGCTCAAGGAGAGGTTGGGGCACCACCTGGCGGGCGCCACGGCGGAGGGGCAGGGGTGATGGGCGTGGTGAATACAATAGTGTCGCTTGGAAGAACTTGTTATGGATTGTAAGGAGACACGAGAGCGCCTGGCTCAGTATATTGATCAGGAGCTTGGCGGCGATGAGCTGGACGGGGTGCGGGAGCACCTGTCCGGGTGCGTCGCGTGTCGCCAGGAATACGACCAGCACGGAGCTTTGGACATGTTGCTAAAGAGCTGCTTTACCCTCGAACCACCCACCGACCGGATGGACAACTTCTGGCCCACTCTCGCCGATCAGCTGGATGAAGGCGGGTCCGCCGCGTCCGCGGGGGCTGGATCCTCCAGTAATGGCAAGGACGAGATCATGTTCTCCTCGTCATCGGCCATGCAGATCCTGAAGATCCCTGAGCCCAAGGTCGAGAAGGTTGAGGAGGCCCCGGTTGTGGCCGCCGCGCCGGCCGAGGCCCCGCCCGAGGAGCGTCCGGCCTGGCACTGGCCAGTGGCCCTGGTGGCGGCTGCGGGCATCCTTGTGGTGGGCGTGCTGGTTTACCAGAACCGCCAGATCCAGATGCACGGCGCAACCGGCCCGGCTGTTGCCGCGGCCCCTGCGGCCCACGACGAGATGAGCCCCGGCGGAGAGGAGCCCACTGCTGTGGCCCTGGCGCCCAGCGGAGAGCAGCCTGCCGGCGAGCCGCAGCCCGGCTCCGCGCCCGAGCCCCCGGCCGAGCCCGCCCCGCATGATCCTCATGCGCCGCCGCCGGCTGCCGAGCCCGCCCCTGGTCCGGAAGGCGACAATGCCCCGGGTGACGAGGCCAAGGCGGCCCCGAGCAAGAAGAAGGCGACCGCGCGCAAGCGCAAGGGCGGCAGGAAGGCCAAGCCCGGCGCCAGGCCCGCGGCGGTTGCTGCGGCGCCCGCGCCAGCGGCCAAACCCAAGCCGGCGGCCAAGCCCAAGAAGAGGAAAAAGGTCGGCAAGGGCGACGACCTGCTCGACAGCCTCATCGACAACGCCCTGGGCGACGACCCCAAGCCGAAGAAGGCCGCCAAGAAGGCCGAGAAGAAGAAGGCGCCCGTGAACATGGACCTGCCGGAGCAGCTCTCCATGAACCAGATCCGCGCCTCCATGAACCGGGTCAAGGGGCTGGTGCAGTCGTGCTACGACCAGTTCCAGGTGGAGGGCCGGGCCAACGTTCAGATGGTGATCACCCCCGCCGGCAAGCCCACCAAGATGCGCGTCAAGGGCAAGTTCTTCGGCACCGACACCGGCGCCTGCGTGATCAAGGCTGCCAAGAAGGCCAAGTTCCCCAAGTTCCGCGGCAAGCCGATGACGATCAAGTACCCGTTCCTGTTGCAGTAGCAACCCGGGCCCTGCCCCCCTCCCCTGCCCCCTATTTCTTCCGAAAAGTCTTCGTCAACAAACTCAAACTCGACTCCAGCTCCGGGTCCACCTCATCCAGGCGCGGCCCGGGCGCCCCCGGCCGCCGCAGGAGATAGACCACCAGCCCGCACAGGGTGATGATCAGCATCAACCCCACGGAGAGAGAAACCAGGAGCATGGGGCGGGAACCGGGCGCCACCGAGAAGGGCCCCACCTGAACAAGCAGCGGCGCCTTCACCCCCGAAGGAGTCTCGGCCAGGACCAACACCACCTTCACCGCGGCGGGCTCCAGACCACGCACGGCGCCAGCCACCAGATCCTTTACCTGCCCCTGGGTCACCGCGCCCTTGCGCTCGAGCTTGATCAACACCGAGGCGCCAGGGGGAGTGATCTGACGCCGGGCTGCCAGCACCGGAGCAGGCCCTGGCAACGCCAGGTGAACCCGCACCTCGCGAACCCCATCCACCCGGGTGAGGGTCGCTGCCAGCTCCCGGCCCAGCTCCTGGCCCAGCCTCGCGCGCTCCTCCTCGGGAGTGGGGATCAGCCGTGACTTGAAGCTCAGCAGGCCGCCGCCGCGAGCGTCCGGCCTCAGCCCCGCGTCTTGGGCGGCCTGCGTCCCTGTGCCCGCTGGGAGGGCAGGATCCAGGGCGCAACCGCCGGTCAGCAGAACTAGGATCGCTGCGCTGGCCCGGAGAATTCCGTTGATCATTTCTCCCCCCCTCACTCCTGCCTGGGCATCAGCTCCGCGAGCCTGCTGATGGCCCGCGCATGCAGCCGGCAGGCCCAGGAGCGGCTGAGCCCCAGCTTCTTGCCCGCCTCAGCCAGGCTCATGTCTTTCCAGTAGTGCAGCCGCACCAGCTCACGCTCACGCTCCGGGAGCTGCTTCATGGCCGCGCGCACCAGCTGGCTGTTGCGGGCCGTGGCGAGCTGCTCGTGGATCTCCGGCTGCTCTGGATCTGCGGCCTTACGGGCCTGGGCTGGTTCGTCCAGCGAAACCACGAACACGGCGGCGATGTTGGACAGGCTGCGCCCCAGGCTGGCCACCTGACCGGCGGCGCCCTCCCCGCCCGCCTCGGCCGCGGGATTCTCGGCGGTGGTTTGGTCCTGCATCACGGCGTTCGCGCCGGCCGCGAAGCGCAGCAGCTGATGCTTGGGGAACAATCCCTGCCGTCGCAATCCGTCCAGGATGGCCCCGCGCACGCGGTAGTAGGCGAAGGTGGAGAAGGCGATCCCCCGCTCGGGATCCCACCGGTTGGCCGCGTCCACCAGCCCGGTGCTGCCGTTTCCCACCATCTCATCCAGGTCCATGCGGAGGCTGTACTGGTCGCGGATCTTGCACGCCAGGGACCGCACCAGCCCCATATGATCCTGGATCATTTGATCCCGCGCCTGCTGCTCCAGCATCAGGTCCGCCCTGTCATTCTGTCACGATGGGAGGTTGGACAGTGCAATCGTGGCAATGCCACAAGCCCTGCCAACTCAGGAATCTCTGGCCTCGAGGTAGCGCCGCAGGGTGTTCTTCCGCTCATCATCCATGTTGACGTAGCGGATGCCCATGTCCCGCGGGGACTCGGTGTTGCACCAGACGACCTCCCCCTGCAATGCCAGGGAGGTGTCCTGCTCGGGGAAGTTGATGACCAGGTCCACGATGGATCCTGTCTCTTCGACGCTCTCGCTGAGGATGCAGATCCCGCCCAGGCTGATGTTTGAGACGCGGTGGTTGAGCAACAGCTCGCGCCCTGTACAGTCCACCAGCGCGGTCACCTCGAAGCGCCTGTGCTCGCGCTTGTCGTTGTCCTCCAGCGGGCGGGGTGCATTATCCCGAGGCTCCCCGGACGTGTCAGCCGCAGCTTTCCGCTCATCTTCGGACATTCAGGCCTCTCCAGATTTGCAGCTAATCATCGTATAACTTGAGCATCACCTCAAGGGGAACCGTGGCGGATGACGCCTGAAAGCCCATGGCTTATAAAGACGTAGAGATGTCCAAGTGGAAAACAGCCCTGGTCCTTGTTCTGTGTTCCGCGCCTGGCCCGGCGCGCGCCCAGGACGTCATGGATCCCAGGTACGCCCACCGCCCCACCACCCAGCGGGACCAGGCCGCGCGGCATATCACGAGCCTCATCGCGCCCACGCTCACCTGCCCGGCGCTGGTCCGACCCGGTCGGGAGTTCCTGGCCAGCGTTCGGCCGCCCAGCGCCCCGGCCGAGACTGGCAAGGCCGCCACATCGCCCGTTTGGCGGGCATACCTCAGGCGCCGGGGCCAGGGCCCGGTGATCCCCCTCCGCGTGGCGCGGGTCAAACGCGGCGGCGGCCAATTGAAGCTCACCCTGACCGTGCCCGTCTTGCTGGCACGGGATGTGTATGACCTACGGGTGATGGGCCTTGGCGTGGACGAGACACAGCCCAACGCAGTGCGCGTTCTGGGCAGCGGGAAGCCAGACAGCTTCCGCTTCGCGGTGGTGACCGACCACCAGCTCTGGGATCCGTCCTACCGCCTCACAGGGCGGGAGCTCAACGCGGGGGGCTACCCCACGGATCCTGACGCGGAGCGAAATACGGCCATGGCCGGGCAGGAGATGCATGAGCTGAGCCTGCTCGACCCTGACTTTGTGTTGCTCACCGGCGACCTGGTCTACGGGGTGGACTACCCGCGGGAATATCGCCAGGCGCGGGCCCTGCTGCAGCGGTGGCGCATGCCCGTGTTCGCCGTGCCGGGCAACCACGACGGCTACGCCGACTACGTGGTCAAGCTCCGCGGCGGGGCGCTCACCCTGGTCGCCGGCGCGCTGGAGTGCAAGAAGCACCTTGAGGGAGACCTCACCTGGGGCAAGACCTGGGTCTTCGCCACCTGCCTGTACGGCGACATCAAGGAGCTGCTCTACGCGGACCTGCATCGAGACGGGCTCACCTACTGGCGCCGCCAGTTCGGCCCGCCCACCTACGCCTTTACCCACGGCGGCATCCGCTTCGTGGGGCTCAACACCTACGACGGCACCCCCGAGCGGCGCCACGCCTTCTCCCTGTTCATGGACGCCTTCGACCTGAAGCTCGGGGTCCCGGCGGTGGACAACTACGGCGGCTACCTCACCGAGCGGCAGCTCGCGTGGGTGCGCGGCCAGAGCCGGGCAGCGGCCCGGCGCGGCGAGACATTGGTCGTCTTCGGGCACCATGATCCCCGGGGCAATGAGGAGGGCACGCCGTACCACCCCAACGAGGCGTTCCCCACCGATCCGCTCTCCATGGGCGGCTTCGAGGAGTGGAACTTCGACTCCAGGGAATGGGACAGCGATCCGGGGGATGGCCGCCAGGGAGAGACCCCCGCCAAGCACAGCGGCATGGAGCTGCTCAAGATCCTGGCCCGCCACGGGGGCTACTACCTCTCGGGGCATGTGCACCGGGACCAGCGGCGGGTGTACAAGCCGGGCGACCGCATCCGCGGCGTGGAGGTGCGGCGCCGGCTGGAGTTCATCCGCACCACCACCGCCTCCGCCGGGGCCACGGGACAGGGGTACTGGGGCTACAGGGTGATCCAGGCTGAGGGGGGGCGGCTCAAGTCAGTGGACTACGACGCGGATCACAGCCTGGGCTCGGTGCCAGCCGGCAACCTGTGGGCGAAGCGGATCGGGGACAAGCCTCCCGAGGTGGCGCTCACGAGCAGCCTGCCCCGCCCTGCCCGGGTGGTCGTGCGGCTGCCGCTGCCCATGTCAGACCAGGGGTACCGGTTCCGCTTGAGGCCCAGCCAGGGTTCCGCGGGCGCCGGGGACCCGGGTGAGGCAGCGCCCTCGGTGCTGCAGCTGGCGCGGGAGGGGGAGCGGATGGTGTTCTGGGTGGCGGTTGAGCTGCCGGCCAGCTCATTCCCCCCAACACCGCGGGGGCGCACCGGCCGGATCCTGCGGGCACTGGAAGCGCGCGGCAACAAGCCGCCCCGGCCCGTTATTCAGGCCGCCGTGTCCAGCGGGGCCGCCCTGGCCACCCTGACCCGCCCCCTTGAGGCATACGCGGGCCAGACGCTCCTGCTCTCCGCCGAGGCCACCAGCGACCCAGAGGGGGACCGGATCTTGACCTATGTTTGGGACCTGGGCGGGCACCAGGTCGCAGGGCCCAGGGTGGCCCACACCTTCAACAGCCCCGGCCTGATCTCGGTGCGGCTCACCGTCGAGGACGAGGCTGGCGCCAGGGCCACGCTGGTGCGGCAGGTGAAGCTCGCGCCGCCGCGCACGCCAGGGTGCGGGGGCTGCTGCACGACGCAAACAAGGGCTGGAGGGGCCTCAGCAGCGCTGCTCGGGTTGCTCGGGCTCGTGGCGGCCGTGGGCGGCGGGATGCTCCTGCGGCGGCGCAGGAGGCGATAGTTGACATGGCGGCGAGGGCGGGAAGTGGTGTATGAATGTGTACAAGTCAGGAGATGATCCAATGAAGCAGCGCCATAATATTAGAACCGCGTTCCTGCTCACCCTGGTGGCCCTTGTGGCGATCACGGCGGGAGCGGGTTGCTCCAAGACCAAGTTTATCCCGAACACCAAGGTGAAGGACACCGAGGTCAACCGAGAGATCCTCCGGGTTGTGGAGAAGTACCGGCGGGCCGTGGCCAAGCAGGACAAGGTGGCCATCCTGGCCCTGGTCCACCGCACCTACCAGGACACTGGCGGCACCCCGGAGGGTGGCGACGACATCGACTACAACGGGCTGAAGACCCTGCTCGCCACCCGCTTCCAGCGCACCTCCAAGATCCGCATGCGCATCGAGTACCAGGACGTGAAGTTCAAGGGGCGGGAGGCCATGGTGGACACGTACATCGACGCCACCTTCGTCTATGACCAGCCCGGGGCGAACCCCCGCTGGCGCCGGCTCACCGACTTCAACCGCTTCACCCTGCTCCGGGACAAGAAGCGCTGGGCCTTCATCGGCGGCCTGTAACGCGACCTCCCCCCCTGAGGCGTGACAGCGCCTCGAGTTCATGCCCCGCAACATCGCAAAGCTCCCGTCCCTCCTGATCATCGCCATGGTGTACGCGGCGGCCGGGGCCGTGGCCCTGCTGCTGGAAGATGCCCTGCCCGCCTGGCACCCCCTGTGGATAGTGCTGGTCTGCGACGTGGCCGCCACCCTGGTGGTGTTCGCGGCCAGCGTGGCCATGGACAACACAAGCGTGTACGACCCGTACTGGAGCCTGGCGCCGCTACCCATCGCCGCCTTCCTGGCCCACGCCGGAGGCGAGTTCGGCCCACGCCCCATGCTCATCGCGGCCCTGCTGGGGGCCTGGGGGGCGCGGCTCACCTTCAACTGGGCCCGGGGCTGGGCTGGCATGGGTCACGAGGACTGGCGCTACGCCGATTTCAGGCGCAAGACGGGCCCCCTCTACTGGCTGGTGAGCCTGTTCGGCCTGCAGCTCCTGCCCACGATTCTGGTGTTCCTGGGCTGCCTGCCCCTCTGGCCCGCCCTGACCAGCAGGGCCCCCCTCGGCCCCCTTGACCTGGCCGCCGCCCTGGTCACCGCCGGCGCCATCTGGCTGGAGACCACCGCCGATGTGCAGCTGCTCAGGTTCGTGCGCAACGGTCCCGCGCCCGAGGCCATCATGAAGGAGGGGCTCTGGGCCCGCTGCCGCCACCCCAACTACCTGGGCGAGATCTGTTTCTGGTGGGGCCTGTTCCTTTTCGGGCTCACCGGCGGCGCCGGGGCGTGGTGGACCGCCGCCGGCCCCCTGGCCATCACCCTGCTGTTCGTCTTCATCAGCATCCCGCTCATCGACGCCCGCATGCTGCGCCGGCGCCCCGGCTACGCTGAACACAAGCGCCGAGTCCGGGCCCTGCTGCCTTGTGGTAAAAGGGATTAACCAGAGGTGACCCCATGCAGAGAAGCTACCTTCCCAGGGCCCAGGCCCTGATCCTGGCCGCGGCGCTGCTGTGCGCCTGCTCCGACGACGACAACAGCAACGCGTCCGATAGCGGCGTCGCCTCGGACAGCACCCCCGCCCCTGACGCCCGCGTGCTCAAGACCGTGTTCGGCGGCGCCCGCAGGGTGGACCTGCTCGTACCGAGCAGCTACGACGGCAGCAAGGCCCTGCCCCTGGTGCTGGTGCTGCACGGCTACGGCGCCATCGGGTGGGTGCAGATGAAGTTTTTGGGCTACGACAAGCTGGTTGAGAAGGAGAACGTGCTCATGGCCGCCCCCGACGGCCTTGTGGACGAAAAGAAGAAGAACTTCTGGAACGCCACCGACGTCTGCTGCGCATTCGGCAGCAAGAAGCCCGACGACAGCACCTACCTCTCCACGCTGATCAAGGAGATCAGCGCCGAGTACAACGTGGACCCCAAGCGGGTCTACCTCATCGGCCACTCCAACGGCGGGTACATGTCAAACCGCATGGCGTGCGACCACGCCGACCAGATCGCGGGCATCATGAGCCTGGCCGGCTCCACCTGGGGCGACCAGACCAAGTGCAAGCCCAAGGGCAAGGTGAGCGTGCTGCTGGTCCACGGGGACAAGGACGACGCGGTGAAGTACAACGGCGGCACCCTCATGGGCGGCAAGGCCACCTACCCGGGCGCCGTGAAGACCGCGGCCATCTGGGCTGGCCACAACGGGTGCGCGGCCAAGACCGAGAAGGGGGCCAAGAACCTGGACCTGGACCTGACCGTGAGCGGCGCCGAGACCGAGGTGCTCAAACACACGGGCTGCCCCAAGAGCGTGGGCGTGGAGCTCTGGACCATCAAGGGCGGGGGCCACCTGCCCATGCCCACAGACGCCTTCGCCCGCGAGACCTGGGCCTTCCTCAAGGCCCACCCCAAGCCATGAAGCCAGGCCAGGTCGTCTGGCCGGCGGTGGTCTTCCTGTCAGGCCTGATCCTCCTCTCCCTGACCTGGACCGACGCTATCCAGGTGGCGGACTCCGGCGAGCTGGTGGCGGCCGCGTGCAACCTGGGCGTGGCCCACCCGCCCGGGTATCCCCTCTACACCCTGCTCGGCCATGTCATGTGCCTGCTCCCCGGCTCCACCGAGGCCGGGCGGGTGGCCTGGCTATCGGTGGGCGCCGGCCTGTTGGCCATGCTGCTGGTCTACACCATCGTTGTCCGCGCCGGCGGGCGCCCCTGGGCCGCGGCCGCGGGGGCCCTCACCCTGGCCAGCGGCGACATCTTCTGGCGCTACAGCTCCCTGCCCGAGGTGTTCGGCCTCAACGCCGCGCTCTGTCTCGGCGTGCTGTTCGTGAGCCTGGAGGCCACCCGCAGCGAGGGCGCGAGCCGCGGCCGCCAGGTCATCTGGTCCATGCTCTGCGGCCTCACCGCGGGCCTCGCCCTGTCCAACCACCACAGCGCCGTCTGGGTGCTCCCGGTGGCGGTGCCCGCGGTGCTGCTGCCCCTCAGGCCAGTGTGGGCGCTGGGGGCGCGCGTTGCGGCGGGCCTGGCCGGCGGGCTCCTCGGCCTGAGCCCCTATCTCCACCTGCTGCTGGCCGACCCGAAGATCCTCCCCCGCTGGGGGGACACCAGCACCTGGTCCGGGTTCCTGGTCCACTTCCTGCGTCAGGACTACGGCACCTTCAGCCTGAGCGTGGGCGGCAAGGCGAGCCAGTACGAGGCGCTCGGCTACTTCTTTCAGCGCCTGCCAGGGCAGCTCACCTGGGTGCTCTGGGCCGCGGCCCTGGCCGGGGTCGTGGCGCTCATGGGACGGGCCGCCAGGAGCCCGTGGGCCGACATCTCCGAGCTGCGCCTGGGCCGCGCCGGCGCCGGCTGGTTCGCCCTGGCCTGCCTGCTGGCCGGGCCCGGCTTCTTCACCCTGTTCAACCTCGGCTCCGCAGGCACGGAGGCCATGGTGGTGGAGCGGTTCTTCATCCTGCCGGTGTCACTGCTCTGCGTCTGCGTCGGGCTGGGCCTCAATTGGCTGGACCGGGCGGTGCTGGCCATGCCGGACTTCCAGCGAACTGCCCCCCTGTGGCGGGTGGCCGCCTTTGTGGTGCTCGGCATCACCGCCCTGGGCAACCACTCCCACGCGGACGTTAGCGATAACTACGCGGTGGAGGACTACGCCTACAACCTGCTCTCCTCGGTGGACGAGGGCGCCCTGGTGCTGGGCATCGGGGACGTTGACACCTTCAGCGTCATGCACGCCCAGAGGGTGCTCGGCTACCGCCCGGACGTGCAGTTCATCAACGTCAAGCTGCTGCTCTACCCCTGGTACGTGGCCCAGAAAAAACGGGAACGGCCGGGGCTGAAGTACACCTTCACCAGGGGGAACGTGAACTCCATCCAGCTCATCCGCCAGGAGATGGCGCGCGGGGTGCCGGTGTACCTGGCCTCGGCCTACAACAAGAAGGTGCTGCGCGCCTTCGCAGGCTACCCCTACGGGCCGCTGATCCGGCTGCTCTCCCCCTTCGCCTCCTCGCCGCCGCCCGCCTGGGTGCTGGAGCGCAACGAGCGCCTCTACGAGAGGTTCCTGCGCCGCGGCCCCCTGCCCGACCCCAAGGTGGATCCCTGGTCCGCGCAGATGCACGAGAGCTACGCCGCGGCCTGGCAGTCCATCGCAGGCGCGGCCCTGGCCTCCGGGGACCGCAAGACCGCCCTGCGCGCCCTGTCCCATGCCAGGGAGTGGGCGCCGTGGAAGCCGCTCCTCGGGGAGTAACCCCTCTACCTCAGGCCCGGAAGACCTGACCGCCGCCGTGCTTCTTCAGGCCCTGGATGAGGTAGATCACGCCCACCGGCCAGAAGAAGATGAACAGGAAGATCAGCAGGCCCCAGCTGCCCGAGAAGGCGGAGCTGTTCAGGCCAGGCGCTGCCTCACGGCGAGCGGCGGCCGGGTCTTGCCACGGCTCGGCCTCCTTGCGCGGGGCCAACGCCTGCACCGGTAGGTTGGCGCCACAATACTCGCACCGGGGCGGCTCGGCCTCACGCTGAACCATGGAGGGGCACGGGGCGCTGCAGTTGGGGCACACTCCCGGCAGCTTGAGCCAGCCGCCGGCGCCGCCCGCCCTCGGTGAGTGGACCTGCCCCGTGGCCGGGTCGTAGCGCAGGCTGACGTAGCCGCGGTTGATCAGGAAGATGACCCCCGTGCGCGCCTCCTCCTCGCTCACGCCAGCGCCGCGGGCCACGTCCCGCAGGCTGATGCGGTCCACCGTGCTCACCAGCTCGAGGATGCGCACCAGGCGCTTCTCCAGCCGGCGAAAGCCCAGGCCCACGCGGAAGACCACGCCCCCGCCCACGAGCATCATGCCTGTGAGGATCAGGCCGCCCACCACGCCCTTCTCGTTGAGGTCAAAGTCCAGGGCGAACCCGAGCAGGGCCAGGGCGCCCAGGCCGAACAGGCCCGCCCCGATGAGCATCAGGATCTCGTCCCGCCAGAAGGTCGGTCTGCGTCCCATCATGGGCACCCGTTATAGCACCTGTGGGGGCCCGGGGCTCCGCCAGCAGAGCTGCTCATCAGCTCTCAACCAGGGCGCGGATGTCAGCGGGCGAGGGGAAGCCGGCCGGGGACCAATCAGGGCCCGCCGCCTCCTCCAGAGATACGGCCTTGGACAGGGCACCGCGCAGGGTCCCGGTGAGCAGGCTGTACACCCGGTCGAATGCCTCAATCCGTTGCCCGGCCCACTTGGAGCGGGTGGAGCTGGTGCCGTCGCGCCAGCCGGCATAGATGCACACCCGGGACTCGTCCGGTAGCCCGTCGCGGTCTGGCTCGCTCACGTCCTGGAACTCCCGGTCCTGGACCGCCCGCTCCAGCCGGCGGAAGGCGCCGCCGCTCACCTCCAGCCTAAACGCCCCCTCCAGCCCATCGTTCTCCGGCCCGAGCAGCAGGGCGTAGGCCCGCCCGTCCCGGTGGATCCAGATGTGTCGTCCGCCCCACTCCGAGCGCAGATCCAGCAGGGCCACCAGCTCCACCTCAGCCTCGGGGGGCAGGGTCTCCGAGATGCTGGCCGCCATGTCCACTTCCGTGACCGAGGCGGGGATCAGCTCCTGGTCCACAGTGACGATGGGGCGCGCGGCCAGGCCCTCCTTGAGCTCGTTGAGGGCCGCCCCAGCGCTGGCCAGGGCGCGCTCCATGGTGGTGACGGGGTCGTCCTCGCGGGAGGTGTCGCCCGAGGAGACAGCCCGCTCCTCCTCCTCCAGCTGGAAGCGCAGCCGGTAAGTGCCGCACCGGATCTCCGAGCCATGCTCCAGCAGAGCGCTCCCTTCAACCCGCCTGTCGTCCACGAAGGTCCCGTTCCGGCTGCCCAGGTCTTCGATCAGATAGCGCCCGTGCTCCTGGCGTACCTTGCAGTGCTGGCGGGAGACCTGGTCAGAGGCTGCCTGGACCTCGCATGGGTCCTGACGCCCAACCAGTACGGTGGGGTACTCGTTGTTGACGAAGACCGCCTGCTTGAGACCGTTGGGCAAGTAGTAGACCAGGATCGCCATGTTCATCCGCTCCTGTTTGTGAAACGTGAGCTCATCAAATTGGGACCGGCTTTTTCCCCAGGTTGTACGCGGCGGGGCCGGCCAGGTCCTGGTGAGCCTGGCACTCGCACCGCTTGTCGCCAGGATCGGGGCAGCCCTCAATGAGCCGCAGGACCCTTAGCCGCGAGAAGGGATCAAGCTCGAAGGCGAAGTGGTGCCACGACTCCGACGCCCCGCGCCTGGACTCCTCGTAGATTGCGCCCGCCTCCACCCCGCACGCCGCACACTTCACCAGCTGCAGCGTCACCTCGTCGGACCTGTGGTCCGGCGGCAGCTCCAGCCTGTGGGTGATGCTGAGCGACCGGGGATTTTCACAGAACGGGCAGCGCATGGTCTGGCTCACTTGGTCAGTTCCTCAATAAGGCAATCCCTTTCGCTCCGCCCCATACCGGTAGCCGATCTGCAGCATCCAGAGATCCACCCGCTTGTTCAGCACATCACCGTTCATGGAGAAGTTCGAGTTGGGCGCGATCTTTTGGCAAGCGGTGTCGCCGTCCTTGCAGATCTTCGCGGCGAGCCTGGAGTCACGGATCACCCGGTCCCTGTAGAAAATCGGCGTGTAGCCGGCCGAGATCTGCAGCCCGATGGAGGTGAGGTAGCTCAGGCCGATGAAGGGCCCTATCTTGTCCGCGTCCGGGCTGAGCAGAGAGTAGGTGCTGTTCGGGTAGGGGCTCTGATCTAACAGCAGCCCGAGGCTGATCTCCAGGCCGGGCAGCCAGGCCGGCGCGTAGTTGACGCCCCAGGTGAAGGTCCAGATGTCGAAGGAGTTCTTTGGCTCGGTGGTCTCGTTCACCGAAACCAGGCCCATGAGCGAGAGGGGCTCGTCGAACTGGACCTTGATCTCCTTGAACTGGGAGTAGTCCTGCCAGGTGGCGTCAAACCCGAATCCCCACTCCGGGGTGATGGACCAGTTGAAGCCGAAGCGGAGCTGCATGGGGAAGGTGAAGTCCACCGTTGTGGCGCACAGCACCTCATGCTTGGAGTCGTCCCCCTTGCGGCACCCCTTGTTCTCCTGCAACGCGTTATACAGCCCGGGGGAGAAGAGGCTTAGATCCGACTTGAAGGCGATCTCGGCCTGGGTGGTGTACGACGCGGCCAGGCGCAGGCCGCGCACCCAGGGGTTGCCCGGGGCGAAGGTGCGCCCGGCGTGCCAGATCACGCCGATCTGTGCGGCCCAGGTCCAGGCCGACGCGTCAAGGCGGATGCGCCCCTCGCCGCCCCAACCGAGAAAGGAGGCCGCCGTGCCCCCCAGCCAGAGGGCCCGCTCGCTGGTCAACGCGGCCCGAACGGCGGACACGCTGAAGCCGATATGCAGTTCGGGGATGGGCGTCACCGCCACCGCGGGGGTGATGAAGATGGTGTTGACCGTGCCGAGCACCGCGTGGAAGCGGCTGGGCGCGTTGGTGCAATCTATGGGTTCCCCGTCCTCCTCCCGCTCGCAGTCCTGGAAGGAGCCGGTGGCGTTGTGGGGCGAGTAGACGGCGATGCCGAAGTTCCACTTCTTCAGGCCGAAGCGGCCGGCCAGGCCGAGATAGGGCAGGATGCCGAAGCCCTTGGGCAGGCCGCCGTACGGCACGGTGCTGACCGTGGGCTCCATGAGCGGCTGGTCGTCGGCCCCCAGTTTGCAGCCGGTGGGGTTGCCGTCTGTGTCGTAGGTGGCCTCGGTGCAGCGGGTGTAGTTGGTGTGCGACAGCACCGCGGTGCCGCTGATGTCCACCACATACTCCTCCAGCATGCCCAGCCCGGCCGGGTTGTGGTACATGGCGGTGGTGTCATCAGCCCGGGCCGAGAAGCCGCCGGTGGTGGTGCCGCGGGAGCCGACCACCGGGAAGGAGAAGCCGCCGGCCAGGGCTCGATCCGGCAGAGCGAGCAGGGACGCGACGAGTGGCAGGACCAGGGCTGCAGACTTTGCTTTGCTCAAGAGGGGCCTTCCCATTCAAGGGGTTGGGGCTATCCAGGAACCGGACGCCAGTTTAGCAAATGATCTCACCACTCACGATTGCATCTTGCGGGCGCCGGCCACGTTGAACCTGCAGCGGTCCATAGGTCGTAATTCAGTTTTTTAGTTTTGGGACAAAACTAAAAAACTGAATTACGACCTATGGACTTATCTTGCGGGCGCCGGCCACGTTGGACCTACCGCAGAGAATAGAAAGGGGATATGGACGGTCCAAGGGGTAGAACATGAAGAACAAGGAGGTCGCCATGATCGGCCAGACTCGCCTGATAATCATCGCCGCCCTGCCCCTTCTGCTGTCGCTGCTCCCTGCCACCGCCGCGGCCACAAACAAGTACCAGACGCTGCTGACCGGCTCCTGGGAGATCGAGGGCGAGGCGGACATCTTTGTGCTGGACAGGAAGAACTCCTGCTACCGCATGGATGAGGACGGCATCAAGACCTCCAGGCGCGGGCGCTGGGCCGCCGACGCCAAGCGGCTGACAATAGAGCTGAAATACAACGGAAAGAAGTACCGCACTGTCTTCAAGTACGAGATGGTGAGCAAGGATCACTTCGCCCTCACCATCGTCAAATCCCTCGTCAACGGAAAGTCGAAAAAGCCCAAAAACAACAAGGTTGTAGCCAGGCGGTGGAAAAAGTAGTAATTCGTTCGCCTTCCTCACTTTCAGCGGATCTGTGATGGGCGACGAAAAAACACTGCAGGTCGGCGTCGATGTCGGCTCCACCACCGTCAAGGCGGTGGTGATGGACGCGTCAGGCGAGACGCTTTGGAAGAAGTACCAGCGTCACAATACGCGGCTAGCGCAGGTGGTCTGGGAGTTCCTTGAAACCATTGAGGGCGCATTCCCCGATCGCGCGCTGGAGATCTTCGTCACCGGCAGCGGAGGCAGGGCCGTGGCCCCGCACCTCAACGCCATCTTCGTTCCTGAGGTCAACGCGATCACCTACGCCGTGGAGAAGCTCTGCCCCGACGCCCGATCGGTGGTGGAGCTGGGCGGGCAAGACGCCAAGGTGATCATCTGGAAGACGGATGATCAGGGGCGCAAGACAACCCTGACCTACATGAACGACAAGTGCGCCGGGGGCACCGGCGCCACCATCGACAAGATCCTGGCCAAGATCGGCATCAGCCAGGAGGAGGCAGGCCGCGTCACCGTCCAGGACAAGACGGTCCACCATGTGGCCGCCAAGTGCGGCGTCTTCGCGGAGACTGACGTGGTGGGCCTGCTCAAGAGCGGCGTTAGCAGGGAGGAGATCGTCATCTCCCTGGGCTCGGCCATCGTCAAGCAGAACCTGGAGGTGCTCGTCCATGGCAACATCCTGAGGGATCGGGTCATGCTGCTGGGAGGACCGCACACCTACCTGGGATGCCTGGCGGAGTTCTGGCGTCAATACATCCAGCAGACCTGGGACATTCTGGGCTGGACCCCGCAGGACATGCCGCTGTCCGAGCTGATCATTGTCCCGCCGGACTCGCTCTACTTCGCGGCCTACGGGGCGCTGTTCATCGGCCTGGAGTCCGCCGAGATGGGGGCCGACCCGGGCGCTCCACCCCAGGATCGAACCTTCCCTGGCCTCGGCCCGCTCTCACACTATATCGCCGAGGGCAGGGTGTCCCAGATGCTCACCTCCGGCGCGGTGTCCGACGGCCTGGTCGAGTCCGACGAGGAGGGCGAGCAGTTCGCGCTTGCCCACGCGGTGCCCGAGTTCGAGCCGCCGGATCTTCCCCCCCGGGCGGACCTGAGCTGCGTCCTCGGCATCGACGGCGGCTCCACGAGCTCCAAGCTGGTGCTCATGGACCAACAGGACCAGCTCATCTACCGGGACTATCGCCTCTCCCAGGGGAACCCCATCGAGGACCTGCGCCACATGTTCGGCGAGCTCAACCGCTGGCGCCAGGAGCGTGATCTAAAAGGGCTCACCATCGAGGCCGCGGCCATCACCGGGTACGCGGCGCCCATCCTCAAGGAGGCCTTCTGTATGGACCTTGAGGTGGTGGAGACCGTGGCCCACATGAGGTCCACCATGAGCCTGTACGGGGATGTGGACGTCATCTGCGATGTGGGAGGCCAGGACATCAAGGTCCTGTTCATGAAGAACCGCCGGGTGGTTGATTTTCGGCTCAACACCCAGTGCAGCGCCGGCAACGGGTACCTGCTGCAGACCATGGCCGAGCAGTTCGACGTCCCCCTGGAGCGGTACGCGGACAGGGCCTTCAGCGCCCGCCGCGCGCCGGCGTTCAACATCGGCTGCGCGGTGTTCCTGGAGCAGGACCGGGTCAACTTTCAGCAGCTCGGCTGGACCAACGAAGAGATCATGGCGGGCCTGGCCATGGTGCTCCCCAAGAACATCTGGAACCATGTGGTCCAGGAGCCGCATATCGCCCGCTTCGGCCAGCGCTTCGTGCTGCAGGGGGGCACCCAGAAGAACCTGGCCGCGGTCAAGGCCCAGGTGGATCACATCAGGGCCAAGGTCCCGGGCGCCGAGGTCCATGTTCACCAGTACGCGGATGTCTGCGGGGCCATGGGCGCGGCCCTGGAGGCGCGGCAGATGCTGCGGGGCAAGCCCAGCCGCTTCATCGGCATCTCCCGCGCGGCCGCCGTCGAATTCCAGGCCACGAGCAACGAGGAAACCCGCTGCGGGTTCTGCGACGACCGCTGCCCCCGAACCTTCGTGGACATCCAGGCCACACCCGAGCGCAGGGTGCGCTTCATCTCGGGCAACGGCTGCGAGCGAGGCCTGGCGGATGACCTGGATCGGATGCGGTCTGATCGTCGCGCCCGGAAGGCGCTGCTGAAGAAGCACCCGAACCTGGTCCAGCAGTCGGCCAGGGAGGTCTTCGAGGAGTACACCTTCGATCCCCCGCCACCCGGCGATGCGTCCAGCGAGGCCGCGGCGCGACGGCGCGAGCAGATGGTCATCGGCATCCCCCGGCTGCTGAACATGTACTACTACGCGCCGTTCTTCAGCACCTACTTCCGCGCGCTGGGCGTCAAGCGGGTGGTGTACAGCGACTACACCTCCCAGCGGCTGTGGGAGGAGGGCAACATCTGGGGCGCCATCGACCCCTGCTTCCCGGCCAAGGCGGCGCCGGCCCACATCTTCAACCTGTTGGAGAAGAAGAAGCCGACGCACATTTGCTTCCCCATCATCACCCACCTGGAGTCCACGGTTACAAACACCCTGGGCAACAACGCCTGCGTCATCCAGATGGGCACGCCCGAGGTGGCGGAGGCCGTTTTCACCCGGGACCGCGACCACTTCGCCGAGCGCGGCGTCACCTACCTCAAGCCGTTCGTGCGCATGGACAGGCCCGCCGAGGCCGCGGGCGAGCTGTTCGAATACTTCGAAGAACGCCTGGGCATCACCGCGGCCGAGAACGCCTGGGCGGTCCGGCAGGCCTACGCGGCCAACGCGAGCTACATTGCCCGTCTGCAGGAGGCCGGCCGCCAGGTCATCAGCCAGCTGGAGGCGGAGGGTCGCATGGGCGTCCTGGTCATCGGGCACCCCTACCACCACGACCCGGGGCTCAACCACGGCATCCTGGAGGAGCTCCAGGTGCGCGGCTACCCGGTGCTCTGCATCGAGTCGCTCCCCACGGACAGGGCATTCCTGGGCCCGCTGTTCGGGGAGGAATCGGAGGACGAGGCGCTCCGAATCGACGATGTCTGGATGCGGAACTTCAACCGCAACACCAACCTCAAGATCTGGGCCGCCAAGGTGGCTTCGCGGCACCCCAACCTGGCCCTCATCGACTTCAGCAGCTTCAAGTGTGGCCACGACGCGCCGACCTACTCCTACGTCGAGAGCATCCTGGACACCTCAGAAACCCCCCACTTCCTGTTCCACGACATCGACCAGAACAAGCCCCGGGCTTCGCTGGAGATCCGGCTCAAGACCATCGACTACTTCCTGAAGCTGGAGGAAAAGAAGCTGCGCACCATCGACAGGGCCGCTGCAGGAGGCTAGTTATGCATATGCTTCCCGTCAGGACAAACCCTCCAAAGCTGGAATCCGCGCCACAGTGGAAGGGCTACCAGAATCCTTTTTGGCACAAAAAGGACAAGAAGAAGGTCACGATCCTGTACAGCTTCGTGGAGCGTCGTAAGTCCCTCTTCCTGCGGGCCTACTTCGCCCGCAAGGGGTACCGGTTCCAGGACATGGGGGACCACATCAAGGAAGACGTCCGCTGGGGTAAGGAGTGCGGCAACCGGATGGAGTGCAACCCCATGTACTTCACCTCCGGGGCGCTGATCCGAAACCTGGCCAGGATTGAGAAAGAGGAGGGGCTGACAAAAGAGGAGATCGTCGAGCGGTACATCTTCCTGGGCGGCGGCGGGCAGTGCGGCCCCTGCCGCTACGGGATGTACCCTCAGGAATACCTCAAGGTGGTCAATGAGGCTGGCTACAAGGGGTTCCGGATCCTGATCTTCGCCTCTGACCTGGTGGGCCCGCCGCCCCCCCGGCAGAGCGCCTTCAAGATCAACCTCCCCTTCCGCATCAACATGATGATCGCCATCATCCTGGCTGATCTGTTGCATGTGGCCGAGTGCGCCCTGAGACCGCGCGTCCATGACAGGGAGCTGCTGGAGCAAACCCTTGGCCAGTGCGAGGAGGAGCTGCTCCGCGCCTTCACGAGCCGGCTCTATCTCTTCAAGATCCCCGGCGTCCTGGCCCGCGCGAGCGCGCGATTGGCCGCCCTCCCCCGCCGCGATGTGAAGCTGCCGCTGACCTTTGTAACCGGCGAGTTCTTCGCCAACCTGGCCCACAACGAGGGCAACTACAACCTGCGCCGGTTCATCGCCGATGAGGGGTGTGAGGCGATCCCCGGAATGTTCACCCAGCGGATCCTCTACGACAATTGGCGACGGACCAAGGAGGCGGAGCGGGGGCTGAAGTACACCACTGACAAGACAGAGATCCGAGCCTGGAAGAAGTCGCTCCGCAAGCAGCGCTTTTCCACCAAAGTAATCAAGTACTTCTACCGATGGTACCGCGACGCATTTCATCCTGAGGCGTTCGGCGGCCGGGCCGAAATCCATGACCTGAACCACCTTGCCGAGTTGGCTCGAGAATACTACCATCCCGAGATCTTCGGCGGCGAGGGGAACCTGGAGATCGCAGAGGCCATCCACTATGCTGGCCGATGCGATGGATTCATCTCCTGCAAGCCATTCGGCTGCATGGCGTCCTCGGGAGTCTCGGACGGAGTACAGGCAAAAATTATGTCGCAACACCCAGAGCTTGAATTTCTCTCCATAGAGACGTCTGGAGACAACGAGGTGAGCATCCTTGGTCGTGTCTCCATGCTCCTGTTCAAGGCCAAGCAGCGCGCCAGAGATCGTCAGCAAAGAGAACAGCCATGAATTTCTTCAACTACCTGCGGCTGGCCTACCGGATCCCGCTGGCCCTGGCCTGGACTTTGCTGCTGCACTGGTCCCTCCGGGTACGGCAGATCTTCCGGCCCGGCCGCTACATGGGCACCATCGGCCTGTGGGGAGCGGGGCTCGCCCGGATCATGGGGGTCGTCCTGCACCGGCGCAACGAACGCACCGGCCCCATGGGGGACCTGATCATCTCCAACCACATGGGCTTTTTGGACGTGCCCGTGATGCTGTCGGTGTATCCGTCGGTCTTCATGATCAAGATGTCCATGCGGAAGGTCTTCTATTTCGGCAAGGCCCTGGAGGATCAGGGGCACGTCTTCGTGGCCCGCTCCGACAAGACATCACGCAGCAACGCCCGGGAAGGGCTGCTCGAGGTCCTCAAGGACGGGGACCGGATCATTGTTTTTCCAGAAGGCCGGGCCAGCCCGGGGGTGGAGCGGCCGCCGTTCAAGCCGTTCTCGTTCAAGGCCGCGGCCGACACGGGCTGCCTGCTGGAGGCCTGCGTCATCGATTACCTGCCCGACCGGAACATGCTGAAATGGGACATCAACCGCCCCATGCGGCCTCAGCTCGTGGAGCTGTTCGGCCGGAAGCGGACTGATATCAGCATCGAGTTCTTCCCCGCGGAGAAGATCGAGGGCGACCCGGGCGAGGCGGCCGTGCGATACCACGAGCTGATCCAGGGGCGGCTCGAGGCCTACGATGCGGAGAAGCTGGAGAAGGCGGGGGCAGAGGGCGGCGACGGATGATCTCCCGGGCTGTCCTCTTCGATCTCGACGGCACGCTCTATTCAGTGCGTGCGTTGAAGGTTCGCCTCACGGTCGAGCTGTGGAGAGACCTGGCGTTGTTGCGCCAACTCGGGCCTTCCCGGAGGCAGCTCAGGGGAGCGTCGTTCCCCACCGGGGAGGGCTACTACCAGGCCCTGTTTGGCGAGCTGGCGCGCAGGTCGCACAGGAGCGAGGAGGCTTGCCGCCGCTGGTATCAGGACCGGTTCATCCCATGCTTCATTGACCAGCTGGCCCGCCACGCCACGCCCCGGCCCGGCCTACCCGGCCTGTTGCGGCAGCTCCGCGACCAGGGGACCGGCCTGGCGATCTTCTCAGATTACGGTTGGGTGGCCGAGCGGTTGCGCGCGCTGAAGATCGCCCCATCTTCATTCGACATATTGTTGAGCACCGAGGAGTTGGGGGCGCTCAAGCCCTCTCCCACGGCCATCCAGATGGTTCGAGAGCGGTGGGGCCTGGCGCGTGAGGCGGTGTTGGTTGTTGGGGACCGCCAGGACAGGGACGGTGAGAGCGCGCGGGAGGCCGGAGTTGAGTACCTCCCGGTGCGCACGGGGCTCACGACCTGGACAGGAAAACAGGATCAAATGAGCTGGCAAAACGCCCGCCGAGCCATGGAGAGGTTTTCCACCGGCGACACGGCACAACGGGCAGCCAGCCGTAGCGGAGATGAGGAATGGGTCGCATCGATATAGCCATCATCGGCATGGGGTGTGTGTTGCCCCACGCCAACAGCGTTGGGCAATACTGGAACAACGTCGTAAGCGACGACTGCTACTTCTCCAAGATGCCCGAGCGCCTCTGGAGGCTGGACAACTTTCACTCCGAGGACCGGGCCAGGGCGGACAAGTCATACACCACCACCGGCGCCTTCCTTCAGGGGTTCGAGTTCCCATTCAATGAGTACAGGCTGCCGCCCAACACCATGCGCGGTGTGGACATGGCCCAGCTGGTCACCCTTGAGGCGACCCGTGAGGCTCTGCAGGACGCGGGGATCAAGCCGCGCTCCGAGGCCCTGGCCAACGCAATCACCCTGGTGGGCGCCAGCGGCGTGGACGCCTTCGCCCACTCCACGGTCTTCCTCAGGCGCCACCGCTACTTCAAGCGGCTGAGCGCGGCGCTGCTTGCCCGCGGCGTTCCCGCGGCCCAGGTGGAGGAGCTGCACTCGCAGTTCGACGCCGAGCTGGCCTCCCGGGGCCATGACTGGAACCCGGCCATCGCCGCGGTGGGGGCGATCCCCTCCTCCATCTCCAACCGCGTGGCCCAGGTCTTCGGCGTGGGCGGCTTCAACATGACCCTGGACGCGGCGTGCGCCTCATCCTTCGTGGCGCTGGATGTGGCCTGTCAGGCCCTGGACGCCGGGGACACGCGGCTGGCCATCGCCGGCGGCGCGGACCTGGGCACCAACCCCGCCATCTACGTGGGCTTCAGCCGGGTGGACGGCCTGAGCACCAGCGGCACCTCCAACCCGTTCGATCACACGGCCGACGGCCTGGTCATCGGCGAGGGCGTGGGGATCGTGGTGCTCAAGCGGCTGGAGGACGCGCTGGCAGACGGCGACCGGGTGCGCGCGGTGGTCCGCGGCATCGGCACCTCAAGCGACGGCCACGGCCAGGCGATCTACACCCCGTCGGCGTCGGGCCGCAGCAAGGCGCTGCGGGCCGCGCTGAAGAACGCGGAGATCGAGCCCCGCGACATCCAGTACCTGGAGGCCCACGCCACCTCCACCGTCGTGGGTGACGCCAACGAATATGACGCCATCTCCAAGGTCTATGGCGGAGACCGTGGCGGCCGGGGGCCGCTGCTGTTGGGCAGCGTCAAGCAGCAGATCGGGCACCTCAAGGCCGCGGCCGGCATGGCGGGGTTGCTCAAGACCATCCTGGCCATGGAGCATGGGACCTTCCCCCACATGCCCCGCTTCAAGAAGCTGACCCCCCGGGTGGAGTACCCCAGCGACTCGCTGCGGATCCCCAGCACCACGTCGCCCTGGCAACCCCACGCCGACGGCAGCCGCCTGGCCGCCGTGACCGCCTCCGGGTTCGGCGGGGTGAACTACCACGTGGTCCTGGAGCAGAGCCAGACCTACCAGGCTCCCGCCGAGCGGCCCGAGCTGTCCCGCGAGATCGCCATCGTCGGCGTCTCATGCCGTGTGGCCGGCGCGGACTCCGCCGACACATTCTGGCAGAACATCACCAGCGGCCGGGACGTGTTCACCCCGGCCGACGCCGAGGAACTGGGCTGGCAGGACCACCTGGACCAGGGCCCGGAGAACGAGCAGATCACCACCCGCAAGCTGTCCCGCATCGGTGATCTCAAGTTCAACCTCCTGCGCCACAAGATCTTCCCCACGGCGGTATCGCAGATCGCGCCCACCCAGTTCCTGGCCCTCGACCTGGCCGACAGCCTGTTGCAGGAGTACGGCCTCCCTCTCAAGGACCCCAAGAAGATCGGCGTCAGCCTCGGGGCCATGCACGACGACTTCTTTCCCGACATCTTTGATCCCATGGCCATCGATGAGTACATCGACGCCATCAGGAAGTGCCCGGCGTTTGAGGGCTTCGATCCCGAGGCCCTGGAGCCCGCCATTACCGAGGCCGCGGAGGAGATGCGCGCCGCCTCACCCCAGGTCACCGAGCACACCCTGCCCGGCTGGATGACCAACGTCATCGCGGGCCGCATCGCCAACAAGCTGAACCTGCAGGGCCCCAACTTCACCGTGGACTCGGCCTGCTCCTCGGGGCTGGCCGCGCTGATCCCCGCCGCCTACCAGCTCATGTACGGCCAGGTGGACATGATGATCAGCGGTGGGCTCAACCAGCAGCTCTCCGATGTCTTCACCGCCGGGGTCTGCTCCCTGGGAGCGGTGGCCGAGGAGACCGCGCGGCCCTTCGACGCCGAGGGCCAGGGCTTCCTCATCGGCGAGGGCGGGGTCTTCTTCCTGCTCAAGCGGCTGCGTGACGCCCGGCGGGACGGGGACTCCATCCTCGGCATCATCGACGCCGTGGGCGGCTCCTCCGAGGCGGACACCAAGAGCATGGTCGCCCCCACCGAGGAGGCCGTGCGCCGCTCCATCCGAGACGCGCTGGTCAAGACCTCCATAGAGCCGGAGGAGATCGGGGTCGTGGATACACACGGCTCAGCCAACAAGCTCTCCGACATCGTGGAGGCCCGCGCCCTGGCAGCCGAGCTGCGCCCCAACGGCTCCGGTCAGCCAGTGCAGATGACCGCCATCAAGTCTCACATCGGGCACATCTACGGCGGCTCCGGCGCCGCGTCGATGCTCAGCACGCTGATGGCCCTCAGGGATCAGACCGCCCCCACCATCCGGAACCTCGAGAATGTCCGGCCGGAGATCCAGCCGCTGCTGGAGCAGGTCCAGCCCCGTCTGGGCACCGAACCGCTCCCTCCCGGCACCCGCGCCGGCGCGGTGAACTCCCTTGGCCTGGGTGGGGCCAATTACTTCGCGGTGGTTTCCCAGGACAGCCAGGTGGATCTGCCCCCCCCCGGCCCCTCGGGTGGGCCGGACGACCTGACCGGCGGTGGGTTGCCCGTCCAGGGGTTGACCACCGGCGGCGTCACCTTGCGAGCCGACGACCCCATGGCGGACAGCACCTTCGTCTGCCTGGTGGAGGATCCTGACGACCTGGCCTCCGCCCTGGGGCGGGCCGCCACCCTGTCGCCCATCCCTCAGTTCATCTCAGAGGGGAACGCTGTGACCGCCCGCCTCACCGCCACCTTCGGCGAGGAGGAGGAGCTTCGGGGGAAGCTCACCAAGGCCCTGCAGCTGCTGGAGGGCGGTCATGAGATCACCCCGCTGGAGTCTCAAGGGGTGTTCTTCTCGCGCGTAGCCCCCCAGGGCGACCGGGAGAAGCTGGCCCTCTGTCTCCCGGGCCAGGGGACCCATTACATCACCATGGGGCAGCACCTCTACGGGGAGGATCCGAGCTTCCGGGCGGTGCTGGACCGGATAGACGCGCTGAGCCGCCGCGAGCTGAACTTCGACCTGCTGGAGGCCATACACGGCGACCCGGACGATGTGGCCCTGGCCGAAAAGCTGGCCACGCTGGAGGGGGCGCAGCTGTCCCTCTTCGCCGTTGAGGTTGCCATGGGGCGGGTGCTGCTCTCCCTGGGTGTGGAGCCCGACGTCATGATCGGCCACAGCTTCGGCGAGATCTCGGCCCTGACGTTGGCCGGGGTCTGGGATCTGGAGACCGCCTTCAAGGTGGTCCAGGCGCGGATCCAGGCGGGCAAGTCCATGTCCGCCAACGGCGACTCGCCCTACCGGATGATGAGCTTGATCTGCTCCCCGGAGCAGCGAGACGCCCTGCTGCGCATGGCCGGCGAGCGGGTGGTGTTGACCAACATCAACGCGCCCGAGCGCTTCGTCCTCGCCGGCGAGAAGGAGGCCGTGCAGGTCACCATGGACCTGGCCGAATCCTTCGGGGCAGAGGTGCGCTTGCTCCCCATCGCGGCGGCCTTTCATTCCCGCTTCATGGAGGCGGCCCGGGAGCCGTTCCGCCAGGCGCTGGTTCGAATCCCCTGCTCCCCGCCGAAGATCCCGATCCTGTCCACCATCACCGGGGAGTACATCGACCCCGCCACGGTGACCAGTGAGAGCCTCGCCGAGCACCTCTCCAACCAGCTCATCACCCCCCTGAACATCCCCCGGGAGGTGACGAGGCTGCACGACGACGGTGTGCGGCACTTCCTCGAGGTGGGGCCAGGCTGGTCCATGACCAAGATGATCGGCGCCATCCTGAAGACAAAGCCGCACAGGGCCGCGCCCTGCCTGCACCCCAAGGTGGGCGACCATGAAACCTACCGGCGGGCGCGCGCCTTCTTGATGGCGCTGGGACACCTGGAGTCAGCCGCCCGCAGGCAAGATCTGCCCGGGCTGTTCACCCCGGACTTCGTTGAGTACATGAAGGAGCATGAGCCGTCGGTGGTGGCCCTGATCGATGAGGTCTACCAGCGCTACCAGGGCAAGGTCCGGGGGGACTATGGCGTGGAGCGGCGAGCCGCCTCCTCCGCTGGCCAGAGCGCACCCCGCTGGACCGCCGCCTCGTCCCCCTCCGCGACCGAGCCTCCGGCCCCCGCGGTGTCAAAGGGCAACGGCCACAGGCGCGCGAGCGAAGCCGGTGAAGGCCACAGCGCCGGTGTGGGCGTCTGGGTAGACCGCCTGCGCCAGGAGCTGGTGGAGATCACGGGCTACCCCCAGGAGATGCTCGAGGACAACCTGGACCTGGAGGCCGACCTGGGCGTGGACTCTGTTCAGCAGGCCGAGATCTGGGTCACGCTCACCAGTACGTTCAGCCTCCCGGACAGCAAGCGGCCAACCCGGGCGCGAACCATCGCGCAGCTCGCCGAGTTGCTCAATGACCTCAGCGGCGACGGAGAAGATGGCGATGAGCCGCCATTGGCTGAGGACGAGGCCGCCGTCCCGGCGCAGGAGCCCGGAGACGCTGGGACCGCGCGGATCACGGAGTGGACCGAGAGTGTGCGCGAGAAGCTGGTCACGATCACCGGCTACCCCGAGGAGATGCTCGAGGACAACCTGGACCTGGAGGCCGACCTGGGCGTGGACTCAGTGCAGCAGGCCGAGATCTGGATGTCGTTGACGAAGTCAGCCGGGCTCGACGGTGAGAAGCGCCCGCGGGCGATCCGGACCATCTCGCAGCTTGCCCTGGAGCTATCCCGGCTGG